>LNFB01000247.1 GCA_001464385.1 Deltaproteobacteria bacterium Ga0077550 | reverse complement strand
CAGCGGCTTGAGGTCGTGGAGCGCGACGAAGGACGGGCTCACAGCTCGTCGATCGTGCACCCCGTGGTCGACCAGGCCTCGTCGCTGGCGATGGCGACGCCGTACCAGCCCGCGCCGCTCGGATCGATCACGAAGCTCACGTTGTCCGCGTTGCGTCCCGTGTGATCGACGGCGAACGAGGTCGTGGGGGCGCCCTCGGCCGCGATCGTGAGCTCGCCGGCCTGGTCGTCGAACTTGACGCGACACACGGCGAGGTAGTCGTGCCCCGCGTTCGCCTTGACCCACAGGTGGAGATCGACGTCGACCTGCTGGCCGTCGTCGTCGCAGCCGATCCCGGCCAGCGCGCAGACGAGCGCTTCGAAGTTGTCCTGCGCCGTGTCGCTGCCGGGCGGGAGGAAACTGACGGGCGCACCCCAATGTGCCCAGCCGCTTCGAGCATCGACGAACTTCGGGTCCACGAACGCGAGCGCGGCGCGGTCACCGGCATCAATCGCGTAGGGCCCCCCGTCGGTGCGCGTCGTCGCCAGCGGGCGCCGGACCGACACCGTGGCCCACGGGCCCTCGGCCGCCGTCACCTCGGGGGCCGCGCGCTCGCGTTCTACCCGAGACGGGGTCGACGCTTCCCACTTGCTGATCCCGCGGACCCGCTTGACCCGCTTGACCTTGATCGGCTTGGCCTGCGGGACGGGGGTCTTCGCGCTGCTCGACCCGGACACCGGCGCCGCGGATGCGGACGGGCCCACGGCCACCCCTCCCACGACGAGGCTGAGGAAGAGGCAGGGCGACGCGAAGCGAGCAAGACGGGGGGCACTGCGGTTCATGCAAGGTCGAGTCGGCTCGCCGGCCGTGTGACGCGGCGATCGACCGCGCGCGGATCAGCGCTCGAGCGCCGCGTCGAGGAACGCGAACACGTCGGTCGCCTGCTCGGCGGCCGAAAGGCGGCTGTCAGCGCCGCCGTGGCCGGCGTTGCGCTCGACGCGGAGCAGCGCGCGCGTGCCGGTGGCCTGCATCGCGGCGACGTACTTGCGCGCGTGCATGGGGTCGACCCGATCGTCGCTGTCCGCCGACAGCATGAGCAGGGGCGGGTAGGTCACGCCCTGCCGCACGCGGTGGTAGGGCGAGTACGCGAACAGCGTGCGGAAGTCGTCGGCATCGTCGGGCGAGCCGTACTCGGAGATCCACGTCGGGCCGGCGCCGAAGCGGTGGTAGCGGACCATGTCGAGCAGCGGCACCGCGCAGACGACCGCGCCGAACAGCTCGGGACGCTGGGTCGACACCGCGCCGACCAGCAGGCCGCCGTTGCTGCCGCCGCGGATCGCCAGCTTGCCGGGCCGCGTGTAGCCGTGATCCACGAGCCACTGTGCGCTCGCGATGAAGTCGTCGAACACGTTCTGCTTGTGGTGGCGCCGGCCGGCCTCGTGCCAGTCCTCGCCGTACTCGCCGCCGCCGCGCAGGTTGGGCATCGCCCACACGCCGCCCTGTTCCACCCACAGCACCGCCTGGCTCGAGAACGCGGGCGTGAGGCTGACGCCGAAGCCGCCGTAGCCGGTGAGGAGCGCGCGGTTGTCGCCGTCCAATCGGAGTTCGTCGCGGTGCACGACGAACATCGAGATCGGCGTGCCGTCCTTCGAGCGGACCTCGACCTGCTCGGTGACGAAGCGCGAGGTGTCGGCGGGGACCTCGACCTCGTGCCAGAGGGTGGTCTCGCCGGTCGCGATGCTCGTGCGGTAGATCTGCGAGGGCGCGGTGAACGACGAGAATCCGAAGTAGGCCTCGTCGTCGTCGGGCTCGCCGATCAGCCCGGTCGCGGTGCCGAGGCCCGGCAGCGGCAGATCGCGGACGTGCGCGCCGGCCAGCGTGCGCAGCTCGAGGCGGCTGCTGGCGCGCTGCAGCCACACGAGCTCGAGCAGGCCGCCGAGGACATCGATGCCCTGCAGCGTGGCGGCGCCCTCGGGCACCAGCTCGCGCCACGCGTCGCGCTCCGGGTGCGCGGGGTCGACGAGCATCACGCGGAATCGCGGCGCGCCGTCGTTGGTGTGCACGTAGAAGCGGCCGTCGTGCACGACCACCGAGGTGTGGTACGGCCGGCCCTCGGTGAGCGTCTGGAAGCGGCGCTCGGGCGCGCGGAGATCATCGGATGCGCGGAGATCGGCGAAGTACACGTCCTGCGCCGAGAACCCGCGCGACACGGTGACGACGAGGTAGCGCCCGTCGTGGGAGAGCTGGGCGCCGACGAAGCGCGTCGGGTCGCCGGTGGCGGGGAACACCAGCGCGTCCTCGCTGGCGTCGGTGCCGAGGCGGTGGAACTTCACTGCCGCGTGGCCGGGCAGCTCGGGCGCCGGGATGCTCGGGTCGGTCGGCAGCGCGGTGTAGTAGAAGCCGCGGCCGTCGGGCGTCCAGCTCGGGAGCGCGTAGCGGGCCCCGTCGATCACCTCGCGATCGTGGGGCGCGTCGGTCTCGAGGATCCGCAGGCTCGCGGCATCGGCGTTGTTGTGGCTGACCTTGTACGCGACGACGCGGCCGTCGTGGCTGGGGAAGACGCCGTGGATCGACACCGCGCTGCCGTGGCCCATGGCGTTGGGGTCGAGCAGCACGCGCTCGCGGCCGTCGGGCTCGCGGACCCAGTACACCGCCTTGTCCTGGCCGGCCCGCTGCGCGGTCCAGAACAGGCGCTCGCCGAAGCGCCGCGGCGCCGAGCGGGTGTCGAGGTCCGTCAGCGCCAGCATGCGCTCGCGCAGGGCGTCACGGCCCGGGAGTGCTGCGAGCTCGCGACGCGCGTGGCGATCCTGCGCGGTCGTCCACGCGGCGACCTCCGGATCCTCGATGCGCTCGAGCCAACGGTAGGGATCGGCGACGGGCGTGCCGTGGAGCTCCTCGACGAGCGGCTCGCGGCGCGTGGGCGGAGGTCCGTCGTCGTGGTGCGAGTCGGCCTCGGCGCGCGGGCCGTGCGGCGTGCAGGCCACTAGGGCGACGACGACGGCGAACGCGGTACGGCGCGGAGACGTGCGGGCCAAGCGATCATCGTACACCGCGATTGCCTCGTGTGCGCGGTGCTGCCAGCCTGGAGGACGTGGCTGCCTGGATCCGACCCCCGCTGCGCTCGCTCGCGTTGCTGTCGCTCTGGGGCTTCGCGTGCTGGGTGTCGCTCGTGGTCGGCGGCATGCCGCGCTCCGAGGAGACCGCGGGCTCGCTCGGCCTGGTGACCGGCGGGCTGCTCGTGTCGCTGGTGTACGCGGGGCCGTTCTTCGGGTTCGTGCTCGCGTTCTTCGGGCGCAACCACCAGGCCGCGGGGGCCGCGGGGGCCGCGGGGGCCGCGGGCCTACGGCTGGTGCTGGGGTCGTGGCTGATGACGAACGCGCTCGCGCATGGGCTGCTCGGCTACGAGGACGCCGTGCTGCAGGGCGCGATCGAATGCCCGGGCATGGTGGTGACCCGCGATCGCGCGTGGCCGTTCGACGGCACGGTCGTGCTGTGCAACGACGGCGAGTGGTTCGCGCACGACTGATCGCTACAGCGCGCAGTAGTCGGGGAAGCCCGCCGGCAATCCGTCGACATACGGCGAGGGCTTGGTGCCCCACGGATGGTCGTAGAAGAACTGCCACACCTCGACGCGCCACGACAGCCGGAACGCGTTGCGGAACGGCTTGCGGCGATCCTCGGCGTCGTCGTCCTTCGACTCGGGATCGTCGCAGAAGTCGTTCATGCAGTCGGACTCGACGTCTTGCGTGGTCGGGAGCTCGCCGTGCGTCCAGCGGCCGTCCTTCACCGCGAAGACGTGGAGCGTGGTGGTGCTCTCGAGGGTGATGCCGCCGTCGTCGCCGCGGCCGCCATGGTTGGCTGTCACCACAGCGACTGCGCCCAGTGGACCGGCCGCGTCGACCCAGGTGATCGCGTCGACGTTGGCCCAGTCGGCGAAGATCGACACGGTCTGGTCGCAGGCCTGGACGAGCTCCACGCGGGTCTCGCCCGCGACGGCGTCCACGAGGACGATCGCGTCGTGGAAACAGCCCTGCTCGACGGATCCCGGCTCGTCGTCGAACAGCACGTGCTCGAGCACGGCCGTGCGCGTCGGTGAGCCGTGGGTCACCGCGCTGCGCGTGATGCTCTGGTGGGCGTCGTCCTCGTCCGTGTCGTCGCTCGTCGTGCCCGAGGGCAGGGCACGGGCCTCGTCGAGGCGCGCCTGCACGGTCTTGTTGGGTCGCAACGCCAGCGACGCCTCGAGCCGAGCGATCGCCTCGACGCGGTCGCCCGAGCGCAATGCGAGCAGGCCGCGATTGTACAGGCACATCGCGTGGGGTTTGCGTAGCGCGGGCAGACCGGACCAGCGATCGAAGATCCGCAGCGCCTCGTCGATCTCGCGGGTCGCCGCGGCCCGGTCGCCCGCCTCGAGCGCGACGAAGCCGGCTTCGCAGTGCAGCCGCGGATTCCCCGGTTCGCGGGCCGCCAGCGCGAGGAATCGCGGCGCCGCCTCGGCGAGCTTCTCGGCGCGGACGAGGCGGCGCAGCGCCTCGAGCTCCGCGGCGACGGCCCGGCCCCGCGCGGGATCGACGATCGGCGCGCGCGTCGGTGCGGTGGTGGGCGCGACGGGAAGTGGCGCGGGCGCGGCGACGTTCGGCGCGGGCGCTGCGACGTTCGGCGCGGGCGCCTCGGGCGTGGGCGCCATCGGGGTGGGCTCGCTCGCGGTGCACGCGAGCGCGAGCCCGAGGAACGACGCAAGTACGGAGGAACGCATGGCTCGAGGAACTCGCGCGCGGCGCTACAGCGCGCAGTAGTCGGGGAAGCCCGCCGGCAATCCGTCGACATACGGCGACGGCTTCGTGCCCCACGGATGATCGTAGAAGAACTGCCACACGCTGGACTGCGCGTCGCCCTGCGGGATCGAGTGGCCCATGCCGTGATCGCAGATGAAGCCGAAGCGGCCGGCGTCCTCGAGCGCCTGCAGGTAGCGCTCGCTGGCCTGCTGGAAGCTGATCAACACCACGTCGTCGACGCCGCCGTGGAAGATCATCGCGGCCAGGGGATTGCTCGGGTCGGCGTCGGCGGGCGCCGATCCGATGAAGCCGCCGGAGTAGGTGACGGCGCTGGCGAGGTAGTTCGAGCGGCGCCAGCTGAACTGCGAGGTCTGCAGGCCGCCCGCGCTCATGCCGATGGTGTGGATGCGCCGCGCGTCGATGCCGAGCTGCTCGGCCGTGCACGCGACGACCTCGTCGGCGACGACGAGATCGTCCTCCTGCGTGCCGAGCACGAGGAACCACGGGAAATCGCCGGCCGCGGGATCGGAGGTGGGCGCCGCGACGATGCCACCCTGCGCGACCACCTGATCGATGAAGTCCGCGCCGAGGCCATACGTGGCCTCGAGCGGCTGGCTGCCGGTGCCGTGCCAGTAGAACACCAGCGGCCCGTCCTGCTCGATCGCGGCGTCGGACATCCACAGCCGCACGCCGCGCGGCGCGATGCCGGCGGGCGCGAACATCACCTC
>LNFB01000246.1 GCA_001464385.1 Deltaproteobacteria bacterium Ga0077550 | reverse complement strand
GCTCGCTCGCCCGACGCCGACGACACCATCGATGCGCGCGCGACGGGCCGCTCCCGCTCCCCGCTCGGCAGCGGTGAATCGGCGGCACCGGACGCCGAGGAGGCGGCGTTCTGGGGGCAGCTCGAGTACCGCGTCTGCGCCGAGGTCGAAGGGCTCCCGGATCGCGCCCTGCGCCGCTACTGGTGCGATGGGTTCGAGCCCCGCGAGTACCGACTCGCCGACGCACCGCCGCAGATCCTCGGCCGCGTGTGGCTGGACGAGGAGGAGTGGACCTTCGTGCTCCTGCTGCCGGACGCCATCGCCGACGGCACGACGATCCCCTGGGCCTCGCTGCTCCCCGCGCCCGGCATGACCGAGTGGCTCTCGTTCGACGTCGAGGCGCGCGAACTCGTGCTCGAGCCCGCCGCGGCCGTCCCCGATGACGCAGGGTGAGCGCGTCTCGCCCTCGGCACGCCGACTCACCGGTCGACCAGCGGCACGAACATCACCGGCGCGATCCGTCGGCGCGTGCACCCGTGTGCCGTGCGCACGACGACCTCGAGCGACTGCTCGTCCCGTGGGCCGACGGGGATCACCAGGCGACCGCCGACGGCGAGCTGCGCGAGCAGGGCCTCGGGGATCTCTGGGGCCGCCGCCGCCACGACGATCGCGTCGAAGGGCGCCTGCTCGGGCCAGCCGGCGTGGCCGTCGCCCGTGCGTAGCGTGATGTCGTGGTAGCCGAGCTCGGCGAGTCGCAGGCGGGCCGTGACGACGAGGTCGTCGAGGATCTCGATGCCCCACACCGTCGCGCCGAGCTCGGCCAGGACCGCGGCCTGGTACCCCGAACCGGTGCCGACGTCGAGCACGCGGTCGCCCGGGGTGACGGCCGCGAGCTGGCTCATCAGCGCGACGATGTAGGGCTGGCTGATGGTGACGCCGTGGCCGATCGACAGCGGGTGATCGTCATAGGCCTCCACCCGCAGGTGCGGCGCCACGAACCGATGCCTCGGCACGCGAGCCATCGCGTCCAGCACCCGAGGATCGGCGATGTCGCGGGCGCGCAGCTGCTCGCGCACCATCGCTGCGCGCGCCCGGGCGTACTCGTCGCCGTCGTCCATCCGACGATCATGCGCCCGTCCCAGGCGCCATCGAACCCGCGCGGGCGCGAAATCCATGCGCCCACGGACCGCGCGGCGCTCACCCCAGCGAGCGCACCACGTCGGTGAGCTGCCGCAGGCTCTCGCGCATGCCGCCCTCCATCCCCGAGGCGACGACCATGTCGCGGACCATGCGCGACGGATACACGCAGCGGTTGGTCATCGTCGTGCGGCCGTCGACCTCGGCGAGCGTCATCGTCACGGTCGAGCCCGACTCGGGGAACGGATCGAACACCTCGGTCTGGACGACGCGGTGCGGGGCCTCGATCTCGTGGTACGTGCCGGAGAAGCCGACCTCCGTCCCGTCGTTGGTGCGCATCACGTAGCGGTAGCGGCCGCCGACGCGGAAGTCGACGTCGCACACCGTCATGACGCCGCGCGAGCTCGGGGCCCACCATCGGCGGATGTTCTCGGGCTTCGTCACCGCCTCGAACACGAGCCGCGCGGGGGCGGCGAACGAGCGCGAGATCACGATCTCGCAGTCCGAGACGAGCTCCATGGTGGTGCCGTCGTGGTTGGGTTCATGTCTTGCGTCGGGCATGTCGTTGCGTCTTTCCCTGGGTTGCGTCGTTGTGCTTCAGTTCTTCGAGCAGGTGATCGAGGGCGTCGAAGCGCTCGTCCCACAGCTGGCGGTAGCGCTCGAGCCAGTCGTGGAGCTCGCGCAGCGGCGCGGCGCGCAGCTCGTAGAGCCGCTGCTGCGCCCGAGGCTGGACCTCGACGAGGCCCGCCTCCTTGAGCACGCGCAGGTGCTTGGAGACCTGCGGCTGCGCGAGGTCGAGACGCTCGACGATCTCGCCGACCGGGCGGGGACCCGCCCGGAGCAGCTCGACGATGCGAAAGCGGCTGGGCTCCGCGAGGGCTGCGAACGTCGCGATCACGATCCGTATATACCCACAGTCGTATATTCTGTCCAAGGAATATTTACGCGATGCGGCCCGCTGGGAACCAAATCCGGGGCGCCGGCACAGCTCGACCGAACCCCGCGCCTGCGGAGCACCCCGGAGCCCGAGCACGATGACCCACGCCTTCCCCCGCCTCTGCATCGCCGCGGCCGCCGCGGCCCTGGTCCTGGCCTGTCACCCCAAGTCCGGCGCGATCGCCTCGCCCGAGTCCGACGCCGCGCAGCCTGGTGCGGGCTCGACCGACGCGACGACGGGCACCCGCGACGTCGCGAGCGTCTGCGCCGACGCGACCGCCGTCGCGTCGCGACAGGCCGTCGTGCCGTACGACCGCGGGCCCGGCGACGCGTCGGTCGCGGTGTTCGGCATGCTCGGCGACAAGGCCGATCGCTACTCCCTCGCCGATCTGCAGGCGCTCGAGAAGAAGGGCCAGCACCTCGAGTTGCTGCAGCACATCGAGGACGTCGCCCCCACCGCGCGCACGTCCGGCTGGGACGCGCTGCTCGCCCGCGCCGCGACCAAGGTCGTGGGCTCGCTGGCCACCGAGGGCGACACCTACCGCGCATTCGAGGCGATGATGGTCGCCGAGGGCCTGCTGCAGCGCTATCCGCAGCTCGCAAAGACCAGCGAGTTCATGACCGCCCGCAGCGGCGCCGGCGAGCACATGTTCGCCAAGTGCTTCGAGGCCACCTACAGCGGCGAGGAGTGCGTGTCGATGGCCCTCGACTTCGTCCGGGTCGCCGGCACCGACGCCGCGACCTCGCTCGCCGTCGCCAAGATCGTGCGGCGCAACCAGAACCCCTACGTCGCGGTGCCGTTCTTCCGCATCGCGCTCGAGGGCAAGGATCGCGCGGCGTGTGGCGACGACGATCTCGAGCTGGCCACCACGGCGGGCCTGGGTCTGCCGCCCGACTACGACAACGCCAAGGCGTCGCGGGACATCGCGCAGAACGTGTGCTTCGAGGAGCTGCAGGCGCCGATCGTCGCGAGGCTCACGGGCGACGACGGTGGCGGCTACTTCAAGGACAACGCGTGCGCGGTGCTCCGGGCCAAGGGCGTCGTGGAGTGACCGCTTGACGGGGCGCGTCCGCGGGCGTCCCATCGTGGGGATGCTGCGATCGTCCGGAGCCCTCGTCGCGCTCGTGCTCGCGTGCCGCCCCGCGGCCACGCCGACGTCCGAGCCGACGCCGAGCCCCGTGCCGACCGCGAGCCCCGCGACCGCGGCCCCAGCACCGGCGCCGAGCCCCGCCGGGTTCCGCCTGGTGATCGACGAGCTCCTCCCCGGCGACGCGCCGATGGTCATGGGCCACGTCGTCGAGGGCTACGCCGAGATCGGCGACACGCTCGAGGTCGTCGGCGCCGATCCGCCGGTGCGCGTGCAGGTCCGCGCGCTCGAGAACTTCCGCCGCCCCGGCGAGGCCGCGGCGCAACGCTCCGACGTGGGCCTGCTCCTCGAGCTCGCGGCCCCGTCGGACGCCACGGCCCTCGCCCCCGGACGCACGCTGCGGGCCATCGCGCCGCGGTGACGCCGCCGCCGACGGATTCGCGACGGCCCGGGAATGAAGCTCCCGCAACTCCGATGTGCCGCTGCTCGCCGCGATGTCCGCGACGGCGCGGCGCCGAGGCGCGAGCGAGGAACCCATGGCCGTCCGTACGCGAAGCCCGTCCCGACCCCCCATCTCCGCCGCCGGCCTCGTGATGGCGGTCGCGCTCGCGCTGCCCGGCTGCCGCGAGTCCGCCGATGCCGAGGAGGACGGCGGCGAGCCCCTCGTGACCGTGGACATCGAGGACGACCGCGAGGTCGTCCGCGCCGCGACACCGCCGCCGCCGTTGACCGGCGCGTCGCTCACGGTGATCGACGAGGTCACGGTGGTCGTCACCGATCCCGATCGCGACCTCGTGCACATCGTCGAGGTCGCCGAGGAGACGCGGGTCGAGCTGCCCGCGGGCGCGCAGCCGTGGCGCACCGTCGCGGATCGCAGTGGCCGCGTGCACGTGGTGCTGCGCGGCCTCGGCTCGGTCGCCACGATCGACGTCGCCACCGCCGAGGTGCTCGCGACGCGGGCCGTGTGTCCGACGGTGCGCGGCATCGGCCTGCGCGCTGGCGCTGCGGCCCGCGCCGGCACGGACCCCGACGACACGCTGGTCTTCGCGTGTGCGGGCGGCGAGGTCGTCTCGCTGCCGGTCGATCCGACGCGCGACGAGCGGACCGTGCTCGCGCGACTCGATCCCGATCTCCGCGACGTGCTCGTCGGACCCGACGGCGCGCTGTCGGTGACTCGCTTCCGCAGCGCCGAGGTCCTGCGCCTGGCCGATGACGGCGGCGTCGCCTCCCGCGTGGCGCCGACACCGTGGCTGCACGCGAACCGGCGCGAGTTCGATGCGGCCGAGACCGTCACGATGCGAACGTCCACCGCGTGGCGGACCCTCGCGCAGCCCGACGGCGGCTGGGTGATGGTCCACCAGGCCGGCAGCGACGCGGTCATCGATCCGGCCCAGGACGACGGCGACGACGGCGACGATCCGACGGACAGCGGCGGCAGCGAGTACGGCGAGGCCGGCGGCGGCGACACGTGCGGCTCGGTGGTGCAGAGCGCGGTCACGCTGCTGCGCGGCGACGGGGTCCAGCTGTCCTCGGGCGCGCTGTCGGGCGCGGTGCTGCCGGTCGATCTCGCGGTGCACCCGGGCGGCAAGCACGTCGCGATCGCGATCGCCGGCACCTGCGCGAGCGGCTGCACGCTGCCGCAGGTCATCGAGCTCCCGCTCGAGACCCTGAGCGTCGGCGTCGGGCTGCAGGAGCGGCCGTGCACCGGTGGCACGCCCGTGTTGTTCGCCGAGTCGGGCGCGCAGATCGTCGCGGTCGCGTACACGCCCGGCGGTCGGCTGTGGGCCCTGCAGCGCATGCCCTCGATCATCCACCTGCTCGACCACGACTCGGTGCAGAGCGTGCGGCTCACCGACTTCTCGGTCGAGGACACCGGCCATCGGCTCTTCCACGAGGCGGGCCGCGCGGGGCTCACGTGCGCGTCGTGTCACCCCGAGGGCGGCGACGACGGGCTGGTGTGGAATCTTCCGACGCCGCTGCACACGCCCGCCCTCGACGTCGGGCTCGCCGGCACCGCGCCGTTCCACTGGAACGGCGAGCTCGAGGACTTCGGCGCGCTCGTCCACGAGGTCCACGAGGGCCGCATGGGCGAGATGTCGCAGCCGGGCGTCCGCGTCCACGCCTTCGAGTCGTGGGTGACGCAGCTACGCGCGACGCCGCCGCGTGAGCCGGACGAGGCCGCCGCGGCCGGCCGCAAGCTGTTCGCCGAGCTGGGCTGCAACACGTGTCACGTCGGCGACGCGATGACCAACAACGAGACGGTCGCGGTCGGCGAGCTCGCCGCGATGCAGGTCCCGTCGCTGCACGGCGTCGCCCTGCATCCGCCATACATGCACGATGGGCGCAGCGCCACGCTCGCCGACGCGGTCGAGGAGATGATCACGCAGTCGCGACCGGGTGCGGCCTTCGACGACGGCGACGTCGCGAGCCTCGTCGCGTACCTCGAGACGATCTGAGCGCGTACCTGCGCGCGGGAACTAATCCCAGGACAATCCCTCGCACTCGATCCGCGTCCCCGCCGGCAGCCGCAGCTCGAAGACCTCGTCGAGGATCGCGAGCAGCTCCGGCGGGGTCTCGATCCGGTGGTGCTCGGCGCTGCCGTCGGCGCGGCGGAAGGTGAGCTCGTGGTTCAGCAGGGTGTGACGGACGCCGTCGGCGGCGGCGCGCGCGACCACGAGCCGGTTCTTGAAGTGCGACTGCGGATGGGCGCTCGTGAACCAGTTGGCGACCTCGCGGTCGATGGGCGGCATCTGCTCGAGCGTGAACTCGCAGACGTCCGCCCACGTGTCGCCAAGGCGCGCCTGGTGGAAGAGGCGATCGTCCTCGCGGACGATGCGGCGCGGCTCGTGGGGCGTCGCCTGCTCGTCCTCGACGTCGAGGCGCAGGGCCGCGGTCGGCGACAGGCCACCGACGCCGACGTCCGCGAGCCAGGGCCGCCCCTCGAGCCACACCCGCACGAACATGTGCGTGCGCGGGGGCGTGAAGTCCCGCGGGCGCTGCAGCCGGACCCGCGCCGACAGCGGCTGGGCCTCGAAGCCGAGCGCCTCGAGCACGAAGAGCAGCAGCCCGTTGTGCTCGAAACAGTAGCCCCCGCGGTGGTCGTGCACGAGCTTGCCGAGCAGCGACTCGATGTCGAGCACGATGGGTCGGCCGAGCAGGACGTCGAGGTTCTCGAACGGGATCGTGCGCGTGTGCGCGGCGACGATCGCATGCAGCGTGGCGAGCGTGGGCTCGCGGGGGCCGCTGTAGCCGATGCGCTGGAAGTAGGGCTCGAGGAGGTCGACCATGGGCGCGCGGAGGCTACCCGAATTTCCCGGTCACATAGTCCTCGGTGCGCTTGTCCTTGGGCTTGGTGAACAGCGCGTCGGTCTCGGTGAACTCCACGAGCTCGCCCTGCAGCAGGAAGGCGGTCTTCTGCGACACGCGCGCCGCCTGCTGCATGTTGTGAGTCACGATGATGATCGTGTAGCGCTCGCGCAGGGTCGTCAGGAGATCCTCGATGCGCGTGGTCGCGATCGGGTCGAGCGCCGAACACGGCTCGTCCATCAGCAGCACGTCGGGCTCGACCGCGAGCGCCCGCGCGATGCACAGGCGCTGCTGCTGCCCGCCCGACAGCCCGGTGCCCGGCTCGCCGAGGCGGTCCTTCACCTCGGACCACAGCGCCGCCTGCTGCAGCGCGCGCTCGACGATCGCGTCGGTGTCGGCGCGCCGCGTGCTGGTGAGGCGCAGGCCCGCGAGCACGTTGTCGCGGATCGACATCATCGGGAACGGGTTGGGCTTCTGGAACACCATCCCGATGCGGCGGCGGATGAGCACGGGGTCGACGCCGTTGGCGTAGATGTCCTCGCCGTCGAGCTGGATCGAGCCGCGGTGCTTGGCGGCCGGGACGAGCTCGTGCATGCGGTTGAAGCAGCGGATGAGCGTCGACTTGCCGCAGCCCGACGGGCCGATGATCGCCGTGACCTGTCGCTCGGGGATGTCCAGCGAGACGCGGATCAGCACCTGCTTCTCGCCGTACCACGCCGAGAGCTCTTGGACGCTGAGCTTGGCCGCAACGGTGTCGGGCATCGAGTCGCTGGGTTGCATAGTCCGGTACGGGGCGGGCCCGCAAGCACTCTCGGAGAACGCCTCGGGCATCAGCGCCCCAGCCGTTTCTGCATGCGATTGCGGGTGATGATGGCGGCACCGTTGAGCATGAGCAGCGTGACCATCAGCACGATGATGCCGGCGGCGGCGTTGACCGCGAACCCCGCCTGAGGTCGGCTGGTCCAGTTGAAGATCTGGATCGGCAGCGCCGAGAACGGCGAGGTGACCCCGTCCGGGAGGAAGTCGACGTAGGTCAGCGCGCCGAGCACGACCAGCGGCGCGGCCTCACCGATGGCGCGGGAGATGGCGAGGATCGAGCCGGTGAGCACGCCGGGCACCGCCATCGGCAGCACCACCTGACGCACGACCTGCCACTGCGTGGCGCCGAGCGCCAGCCCCGCCTCGCGCAGCGCCAGCGGGACGGTCCGCAGCGCCTCGCGCGTCGCCATGATGATGATCGGCAGGACGAGCAGCGCGAGCGTGAGCGCGCCGGCCAGCAACGAGCGGCCCATCGACAGCGCGCGCACGAACAGCTCGAGCCCGAGCAGCCCGTAGATGATTGACGGCACGCCGGCGAGGTTGGAGATGTTGATCTCGATGAGCGTCGCGAGCCGCCCGCGGCGCGCGTACTCCTCGAGATACACCGCCGTGCCGACGCCGACCGGCACCGCGATCGCGGCGGTGAGCCCAACCAACCAGACGCTGCCGACCGCACCGGCGAGGATGCCGGCGGTCTGCGGGCGACGCGACGGGAAGCTGGTGAGGAACTGGACGTCGATCCGACCGAGCCCGGTGCGCACGACGTCGAACAGCAGCACCGCGAGCACGAGCACCGGCAGGAGGGCCGCGAACAGACAGAGACCACGGAAGGCCCGCTCGAGCGCCCGGCTGGGCGGACGTCCCGAAATCCGAGACGAGTTCCGCGGGGGGTCTACGACCGACATGGATCAGCGCTCCCGGAAGCGGCGAGCCAGCCGCTGGCTGAGGAGGTTGGCGGCGAAGGTGATCGCGAACAGCGTCGCCCCGACGACGAAGATGGTGCGGTACTCGAGCGTGCCCGTGGGCGTGTCGCCCATGCCGACCTGGACGATGTACGCGGTCATGGTCTCGACCGGGACCTGCGGATCGAGGGTGAGCCGCGGCTGCTGGCCGGCCGCGATCGCGACGATCATCGTCTCACCGACCGCCCGCGACACCGCCAGCACGAGCGCCGCGGCGATGCCCGACAACGCCGTCGGCAGCACGACGCGGAACACGGTCTGGAGCTTGCCGGCACCCAGCGCGTAGGCGCCCTCGCGCAGGGCCCCGGGCACGGCCGAGATCGCGTCCTCGCCCAGCGAGGTGATCATCGGGATGATCATCACGCCCATGACGATGCCGGGGCTGAGCGCGTTGAAGCCGGAGAGCTCGGGCAGGACGCGCTGCAGCAGCGGGGTGAGGGTCACCAGCGCGAAGTAGCCGTAGACCAGGGTCGGCACGCCGGCGAGCAGCTCGAGCGTCGGCTTGAGGATTGCGCGGACCCGCGGGGTCGCGAACTCGCCGAGGTAGACCGCCGCGAGCAGGCCGAACGGCAGCGCCACGCCGATCGCGATCGCCGAGGTGAGGAACGTGCCGGCGAGCAGGGGCCAGATGCCGAAGTGCTTGTCGGCGAACAGCGGTGTCCACTGCGAGTCGAACAGGAACTGCGAGATCGACACCTCGGAGAAGAACTCGCCCGTCTGCCGGGCGAGGATGACCAGGATGGCGGCCGTCGTCACGACCGAGACCAAGGCGCAGCCGAGCAGGCCGCGCTCGATCACCGCTTCGCCCCAGCGACGGACCCAACGCCTCGGTTGCCGCGGTGCCATGGTCAGCCCGCGCGCAGCAGGTCCTCGATCTTCACGCCGACCTTCGACCCCTTGCCGCCGAACAGCGAGCCGGGGGTGCGGGCCTTGAACCGCGCGCGCACCAGCTCGTACGCCGCATCGGGCATCGGGATGTAGCCGACCTCCTTCACGAGCGCCGGCCCCTTCTCGAGGTAGAAGTCGATGAACGCGGCGACCTCGGGGCGCTTGGTCTCGCCCGCGGCGACGTAGACGAAGATCGGTCGCGACAGCGGCTGGTACGTGCCGTCGTTCACCGTCTGGACCGACGGCGCCACCGGGCCCGCGCCGTTGTCGGCCTTGCCGTCGTCGATCGGCACCAGCTTCAGCTTCTCGGCGTTCTCGGAGTAGTACGCGAACCCGAAGAACCCGAGCGCGTGCTTGTCAGAGGCGATGCCCTGCACGAGCACGTTGTCGTCCTCGCTCGAGGTGTAGTCGCCGCGGCTCGAGTGCTCCTTGCCGACGATCGCCTGGGTGAAGTAGTCGTACGTGCCCGAGTCGACGCCAGCGCCGAAGAGGTGGATCTCTTCGTCGGGCCAGCCCGGGCGGACGTCACTCCACTTGGCGACCTTGCCCTGGGCCTCGGGCTGCCACAGCGTCTTCAGCTCGTCGACGGTCATGTGATCGACCCAGTCTGCGCTCGGGTGGACGACGATCGCGAGGCCATCGTACGCCACCGGCAGCTCGATGTACTCGACCGCGCCGCCCTTGCACAACTCGACCTCCTCGTTCTTGATCGGCCGTGACGCGCCTGTGACCGCGATCTCGCCCTTGCAGAACTTCTTGAAGCCGCCGCCGGTGCCGGACATCCCGACCGTGACGCGGGCCTTGCCCTGGGCCTTGAACTCCTCGGCGACCGCCTCGCTGATGGGGAACACGGTGCTCGAGCCGTCGACGGCGATCACCGCCGTGTCGGTCGACGAGGACGAGCCACCGCAGGCGGCGATGAGGGCGAGGGCGTGGACGAGGGCGATGGACGAGCGGCGCATGGGTCTCCGAAGGCGCCGTCAGGGAAGCACGCCTGTGTTACGGTGCTGTGACGTTCGTGGGGCACTCGCTCGCCGCGCAAAGCGACGTAGCGTCACATTTACGTGGCGCGGAGGTGGCGTTGTCACCTCGACGTCACATTGAAGGCGAAGAGCCGTCACGATGGCGTGACACCGTCGCGCCGTGACGAACGAGTTCCTCCTCTTGGGCCTGCTCTACGGTCGCCTCAACGAGCCCGAGTCCGCCGCAGCGCCCGCTTCCCCCGCTTCGGCCGAGCCCGCGCCGACGCCGCCCGAGCAAGCCGACCGCGCGCCCAGCGAGGATGTCCCCGACGAGGTCCCGGCGCCCGAAGGCACGGCGACGGTCGAGACCGTCGCCACCGCGAGCGCCCCGACCCCGGCGCCGTCACCGGCCGCGAAGATCACGGGCGTTGCCCCGTCGGAGGCGCCCGCGAAGGCGCACGACCCGAACAAGGATCCCACCGACGTCGAGACCACGCGCTACGTGCCCGGCAAGGGCTTCGAGCTCGCGACCAAGGACGGCCGGTTCTCGATGCAGCTGCGCGCCCGCGTGCAGATCCGCTACGACCTCGACCACCCCAACCGAGAGGGCGAGACCACCGAGCAGACCATGCAGATCCGCCGCGCGCGTCTGCAGCTCCAGGGCAACCTGTTCGGCAAGCACAACCGCTACTACATCCAGCTCGGTTTCTCGCCGCGCGATCAGACCGGCGGCCTGCTCGCCGAGGAGGGCAGCATCCGTCGCAACCCGATCCGCGACGCCCGGGTCGAGTTCGACTACCTGCGCGACTTCACCATCTGGGCCGGCCAGATGAAGATCCCCTTCAGCCGCCAGCGCGTGATCTCGTCGGGCAACATGAACCTGGTCGATCGCTCGCTCCCCAACGAGGAGTTCCAGCTCGATCGCGACATCGGCGTCCAGGCCCTGTCGAAGGACGTCGGCGGGATGGGCTGGCTGGCCTACAACGTCGGCGTGTTCATGGGCGAGGGCCGCAATGCGTTCGAGCCGAGCAACCTCGGGATGCTCTACGTCGCGCGCGTCGAGTTCCTGCCGTTCGGCAAGTTCGACGACTACACCGAGGGTGACCTCGAGCGGATGAAGAAGCCGGGGCTCAGCATCGGCGGCGCCTATGCGTTCCACGACCGTGCCCCGGGCGATCGGAGCATCCACGGGAGCGTGCCCGAGGACGGCGGCACCACCGACATCCACAGCGTCACCGCCGACGTGATGTTCAAGTGGCACGGCGTGTCGCTCCACAGCAACTTCCACTGGCGCAAGGGCGTGCACCGCGAGAACGGCGGCCTGCTCGACGAGGAGGGCAACGCGATCCCGACGGCGTTGCCGCGCAATGGCCTGGGCTGGTTCGGGCAGCTCGGCTGGCTGGTCCCGAAGATCCCCTTCGAGGTCGTCGCGCGCTACGGCTTCGCCCGAAAGCGCGGCGGCAACGACAGCGCGCTGCCGTGGCGCGACGAGCTCGGCGGTGGCGTGAACTACTACTTCGCCGGCCACAACCTCAAGCTGCAGCTCGACTACTTCCGCCTCTGGGGCGCCGACACCGGCGCCGACGTCGTCGCGGCGATGAAGCACGGCACGGACCGCATCCGGCTGCAGCTCCAGATGGCGTTCTGATCGACGCCGCGCCCGGCGAATCCCGGCCGCGATCGCACGCCGATCGCCCGTGCTAGGGTCGCCGCGCCGTGCCCTCCAAGGCGATCCTGCTCCCCGTCGTCGCGCTCGTGGCCTGGACCTTCGTCGTCTGGGCGTGGATGTACGCCACGCGGATCCCGGCCATCCGACGGGCGCGCATGAAGCTCGATCGCCACGCGCCGCGCGGCGAGCAGATGGCGAGCCTGCCCGCCGTCGTGCGCTGGAAGGCCGACAACTACAACCACCTGCTCGAGCAGCCGACGCTGTTCTACGCGATCGCCCTCACGTCGTGCCTCCTCGGCCGCGGCGACGGCCTCGATCTGACGCTCGCGTGGGTCTACGTCGGGCTGCGCGTCGCCCATAGCCTGTGGCAGGCGACGACCAACGTCATCGAGGTCCGGTTCGCGCTGTTCTTCGTGTCGTCGTTGATCCTGGCCGCGATGACCGTCCGCGCCGGCCTCGCCGCGATGGGCTGAGGCCGACGCCGCGAGGGCGTTCAGCAGCCCGAGACGTCGAACGCGTCGCAGCCCTCCGCGCAGCCGAGGACCCCGCCGGCGCAGAGCGCCGCGCAGTTCTCCGCGGCCTCGCCCGCGCACTGACCGTCCCAGTTCGTGTCGCAGCAGAACGCATCGAACGCGCAGATCGTCGCCTCGCACGCGTCGTCGTCGCAGCCCAACCCGTCGTGGGGAGAGCAGCAGTCCGAGACCGCGCCCTGCGAGGCACAGGTCGCGCCGTCGAGCTCGGCGCCGTCGCACACCTCACCCGGCCCGAGGACGCCGTCGCCGCAGACGGGCAGCGCGTCGGGGCACGACGGCAGCCCGATGCACGCCGCCTCGGCGCCCGCCTCGTCCGCGCACTGCCCATCCCAGACCGCGGCACAGCAGAACGCGTCGAGCTCGCACACCGCATCCTGGCACGCCGCGTCCTCGCAGCCCGCCACCGCGTTCGCGGTGCAGCACGGGCCGGGCAGCCCGTCGCATCCGGTCGTGTCGAACGCACACGCGCCGTCGCACGCCAGCGTGCCGGCCGGCAGGCCCAGGCCCTCGCAGGTCTGGCCGCCGAGGTTGTCGCCCTCGCACTGCTCCGCGGCTTCGCCTCCGCCGCTGATGATGCCGTCGCCGCACACCGGCAGACAGACCTCGGGGCACATCGAGTACGCCTCGCCGACGCAGATGCCGTCCCACTGCGTCTCGCAGCAGTACGGATCGACGCCGCACACGGCCCCCTCGCAGCCGTCGTTGCCGCAGCCGACCGCGTCCTGCACCTCGCAGCAGTTCGCGGTACCGGTGCAGCCGGACACGTCGTACTCGCACGCCGCGTCGCACACCACCGCGCCGCCGTCGTAGCCCAGCGAGATGCAGTCCTCGACCCCCAGATCGGCGCCGTCGCAGTCCTCGGGGCCGTCGGCCGCATCGTCGCCGCACACCGCGACGACGCAGGCGTTCACGTCGAAGGTGCAATCGGCCGCGCAGCCCAGCGCGCCGTCGTCGAAGCCCTGCGACGCACAATCCTCGCCGTCGAGGTCATCGCCGTCGCACGCCTCGCCGTCGTCGACGACGCCGTTGCCACACGCGATGGTGCACGCGGCGGTGTCGAAGAGGCAGCGGGCATCGCAGCCCAGGCGTCCACCGTCGAACCCCAGCGAGACACAGTCCTCGCCGACCAGATCGGTGCCGTCGCACGCCTCGACGCCCTCGGCGACGTCATCGCCGCACACCGAGACGCCGCCCCCGGATTCCGAGGCGTCGGTGGGATCCGCGGCGGTCGTCGCCTCGCCCGTGCTGTCGTCGCCCTCGGTCGCGGCCGTGGGATCGGCGGAGCTCGACGCACCCGACGTGTCGGCCGGCGCGTCGCTGGTCGATCCGGTGGTGTTCGTGGACGGATCTGCGGTCCCGCCGTCGTCGGGACAGGCGGTGGTCAGCAATCCGAGCAGCGCGACGAGGAGTTGGGTCGTGGGGGCGCGGACGGTCATGGGGATGCCCGCACACGGTCGCACGAGCGGTCACGGGGTTCAGCGCGGAGATCGGACCCGCGACGCGGCGACGCATGCGCGACGTGCACGCGCGCACTTGCGCCCCGCGTCCGGTCTCGCGCTCCGCGGCCGCGCTCGCCGTCAGGGAACCACGGCCACGATCCGCACCGGCGCGCCCGAGCCCCCGCCCACCTTCATCGGCAGCGCGATCACGACCGCGCCGACCTCGGGCACGAGATCGAGCCGCGCGACGTTCTCGAACGCGGGGATCTCCGCGTTCGCGAACACCTTGTGGGCGTCGAAGCTGCGCGACGGGCCGTGGTCCAGGCTCGCGGTGTCGATGCCCACCGCGGCGACGTCGCGCTCGACCAGTCGCTTCGCGGCGGCGCCGGAGATCCCAGGGAAGTGGAGCTTGTCCGTCGCGCCCACGGTCGCATCACCGAGGTAGCGCTTGCGATCCGGCCAGCGCGACGCCCAGCCCGTCCGCACCATCACGATCGATCCGGGCTCGATGACGCCGTGCTCCTTCTCGAACGCATCGATGTCACCCGGCTCGAGCAGCGCGTCCGAGTTGGCCTCCGCCTTGGTGCTGATGTCGATCACGATCGCGCGCGCCATGAGCCGCGGCAGCGGCACGCGATCGGCGGTGAGCTTGCCCGCGGCGAAGTGCGACGGCGCGTCGAGGTGGGTGCCGCCGTGCTCGGGGGTCGAGAACCGGCCGTTGGCGTAGTGCCCACCGGGGCCGTCGGATTCCGCCGACTCGCGGCGGAAGCCGTGCTTCTCCGCGGGCCAGTAGATCGTCTCCTCGTCGAACACGTGCGTGAGATCGACGAGCGTGGCGCCGGCGGGAACGATGCTCGCCAGCGGCACCTCGCCGGCGTGGTGCGCCGCGGTGATCGTCGGGTCGTGCCAGTAGGCGTGGTGGTAGCCGACCCGATCGGTGTGCACGATCGCGTCGTCCTGACGAACCGGCGCGCGGTAGCACGCGGACAGGAGCAGCGCGGCGGTCAGCAGCAGGGGGCGCATGGTCGCCCCAGTCTACGCCAACGCCTGCGCTCCCGTCAGAGCAGCGCGACGGCCGAGGCCACGAGCGCGACGATGCCGGTGGCGCCGAGCACGATCATCACGGTGGTGGGGCTCGGCAGCGCGCCGTCGAGGGCGCGGGCCGCCGCGAGCGAGCGGGCGGCCCGCGGGCTCGGGTCGACCTCGGCGGGCTCCGGGGACTCGACGTCGACCGGCGCCGCGGGGGGCTCGGCGACGGCCGGCGGCATCGGGGCCTGGAGGGCGTCGAAGTCGATGCGTGGCGGCACCGGCTCTGCGGGCGTCGGTCGGCGCGCGTCGGTCGGCGTCGGGCGACGCGCATCGGTCGGCGTCGGGCGGCGGGCGTCGGTCGGCGTCGGGCGGCGCGTCGTCGTCGGTGGCGTGCGGACCACCGGGGCGCGCAGCGTCGTGGAGACCTCGACCCGACCCGCGCGCAGCGGCGTGCGCCTCGCGACGATCGAGTAGCCGGTGAGCGACTCGCCCGCCGGGGGCTCGGGCTCGGGCTCGAGCTCCTCGACGAGCTCGGGTATCGCGCGCAGCGGGATGATCTCGGCGCTCGGCGTGTCGTCGACGATCGTGGGTTCACCGCGGCGCAGCGGCTCGATCAACACGATGCAGCGCGCGGCCGCGAGGGTCCGAAGGGCGAGCAGGCCGCGGAACTGGCCGAGCATCGCGCCGTCGATCAGCTCGCGCAGGCTCGACTCGCCGTCGCACAGCGACCACACGGCCAGGGCGTCGTTCCACTCGGCGAGCGCGGCGGGATCGGGATCGCTGAAGAAGTCCCACTCGCCGCTGCCGTGGGTCGGCGCGTGGTGCGGTCGCTCGCCGGGCTCGGCCAGCGGCACGGCGACGCGATCGAGATCGCCGAGCATCTCGAGCACCTTGGGCAGCTCGTCGAAGCGGCGGGCGTGCTCGAGCAGCACGTGGCCGAGCGTCGGGCCGACGCCGGGCGGAAGTCGCGTGCCGAGCCACTCGACGTCGCCGCGGATCAGCGTCATGCGGGTGCCGGGCGTGCGACCCAGCGTGAGCTGATCGAGCACGCGCTCCTCGACGAACGCGCGGGCGACCTTCATCCACCCCGGTTGATCGCGACCGATCTCCTCGTCGGGGCCGAAGCGCTGCGGATGGCGGCAATGGACCTCGGCGACGAACGGCTCGAGCTGGTCGAGCGCGCCAAGGCCCCGCGCACCGGTGAGGCGGCCGCGATCGACCTCGAAGGCGAAGGCGTCGTCCTGGGTCTCGATCACCAGCACCCCGCTCGGATCCTGGGCGGCAAGCGCGGCGAGGACGTCGACGACCGGAAGATCACGGGCCGAGATCGCACAGACGGGAGTGATCGCCGCCGGGTCGGGGCCCACGGTGGCGAACACCATCCCGCGCGCCATCAGGTTGCGCCGCCCCTGCAGGACCACGCGTGCCGGCGCGCCGGAGAGGTGCTCGGCGAGGAGCTCACTCGGGGTGATGGAGGCCATCGCGACCGCGGGTCCAGGGACCACGGGTTGCAGGGGCCGACGCGGCAGACGGTCGGACATCTCGGATCGCAACAGCTTCATGGGGAAGGGCGCGCAGCCGCGCAAGGGGGCCGGCCACGGATCGAGGTGCGATCGAGCCGTCCTAATACGGGGCCGGCTGGGGGCCAGCGGGGACGATCGGGGCCCCATGGTAGATTCGCGAGCGATGGTCCATCCGCTCGCCGGCAAGCAGGCCCCCCGTTCGGCACTCGTCGATGTGCCCCGACTCATCAGCGCCTACTACACCGGCACGCCCGACGCCGCCGTCGCCGCGCAGGCGGTGACGTTCGGGACCTCGGGCCACCGGGGCAGCTCGCTGAACACCTCCTTCAACGAGGCCCACATCCTGGCGATCACGCAGGCGACGTGCGAGTGGCGGGCGAAGCACGGGATCACCGGGCCGGTGTTCGTCGGACGCGACACCCACGGCCTCAGCGAGCCGGCCAACACGACTGTGCTCGAGGTGCTCGTCGGCAACGGCGTCACCGTGCGCCTGGCCGCCGACGGTGCACCCACCCCGACGCCCGCGGTGTCGTTCGCGATCCTCGAGCACAACCGCGGCCGCGACTCGGGGTTCGCCGACGGCCTGGTGATCACGCCGAGCCACAACCCGCCGGAGGACGGCGGCATCAAGTACAACCCGCCCAACGGCGGGCCCGCCGACAGCGACGTGACCGCGGTCATCGAGGCACGCGCCAACGAGATCATGCGCGCGGGCAACCGCGACGTCCGCCGCGTCACAGCGGCGCGCGCGTTCGCGTCGTCGCTGCTGGTCCCGCACGACTTCGTCACGCCGTACGTCGCCGCGCTGGCCGAGATCGTCGACATGGACGCGATCCGATCCGCGGGCCTGTCGATCGGCGTCGACCCGATGGGCGGCTCGGGCATCGGGTTCTGGGCGCCCATCCGCGAGCGGTACGGCCTGTCGATCGAGGTCGTCAACGAGGTCCTCGATCCGACGTTCTCGTTCATGACCCTCGACCGAGACGGCCGCATCCGCATGGACTGCTCGTCGCCGTGGGCGATGGCGTCGCTCGTCGCGCTCAAGGATCGCTTCGACATCGCGTTCGGCAACGACACCGACTACGACCGCCACGGCATCGTGGCGCCGTCGTGCGGGCTGCTCAACCCCAACCACTACCTCGCGGTCGCGATCGAGTACCTGTTCTCGCACCGCGATGCGTGGCCAGCGGGCGCCGCCGTCGGCAAGACGCTCGTGAGCAGCAGCATGATCGACCGCGTGGTCGCGGCGCTCGGGCGCACGCTGTGCGAGGTGCCGGTGGGGTTCAAGTGGTTCGTCGACGGCCTCGCCGACGG
Source organism: Deltaproteobacteria bacterium Ga0077550 (assembly GCA_001464385.1). Taxonomy (GTDB): domain Bacteria; phylum Myxococcota_A; class Polyangia; order Nannocystales; family Nannocystaceae; genus Xiheibacterium; species Xiheibacterium aquaticum. The sequence goes on along the minus strand of LNFB01000246.1, from coordinate 3,713 downwards.
GCGCTTCGCCTTCGGCGGTGAGGAGAGCGCGGGCGCGACGTTCGTGCGTCGCGACGGCTCGGTGTGGACCACCGACAAGGACGGCATCATCCTCGATCTGCTCGCCGCCGAGATCACCGCCAAGACCGGCCGCGATCCCGGCGAGAGGTATCGCGCGCAGACCGAGCGCTTCGGCGATCCGGTCTACGAGCGCATGGACGCGCCGGCCAACGCAGCGCAGAAGGCCGTGCTCAAGCGGCTCGGCGCCGATCAGATCACCGCACGCGAGCTCGCCGGCGATCCGATCCTCGCGAAGCTGACGCGCGCGCCGGGCAACGACGCGCCGATCGGCGGGCTCAAGGTGGTCACCGAGCACGGCTGGTTCGCCGCCCGGCCCTCGGGCACCGAGGACGTCTACAAGATCTACACCGAGAGCTTCCGCGGGCCCGATCACCTGAAGCGGATCCAGGAGGAGGCGCAGGCGATCGTCTCGGCCGCGTTCGCGGCGGCGGGCGCCTGACGCCGCCCATGCGCCCCGTCGTGCGCCGGGCCGCGCTGCTGGCCGTGCTCGCCCTCGGCTGCGCGGGCTCCCGCGGCTGCGGCGGGGGCTGCGGCGAGCGTGGCGGCGAGCGCCTGGTCGACGCGCGCGAGTTCGGCGACGCGGTCATCGCCGACGGACAGTGGACGATCGCCGTCGACGAGGGCGGCGTGCTGCGGGTGCGCTTCAACCACGCCGAGGTCGCCGTCGGGACCCTCGGCTTCCTCGGCAGCGGCGGCGTCGTGGAGACCACCGTCGGGCCGACCACGACCGAGGGCAACGGCACGCGCTTCTCGCTCGAGGCGCTGCCGCTGCGCCTGCGCGTGGCCGGCCATGCGTGGCCCGACGGTGACGACCTCGTCGTCGAGTACCGCCTCGAGAGCGACGCGGCGCTCGACGACGTCGAGGCCGGGGGGCTGGCGTTCACGCTGCGCAGCGACGCGCGGATCTTCGGCGCCCAGGCCCCCGCGCCGACCCTCCTCGACGACGGTCGCGGCTTCGCGTGGGACACCGGACGCGGCGCGCTGCGCTTCGCCTTCGACGGCCCGCTCGCCGACGTCGAGATCGATCCGGTCACCGACGCGGTGCGCTGCAGCTTCTATCGCGAACGGCTCGCGATGGGCTCGCGCACGATCACACTGCGGATCTCCCTGCCGCCCGGCACCGCGCACGGCCCCGCAGCCTGGGCGCAGCTCGCCGACCCGGACCTGACATGGCACCCGGGCACGCTGCGCTGGGACGACGTGCCGGTCGATCTGTCGTTCCTCAACGACGACGATCGGCCCGCGGGTCGCCACGGCCCGGTGCGCATCGAGGGCGATCGCTTGGTGCGCGGCGACGGCGTCCCGCTCCGGCTGTGGGGCACCAACGTCGCCGCGTACGCGCTGTTCCACGCCGACGACGACACGATCGCCGCGCAGGCCCACCGGCTCGCCGCGTTCGGCTTCAACCTCGTCCGGATCCACCACCACGACTCGGCGTGGGTCGAGCCCAACGTGTTCGGTCGCCACCCCGCCGACACCCGCACGCTCGACGCCGCGGCGCTCGCCCGGATCGACCGGTGGATCGCCGCGCTGCAGGCCGAGGGGATCTACGTGTGGCTCGACCTCGAGGTCGGTCGCACCTTCACCGCGGGCGACGGCATCGACGCATTCGAGGAGCTCGAGCGCGGTCGCACGCACGGCGCGGCGTTCGTGAACCCGTCGGTGGCCGCGCGCATGCAGGAGTTCGCGCGGGCGTATCTCGGCCGCGACAACCACGTCACGCACCGCCGCGTCGCCGACGATCCCGCGGTCGCCTTCGTGATGCTCACCAACGAGAACGACCTCACCCACCACTTCGGCAACCTCATGGGCGTCGACGCCGGTCGGCCCCGGCACCGGGCGTGGCTCGAACAGGGGGTGCGTGGGTTCGTCGAGCGCAGCGGCGTCGCGGTGCCCGAGCCGCTCGAGCCCTGGCGGCTCGGCGCGACCAAGGCCGCGCTCGCCGACGTCGAGGCCGGGTTCTTCCGCGACGCGACGGCGGACCTGCGCGCGCTCGGCTACCGCGGGCCCGTCGCGAACTCGCAGATCTGGGGCGACGACGCCCTGTACGCCCTGCCCTCGCTCACCTCCGGCGACGTGATCGACGTGCACTCCTACGGCGGGTCCGGGACGCTCGCCCGCAACGCCCACGTCGACGCCAACCTCTTGCACCCGATCGGCGCCTCCGCGGTCGCCGGCCTGCCGACCACCGTCACCGAGTGGAACATCCCCGCGCCCACGCGCGATCGCTTCGTCGGCCCCACGCTGGTCGGCGCCACCGCGGCGCTGCAGGGCTGGGACGCGATGATGCTGTACGTCTACGCCTCGATGCCGCTCGAGGCCCCCACGCGGCTCGAGATCTGGTCGTCATGGGACGACCCCGCGATCCTGGCGATGATGCCCGCCGCCGCGCTGATGTTCCGCCGCGGCGACGTCGCGCCGGCCCGCGAGCGCTACGCGATCGCCCTCGATCGCGCGACCCTGTTCGAGCGATCGAGCCACGCACAGAACCTCGCCACCGTGCGCTCCCTGGTCGAGCGCAGCGAGGTGCGGGTCGTGCTGCCGAGCCTGCCGGAGCTGCCGTGGCTGCGGGGCACGACCGTCCCCGACGGCGCGATCGTCCTCGACGACGCCGACCGCGATCACCTCGACGGCTCCGCGGTCGCGATCGTCTCGGACACCGGCGAGCTGCGGCGCGACTGGGCCGCGGGCGTCCACACCGTCACGACACCGCGCAACGTCAGCGCGAGCGGTGCCCTCGGTGGGCGCTCGCTCGCGCTCGGCGGTGTCACGATCGCCCTCGACACGCCGGCCGCCGCGATCGCGCTGTCGAGCCTCGATGCGCTCCCGCTCGATCAGTCGCGGGAGCTCCTGCTGTCGTGCGCCGCGCAGGTCGCCCCGTCTCCAGGCGATCTCCCGCCGCTGCGCACCGAGCCCGTCCACGGCACCATCGCGCTGCGCTCGACCCACGCCCAGCTGTGGTGGACGCCCCTCGGATCGGGCGGCATCGCACGGCCTGGCCATCGGACCACCGCGACCGAGGGCGTCCACCGCTTCGCGCTCGAGGGCGCACCCGTGCACTTCTGGCGGGTGACGCCAGTGGCACCGGGCGCTCCGCACCCGTGATCGCCAGCTCGGCGCCCGATCGCTGGCTGTGCGGCCATGCGGACCGACAACGCAACGCACGTGCAGCGGTGCGACAAGGCGCGACCCGGGCGAGGCGGATCGCCGCGACGGGGCATTTGCCCGCGCCGCCGTCGTGCGGCACGCTGGCGGCACTTGGGCGGCCCGTCGTTTGCACTTCGCGCCGCATCCCGCACGTCCGGCGGGTTTCTTGCCCTACCCCGCTCCATCGAGGATTCCCCCACCATGTCCAACGCGCGCTCCCTGACCGTCACCACGCTCGCCGTCGCATGTCTGCTGCCCACCGTCGCGTCAGCAGCCCCGGCGTCGTCCGACGCGGACGCGAGCGCGGGGGCGTCGATCGGCGCGAGCGGCCCCGAGGTGAGCGGCGACGCGAAGGCCGACGCCGACGCAAGGCCCGCCCGCGCGACCAAGGACAAGCGCAAGGACAAGCCGTGGATCAAGCGCTGGGCGCCCGAGCCGAACATGGGCGAGATCGGCATCTACGGCGGCGTGCTCATCCCGTCGCGCTCGCTCGAGCTGTTCCAGGC
>LNFB01000245.1 GCA_001464385.1 Deltaproteobacteria bacterium Ga0077550 | reverse complement strand
GATCAGGGCTTCAAGCGCTACAAGCGGGTCGCCCCCGACTTCGGCCTGCGCTTCGGCTACTACCCGATCCGCTTCTTCGGCCTCGAGGCCGAGGGCGGCGCGATGCTGGCCAAGGTCGACGGGGGTGATCGCGCGACGATGTGGACCGCCCGCGGGCACCTCGTCGGCCAGCTCGGACTGTCGAGCATCACGCCGTTCATCCTCGTCGGCGTCGGCGCGCTCGGGGTCAGCAGCGATCGCGCCGCGGTCGGCAGCGAGGTCGACGTCGGCCTCCACTTCGGCGGCGGCCTCAAGTTCTTCCTGTCGCGCTACGTGGCGCTGCGGGTCGACGTGCGGGACATCGTCACGGCCAAGCGCGGCGTCAAGGACGGCCTCACGAGCAACCTCGAGGTCCTGGGCGGCCTGTCGATCACGCTGGGCCGCAAGGACAAGCCCAAGCCCGGCCCGAAGGACACCGACGGCGACGGCTTCATGGATCCCGAGGACAAGTGCGTCAACGAGCCGGGCGTCGCCCCCGACGGCTGCCCCATCCGCGACAAGGATGGCGACGGCTTCTTCGACGACGTCGACGCGTGCATCGACGAGCCCGGCGTCGCGCCCGACGGCTGCCCCATCCGCGACAAGGACGGCGATGGCTTCCTCGACGACGTCGACGCGTGCATCGACGAGGCCGGGGTCGCCCCCGACGGCTGCCCCATCCGCGACAAGGACGGCGACGGCATCTTGGATCCCGACGACGCGTGCAAGGAGCAGCCGGAGACGAAGAACGGCTTCGAGGACGGCGACGGCTGCCCGGACGAGGTGCCCAAGGAGGTCGAGAAGTTCACCGGCGTCATCGAGGGCATCTTCTTCGACACCGCGAAGGACTCGATCAAGCCGACGTCCAAGGCCACGCTCGACCGCGCCGTCGAGTTGCTGAAGAAGTTCCCGTCGGTCCGCGTCGAGGTCTCCGGCCACACCGACGACGTCGGCAAGCGCGACTACAACGTCGACCTGTCGGCCCGCCGCGCCGCCTCGGTGAAGAAGTACCTCACCGACGCGGGCGTCGACGCCAGCCGCATCGAGACCCGCGGTGCGGGACCCGACGAGCCGATCGCGCCCAACAAGACGAAGGCCGGCAAGGCCAAGAACCGACGCATCGAGTTCAAGCTGCTCACGCAGTGACCGGCGCCCCGAGGCCGCGGTCTCGCACCGCGGCCTTGCGGGTACACGCGCTTGGGTGTGCAATCGCGGGGTTGCCCGCCCGGAGCTCCGACGAATCCCTCGCCCGCCTGTTCGCGGGCGAGGCCACGGCCGTCTCCGAGGAGCGCGCGGCCGAGCGTGCCCGCGCGGCGCTGTTCGGCAGCGCCGTGCCCGAGCGGCGACTCGCGCGGTACCGACTCGATGGCATCCTCGGCGCGGGTGCGATGGGCGAGGTGTGGCGGGCGCACGACCCCGAGCTCGGCCGCGACGTCGCGATCAAGCTGGTGAAGCGGGCCTCCGCCGCGCGCACCGAGCGGCTCACCCGCGAGGCGCGGGCGCTCGCCCGGCTGTCCCATCCCCACGTCGTGCAGGTGTTCGACGTCGGCCGCTACCCGCTCGAGGACGGCGCCCCCGGGGTGTTCGTGGTGATGGAGCTCGTCGACGGCGTCGATCTCGCGAGCTGGCTCGCAACGTCCGAGCGCCCCTGGCGAGATGTGGTCGCGGTGTTCGCCGACGCGGCGTCCGGCCTGCACGCCGCGCATGCGCAGGGGATCGTCCATCGCGACTTCAAGCCCGCCAACGTCCTCATCGGTCGCGACGGTCGGGTACGGGTCGGCGACTTCGGGCTCGCGCGCGCCAGCGGAACCGCTCCCTCGGGCCCGCTGCCCGTCGATCTGCTCGCGGCGGCGCCGAACGAGACGCAGGGCGGCGGGATGACCGAGAGCGGTGCCGTGATCGGCACGCCGTTGTACATGGCGCCGGAGCAGCACGCCGGGACCGGGGCCGACGCTCGCAGCGATCAGTACGCGTTCTGCGTGGCGCTGTACGAGGCGCTGTATCGCGTGCGGCCGTTCCGGGGCACGATCGGCGCGGTCGTCTCGGCGAAGCTCGAGCGCGACCTCGCGGTACCGACCGAGCCCGTCGCGATCCCCGAGGCGATCCACGCGGCGCTGCTGCGCGGGCTCAGCCCCGACCCCGAAGTGCGGTGGCCATCGATGCTCCCGCTGCGCGACGCGTTGCTCGGCGCGCAGCGACGTCGCCCGGCGCGATGGCGGCGCGGCGCGGTCGCGATCGCCGTCGGCCTCGCGGGCGCGGGCGTGCTCGCCATGTCGCGGCCGAGCCCGGCGTGCACGGAGCTCGTGATCCCTTGGGACGCCGAGCACCGCGCCCGCGTCCACGCGGCGATCGCCGAGCAGGCCTCGCCAGCGGCGGTGGGTACGGCGCTCGAAACCCTCGACGCGCGCGCACGCGCGCTCGATCGCGATGCGACGTGCGGCGTCGGGAGTCGCAACTGCCTGCGCGTCGCGGCGACCGCCTTCGCGACGACGGTCGAGGTCTTCGAGCGGGGTGACCCCTTCGCGACGCGCAGCGCACTGTCCCGCCTCGACGACCTCCCCGATGCTGCGGCGTGCACCGACCCCACCGCGGTCGCCTCCACGCCGGGGCTCGAGCGCCATCGAGACGCGCTGGCACGGGCGCACGCCCTCGCGTCGGCCGGACTGCGCGGCGATCGAGCCCCTGCCGCCGATCGACGCGGCGGCCGACGATGCGCGTGGCCTCGCCGCGGAGCTCGAGTACGTCGCCGCGTGCGCCCACGACGAACTCGGAGATCCCGACGCGGCGCTCCCCGGGCTGCGCCGGGCCTACTTCGCGGCGATCGAGGCGGACGTCCCCGGCGTGGCGATCGACGCCGCCCTCCGAACCGCCGTCTCCATGGTCGAGGCCGGCGACGACGCCGAGGTCGACACCTGGATCCGCCACGCGGAGGCGGTCCGCGGCCGCGCGACGCTCGACGACACCGATGCGGCCCGGGCCGCCGTGTACCTCGGCATCATCGCGATCCACCGCGCGCAGGCCGACGCCTCGATCGCGCACTTCGAACGCGCCATCGCGCTGTGCAGCGCGGGCACGTGCCCGACGACGCTGATCACCGCGCTCACCAACCTCGCGAGCCTCCGCACCCGAGCTGGCCGGGACGACGAGGCCGTCGAGCTCGTCCGACGCGCGCTCGATGTCGCCGAGCGCCGCGGCTCGGAGCACGACGTCGCCTCGGTGCGCATCGACTACTCCCGCGTGCTGCTCAGCCTCGATCCGAGCGAGGCGCTGGCGCAGGCCGAGCGCGCGTCCGCGGTGGTCGAGCAGCTGGACGGCCCCCGCTCGCTGCGATCGGCCCGCGCTCTGTTCGCGGCCGCGCAGGCCCTGGTCCGACTCGAGCGCCCGGCCGAGGCCGTCGTCGTGGCGGAGCGCGCGTGGTCGATCCTCCGCGATCGCACCAGCCCAGGCGATCCCGAGCGCGAGGCCTACCGCGCCCTGCTGGCCTCGGCCCAGGGCGATGCCGGCGACCTGCGGGGCTCGCTGCGAGGACTCGACGCGATCCTCGCCGAGGAGTCCGGCGATCTCCTCAATCGCATCTCGGTGATGATCAATCGCGGCGTCACCCGACTCGCGCTGGACGACGCCCCAGGCGCCATCGAGGACGCCCGAGCCGCGCGCGAGCACCTGTTGGCGTGGGCTCCGGAGCGCACCGATCTCGTGGTCGTCACCTACGTCAACGAGAGCGAGGCGCTCGAGCGCCGTGATGGGTGCGCGGTCGCGCGTGACCTCGCGGAGGAGCTCCGCGAGTACGCGGAGACGCGTGGCAACGATGCCGATCGAGCGGCTGCCCACGCCCACGACCAAGGGCTGCGCGGGCGCTGCGGCGCGCCGTAGCCCGTCCTCGAGGCGCCAGCGACACGCCGCGCCGATTCTCGCCTCACCCCCCCGGTCGCGCGGCCACGCCGTGCATCACGATCTCGAACAACGCGTCCGCCAGCGCCTGCGGGCTGGGCAGGATCTGCGCGAGCATCGGCAGCTCGGCCCCGATGCGGCGACG
>LNFB01000244.1 GCA_001464385.1 Deltaproteobacteria bacterium Ga0077550 | reverse complement strand
GAGGCCTCGGTGGCGCGTGAGTTCGGCGCGTACGGCATCACCGACGTGGCCGAGATCGACGAGCCGGTCGCGGGCAGCGGATCGCACCCCTTCTACAACGTCACCTGCGTCAAGCGCTGAGGCCTCGGGACTCCCGCACTCGGCCAGCCTCACACCGCGTGGTACCGCGTCGCCCGCCGCTCGCGAGGAACGGCGGCGGCAAATGCATCCGTCCTGCCTGCTCGCTCGCCATCAATGTGGGACGCCGCGCCGCGCCGGGCCGCGCAACTCCAGCGCCACCCTCGGCCGGATCATCGGGTTTCCCGCGGGCTCCGCGGTACGCGATCCGCGGCCGCTGGATCAAGAAGCTCTGAGCTGCGCGAGCTAACACCGTTCTGGGTCGCGGCCTTCATGGTTCTCCCACAGGAAAAGGCGTGGATCGCCCAGCAACGCTTGCGACCGATCCGCCGGCCCGTCGTCGCTCGTCGAGCGCCCGTCGACTTGCGATCCGCGCGACGCCCTACAACACAAGCACCTGCAGCGCGATGGAGCGCGGGGACTCGCCGATGTCGGATACCATTGCCACGGAGCAGGACAGCTCGGCCGCGTCGAACCGCGAGATCGTAGAGATGTTCGCGGAGGAGGCCGGCGAGCAGCTCGACACCCTCGAGCGACTCTTGCTCGGCATCGAGAACGACGCCAGCGACGCGACGCTGAACGAGGCGTTCCGCGCGATGCACAGCGTCAAGGGCAACGCCGGTTGCCTTGGGCTGGGCGATGTCGAGGCCGTGGCGCACCGCGCCGAGGACATCCTCGACGGGCTCCGAAAGCGGTCCTTCGCGCCGAACCACGCGCTGATGTCCGCGGTGCTGGGGGCGATCGACGCAATCCGCGGGTCGTTGAACGATCTCGACGCGGGCGCAGCGATTCCGGGTCGTGAGCAGATCGTCGCCCGGCTCACCGCCGAGCTCGTCGCCACCCACCCGCCTGCTCGGGTCCCCCGCGTCGGCGAGCTCCTCGTCGCGTCCGGGGCCGTCGACGCCGCGTCCATCGACGCGATCGTCGACTTCCAGCGCCGGCCCCTGGGCGAAATGCTGCTCAGCATGGGCCTCGTCGACCCCGACAACCTCGAGCGGGCGTTGGCCGAACAGCGCCGGATCGCGGGCGACGGGCCCGGGGACGCGGTCGAGCCGGCCCCGGCGCTCGCACCGACGGTCGCGCCCAATCCCGCCGCCGCACCGCCCGCGGAGGCCGCGACCAACCGCGCCGAGACGTCGTTCGTGCGCGTCGACACCGACAAGCTCGACGCCCTGCTCAACCAAGTCGGCGAGCTGATCTCGGCGGTCTCCGCCGTGGTCCAGAGCCCCGACGTCGCCACCCTCGACGCCGACCACTTCGCGGCCGCATCGTCGCAGCTCCTGCGCGTGACCACTGGCCTGCACGACGCCGCGATGGCGATGCGCATGGTCCCGCTGTCCGGCGTCGTCAACAAGCTCAACCGGGTCGTCCGCGACCTGCGGATCAAGCTCGGCAAGCGCGTCGAGTTCATCGCCGACGGCGAGCACACCGAGGTCGACAAGTCGGTGCTCGAGGGCGTGGCCGATCCCCTGGTCCACATCGTCCGCAACTCCCTCGACCACGGGCTCGAGTCCGCGGACGTCCGCGTTGCCCACGGCAAGCCCGCGGTCGGCACGATCCGCCTGCACGCCCGCCACCAGGGCGGCGAGGTGTGGATCAGCGTCTCCGACGACGGGCGCGGCATCGACCCCGCGAAGCTCCGGGCCAAGGCCGAGACGCTCGGTTGGATCACCCGCGATCAGACGATCAGCGACGCCACGCTGCTGCAGTTCGTGTTCCGCCCGGGCTTCTCGACCGCCGAGAAGGTCACCGGGTTGTCCGGCCGCGGCGTGGGCATGGACGTCGTCAAGACCAACATCGAGGCCCTGCGCGGTCGGGTCGAGCTGAACTCCGTCCCTGGGCGCGGCACGACGGTGTCCATCCGGCTGCCGCTGACCCTCGCGATCATCGACGTCATGCTCGTCCGCGTCGCCGGGTGCCTCTTCGGCCTGCCGGTGCTGTCGCTGCGCGAGTCGGTGAGCGTCACCCGCGAGGCGGTCACGGCGTTGCCCGACGGCTCCAACCTCGTGCGCATCCGCGAGCGCATCCTCCCCGTCGTCGGGCTCGACGCCGCGTTCGGTCTCGGCCCCGGCGCACCGCCGACCGAAGGCCTGGTCGCGGTGGTCGAGCACAGCGACCAGATCTGCGGCCTGCGCGTCGATCAACTCCTCGGTCAGCGGCAAGTCGTGATCAAACCACTCGATCCCTACATCTCCGGCATCCGCGGCGTCTCGGGCTGCGCCGTGCTCGGCTCGGGCGAGATCTGCCTCGTCGTCGACATCGGGCAGCTCCTCGAGACCCACGTCGGTCACCGTCAGCGAGACGCCGCATGAGCATCACCACCGTCGGCATCGGCGACTTCGCGGTCGTCCGCGGCAACGACGAGGTCATCCGCACGATCTCGCTGGGCTCGTGTGTCGGCATCGTCCTGCTCGATCGCGTCCGCTACGTCACCGGCCTCGCCCACGTCGTGCTGCCCGACAGCGACGGCCACGGCGACGACCGCAAGCCTGCCGCCTACTTCGCCGACCTCGCGATCCCGCGGCTGCTCGCCGAGATGGCCAAGCTCGGCAGCGGGCCGAAGATGGGCCCGATGCACCTCGTGCTCATCGGCGGCGGCCGCCCCGGCGCCGCTGCGACGAGCGTCTTCAACATCGGCGAGCGCAACGTCGCCGCGGTCCGAGCGGCGCTGAAGCGCGTCGGACTCCAACCCCACGCCGAGGACGTCGGCGGCGCGTGGTCACGGACCGTGACCGCGCAGCTCGGCGACGTCGCGGTCACCTGCCCCGATCGCCCGCCCCTCCACCTCTGACCTCCCGACACGGCTCCCGCCGACGCGGGCCCCTGGACACCCGATGACCACCGAAACAATCGACGAACTCGAGGACAGCCAGGGGAACAAGTTCCTCACCTTCCTCATCGAGGGCGAGTCCTACGGGCTCGACATCCGCTACGTCACCGAGATCATCGGGATGCACGCGATCACGCGGATCCCCGACGTGCCGGCGTACGTCTGCGGGATCATCAACCTGCGCGGCAAGGTCATCCCGGTGATGGACGTCCGCGCGCGCTTCGGGATGGCGGCTCGCCCCTACGATGCCCGGACGTGCATCGTCGTGATCCACGTCCAGGACACCGACATCGGCCTCGTGGTCGACACCGTCTCCGAGGTGATCGACATCCCGGCCGCCGACATCGAACCCCCGCCCTCGATCGGCCAGGTCAGTGGCGGCTACATGCGCGGCGTCGGCAAGGTCGGCGACCACGTGAAGCTCCTACTCGACGCCCAAAAGCTCCTGCACGGCACCCAGGCCGTGTCCGCCGCCTGAGGAACACCACCATGTCCACGCTCACCGATTCCCAACTCGGCATCATCGAGTCCACCTTCGCCGCCCTCGCGCCGCGCATCGACGAGATCGTCGCGCGCTTCTACGAGCGGCTGTTCCTCGCCCACCCCGGGGTCAAGCCGCTGTTCGCGGACACGGACGCGAAGAAGCAGCGCCAACACCTGGTGTCCGCGCTGAAGTTCGTGGTCGCCAACCTCCGCAAGCCCGACGTCCTCGCCGAGCACCTCCACGAGCTCGGCCGCCGACACGTCGGCTACGGCGCGGAGCCGGGACACTACGGCGCCGTCGCCGAGGTCCTCATCGGCACGCTCGCCGACTTCGCCGGCAAGGCGTGGACGCCGGCGGCGAAGAAGGCGTGGACGAACGGGCTCGGCGCGGTCGCCGGGCTCATGCTCGAGGGCACCAAGACGGCCGCGCCGAGCCCGACGCCCGCGCGTCCGGCCAAGGCCACCAAGCCGACCCGTCGCGGCGCGCTCGCGGTGGTCGCCGAGCCGAGCGAGCCCGGCGTCTCGGCCGTGCCGGTCCCGTGCATGGCCGTCGACGCCAACGGCGTGGTCGTCTCGTGGAACCGCGCCGCCGAGATCCTCACCGGTCGCGCGGCCTCCGACGTGATCGGCAAGCGCTCGTGGTTCGGCTTCGGCGGGTCGCGCCGGAGCACCGCGCTCGACGAGGCGCTCGGCGCCGGAAAAGCCGTCACCACGCGCGAGAGCATCACGGCCGAGGGCGGCGGCGCGCAGCAGATCGAGCTCCACGTCGCGCCGCAGTACGGCGATGACGGCGAGCCGACCGGGGCCGTCGGCGTGTTCTCGGCGTCGGCCAGCGACCACGAGGTCGCCCAGAACGCGCGCATGCTCGGCGCGGTGACCGGCGCCGGCACGGCCATGGTGATGATCGACCGCGAGTTCGTCATCACCTACGCCAACGCATCGACGTTCGACCTGCTCCGCACCCACGCGGCGGCGTTCCGCCGCGCGTTCCCCAACTTCGATCCCACCCGCATGCTCGGGACCTGCATCGACACGTTCCACGCCGACCCCCGGCGGGTCCGCGCGATCCTCGACGATCCCTCGCGGCTGCCGCACCGCGCGGACATCCGCGTCGAGGGCCTCATCTTCGAGCTGTTCGTGACCGCGGTGCGCGGGCCGGGCGGCGAGTTCATCGGCCACTGCCTCGAGTGGCAGGACGTCACCGAGATGCGCTCGCGCGCCGAGGTGGGCGACCGACTCAAGTCGATGATCGAGGCGGCGCAGTCGTACTTCATGATCGTCGACAACGACCTGAAGATCACCTACGCCAACCCGTCGCTGTTGACCATGCTGCGCAAGTACGAGGGCGACCTGCGCCAGCACTTCCACGGCTTCTCGGTGGACAACATCATGGGCACCTGCATCGACGTGTTCCACAAGAACCCGGCCCACCAGCGCAAGCTGCTGGGTGATCCCTCGCGGCTGCCGTTCGCCGCGGAGATCAAGGTCGGCGAGCTCGAGTTCGGGATCACCTCGTGCGCGCTGTTCGACGCCAAGGGCAAGCGCCTGGGCTCGGCGGTCGAGTGGATGGACTACAACGACCGCGCCAACTATCGGCGCGAGGTGCAGCACATGTTCGAGGCCTGCCAGCAGGGCGACCTCAAGGTCCGCGGGCGCGTGCCCAACCTCAGCCCCGCGTACCGACCGATGATGCAGTCGATCAACGAGATCGTCGACGCCGTCGTCGCCCCGGTCGCCACGTTGAAGGAGCACCTCGACCTCGTCGCGCAGGGCAACCTGACCGCATACATCGAGGAGGACTTCGCCGGCGACCACGCGCTGGCCAAGAACGCCCTCAACGCCACGCTCGACTCGCTGAACGAGACCCTCGGCAAGGTCCGCACGGTCGCCGGGTCGGTCGCCGCCGGCAGCCGCGAGGTCTCGGACACGGCCCAGGCGCTCTCGCAGGGCGCCACCGAGCAGGCCGCCTCGCTGCAGGAGATCACCGCGACGATGCAGCGGATCACCGAGCAGACCAAGCGCAACGCGGAGAACGCCGGCGTGGCCAGCGGCCTGTCGAGCTCGGCCCGCGAGACCGCCGTGCGCGGCGACGAGATGATGCGGGCGATGGTCGGCGCGATGCGAGAGATCGATCAGGCCAGCCAGAGCATCCGCAAGATCATCAAGGTCATCGACGACATCGCGTTCCAGACCAACCTGCTCGCGCTCAACGCCGCCGTCGAGGCCGCGCGCGCCGGCGTCCACGGCAAGGGCTTCGCGGTCGTCGCCGAGGAGGTCCGCAGCCTCGCGGGTCGGTCGGCGAAGGCGGCCAAGGAGACCACCGAGATGATCGAGAACTCGCTCGAGAAGGTGAACCAAGGCACGCAGATCGCCGAGCGCACGGCGCAGGCGCTCACCGAGATCGTCGGCGGCGTCGCCAAGGTCACCTCGCTGGTCTCCGAGATCGCCACGGCGAGCAACGAGCAGGCGCGCGGCATCGCCGACGTCAACGAGGGGATCTCGCAGATCGACAAGGTCACCCAGACCAACACCGCGAGCGCCGAGGAGAGCGCGGCGGCGTCGCAGGATCTGTCGCGTCAGTCGCGGGAGCTCGAGGATCGCCTCGGTCGGTTCCGCCTGCGCCAGCCCAGCGAGCTCACCGCGCTGCCCGGCGAGCTGCCGCCCGAGCTGCTGGCCATCGTCGAGCAGTACATGCGCTCGCGCACCGCGGCCAACAGCCCGATGCCGACGCCGACGTCGCGCCCCCGCGTCGCCGCGGCCTCGAACGCCGCAGCGGTCATCGCCCTCGACGACGACGAGTTCGGCAAGTACTAGCCGCCGCGCAGGCCGGTCCCCTTCGTGAACCATCGGGTCGCCCGCCGTGCGGGCGACGCTCCTGTCGTGCGGCCCGCGCTGCACCCTCTCCCGTGCAGCCGCACTGCACCAAGGCTCCCCCATGGCAGCGCTCTCCTTCACCAAGCTCGACGACGCCGACTTCGAGCAGCTCCGCGCCTACGTCTACGAGTCGTGCGGCATCACGCTCGACCACAGCAAGCACTCGCTGGTGGTCGGGCGGCTCCAGCCGGTCCTCACCCGCGAGGGGATCGCCAACTACGGCGACTATGTCGTGCGGGTCAAGGCCGACCACACCGGGCGCCTGCGCAGCGAGCTCGTGGATCGGCTGTCGACGAATCACACCTTCTTCTGGCGCGAGGCCGATCACTTCGACTACTTCGCCAAGACCGCCCTGCCCCAGGTGATCGACGCGCGGCGCCGCAGCGGCAACAAGACCCTGCGGGTGTGGTGCGCGGCCGCGTCGGCCGGGCAAGAGCCCTACACGCTCGCCGCCCTGATGATGGACACGCTCGGGCAGGAGTACGCGGCGTGGGACGCCGGCCTGCTCGCGACCGACATCAGCGCCCAGGTGCTCGAGAAGGCCAAGGAGGGCGTCTACGAGAGCGAGGACGTCGCACGGCTGCCCGAGGCCATGCGCCAGCGACACTTCGTGCGCCAGCCCGACGGTCGTTGGCAGGTCCACCCGAAGCTGCGGGCCGAGGTCACGTACCGCCGCTTCAACCTGATGAACCCGAGCTTCCCGTTCAAGCAGCCGTTCGACGTCGTGTTCATCCGCAACGTGATGATCTACTTCGACATGCCGACGAAGCTCGCGCTCATGGGGCGGTTGGCGGCGGTGATGCGCCCGGGCGCGTTCATGTTCATCGGCGCGGCCGAGTCGCTGCCGCCCGAGCAGCGCTCGTTCGAATCGGTGCGACCAGGAGTGTTCCGTCGGCCATGAGCATCGAACGCAAGACCCCGATCCGAGTCCTCATCGTCGACGACTCGACCACGATGCGCCACCTGTTGGCCGAGGGCATCGGCCGCGACCCGGCGTTCTGCGTGGTCGGGACCGCGGCCGACGCCTACGAGGCCCGCGATCTCATCGTCTCCCAGAAGCCCGACGTGATGACGCTCGACGTCGAGATGCCGCGCATGAACGGCGTCGACTTCCTGCGCAAGCTGATGCCGCAGCACCCGCTGCCGGTGGTCATGGTCAGCGGCCTCACGGCGTCGGGGGGCGAGACGGCGCTGGCTGCCCTCGCCGCGGGTGCCGTCGACGTGGTGCGGAAGGCCAGCGCGGCGCGGCTGGAGGACGCCGAGCACATGCTCGAGGAGCTGCGGACCAAGCTCCGCATCGCCGCGGGCGCGAACGTCAGCCAGTGGAAGCGCGCGATGCTGCCGGCGCACACCGCCGGCGCGTGCTCGCTGGTCGCCAAGCCCACCGACATGCTCATCGCGATCGGAGCGTCGACCGGTGGCACGGACGCGACCCGCCGCGTGCTCGCGCGCCTCCCCGCGACGAGCCCGGGCATCGTGGTCGTCCAGCACATGCCCGCGGGCTTCACCTCGATGTACGCCGACCGCCTGAACCAAGAGCTGAGCCTCCGCGTGGTCGAGGCCCGCGACGGCGAGGTCGTCATGCGCGGCACCGTGTACGTCGCCCCCGGCGAGCTGCAGTGCGCCGTCGTGCGCTCGGGCCCGACGTTCTCGCTGCGCGTCCGTCAGGCCGCGAAGGTGTCGGGCCATTGCCCCTCGGTCGATGTGATGTTCGCGAGCGTCGCGATGTCCGCGGGCCCGCGCGCCGTCGGTGCCCTGCTCACCGGCATGGGCCGCGACGGGGCCGACGGCCTGCTCGACATGCGCCGCGCCGGCGCGCGGACGCTGGTCCAGGACGAGGCGACCTGCGTGGTCTACGGCATGCCGCGCGAGGCGTGGAAGCAGGGCGCCGCCGAGCTGCAGGTGCCGATCGACGACATGGCGGACGAGATCGTCGCGCGGCTCCCGGTGGCGGCGCCGGGCGAGCGTCGCGAGGGGTCGCGGCGCGGGCGGGTCGCGTAGGGATGTAACCAGACGCCGCGGCCGGCATATCCACCGGCATGCGATGGATCTGCCCCCTCGGCTGCGCCGTGCTCTCGATCGCGTGCGCGAGCGCCAACCCCGACGACAATGCGTCGACCGGTACGACCGACGCGTCGTCGACGGCCGCGACGGGCCTCGATGCGAGTGCCGACGCCGACGGCGGCCCGGGCTCCGACGGCGAGACCGGCTCCGACGGCGAGACGGGCTCCGACGGCGAGACGGGCTCCGACGGCGATCCCAGCTCCGACGACGGCGAGACCGCGGGGCCCGTCGACACCTCCGGAGCTCCGGGCAGCACCACCGACGATCCGCCCCCGGCCGACCAGCTGCCCCCTGTCGGCGCCGCGGAGCTGCTGCCCTGGCTCGAGTCGCTGGCCTACGCCGACTGGCACGCGGAGTCGGGCGTGCACCCGTCGACCGGCCCGCACGGCGACGGCGTGCGCACGTTCTTCAACGACGCGCTGCGGGGATCGTTCGACGCCGGCAACGCGACCCATCCGATCGACGCCGCGGTGGTGAAGGAGCTGTACGGCGGCGGCGAGATCGCGGGCTGGGCGGTGATGGTGAAGGTCGCCGACGGCGAGGGCGGCAACACCTGGTACTGGTACGAGATCGTCGGCGCGAGCACGTACGCCGACGGCACCGGCGTCGATCTGTGCACCGGGTGCCACGCGGTCGGGGTCGATCAGATCCAGACCCCCTACCCGCTGCAGTAGCGCCCCAGCGCCGCGGCGTAGAGGTCCGCGGCAACGCGGGCCCCGCGGCCGCCGGCCGCGGTATCGTGCGGGCGATGACGGGCCGGTTCGCGAGCGACTCGGACACCGAGCACCGCGCCGCGGTCTCGGGGGCGGCGACGATCGTCCGCGGCGTCGAGTCCCGCGACCTCGATTCGGCCGCATCCGGGCGCGCGACCCTCATCGGCGACACCGATGCGCCGCGCGCCGACGCGACCCTGCGGCGCGGGGTCGTGCTCGGCCGCTACATCGTGCTCGAGCGCATCGGCGCCGGGGCGATGGGCGTCGTGTACGCCGCGTACGACCCGGAGCTCGACCGCAAGGTCGCGCTCAAGCTGCTGCGCGCCGAGTCGAGCGCGACCGCCAGCGAGTCGGTCGGGCGCGCGCGACTGCTGCGCGAGGCCCAGGCGATGGCGAAGGTCTCGCACCCCAACGTCGTCGCGATCCACGACGTCGGTGAGGCCGACGTCGGCGGCCACGGGATCGTCTACCTCGCGATGGAGTTCATCGTCGGCGCGAGCCTGTTCGCGCGGCTCGAGGCGGCGCGGGTCGGGCGTCCGCAGGGCCACGCGATGGTGCTGGAGTGGTTCATCGCCGCCGGGCGCGGGCTCGCGGCCGCCCACGACGCGGGCCTGGTCCACCGCGACTTCAAGCCCGAGAACGTGATGATCGGGGACGACGGGCGCGTGCGCGTGCTCGACTTCGGGCTGGCCCACGGCGATCTCGTCGGTGCGCTCGCGGTCGCCGAGGCGACGCGGGGGACGTTCAACCCGCGGCTGACGGAGACCGGCGTCATCATGGGCACGCCGTTCTACATGGCGCCCGAGCAGTTCGCGGGCGCCGAGGTCGACGCGCGCGCCGATCAGTTCGCGTTCTGTGCCTCGCTGTACGAGGCGGTCTACGGCGAGCGGCCGTTCCACGGCGACTCGCTCGCCTCGCTCGCGCGCGCCGTGACGCAGGGCGTCGTGCGCCCGCCGAGCCACCGGCAGGTGTCCGGCGGCCTGCGACGCGCGCTGCTGCGCGGCTTGGCGCCGCGTCGCGAAGATCGCTGGCCGTCGATGTATGCGCTGCTGGCCGCGCTCGAGCGGCTGTCGAGTCGCCGCGTCGTCGGCACGCTCGCGGCCGTCGGCGTCGCGGTCGTCGGGGCCTCGGTGGGCCTGGGCCTGTGGCTCCGCGACGATCCCTGCGCGCAGGCGTCGGCCGAGCTGGCGGAGGTCTGGAACCCGTCGCGGCGCGAGGCGATCGAGCGCCGGACCGAGGACCTGTACGGTGGCGAGGAGCTCAGCGCGCTCGCGGTCGGGGCGCTGGACGCCTACGCCCGGGCGTGGAGCGACCAGCGACAGGAGGCGTGCCTCGCCACGCGGACGCGCGGCACCGCGAGCGAAGCGTCGCTCGAGCTGCGCTATGCCTGCCTCGATCGCGCGCGGGTCCGGTTCGACGGCGCGTTGACGGCCCTCGTCGACGAGACGACCTCGGCGGAGCTGCTGCGCCGGGCCCCCGAGCTGGTCGCGGGCCTCGGCGATCTGTCCGAGTGCGAGGACCTCGAGCGGCTGCGCGCCCAGGTGGCGCCGCCCCGCGGCGTCGAGGCGACGCGGGCCGTCGATGCCCTGCGCGGCGAGTTGGTCGCGAGCTCGACCCGAGCGGCGGCAGGGCAGACCGCGGGCATCGCCGCCGAGTTCGAGGCCCACGTCGCGACGGCCCGCGAGATCGGCTACCGCCCGATGCTCGCCGAGGCCCTCGGGATGCTCGGGCACAGCTACGTGTTCACCAGTCGCGTCGACGAGGCACGCGTCGCCCTCGACGAGGGCCTGCTCATCGCCGAGGCCGAGGGCGACGACGTCTCGATCGTGAAGCTGCTGCGCGAGATCGGGATCCTCGAGGCCCGCAACGCCCGCTTCGACGTCGCCGAACAGCACTTCCATCGGGCGTTCGCGGTGCTGGAGCGCATGGGCTCCGACGACGCGGCGACGGTCGCGGCGCTCCACGTCGCGTGGGCCCGCGTGAAGGTGCTGAGCCGCGACCTCGAGGGCGGCCTGCGGGAGGTCGACGCCGCGATCACGGCGATGCACGGCCGCGATCCCGACGACATCGCGCTGTTGTCGGCCCGATCCATGCGCGCCGATCTGCTGTCGCGCGATGCTTCTCGCAGCGGCGCGACCGACGAGGCCGAGCGCGAGCTGCTCGACGTGCTCGAGCGGCTGCGACGCGCCCACGGCAGCGCGCACCCCGACATCGCGACGACCCTGCTGCACCACGCGCGACTGCTGCGACGCGACGGCCGCTGCGCCGAGGCCATGCCCGAGATCCAGCAGGCGCTCGCCCTGGGCTTGGCGACGCTCGGCCCGACGCACAACAACGTCGCCGCGATGCACCGCGAGCGCGCCGACTGCGAACTCGAGCTCGGTCGCCTCGACGACGCCCATGCATCGTACCTCGCGGCGCTGACGATCCTCGATTCCAACGCCGGGCAGCTGCGCCAGCGCGAGGCCGCCGACGCCCACGGTGCGCTCGGCGAGGTCGACACCTATCGTGGCGAGTACGAGGAGGCCCTGCGCCACTCCACCCGCGAGCTCGAGCTGCTGCGCGCCTCGGGGGTCGACGACGCGGGCCTCGCCACCGCGCGGGCCTACATCGGCCTGTCGCTGCTCGAGCTCGGCCGTGACGCCGAGGCCCGCGAGGCGCTGGTCGCCGCCGAGGCCGGCTATCTCGCCGACGACGCCGATCCGCGGCGCTTCTTCGCGTCCGTGGGGCTCGGCGAGCTCGAGCGACGCGCCGGCGATCTCGACGCGGCCGAGGCTCGGTTCGCCGCGACCGCCGAGCTCGCCGCGAGCGAGACCACGCGGGGCCGCGCGCTGATGGGCCAGGCCGCGGTGGCGGTCGATCGCGGCGCGCCGGCCGGGGAGATCGAGGGTTGGCGCGCGCTCGCGGTCGCGGCGTTCGAGGCCGACACCGCCGGCGACGTGCTCGCAGCGCAGGCCCGCGCGTGGTCGCCGACGATCACTCGTGGCGCAGCGCCTCGATCGGGTCCAGCCGCGCCGCCCGGACCGCCGCGAGAGTGACCATCGCCGCGAGCGGCAAGGCGTCGAGTTCCACTCCGTGCCCTCGACGAGCCCGCCGTTCGCCCAGCGTCCACGCAATCAGTCCGAGGTCCGTCACCAAGCGCCGCGCGACCCCGTCGCCCGCCATGTGGCGTCGGACGATCCGGGCGAGTATCCTGGTCGCCGAGGAGGTCCAGATGAAGAAGCGAACAGTCACTCTGTGCGGAGCCTCCGACGGCGGCCTCCGCGTCCCCGCGGACGTCCTCGTCGAGGCGGTGTCCGCCCTCCTCGAAGGAGCGCGTCAGGCCACTCGGCAAGGGGACGCGACCGGCTTGGCTCGAGGCGGTGTGCGGCTTCGAGGTCACCGGGCTCGAACCCGGCTCGGTTGTGATCGCTCTCGAAGCACCCACGTTGGCAGAGGCCGATGCATCCCGCTTCGGCGGCGGTCACCTGGTGCCGATGTTCGCCGAGCCCCAGCGCATGATCGACGTCGGTGCGACCGCCGTCGACTTGTTCGCCGAAGTGCTGGCGAGCGCGCTCGAGAGCGATCGAGAGCACGTCGTGGGTGACCGCGCCTTGTTCGAGACCTGCGTACGGTTTGCCCGCGCAGGCCGTGGCCGATTCGGTGCCATCCAGCTGAGCGGGTTCCCCGGTCGAGACGCTCCCCTCGTCGTGGGCCCCGAACACATCCCGCACCTCGAATTGTTGCGCGACGAGACCCCAGCGCCGAGGGCGGTCCGAGTTGCAGGCCGGCTCGACACCATCTCGGCGAGCAAGGCCAGCTGCGTGTTGATCCTCGCCGACGGCAGCTCCGTTCCAGCGCGATTGGACACGCAGGACATCGAGTCCCTCAAGCAGCACTTCAACGCGAAGGTCGTGGTCTCCGGCATTGCCCAGTTTCGACCGTCCGGGCGTCTACTGACAATCGACGTCGAGCACATCGGACCAGCAAGGCCGCAGGACGTCGTATTCGAACAGGCCCCTCGAGCGCCGCTCCGGCTCATCCCTGCATCCACGATGCGACAGGACTCCACCGTCGGTGTTGCGGCGTTCTTCGGCACTTGGCCCGGTGAAGAGACCGACGAGGAACTGCTGGCAGCGCTCGAGGCGATTCGGTGAGCGAGATCCTCTACTCCCTGGACACGAACATCATCCTGGCGCTCGTTCGCGGTAGCGATCTGGGAAGGTACGTCGACGAGACCTACGGCCTCCGTCGCGCCAAGCAGCGGCCCGTCACGTCGGTGGTGACACACGGAGAGGTTCGCGTTCTCGCCCACCGCAACAACTGGGGAGCCGCTCGCCTCGACGCTCTATCGAAGGCTCTCGACAACCTGGTGACCATCGACATCAATCACCCGGCCGTCCTCCAGGCGTACGTCGATATCGATCTCGCATCGGACCGGCACCCCGATGGGGCCCGCAACATGGGGAAGAATGACCTGTGGATCGCCGCGTGCACCAGAGCAGCCGGTGCGACGCTGCTGACCACCGACCGAGACTTCGAGCACCTCATCCCCGATCACATCAACGGCGAGATCATCGATCCTGGGAGCCACCTGTGACTCCGGCAACGACGTGGTCGCCGACGATCACTCGTGGCGCAGCGCCTCGATCGGGTCCAGCCGCGCCGCCCGGACCGCCGGATACAGCCCCGACACCAGCCCGACCGTGATCGACACGCCGGTCGACAGCGCGATCGATCCCAGCGTCACCACCGTGGGCCAGCCGGCCCACGCCGCGATCACATCCGAGATCCCGACGCCGAGCCCGATGCCCGCGGCGCCGCCGAGCAGCGACAGCGCGAAGGCGGTGAGCAGGAACTGGAAGCGGATGTCGCCGCGCCGGGCCCCGACCGCGCGGCGGATCCCGATCGCGCGGGTCTGCTCGACCACGCTCGCGAGCATGATGTTCATGATGCCGATGCCGCCGACGAGCAGCGAGATGCCGGCGATGCAGCCCATGACCATGTCGAAGAGGCGCTGCGTCGCGCGGCTCTGCTCGAGCAGCGCCTCGGGGACGACGATCTCGTAGTCGTTCGCGCCGCCGTGCAGCCGATCGAGCAGGCCGTCGACGACCGCGGCGACCTCCCCCGGGGCCGCGCCGTCGCGGGTGCGGATCGTGATCTCGGCCAGCGGGGCGTCGAGCGGATCGTGCTCGAACTTCCGCTGCGCCGTCGACAGCGGGGTGAAGATGTGACGGGCGCGCGAGGTCACGGCCACGCCCTCGACCTGGGTGTCGTCGCCGCCGTCGGCCGCGAGGACGCCGACGACCTCGAGCCACACGTCGTTGACCTTGACGACGCCGCCCAGCGCCGCTTCGGCGCCGAACAGCTCGCGGCGCGCCACGGGCCCGAGCACGCACACCTGCGCGTGGTGGCGCTCGTCCTCGGCGTCGAGCCAGCGGCCCTCGGCCAGCCGCAGGTGCTGCAGCTCGGCCAGCCGCCACGAGCTGCCGAACACCTGGGCCTCGCTCTTGCCGGTCGCCGACAGGATCTTGTACGGCTCGATCTCGACCTTCGGCACGACGAGCTCGGCGTCGGGGACGGCCTCGACGATCGCGTCGACATCGCGCAGCGACACGCCGATGGATTTCTTGCGCACCTCGGGCAGGTCCTCGGCCTCGATGTCCTTGGCCTGGACCAGCACGTTGCGCACGCCCATGCGATCGATGAGCCCGAGGGCCTGCTGCTCGGCGCCGGCGCCGATCGACAGCATCGCGATCACGGCCCCGACGCCGAACATCATGCCCAGCGTCGTCAGGGCCGTGCGCAGCTTGTGCTCGGCGAGGTTCTCGAGCGCCGCGACGAAGGCGTCGATCGTCCGCACTACTTCGCTCCTCCGGCGGCGGCCTTGGACTGGCCCTTCGCCTCGCCGCCCTCCGTGTCCGCGAGCAGCTCGCTGGCGGCGCGGGTCGGGTCGCGCAGCGCGATGACATCGCCGGGCTCGAGCCCCGAGGCGATCACGACGCGACCGGCGCTCGAGACCCCGAGCGTGACCTCGACGGGCTCGAACCCGGTGATGCCGCGGCGGTACACGACCGTCAAGCCGCCGCGGTCGAACACCGCCTGGCGCGGGACGACGATCACGTCCGGCCGCTCGACCTTGATCGTCGCGCGGACCCGCTGTCCCACGCGCATCCGCTCGACGTCGGTGCGCTCGAGCGCGAGCGTCACCCCGAAGTAGTGCACGGGCACGTCGGGGTGCCGCGGCTGCGCGAGCGTGTCGATCTGCTCGATCGTCGCGTTCCAAGTCGCGTCGGGCCGCGCGTCGATGACGACCTCGGCCGGCAGACCGGCCACCAGATCGCCCGCGTCCGCCTCGAGCACGTAGACCTGGGCGGCGAGCTTCGACACGACGGGGAGCTCCGCGAGCTCCTGGCCCGGCCACGTGGTGTCGCCGACCCGGGCCGTCCCGCCGCGCCAGTCGCGGCTCAGCACCAGGATGCCGGCGTGCGGCGCCGTGACCTGCAGCTTCGCCAGCGCATCCTCGGCGTGCTCGACCGACTTGGTGTGGTGACCGCGGGCGACGCGGTGCAGCTCGACCTGGCTGCTGGCGACCGCGCGCTCGACCGTCTGCACCGCGCGCGCGTGCCCGGCCTTGGCCTCGGCGAACTCGAGATCGATGGTGCTCTCGGCGATCTCGTTCCGCGACAGGATGCTCTCGTCGACCGCCCCGAACGCGCGCGCGACGTCGGCCTCGTGCTCGGCCAGGCCTGCGGTCTTCTCGCGGCGGGTCTTGGTCGCGGCGCTCTCGAGCGTGACCTTGCCGATCTGCCGCTCGTCGGTGCTGACGTCGTCCTTGCTGTCGGCGAGCGTCTTCTCCATCTCGCTGGGATCGAAGCGCACGACCACGTCGCCCGCGGCGACGACGGCCCCGTCCTCGGCGATCCACGCGATCTTCATCGGATCGTTGGCGTCGGGCGGCGTGGTGATGACCGTGGCGTCGACCGCCCGGAGCGTGCCCTCGGCCCGGACGTTGCGCACGAACGTGCCGCGCGGCGCGACCTCGATCGTGGGCACCTCGCCCGGCCCCTCGGGCGCGCGCGTGCAGCCGCCGTGCAGCAGCACCGCCGCCAGCGCGACACGGAGCGCCGTTCGCAGCGCGTGGGTCATCGGTCCGCCCCCTCCGCGCGGACGACCGCGTCGCCCTCGACCAGGCCCGAGATCACGACGATCTGCTCGGCGTTGCGCGGCCCGAGCTCGACCGGCACCGCCTCGACGCCGTCGATGGTGCGGCGAAAGACCTTCGGCCCCTCGGGCGTGGGGACCACGGCGTCGAGCGGCAGCAACAGCGCGCCCTCGTGCCGCGCGGTCTCGATCTTGCCGCGGAAGCGCATGCCGGGCCGCAGCTTGACCCCGCCGTCCGCGAGGATCCCGATGTCGAGCTTCGCGATCTTGAGCGGGTTGTCGCGCGACACCCGGGCGACCGTGTGCGAGATGCGGTCGACCTTGCCGCGGATCTCGAGGTCGGTCTGCGCGTCGAGGCGCAGCGACACCGCCTGGTCGACGGCGACGCGCGAGATGTCGACCTCGTCGATCTCGCCCTGGGCCATCATCTCGTCGAGCGAGACGATCTGCAGCACGCTCTCGGCCCGCCACGCCCCGTCGCCGACCTTCTTCTTCTTGCCGTCGTCGTCGGCCGGGATCACGATCGTGCCGGACCGGGTGGCGAGCACCGTCATCTGCTCGATCGCGGCCTTCAGCTGGGCGACGCGGTTCTCGGCGCGGTCGCGCTTGCTCCGCCACGCGCCCACGTCGGCCTCGTCCCGCCGCGCCGCGGCCTTGGACTTCTTGCGCAGGTAGTCGACGTTGCGCTCGGCGAGCGCGAGGTCGGCCCGCGCCTTCTCGAGCTCGATCACCGCGGTGATGCCCGGCGGCGCGTCGGCCTTGACCTTGGCCTTGCGCAGCTCGGCCTCGGCCTGGGCGATCGCGAGCCGCTCGTCCTGCCGCGCGACGCGGGTGGCCGAGACCTTGAGGTCGAGCTGGATCGCCGCGGCGTCCCGCTCGGCGATCTTCTCGTCGAGCCGTCGCGCGAGCTCGCTGGGGTCGAACGCGAGCACCGGCGCCCCCTTCACGATCGACTCGCCCTCGGGGGCCAGCATCGCGATCTTGAAGTTCCACATGTCGGGCACCGCGGGCGGGCCGATGCTCTCGGCGTCGACCGCCTTGATCGTGCCCGAGACATCGACGGACACCAGCAGCGTGCCCACCGTGACGGTCGCATCGTCGGCGACCGAGCCCGTCGGCGTGCACCCGCACGCGAGCGCGGCGACCAGCCCGAGGCGCGCGCACAGGCTCATGGATCCCCCTGGGCGAGGGCCAGCACGGCGCCCTCGTCGAGGCCCTGGGCGATCGAACAGTGGCGCGCGTCGCAGGCCTCGAGCGCCAGCTCGACGCGGGTGCCGTCGACGCGCCGCACGGTCGCGGCGTCGCCGTCGAACACGATCGCCTCGCGCGGCACGAGCAGCGCCTCGTCGTGGACCCGCGTCTCGACCTCGACGCGCACCGACAGCCCCGGACGCAGCGTGCCCGGTGCGTCGGTGTCGATGGCGACCTGCACATTGAAGTAGCGTCGCGTCGACTGGTTGGCGACCTCCTGGGCGACCGAGCCGACCGTGGTGACATGCCCGGGCAGCGGCACATCGGGCCACGCGTCGACGAAGCACACCACGGCCTGTCCCGGCTGCACGCGGCCGTCGTCGACGTCGTCGAGCCGCGCGCGCACGACCAGCCTCCCGAGATCGGGCAGGCGCGCGACGGTCATGCCCGGCCACACGTTGTCGCCGGCCCGCAGCTTGCGGCCCTCCCACGGGTGATCGCCGACCAGGAAGATCCCCTCGCGCGGGGCCTTCAGATCGAGGCCCTCGAGCTGCTTGTGCGCCGCCGCCAGGCCGCGCTCGGCCTTGTCGAGGGCGATGCGCTTGAGCTCGGCCTCGAGCGTCGCCGCCGCGCGG
>LNFB01000243.1 GCA_001464385.1 Deltaproteobacteria bacterium Ga0077550 | reverse complement strand
GCGATCTTCTGCTTCTCGACCTCGAAGGCCTTCTCGGCGATCGCGACCTGACTCTTGGCCTGCTGCTCGCCGATGGCGTTGGCCGCCTCGACCACCGACAGCTCGAGCTCGCGGATCTTGGCGAGCGTCGGCGCGGTGTCGAAGCCGACGACGCGATCGCCGGCCGCCACCTGGGCCCCGTCCTCGGCGAGCCACCGCAGCGACAGGTTCCAGTCCTCGGTGCGTGGGCCCGACAGCTCGACGGCATCGGCGGCGTCGATCTCCCCGGTGAGCAGCAGGCGCTCGCGCAGGCGGCCGCGGGTCACCACGGGGGCGGTCTCGGGGCCGCCGCGCACCTGCGGCCGGGCGGCGTCGGCATCGGCGCACGCGACCAGCCCCGCCAGCAGCAGGCCCGCCGATCGGGCGCTACGCATGCCCGGCCTCCGTGACGACGCGCGCGGCGACCTCGCGGCCCGGACCATCGGCGGCGACGCGGCCCTCGGCGAGGCGGATCGCCCGGGGGCACACCGCGGCCACCGACGGCTCGTGGGTGACGACGACGATCGTGTGGCCCTTGGCGTGGAGCTCGTCGAACAGCGCCATGATCTCGCGCTCGGTCGCGGTGTCGAGGTTGCCCGTGGGCTCGTCGGCCAGGAGCAGCGTCGGCGAGCCCACGAGCGCCCGTGCGATCGCGACCCGCTGCCGCTGCCCACCCGACAGCTCGTGGGGCCGGTGCGCGCTGCGATCGGCGAGCCCGACCTTCGCGAGGGCGTCACGGGCCTCGCGGCGCCGCTTCGCCCGCGGCATGCCGCGATACACCAGGGGCAACTCCACGTTCTGCAGCGCGGTCGCCCGCGGCAGCAGCTGGAAGCTCTGGAACACGAAGCCGATGTGGCGATTGCGGATCCCCGAGAGCGCGTCGTCGCCGAGGCTCTGCACGTCCTCGCCGTCGATGCGGATGATCCCGGTGCTCGGCCGGTCCATGCAGCCGAGGAGGTTCATCAGCGTCGACTTGCCCGAGCCCGAGCGCCCCACGATGGCGACATACTCCCCCGCGTCGATGCGAAAGCTGACGCCGTCGAGCGCAGCAATCGTGTCGGCCCCCATGCGGTAGTGGCGGCACAGGTCGACGACCTCGAGGATGGCTCGGCCCATCGTGGCCCGAGGGTGACACGGCCTGGGGTGAGAAGGTTCCCGCGGGGATCGAATGCGGTCGAATGACATTTCGGCACTCGTCGACGGCCGAGCCACGCCGCTCGGGCACCCGAACGCGCTGCGTCCCGGCGCGAAGTTCCGGCTGCGACGGCTCGACACGCTGCGCGCCGATACCGAGCTGCACCTCGCGAGCCCGGACGGGCCGAGCCTGCGCGTCGCCGCCGGCGCGTACCTCACGCTCGATCGTCTGGCGGACCATCTCGACGACGCCGGACGCCGCGAGATGACGAACTTGGTCGATCGCGCCGCGGCCGGAGACGCCACCGCCGACGCCCGCGTCGAGGCGCTCCTGCCGTTGGCCCACGAGGCGATCCGAGCCCGACTGCGCGCCCACCCAGACGATCCCGGCGCGGCCAAGCTGCGGATGTGGCTGATCGTGTTCGACGAGTGACGAAGGCTACGCCCGCGGCCGGCGGCGCGGTCGAGACTCCTCGAACGCAGCGAGCTGCCCGCAGAGCGCTCGAACCCCGATCGCCTCGATCCCTCCGGGGAGCGGATGGGCGTCGTCCCCGGCGAACACCACGAGGCGACGATCCGGGTCGAGGTCGGCGCAGGCCTCGTGGAAGCCTCGATCGACCTTGGGCGACAGGCTGCGCTTGATCTCGATCGCCCACAGGGCTCCGCCCGGCAGCGTCAACAACAGATCCACTTCGGCTCCCCCCGAGGTCCGATAGAAGTGGCTCTGCGTGCCCTCGGGGGCCGCAGCGATGAGGCTCTCGATCACCAGACATTCCCAGCTCGCCCCCACCGCCGGATGCCCGAGCAGCTCCTCGAGATCGCGCAGACCGAGCAGCGCGTGGGCGACCCCCGTGTCGCGGACGTAGACCTTGGGTGACTTGACGAGGCGTTTGCCGATGTTCGCGTGCCACGGCGGGAGCCGCCGCACGAGCAACAGGTCCACCAGCAGATCGAGATACGAGGCGACCGTCTTACCGTCGATCGCGAGTCCACGCGCGATCGAGGCCGCGTTGAGGAGCCCCCCCTGCTGGTGCGCGAGCATGGTCCAGAAGCGCCGCAGCGTCTCGGCGGGGACCCGGGGACCGAGCGAGGGGACATCGCGCTCGAGGTAGGTGCGAATGAAATCCTGTCGCCACCGATGACTCACCGCATCGCTCGGCGCCGTGAAGCTCTCCGGGAACCCTCCCCGCACCCAGAGCGCGTCGAGGTCGTCGACCTCGAGGGCGTCGAGCGGCGTCATCTCGAGGTACGCGATGCGACCCGCCAGGCTCTCGCCGGACTGACGGAGCAGCTCGATCGACGCCGAGCCGAGCAGCAGGAACCGAGCGGTTCGTTTGCCGCGTCGCCGTCCGCGATCGATCAAGCCGCGCAGGCTCTGGAACAGGCCTGGCAACCGCTGCACCTCGTCGAGGATCACGAGCTCGTCTTCGTGCCCTGCGAGGTAGAGCTCGGGCTCGGCCAGCTTCGCGAGGTCGGCGTCGGACTCGAGGTCGAGGTAGATCGACTGTCGAACGTCGTGCACGTCGAGCGCCAGCGTCGTCTTCCCGACCTGTCGCGGACCGAGTAGCGCGACCGCGGGATACGTGTCGAGGAGCGTGCCGAGCGTGCCCGCGACGCGGCGTTCGATCTTGCGGTGCCCCGCGATTGACATCTTTGCAATCATGGAACTTAGTTCCAGAATTGCAAGGTTATTTCGCGGATCCGTGCCGTGGCACATCGGGGCCCTCGCCCCTTTCCGCTCCCGCGCGGGAACATCCGCGGACGCCCGCACGATGACCTCGACCGTGACCGCCCTGCGCATCGCCCGAGCGACCGACGCCGAGCCCGACGCGGACACCGTGGTCGCGGCCGCTCGGGGTGAGCGCTGGGCCCAGGCGGTCGTGCTCGATCGCTACGCCCAGCCGGTGTGGGCGCTCGTCTGCCGGGTGCTGGGCCGCGCCGGTCGGGGCCACCTCGCCGAGGACATCAGCCAGGACGCCCTGCTCGCGGTGCTCCGCTCCCTGCCGCGGTACGAGCCGCAGATCCCGAGCCGCTTCGGCGCCTGGGTGCTCACGATCGCCGCCCGCACCGCGCTCTCCGAGATCCGCCGCCGCCGCGAGGTCGCCCCGATGATCGAGGTCGCCGACGACGACGCGCCCGCGCCCGATCGCCGCGCCGAGGGCCGCGATCTCGAGCGCGCCGTCGCGATCGCCGTCGACGGCCTGAGCCCCGAGTTCCGCGCCGCGTTCGTGCTGCGGGCCTACCACGAGCTCGGCTACGCCGAGATCGCCGCGGCCCTCGGCATCGACATCGGCACGGTGAAGTCTCGCCTCTGGCGCGCACGCGCGCAGCTGCAGGCCGCCCTCGACGAGGTACGCAATGGATGACGAATCGACGAACGACGCCGAGGCCGAACGGCTCTGGCGCCCGCTGCTGGACCACTGGACCGTGCCCGAGCTGCCCTCGGGTCTGAAGGAGCGCGTGATGATGCGAATCGACTCGACGACGTGGGCTCGTGATGTGCAACCCGATCCGCTGCCGCGACCGCGGCCGCGGCCGTGGGCGCTCGGACCCCGCGGCGTCACGGTGCTGACGATGGTGGCGACCGCCGCGGCCGCGGCCGCGCTGGTGCTGGCGCTACGGCGACCCGCAACGCCCGAGCCCGTCGCAGCGGCGGTCCCCGTGGCCGTGACCACCGCGACGGCCGGCGCCGATCGATCGCCACGCGGTCACCTCACGCTCGACGTCACGCCCCACGACGCGACGGTCGAGCTCGACGGCGCCGCGCTGCAGGGCCCCTCGCCGTTCGTCGCGACCAACCTCGCCCCGGGCAAGCACGCCGTCGTCGTACGTCGCCCCGGGTTCACGCCCTGGTCGAGATCGATCGACGTGCCCGAGGCCCAGCTGCACCTGCCTGTCGCGTTGGTCGCGACCGACGACGCCGCCGCGCTCGATCGGACGCCGCGCTCCTCGGCCCGACTGGCCCCGGCCTCGGCGACCGAGGTCGAGGGCAAGCTCGACAAGGACGAGATCCGCAACGTCGTGCGCGAGCACATCGGCGACATCCAGACCTGCTACCAGGACGGCCTCGCGCGCGACGCCACCCTGGCCGGCCGCGTCGCCGTGACGTTCGTGATCGCGCCCGACGGTCGCGTCCGCGACAGCGTCGTCTCCGAGTCGGACCTCGGCGACACCGCGGTGTCCGACTGCATCGCGCGGGCGATCACGACCTGGCGGTTCCCCGAGCCGGACGACGGCAACGCGGTCTCGGTGGTGTATCCGTTCCTGCTCGAGAGCGAGTGACGCGGCCGGGGTGTGCCCCTGCTAGCCGACCGCCGCGGCACGGTCGCGCTGCACCGCCGTCGCCTCGGCGCGCGCCGTCGGGAGCCGGGCACGCGCGCGCTCGAACTCCGTCGCGAGGGCTTGGACGATGGGCTCGAGGAGCGCGTCACCACGGGCGCCCGCCTCGAGCTCCTCGCACAGCGCGACCATCGCCCTCGCGCCGATGTAGCCGCAGCTCGAGCGGAGCCGGTGGGCCTCGTCGGCGACGCGCGGGACATCGTCGGCGGCGACAGCCTGCTCGAGGTTCCCGATCGCGCGCTGCGTCTCGCGGCAGAACAGATCGGCCACGCGGCCGAGCAGCGCGCCGGTCTCGTCGAGGTCGACGAGCTCCACCAGGGCATCGACGTCGATCGCCGCCGTGCTCGACGTCGGTCGGCACTCGCTCACCTCGCGGCGACCGAGCACGCCAGCGAGGCCCGCCAGCGAGAAGGGCTTGCTGAGGAAGCCGTCCATGCCAACCGCGAGGCACTTCGCCCGATCCTCCGCGAGGGCATTCGCCGTCACCGCGATGATCGGCTGGCGTGGTCGCCCGCTGCGCTGCTCGTCGTCGCGGATCTTCGCCGTGGCCCCGAGGCCGTCGAGCAACGGCATGTGCCAGTCCATGAGGATCGCGTCGAACCGTCGCCTCGCGGCCGCCTCCACGGTGGCCAGGCCATCACCGACCCGCTCGTAGGTGCAGCCGAGTCGCTCGAGCATCCCGACGAGGACCTCGATGTTGATCGGGTTGTCCTCGGCGAGCAGCACGTGCAGGCCGAGCGCGGTCGGCGTCCCGGTGCTCCGGTCGAGCGGGACGACCGGCCGTGCACCCACGCCGAGCCACAGCGTCACGGTGAACGTGGAGCCCTCGCCCGGCCGACTTCGAACCGTCACGTTGCCGCCCATGCGCTCGGCGAGCTGCCGCACGATCGCCAGCCCGAGCCCGGTTCCGCCATGCGTGCGCGTCGTCGAGCCATCGGCTTGGGTGAACGCGTTGAAGATGTGGACCTGCGCCGCCTCGGCGATGCCGACCCCCGTGTCCTCGACCTCGATCTGCAGCTCGACCCGCTCGTCGGCACGCTGCCGCTGACTGCAGCGCACCGACACCGATCCGCTGGGCGTGAACTTGATCGCGTTGCCGACGAGGTTGGTGAGGATCTGCCGGAGACGCACGCTGTCCCCCACGACGAACTCCGGCAGCGCCGGATCGATCGAGTGCAACAGCAGGAGGGAGTGCGCGGACGCGGGTCCACGCAGCAGGTCGAGCGTGTCGACCACCTCGGAGGCGAACTCGAACCCACGCTGCTCGAGCACGAGCTTGTCCTGCTCGATCTTCGTGAAGTCGAGTACGTCGTCGATCACCCGCAGCAGCAGCTGCGCGGATCGGCTCACGGTCTGGACCCAGTGCTCCTGGACCGGGCTGAGCTGTGTGCCGAGCAGCAGCTCGGTCATGCCCATCACGCCGTTCATCGGGGTGCGGAGCTCGTGGCTGATCCGGGCGATGAACTCGGACTTCGCCCGGTTGGCCGCGTCGGCGGCCAGCGTCGCGCTGCGCAGCTCCTCGTTGGTCGAGCTCAGCTCCCGCATCGCCGTGCGCAGGGCCGCCGTGCGCTGCCGGACCTCCTTCTCGAGCGAGATCGCGTTCTCGAACAGCCCGAAGGCGCTGCCCTGGTCGAGGCTGCGCTCGACCCGGGCCATCAGCACGCTGTTCATCTTCTCGAGGCGCGTGACCTCGCGTCGCAGCCGCCCGAGCTCGTCTTCGTCCGCCATCGCGAGCTTCAGCGCGCCCGGCCGATCGCCACGCCGGTGAACGTCTGGTTCACGTGGGCCGAGTTGTACTGCTCGCCATACGTGCTGAAGCCCACGACGCAGTTGTCTTCGAGGATGCGCCCGACCTTGGCGGTGATCCCTCGCTGCTTGCACTCGAGATGCCGCAGGATGCAATCGCAGCCGAGCACCAGCTCGGGCTTGCCGAGCTCGGCCTCGAGGTCGGCGAAGGTCTGCTCGAGGCCCTCGACGAGGTCGACGCCGCGGGCGACCGTGAGCACCACCCCCTCGTCGATGGCGCAGAAGAAGGTCAGGCTGCCGTCGTCGTTCACCTTCTGGATCGAGCGGACGTACTCGTCTCCGCCCATGCGGATGACCACGGGATGGCACGCGAAGATGAGCGGCGTCAGGTCGACGACGTCGAGGCCGACCAGTCGCGCGTACTCGGGCCCCGCGGGCAGGCCGTTGATCTCGGTGACGATGCGGCGCGCCGGGTCGGCGCCGGTGATCACCAGCTTGCCCTCGGCCTGCACGAAGTGCTGCGACTTGAACACCCGGAACGGCCGCGAGGTCTGCATCAGCATCAGCACCGCGCAGCCCTCGCGGAACTTGCCGTCGTGGTAGATCCACGTGTGTCCGAAGCGGGTCCCGTCGCCCGCCGAACCGCCGAAGAGCTGCACGTCGCCGAGGTTGCGGTACACCGCGTTGACCACGACCTCCTCGAGCCCGCACAGCCCGTCGATGAGCAGGAACGCGAAGGTGTTCGAGCCATCCACCGTGCGACCGCGGAGCTCGAGCTGCGCGATGAGCCGGCGGGTGACGGTCGCCGCGTCCGCCGCCGTGAACGACTTCAGGTCGTCGATCCGGATCGACTCGACCCGCAGATCGCCGCCGACGCTCACGCCGGAGGTCGAGCCCTCGAGGTAGCCGAGCGGCCCGATCTCGCCCGCGGTCGTGCACCCGACGACGAGGCCGGAGGGGAAGCGCCGACCGATCTCTGCGGCGACATCCTCGCGCGCGAGCTCGGGGGTGCAGTAGAACAGCACCAGCGACGGATCGTCCTGGCCGATCGCGGTCTGCAGCTCGGCGACCGCCGCGATCGGATCGGTAGCGAGGGCGCCCCCGCGGCGGACCGTCAGCGGGCGGACCGCGGCGCGGGTCTGGGTGTCGGGCATCGGCCGATCCCATCGGCCGCCCGCGGTGGCCCCTTGAGGGTCACCGTCCGAACGCCCGCAGCCGGGCCACCCACAGCGCCTCCTCGGTGTCGGAGATCCACTGGCCGACGGCGAGGACCTTGCCGTCGCCCGCCACCGCGCCGCCCTGGCTGAACAGCCCCGGCGGGAGCACGTCGTCGCCCTCGCCCTGGATCGTGAACAGGCACAGCGGCGCGGCCTCGGGATCGACCTGCGCGACCCAGCCCTCGACCCACGCGTCGGAGCCGTCGCTGGCGGTGTAGCTGCCGAGGAGCGCGGGGCCGTTGGGCCCGATCCCGAGCGCAGACAGGCTCCAGCCCGCGTCCGCGCCGAGGAAGTGATCGTCGCCGAGCACCCACAGCGAGGTGCCGTCGTCGTCGAACTTCGCCACCCAGAACCGGACCACCGAGGTGATGCGCTGGTACGCCGCGTAGACGTTGCCCTCGTCGTCGATGCCGACGCCGATCGGCGTCAGCTCCTGCGAGCCACCGTCGTCGGGCGGCGTCCACGTCCACAGCGGCTCGCCGCCCTCGGCCGGGTACACGAGCAACGTCGCGGGCGCGGCGCTGAAGTCGACGTAGGCCTGGGCGAGCACCGCGATGGTCCCGTCCGCGCCGATCGCCACGGGGCCGGCGTTGTCGGTGGAGAACGCCCCCTCGCTCGGGCCGTCGAAGCTGGACGTCCACACCTCGGTGCCGTCGGCGGCCGCGAGCTTGCGCGTCCACACGTCGTCGTCGCCGTCGCCCACCGCCACCGCCGCGGTCACGACGGCGTCGCCGTCGGGGCCGATCGCGATCGCCTCGGCCACGTCGTCGCCGTCGACGACCGGCGACACCACGTCGTGCGTCCACACGACCGCGCCGTCGCTCGGATCGAGCTGCAGCACCTGCACGTCGGTGCCCCCGGCCACGACCTCGCGCGTCAGCGCGATGTGGGGCACGCCCGCCGCGTCGACCGCGACGGCGCCGGGCCGCACGGCGAGCCCCGCCTCGGCGAACGTGACCGACCAGCGCTCGGCCCCGGTGTCGTCGAGCGCGACCAACAGCGAGCTGACGTCGCCGATGCTCTGCATCCCCTTGGGGTCGACGTCGATCTCGCGCTGGTACGCGAGCGCATAGACCTGGCCCGCCGCGTCGGTCGCCACCGAGACCCCGTAGATGTCGGACTCGAGCGTCGGCCCGCTGCGCACGACCGTCCACTCGAGGCTGCAGGCGAAGATGCAG
Organism: Deltaproteobacteria bacterium Ga0077550; assembly: GCA_001464385.1. Classification (GTDB taxonomy): domain Bacteria; phylum Myxococcota_A; class Polyangia; order Nannocystales; family Nannocystaceae; genus Xiheibacterium; species Xiheibacterium aquaticum. Next base: position 5,482 of record LNFB01000243.1, on the reverse strand, counting down.
TCGTTGGGGCACGCGTCCAGCGCATCGTCGTTGCCGTCGTCGCAGTCCTCACCGACCTCGACGAAGCCGTTGCCGCACTCGGGCACCGGCGGCTCGAACCCCGTGTCGCTGCTGTCCTCGGCCTCGGTCGTCGCCGACGACGTCGACGTCGTGGCCGCGCTCGAGGTGTCGGCCGTGGTCGCCGTCGTCGAATCCGAATCGACCGAGGTGGTGCCGGAGCTGGTGTCCGCGGGCGTCGCGGCGCCGTCGTCACCGCAGCCCAGCGCGAGCGTGGCGGCGCCGATCATCCCCACGATTCCCCCGAGTGACACCTTGGCCATGCGTGCTGGTCAATGTGCCGGCCGCCACCATGCGGGTCAAGCCGCGCGGGCCGATCATCGCCGATCATCGCCGACGATCTCCGATCGCGCGCGATCAGCCCCGGCCGTGCCGCGGCTGCAGCAGCTTGGCAACCAGGCCGGTCCAACCGGTCTGGTGCGACGCCCCGACGCCGCGTCCGCTGTCGCCGTGGAAGTACTCGAAGAACAGCAGGTAGTCGCGGAAGTGCGGGTCCTGCTGCAGGCGCGCGTCGTCGCCGAACACCGGCCGCCGACCGTCCGCGCCGCGCAGGAACAGGCTCACGAGCCGCCGCGACAGCACGTCGGCGACCTGCTCGAGCGACATGTACTGGCCCGATCCGGTGGGGCACTCGACCCGGAAGTCGTCGCCGTAATAGTGGTGGAACTTCTGCAGCGACTCGATGAGCAGGAAATTGATCGGGAACCAGATCGGCCCGCGCCAGTTGGAGTTGCCGCCGAAGGCCGCGGTCGTCGACTCGCCGGGCTGGTACTCGACGGTGAACGTGTTGCCGTCGATCTCGAGCCGGTACGGCGCCTCGCGGTGCACCGCCGACAGCGAGCGCACGCCGTAGTCCGACAGGAACTCGGCCGGATCGAGCACCCGCTGCAGCAGTCGCTTGAGCCGGTGCCCGCGCAGCAGGGACAGCAGCCGCCGCTCGCCCAGCCCCGGCTCGTGCCAGCGCGACACCAGGCTCGCGAGCTCGGGCCGGTGCGCCATCACCCACTCGAGCCGCTCGGCGAACTTCGGCACCTTCACCAGCATGTCGGGGTCGAGCACCTCGACCGCGCACATCGGGATGAGCCCGACCAGCGAGCGCACCCGCAGCGGCACGCGGTGGCCGCCCGGCAACGTGAGCACGTCGTAGTAGAACTTGTCGTCGTCGTCCCAGAGCCCGACGCCGCCGTCGGAGTCGAGCGTCATCGCCTCGGCGATGTGCAAGAAGTGCTCGAAGAACTTGGTCGCGATGTCCTCGTAGACCCGGTTGTGCTGGGCCAGCTCGAGCGCGATGCGCATGAGGTTGAGGCTGTACATCGCCATCCAGCTGGTGCCGTCGGCCTGGTTGATGAACCCGCCCGTGGGCAGCGGCGCGCTGCGATCGAACACTCCGATGTTGTCGAGCCCGAGGAACCCGCCCTGGAAGATGTTGCGCCCCTCGTTGTCCTTGCGGTTGACCCACCAGGTGAAGTTGAGCATCAGCTTGTGGAAGACGCCCTCGAGGAAGCCGATGTCGCCGACGTCGCCGCGGCGCTTCTGATCGATCTTGAACACGCGCCACGTCGCCCACGCGTGCACCGGCGGGTTGACGTCGTCGAACGCCCACTCGTACGCGGGCAGCTGCCCGGACGGGTGCATGTACCATTCGCGGGTCAGCATCACGAGCTGCGACTTGGCGAACTCGGGATCGAGCACCGCGAGCGGCAGGCAGTGGAACGCCAGATCCCAGCTCGCGTACCAGGGGTACTCCCACTTGTCCGGCATCGAGATGATGTCGGCGTTGTTGAGGTGCCGCCAGTGGCGGTTGCGACCGGCGCGGCGCTGCGTCGGCGGCGACGGCTGCCGGGGGTCGCCCTCGAGCCAGCGGCGGACGTCGTAGCGATAGAACTGCTTCGACCAGATCATCCCCGCGAACGCCTGGCGCTGCACCCGACGCGCGTCGTCGTGGGCGAGGTCGGACTGCAGGTGGTGATAGAACGCCGCGGCCTCGGCCTCGCGGCGATCGAACAGACCAGCGATGTCGTGGAACGGGGCGGTGAGCTCACGCGGGGCGACGCGCATCGTCACGCAGACCTCGCCGCCGGCCGGCACGTCGAAGCGCGAGTGGGCCGCGAACTTGGTGCCGGCGGGTCGCGGCGACAGGGCGTCGGTGCGACCGTGGACGATCGCGTCGTGGAAGGCGTCCTTGAACGCGCCCTCGACGTCGTGCAGCCCGAACAGCCGGCGCACGTTGGTGTCGTTGTCGCAGAACAGGCCGGTCGCGGACGCCTCGTAGTACAGCCAGTGCAGGCCGAGGCCGCGATCGTCGAGCAGCACGGTGCCCGGCGCGATCTGTCGCAGCGAGGGCCGCCCCGCGCCGTGCTCCCACGACCAGCGGTTGCGGAACCACGCCTGCGGCAGCAGGTGCAGCGGCGCGGCCTCGGGCCCGCGGTTGATCGCCCGAACCCGCATGACCACATCGCCGGCCGTCACCTGCGCGTACTCGATGAAGACGTCGAAGTAGCGGTCCTCGTCGAACACGCCGGTGTCGAGCAACTCGAACTCGGGCGCGCCGCGATCACGGCGGCGGTTCTCGTCGACCAGGCGCGCGTAGGGGAACTCCGCCTGCGGATACTTGTAGAGCATCGCCGCATAGGCGTGCGACGGCAGGGCGTCGAGGTAGTAGTACAGCTCCTTGACGTCCTCGCCGTGGTTGCCCTCGGCGTTGGTCAGGCCGAACAGGCGCTCTTTGAGGATCGGGTCGCGCCCGTTCCACAGCGCGACCGACAGGCACAGCCGCTGGCGATCGTCGCTGAAGCCACCGATGCCGTCCTCGCCCCAGCGATAGGCCCGCGAGCGCGCGTGATCGTGGGGGAAGGCGTCCCACGCGTTGCCGCCGGCGCTGTAGTCCTCGCGCACCGTGCCCCACTGCCGATCGCTGAGGTACGGACCCCAGCGCTTCCACGCCGAGATCCCCGCGGCGTCGTCGGCCAGGCGCGTGCGCTCGGCGTCGTGGTGGGAACGATCGTCCATCACGGTGTCCGCACGTCTCGGGCCTTCGGGTGGGCGTGGCGGGCTTGGAGCGCGGGCTCGAGCAGGTGCTCGATCCGCAGCAGCTCGCCCATCCCCCAGGCCTGGAACGGAGCACCGCGCGGCGTGAACGGGGGCTCGGCGTCGACGATCTCGGAGACGTGACCGAGGCCCGCGACGCCGAGGTGCGCGCGCATCGGCGCGAGGAAGCGCTCGCGCGCCGTCGCCCGGTTCGCCGGGCTGTTGCCGTGCACGCGCAGCCACGCCTCGACGAACGGCCCGAGCAGGTGCGGCCACACGGTGCCCTGGTGGTACGCGCCGTCGCGCTCGCGCATGCCCCCGCGGTAGAACGGCGCGTAGCCGTGCTCGCCCGGCGCGAGGGTGCGCAGGCCGAGCGGGGTCAAGAGCGCGGCCTCGACCACGTCGACGATGGCCCGCGCGCGCGGACCCTCGACCACCGCGAACGGCAGCCCGCCGACGGCGTAGATCTGGTTGGGCCGCAGGCTCGCGTCGTTGCGACCGCGCTGGTGATCGACGTCGACGACATCGAACAGAAACCCGCGCTCGTCGCAGAAGAACCGCCGATCGAAGCTCGCGCGACCGCGGGCCGCGAGCTCGCCGAGCGCCGGCCGGTGCCGCGCGGCGAGGGCCAACAGGTTCAGCCACAGCGCCTGCACCTCGACCGGCTTGCCGATGCGCGGCGTGACCACCCAGTCGTCGATCTTCGCGTCCATCCACGTCAGCTGCACGCCCGGCTCGCCCGCGGCGACCAGGCCGTCGTCGTCGACCCGGATGCCGTGCCGGGTGCCGACGACGAAGCCGTCGATGATCTGGAGCACCGCCTCGAGCAGCGCCGCGGCGCGCTCGGGCGCGAGCGGCTGGGTCGACGCGGCGCAGGCGTCGATGAGCTCGCACGCGACGACGCCGAACCACAGCGACGCATCGACCGAATTGTACTCCGGGGTGCCGCCGCGCTCGGGCAGGCGATTGGGGAGCATGCCCTCGCTGACGGTGCCGACCCAGCCCTCGAGCAGCGCCGCGGCCTCGTCGAGCCGCGCGGGCGCGCCGGCGTGGCCGGTCATGCACAGCCCGCGCATCGCGATGAAGGTGTCGCGACCCCACTCGCCGAACCATGGGTAGCCGGCGATGATCGCGGGGGTATCGCCGCGGCGCACCACGTAGGCATCGCGCGCGCGGGCCCGCGGATCGCGGCGACGCTCGGCTTCGGTCCGACGCCAGCGCGCTTCGTGCGTCGATGCGCTGGTCTGCACGCCCACGTCGCCGATCGCCTCGGCGGTGCCCATCAGCAGCACGGCGCGCTCGGCCGCGAGGTCGAACGTGAACGTCCCGGGCGAGAAGACGTCCTCGCGCTCGGGCAGGCCGCGCTCGCGCTCCTCGACGTAGACCACGCCGTGGAACCACACCGGCGCATGGCCATAGCTGCCCGAGCTCGCGGCGGCGATCGGCGGCACCGCGGCGTACGGCGTCCAGATCACCTGGCGATCGCGGACGTCGGCGAGCTGCGACAGCGCACCGTTGGTGGCGTGCAGCGCGTGGGGATCGCGGGGCCCGAGCAGCGGTCGCACGCGCAGCGTCGCGGGCCCATGTCCGAACTCCCGCGACCACGTGCACACCGCCGCCCTCGCGCCGCGCGGCACATACAGCTCGGCGACGACGCGCGTGCCATCCGGCAGATCGAAGCGCCACCGCGGCCACGGCTCGGCCACGAACTCGCGCAGGTGAGCGATGCCCTCGGGGTAGACGACGTCGCCCTCGTAGAGGTTGTGGTACAGGTTCGTGCTCAGCGCGAAGCTGCCCGCGGCGGTGTCGACCCACGCCTCGGTGCCCTGCACGAGCAAGTAGCGATCGGCCGGCGACGGATCGGCGACGAGCAGCGCGCCGTGGTAACGGCGGGTGCGGATCCCCAGGCCGTCGGCCTCGAGCCACTCGCAGCCGAGCGCGGTAGGCCCGTCGACGTCACGCGGGCCGACGGCCGGCCCGGGGTCGAGCCGGAGCGCGGCGTGTTCGAGCAGGGGGTGCATGCAGGACCTGACCCGGGAACGTAGCCCTGGTCGTGGCGTTGCGCCACCAGCAGGGTGCGGAAGAACGCGAAGCGTTCTTCCGGACACCCTGCTCCGTGCCCGTGCCCGTGCCCGTGCCCGATGGTTGCGGATCGGGCTCGTGGCAAGCGACGGATGAAGCACGGAGAGTGGTTGCGCATGGCCTGCGACGCCACGGGGACGCGGTCGACTTCGGTCTCGTGCATTTCGATCATGAACGACTCGACCTCTACACCGCCGCCGTGGACTTCGTTGTCCTCGCCCACGGCATCCTTTCCGACCTGCCGACCGGCCATGGCGATCTCGCCGACCAACTCCGCCGGGCGGCGACTTCCATCGTCCTCGACATCGCCGAAGGG
>LNFB01000242.1 GCA_001464385.1 Deltaproteobacteria bacterium Ga0077550 | reverse complement strand
GGAAGAACGCTTCGCGTTCTTCCGCACCCTGCTACACCTCGAACAGGCGTCCGTGCAGCACCGGCACGACCTTGGCGATGTCGGCGTCGTCGATGACCACGGTGAAGTTGATGCTGCCGATGCCGAACGTCATCATCTCGACGTTGACCCCGGCGTCCGCGATGCACTGGAGGATGCGTCCGCCGATGCCCCGGGTCCGCGCGAGGTGCTGGCCCACGATCGACAGGATGGTCTTGCCGCGGTGCAGCTCGCACTCGCCCAGCGCCGAGAGCTCGGCCATCGCGGCCTCGAGGGCGCGGACGTTGTAGCTCGACACGGACACGCTCACCTCGGACGTCGAGATCATGTCGACGTCGACGTGGTGCCGCGCGAGCGTGGCGAACACCTCGGCCATGAACCCGACCTGCTCGAACATCCGCGTCGACGTCAGGTGCAGCACCGCCTGCCGCTCCTTGTACGCGATGCTGGTGACCTCCGGCGCGTTCGGGTCGGTGGTCCCGGTGATCACGGTGCCGGGGTGCGACGGGCGGTTGGTGTTCATCACCCGCACGGGGATGTCGCTCGTCATCGCCGGCAGCAGCGTCGAGGGGTGCAGCACCCGGCTGCCGAAGTACGCCAGCTCTGCGGCCTCGTCGAAGCGCATGGTCGGGATGCTGCGGGCCGCGGGCACGACCGACGGATCGGCCGACATCACGCCGTCGGTGTCGCTCCAGATCTGGACCTCGTCGGCGCGCACCGCCGCGCCGATCAGGCTCGCGGTCAGATCGCTGCCATTGCGGCCCACGGTGGTGATCTCGCCGGCCTCGTTCATGCCGACGAAGCCGGTCACGACCGGGACCATCCCCGAGGGCACCTTCGACTTCAGGCCCTCGCGCATGCGGGCGTCGAAGCCCGCGGTCGGCCGCGCGCGGCCGAAGTTGGAGTCGGTGATGAAGCCCAGATCCCAGGCGTCGAAGCCGAGCGCCGGCAGGCCCTCGCGGGCGAAGAAGTCGGCGATGCAGCGCACGCTCATGCGCTCGCCGAAGCTCGAGATGTAGTCGAGGCTGCGGGCCGACAGCTCCTTCACCAGTCGGATGCCGCGGAGCAGGTCGCGGATCTCGGCGAACAGCGGCGACAGCAGCTCGGGCGAGCAGTCGAGCGACGTCGCGATCTCGGTCTGCCGGGCGATGACGCGCTCGCCCGAGTCCGCACCACCGGCGGCCGCACGCGCGGCGTCGATCAGCGCGTCGGTGATCCCCTTGTGCGCCGACAACACGACGACCGGGGATCGCTCGCGGTGGCTGGCGACGATCGCCATGACCTTCTCGATCTGCGCCCGGTTCGCGACCGAGCTCCCGCCGAACTTCATCACGATCATCGCTGGCCTCGGCTCCCGTCGTCGGCGATGCGTGCTGCGACTCCACGCCGGCTCGCCCGTGCGCGGCGCCGCACCTTGGAGGCCGACGACGCGGGAGTGTCGGGGGCCGCGCGGGTTTCGTCAACGGCCGCCGCGCAGGCCGGCGCGGGCGCGAGCGGCAGCCCGCGGCGCCGCCGACGACCGCCGGCCGGCCGCGTCGCAGGTCCGGGTGACGTTTGATCGATCCTGTGCGCGCCGGTGCGGCTATGCTCGCTCGCGGCACCTCGCGACACCTCGCGACACAGGATCGTGGCGGAGACTCTTCCCATGCTCGAGACGCTTCTGCTGTTCGACGAGCGGATGATCGAACACGACCCGGGCCCCGGGCACGCGGAGCGATCCGATCGTCTGCGCGCGATCGAGGCGGTCCTCAGCCTGCGCTCGCTCACCAACTCGCGGATCGAGCCCGCGCGCGCGGCGACCGAAGAAGAGATCGCGCGGGTCCACTCGTTCGATCACATCGCGCGGGTCGGCGAGCTCGCCGGTCAGTACGGCAGCCTCGATCCCGACACGCACCTGTCGCCCGACAGCGTGCGCGCCGCGGTGCTCGCCGCCGGCGCGGCGGCCAAGGGCGTCGACGCGGTGTGCACGGGTCGCTCGGCGAACGCCTTCGCGCTGGTGCGACCGCCGGGTCACCACGCGGTGGCGAACCGCGGCATGGGCTTCTGCCTGTTCAACAACATCGCGATCGCGGCGGCGCACGCCCGCGCGACGCACGGCAAGCGCCGCATCGTCGTCATCGACTGGGACGTGCACCACGGCAACGGCACCGAGTCGATCTTCTACGACACCGACTCGGTCCTGTTCTTCAGCGTCCACCAGGCCCCGCTGTACCCGGGCACGGGCGAGGCGCGGGCGTCGGGGACGGGCGCCGGCCTCGGCTACACCGTGAACGTCCCGCTGCAGGCGGGCGCGGGCAACGGCGACTACGCGCGGGTCTTCCGCGAGGTGATCCTGCCGATCGCCGAGCAGTACGGCCCCGATCTGGTGCTCGTGTCGGCCGGCTTCGACGCCCACCGCGACGATCCGCTCGGCGGCATGGAGCTCACCGAGGAGGGCTTCGCGACCCTGTGCGGCGAGGTCAAGCAGTTCGCCGTGGGCCAGCGGGCCCCGCTCATGCTCTCGCTCGAGGGCGGCTACGACCTGGCCGGCCTGGCGAAGAGCGTGCACGCGTGCATCGACGTACTCACGGGGGATACGCCGCCGCCGGCCGATCCGCGCTCGTCGAGCCGCGCCGAGTCTGACCTGCGCGCGGTGGTCGAGCGCCAGCGCGAGTACTGGAAGCTGTGAGCGAAGCGGCGTAAGCCCGGCGCGACATGAGCGTTGGCTCGGCGCCGTGCGGGGCTGGGCAGTGCGTGTCGGGGCCCTCGCGGTGACGTGGGGCATCGGCGCGACCGCGAGCGCCGGCGCGCCGAGCCTCGAGGTGCAGTGGTCCGCGCCGGAGTCGTGTCCGCGCGAGCGCTTCGTCGACGCCCTGGGGCGCCACCTCGCCGGCTCGCGGACGCCGGCCGTGCGCGTCGCGGCCGAGGTCGTGCAGGACGGCGACACGTGGAGGATCGAGACCACGCTCGACGAGGGTCGAACGCCGCGGCGCTTCGAGGGGCGCAGCTGCGAGGCGGTCGTCGATGCGGCCGCGCTCGCCACCGCGATCGCGATCGACCCGCTGCACGTGGAGGACGGGCCCGCGGACGTCGACGCCGCGCCGGTCGTCCCCGCGGCGATCGTGCCGGAGCCGTCCGCGATCCCCACGCGGTCCACCGTCGGCACGCCACACGTCGCGCCCCGCGTCGCGACGCAGCGTCGAGCAGACCGCGCGCCGCCGACGCGTCGGGCCGCCCTGCGCCGTCGGACTCGCGCGATCGGCTGGGCTGCGCTGGCGCTCGACGGCGGCGCGCTGCCCGGCGTGGGGCTCGGCCCGGCGCTCGGTCTCGGCGTCGTCCATGGCGCGCTGCGTGCCGAGGTCCTCGGATCCTGGCGCGCGCCGGTGCGGGTGCGTGCCCTCGAGGATCCACAGGTCGGCGCGACGATCGATCTGCTCGAGGCCGGCCTGCGGCTGTGCGGCGTGGTGCGGCCGACCGCGCGGCTCGAGCTGCCCTGGTGCGGTGGCGTCGATGTCGGTCGCCTGCGCGGCCGCGGCTTCGGCCTCGAGGAGTCGCGCAGCGCGTCGCTGTGGTGGACCGCGCTCGTCGGCGCGACGGGTGTGCACTGGCGGGTGATCGACCGCCTCGCGTTGTTCGCGAGGGCCGAGGCCGTGGTCCCCCTGCGCCACCACGCGTTCGCGATCGCCGGGCTCGCGACCCTCGACCGGGTCAGCCCCGTGTCGGGCCGGGGGCTGCTCGGGGTGGAGGTCCGTCTGCCGTGAAATCGCCGGCGGCCGACACGGATCGGGCACGACCCGGGAAATGCCCACCGGTGCCGAGTCCCACCACCCGCGAGGGCCCCCGCGCCGTGCCGGATCCCCGACGCCGCGCGATCGCCGAGCTGTACCGCACGCACGCCGACTTCGTGGTGCGCATCGCCGGACACCTCGGCGTGCCGCAGGCCGCGGTCGACGACGTGGTGCACGACGTGTTCATCGTCGCCCACCGACGCTTCACGGAGTTCGACGAGAACCGCGGCACGCCGCGGAGCTGGCTGTACGGCGTGACCCGGCGCGTGGTGATGCACCACCAGCGCGCGGCGGCCCGCCACGTCCGGCGGCTCCACGCGGTGCCGGATCCCGTCGCCGGCACCGCCCCCGACGAGGCGGTCGCACGTCTCCGCGCGGCAGCGCTCGTCGACGCGTTCCTCGCGTCGCTGCCCGAGGATCGGCGCCTCGTGTTCGCGCTGACGGACATCGAAGGCATGTCCGCGGTCGAGGTCGCCCGAGCGCTCGACTGCAACCTCAACACCGTCTACGGCCGCCTGCGCGCCGCTCGGCTGGCGTTCGCCGGCTGGGTCGACGCGCTCGAACACGAGGGGCAGGCGAAGCGATGACGTCGAACGATCCGCGCGCGTCCGCCTTGCTCGACGCGTTCCGTCGGCAACGCGCCCTCGCGCCGACCCAGCGCGCCGCGATCTGGTCGCAGATCGAGGCGACGCTCGACGCCGGCGATCCTGGCGCGACGCTCGACGCCCGCACCCGGCCCGCGACGAGGGTGCCCATCGCTTGGATCGCCGCCGCCGCGCTCGCAGCCGGCGTGGTGCTGGGCATCGCCGTCGCGCCCCACGCCGCCGCGCTCGTCGACGCCGGCGTGGACCGAACCCAGGCCGTCGACGCCGAGGCGCCGCGACTCCCCGTGCACGGCGCCGTCGAGCGCGAGCGGCCCGCCCCAGCGCCGATGCCCGCCGCGGTGCCACCCGAGCCGGGATCGGCCCCGCCGCTCTCGCCCACGCTCGTCGCCCCGACGGCGCCGCGCCCCGCCGCACGATCGCCGCGATCCGCGGGCCCGATCGAGCCGGCGAACGCGGACGACACCGACGCGTTGGTCATCGAGAGCGCGCTCTTGCGGCGCGCCCACCGAGCCCTGCGCGCGGGCGATCCCGACGGCGCGCTGGCGATCCTCGACGCGCACGCACAGGCGTTCCCCCGCGGGCAGATGCTCGAAGATCGCCTGATGCTGCGCATCGAGGCGCTCTGCGCCGCGGGCGATCGATCGCAGGCCCGCGCCGAGGCCACCGCGATGCGGCGTCGATTCCCGGGCGCCAGCATCGACGCCTGCGTCGATGTGCGATCGAACGTCGCCGACACGGATCGTTGAGCCCGTGGGAAAGGCGATCGAATGCTGCGCGCACGACATCGACGACTCGGCCTCGCCTCCCTGTGCACCCTGCACCTCGCCGCCTGTGGTGGCGATCGCGGCATCGTGGGCGCCTACGATTCCTCTGGCACCGACGCGGCGGACGGCGGCTCGTCCGACGCGACCGCGGACACCACCGCGGGCGACTGCGTCGCCGATTGCGATCCCGACTTCGCGATCACGCGGCTGTCGATGCCGAACGTGTACGCGACGCGCGTCCACCTGCTCGGCACCGACGCCGGCACGTGCGAAGGCGATCGCTGCCCGGACGAGCTGCCGACCGTCAGGTACGGCAGCGAGGTCGTGGGCGCCTGCGCCGACACGCCCGAGGCCCAGGCCTCGCCGCTGGGACCCGAGGAGTACTGCCGCCCGGCGGCGAACGTGGCGGTGTTCGACATCGAGGTCGGCTTCGCGACCGACGTCGATCGGCCCTCGTTCGAGCGCGTGCGCGCGGCACCCGGCGGCGGCGGCGAAGAGCCCTACTGGTGGGCCACCGGCGCGGTGACGCTGCACGGGCCGGGCACGCGGTATCGCGTGACCTTGTCCGGATCGCAGAGCCCGCTCGCCGCCGACATCTCGGTCGCGGCCCGGAACCTCACCTGCATCGAGCAGCTCGAGGACCAGGGCGTGGCGTGGACGCCCGCGACGCTCGACGCGCTGTGCAGCGCCACGTGGGACGACGGTGGCACGCCACGACCGCTGCGGCTCGCGACCGACGCGACGTTCGTCCCGACGCCCGGCCTGACGTCTGCGCTGGAAGGCAGCTGCTCGACCCCGGCGCAGGGCGACGACACGTGCTGCAACACATGCGACCACCAGCTCTCGACCGCGATCGCGAAGTACGGCGTGACCGCGCAGGGGGAGCGGCGCGATCCGGCGGCTGGTACCGCGATCACCTGCGATCCGGACGGTGATCGCTACGTCCAGTGCCTCGACTTCGTCCCGTCGGTGGATCGCTCGCTCGACTCGGCGCTGCACCGCTACGCCTGGGACGGCGGCGTCGAGAGCTGGCCGATGCCGCTGTTCGACAAGCTCCGCGAGACCCACCCGGATCTCCGCCCCAGCAACCTCGAGACGCGCGGTGCGGCGTGCACGAACGACGACACGTGCGACGAAGGCTGGCGCTGCATCGGCAGCGACGACCAGGGCCGGGCCTGCGCCGCGGGAGCCGACTGCGACGGCGGGGTGTGCCGCGCGCCGTGGACGGTCACCTGCATCGCCGACGTCGACACCACCGGATCGACCGGGTACTGCGTGGACGCCCGCTTCGACGACGTGGCCGCCACCGCGTGCTACGTCGCCGCGTCGGACTACGAGCACGGCGCTGCCGGGGATCGCCTGGTCGGCTGTGACGCCGATGGCGACGGCGCCGAGGCGTCCGAGTGCTGCGACCCCGCGCTGGGCGGCGACGCCGTCTGCGATCCACTGATGCAGCCCGGCGTCACGGCGCTGCCGCGCTTCGATCGCGAGCCGAGCCTGGACGCCACCTGGCAGTGCACCTGCGACGAGCAGAGCGCGGCGCTGCCCGAGTGCGCGGCCGTGGTGCAGACCTGGTGCGCCACACCGTTGGGCGATCCCGACGCGACGCTCTCGCCGTCCCCCGCGGGGAGCTGGGCGACCCAGGGCGTTCGACGGCGCGGCGGTCTGCGGTGGGACCCCGAGCTCGCCCAGGTCGAGATCCGCCTCGCCGATCTCGGGGGCCAGGCGCACGCCTACGCCGAGAGCTGCGCCGAGGGGCGCGGGCGCGTGCCCAGCCCGACGCCGACCGAGGACGTGCGCCCCCAGTTCCTGCCCGAGCTCGACGCCGACTACGACGTGGCGCTCTGCTCCGGCTCGACGTATCGCCTCGAGTTCACCGACGCGAGCGCGCCGCAGCACATCCGCTCCGCCGCCGGTGGCACCCTCGAGGGCCGCGCCACGCACGTCTTCGAGACCGCGCAGTTCCGCGTGATCCCGGGCTCGGCGTTCCCCACGGACGACCTCGACATCGACGCGTGCAGCGACTTGACCGTCCGCTTCTCGAACAAGTTCGACCTCTCGCCGACGAACCTCCGCAAGCTCGAGCTGCGCGATGCGGCGGGACTGCGGGTCGCCGGCGGCCTCGACTGCGATCCCGACGCGACGCCGGAGGAGATCGTCTCGGGTGCGATCCCCTGCCTCACCGTCGACGTGACCGAAGAGTTCACCGCGGGGCTGGCGGTGTCGATCGACCAGGACGTCCACGGCCCGGTGCTGCAGCCCGGCGAGCGCTACGATCTCGTGCTCCCGGGCCTGCCCGACATCGCGGCGATGGCCGACGCGGACGCCTACGCGGCGGCGTTCCACGACGCCTGCGGCATGCCGCTCGTGCTGGGCGACACGGAGGAGGTCCTCGCCCTGTCGCGCGTGTCGTTCCTCGTCGACGCGCCGTGCGAGTGACCACGGGATTGCGATAGCCTGACGCGGCATGCGAGTGCCGCGTCGTCGATTCCTCTGCACCCTGGCCGCGGCGATGGGCGCGTGCACGCGCCGCGGACCAACTGCGCCCCCCGCCACGAGCCCGAGCGCGCCCCCGGCCGGCGAGCTCGTCGTCCGCGGCGGCACCATCTGGACCGGCGATCCGCAGAACCCCCGCGCCGAGGCCGTGGCGTGCCGCGGCGGGACGATCGTCGCGGTCGGCCGCGCCGACGCGGTCGCGCGCGCGGTGGGTACCGGCGCCCGCGTCGTCGAGCTGCACGGCGGCATGGCGACCGCGGGCCTCGTCGACGCGCACGCGCACCTCGTCGGCCTCGGACAATCGCTCGAGGTCGTCGACCTCCGCGGGGCCCGATCGATCGCCGAAGTGATCGATCGGCTGCGCACCCACGGCCCGAAGCATGGGTGGCTCCTCGGACGCGGCTGGGATCAGAACCTGTGGACACCCGCGACGATGCCGGACCACGCGACCCTCGACGCGGCGTTCGGCGATCGGCCGGTGTGGCTGCGCCGGGTCGATGGGCACGCCGGCTGGGCCAGCGCCGCGCTGCTGCGCGCCGCGGGGATCGATCGCGACCGCGCGGCCCCACCGGGCGGCGAGATCCTCCGCGACGCCGCGGGCGATCCCACCGGCGTGCTCGTCGACGCCGCCATGGAGCTCGTGTCGCCCCCGGCCGGCACCGCCGACGACGCAAGGCGGTGGATCCTCGCCGGCGCCGCCCATGCGACGGCCCGCGGCCTGACCGGCGTGCACGAGATGGGGATCGGCCCCGACGCCGACGCGATCTACCGCGCGCTCGCGTCGGAGGGCGCGCTGCCCCTGCGCGTGCACGCCTACGCCGACGAGGCGTGGCTCGCCGCCGATCTCGGCGAGGCGCGCGGTGGACCCGACGCCGCCGCCCCGGGCGCGACGTACCTGCTGCGCGGGGTGAAGCTCTACGCCGATGGTGCGCTCGGCAGCCGCGGCGCGGCGATGCTCGCCGACTACGACGATCGTCCCGGCCACCGCGGATTGCTGCAGCACGACGCGGACCAGCTCGTCGCGCTCGCCCGCCGTTGCCTCGCCGGCGGCTGGCAGCCGGCGACCCACGCGATCGGCGACGCCGCGAACCGGGCCGTGCTCGCGGCGTATCGCGTCGCGCTCGCCGAGACCCAGCGCGCCGACGTCCGCCCCCGCATCGAGCACTGCCAGATCGTCGCGCCCGAGGACATCGCGACCTTCGCCGAGCTCGGCGTCATCGCGAGCATGCAGCCGACCCACGCGACCAGCGACATGCCGTGGGTGCCCGATCGCGTGGGCGGATCCCGGCTCCCGGGCGCCTATGCATGGCGGCGATTCCTCGACGCCGGGGTGCCCCTGGCCTTCGGCAGCGATTTCCCGGTCGAGCGCGTCGATCCGATCTTCGGCATCCACGCCGCGATCACGCGCCAGGACGAGCACGGCGCGCCGGCGGGTGGTTGGCTGCCGGATCAGCGGCTCGATCTGGATCAGGCGCTGGCCGGGTTCACGCGGGCCGCCGCGTTCGCGGTGCATCGCGAGCACGAGCTCGGCATGCTGCGCGTGGGCATGGCCGCCGACCTCACCGCCTTCGATCGCGTGCTCGACCCCCGCGATTCCGCGGCGCTGCGCGCGGCCGAGGTGATCGCGACCGTCGTCGGCGGCGCCGTGGTGCACGGGGCATAGCGCGTCCGATCGCTTTTCCGGATGGATTCCGCTCCGCGCGTCGCCGTGCGACAGTGATGTCCTCGCATGCCCGCGCGCGTGAGATGGTTGCGCTTGGTGGTGCTGCTGCGATTGGTAGCGGCGCTGCTGATGTGGTGGAGCGCCGCCACGCCGGTCCACGGCCGCGTCGAGCCGCTCGGCCTGCCCGACGACGCCGCGCACGACGACCGCAGCTCGCAGCTGCGACGGCCGTGCCTCGAGGCCGAGCTCGGGCCCGACGGCCACGAGGCGATCCGCGCCCCGAGCAGCGCGCCGCCGCGGCGCGACCCTCCCCTGCCGATCTCGGCGTCCGGCGTGGTCGAAGCGCCGCGCGCCCCCTCGTTCGCGCCATCGCACCGCCCGTGCGAGGCCCCGTCGTGCCGTGGACCGCCCTGCCGAGCCCCTGCTCGCAGCGCCTGATCCACCGCCACCTCGGGAGTCTCTCGCATGATCCATGCCCTGGTTCGCATCGATTCGTCGGACATCGTCTCGTCGGACATCGTCACCTCGCTCCTCGCCGCCGGAGGCGGCCCCGCGCCGCTGGTCGCCGGCATCGCGGTCTGCTTCCTCGCCGCCGCCGTGCTCGCCCTGGTCAGCGGCGTGCTGCGCCTGCCGAGCATCGCCGGCTTCATCCTCGCCGGCCTGCTCGTCGGCCCCGTCGGCCTCGGGCTGGTCAACGATCGCGAGGCGATCGAGACCATCGCGGGGCTCGGCCTCGTGCTGCTGCTCTTCCTCATCGGCCTCGAGCTCGACCTGCGGGCGCTGCTCGCCAGCGGCCGCACGCTCATGCTGACCGGCCTGCTGCAGGTGCCGCTGTCGGTGCTGGTCGCGTTCGGGGCGTTCAGCCTCGTCGCGATGTTCGACCTCGGCGTCGGCGGCAGCGGCTTCGAGCCGCTGTACCTCGCGCTGGCCAGCGCGTTCTCGTCGACGCTGCTCGTGGTCAAGGTCCTGCAAGAACGCCTGCAGATGGACACGGTCGACGGCCGGCTCTGCGTGGGCCTGCTCATCTTCCAGGACATCTGGGCGATCGTGCTGCTGGCGCTGCAGCCCAACCTCGAGCAGCCCGACATCGCGCCGCTGCTCGGCACGCTGCTGGGCGTCGTGCTGGTGATCTCGCTCGCCTGGGCGGCCACGCGCTTCGTGCTCCCGTGGGCGTTCCGCACCGTGGCGAAGTCGCCGGAGCTCGTCGTCACGCTCGCGCTCGGCTGGTGCTTCGGCCTCGGGACCTTCGCCGGCCAGCTCGGCCCGTGGGCCCACGCGCTGGGCCTACCCGTCGAGGCCTCGGTGTCGATGGAGCTCGGTGCGCTCGTCGCCGGGGCCAGCATCGCGTCGTTCCCCTACGCCCACGAGGTGATGGCGAAGGTCGGCAACCTCCGCGACTTCTTCATCACGCTCTTCTTCGTCGCGCTCGGCATGAGCATCCCGATCCCCGATGGCGGCGCGGTGCTGCTGGTCGCCCTGGTGCTCGCGAGCGTGATGACGGCCCTGCGCTACGTCGTTTTCTTCCCGCTGTTGTTCGCCACCGGGCTCGATCGTCGCCACGCGGTGACCACGTCGACGAAGCTGGCGCAGGTCTCCGAGTTCGCCCTGGTCATCGCCTACCTCGGGTTGTCGCTCGGGCACATCGACGGAGAGCTGGTGAGCGTGGTGATCTTCGCCTTCGTGCTCACCGCGATCGTGACGCCGGGGCTGTTCACGCTCGCCGATCCCCTGCACCACCGCCTGGGCCCCCTGCTCGCGCGGTTCGGCATCCACGAGGGCGACCGCAAGGCGGCGGCGCCACAGCAGGAGACGCCGCCGCGGCTGGTCCTGCTCGGCTTCCACCGCCTCGCGTCGTCGCTGCTCTTCGAGCTCGAGCGGCGCCACACCGAGCTGCTGCCCGAGGTGCTCATCGTCGATTTCAACGTCGCGCTGCACGACAGGATCCGCGAGCGCGGCGCGCGGGTCGTCTACGGTGACATCGCCAACCCCGCAACGCTCGCGCACACCGGCGTCGACGAGGCCGAGGTGGTGGTGTGCACGATCCCAGACGACATCCTGAAGGGCATCACGAACCTCGAGCTGGCCCGGCAGCTGCGACGGATCGCCCCGCGCGCGAAGATCGTGGTCAACGCGATCCGCCTCGCCGACATCGCGCCGATGTACGAGGCCGGCGCCGACTACGTCTTCTCGTGGCGCACCGAGACCGCCATGGGCGTGGTGCCGGCGATCTACGCCGCGCTCAACGGCGATCTGCGGGACTTCCTGGGCTCGCGGCGGGTGGAGCTCGGCGAGGACCGCACGCGCGTCGAGGTGTTGGACTAACCGGCTGCGACCGCCTCCGACAGCGCGATGTTGAGGGCGAACGCGACCGCGGCCTCCTCGATCACCGACTCGGGCGCGCCGAGTCGGTCACCGAGCGCGTCGATCGTCGACCGGTAGGCGCGGGCGAACGCCGGCACGTCGTCGATCCCCGGGAAGGTGTAGAACGACAGCGCCGCGGGCGGGAGCCCGAGCGCCGCCCCGACGCGGCGGCCGAGGACCCGGCCACCCGCCAGGTCCCCGAGGTAGCGCGTGTAGGCGTGGGCAATCAGGCCGACGCCGTCGCCCGCGGCCGCCGCCTCGACCCGCCGCGCGTAGCGCTCGCCCTCGGGGAGCACCGGCAAGTCACGCGGCCCGTCGCACGACAGCGCGGCGAGGTCGCGCTCGATCGCCGCGGCGCGGAGCAGGCCGGCGTGGTGCAACGCGCCCACGCCCAGGGCCCCAGCGCGGGCGTGATGCTGCTGCAGGCCGGCCTCCAGCGCGCGGTAGGCCGGCAGCAGATTGTGCAGGAACAGGGCGTAGGACCCGCGATTCACCCGCCCGACGAGGATGTCGTGGACCACGCCGGAGCGCTCGGCCTGGTCGTGCAGCGCCGCGGTGCGCGTGCGCAGGAGGTCCGCGAAAGAATGCGTCGACGCCATCGAAGCCCCTCGCAGGGGCGATGCTCACACACGCCAGCATCGAAAAACATGGCCGGTTCGGGAAAAAACCTCTACATCTCGAAGCGTACGGATCCACTCCGGATCTGGGACCGCGGCGGCCCGCGAGATCCGAGACGCCTGGATGACCAGCCTCAACTTCGCGCAGCCGGACGTCACCCTGAGGCTCGACCTCGCCGGGGTCATCCGTCACGCCGCCCTCTCGAGCGCCATTGCCGACGAGGAGATCGAGGATTGGGTCGGTCGCGCCTGGGCCGACACGGTCGGCGAGGGGGGCAACGCCGAGGTCCACCGCATGCTCGAGGACGCCCGCACCAGCGGCGTGTCGTCGTTCCACCAGGTGCGTCAGGTGTTCCCCAGCGGCCTCGAGCTCGCCGTCGAGTACACGACGGTGCGGCTGGGCGAAGACGCGGGGCTCATCGCGATCGGCCGCAGCCTCGAGGCGGTCGCCGATCTGCGGGCCCGCGTCATCGCCGATCAAGCCTCGATGGAGCGCGACACCTGGAAGCTCCGCGAGGTCGAGACGCGGTATCGCCTGCTCTTCGAGACCGCGACGCAGCCGGTGCTGCTGGTCGACGTCGAGGAGGCGACCATCCTCGAGGCCAACCCCGCCGCGATCGAGGCGCTGGGCGTCACCCGCGAGCGGCAGCTCGTGATGGACGTCCTCGAGACCCAGCGCGAAGCGTTCCTCGGGATGCTCGCGAGGGTGCGCACGCAGGGCAAGGCGCCCGGCATCGTCCTGCACCTCGGGCCCGAGCGCCGGGGCTGGTTGGTCCGCGCGTCGCTGCTCGAGGTCGAGCCGGCGCCGGTGTTCGTCCTGCAGCTGTCGCCCAGCGCGACGCGTCTCGAGCGTGGCGCCGAGCCGCCGGCGACGATGCGCCTCGAGGACGTCATCGAGCGCCTGCCCGAGGGCTTCGTGATCGTCGACCGCGAGGGGCTCGTCCGCCTGGCGAACAAGGCCTTCCTCACCCTGGTCGGGCAACCGTACGCGGACGCCGTCCTCGGCCAGCGGCTCGGCCGTTGGTTGTCACGCGCCGGGACCGACGCGGACGTCGTCCTCGATCGCGTGCGCCGCTCGGGTCCGTTGGCCGGCTTCACCACCACGCTGACCGACGAGCGCGGCGCGGTCGTCGAGATCGAGCTGTCGGCGACCGGCAGCTCGGGCGAGCAGCCCCCGTTCATCGGCGTGCTCGTGCGTCGGCAGCCGTCCGCGGCCGCCGACGCGAAGCGCCTGGGCAAGGCCTTGCTCCGCGACATCGTCCAGGAGACCGTCGCGGCGGTGGAGCGCAGCTCGATCGAGGCCGCCCGCGAGATCACCCGGGGCAATCGCACCGCCGCGGACAACCTCGTCGCGCGGCGCCGCGAGGAGCTCCGGACCACGCTGGACCGCCAGGCCGCGGACCTCGGTGGCGGAGGCCCCGAGCGCGGAGACGACCCCGATCGCTCCCCGCAGGATGACTGACGTGCCGCACGACTCGCCGGCGTTCGGCCAAGCCGACCTGTCCAACTGCGAGCGCGAGCAAATCCACCTCGCGGGCTCCATCCAGCCCCACGGCGCCCTCCTCGTGCTGCGCGAGCCCGAACTCGAGATCGTGCAGGCGAGCGCCAACGCGGCCGCGTTCCTCGGGTTGGATCGCGCGCCGCAGGGCGTTCCCCTGCGCGCGGTGTGTGCGGAGCTCGACGCGCGCCTCCGCGTGCACCTCGACAAGCCCCTCGACGTCCTGCCCGTCGCCGTGCGCTGTCGCGTCGGCGATCCGGGCGCGGAGTTCGACGGGCTGCTGCACCGCCCTGCGACGGGGGGCCTCGTGCTCGAGCTCGAGCGCGCGAGCGCGCCGCTCGACCTCGTCGACGAGGCCGAGCGCGCCCTGCAGCGCATCGTCGTATCGGCGTCGATCCGCGCCCTGTGCGACGAGACCGCCCGCATCTTCCGCGGGATGGTCGGCTACGACCGCGTGATGGTCTATCGCTTCGACGACGACGGCCACGGCGAGGTCCTGTCGGAGCAGAAGGAGCCCAAGCTCGATCCCCTGCTGGGCAACCGCTACCCGGCGTCCGACATCCCACAGATCGCCCGGCGCCTGTACGAGCGCAACCGCGTGCGCGTGCTCGTCGACGTCGAGTACGAGCCGGTGCCGATCGTGCCGCGCCACTCTCCGCTGTCGGGCGCCGATCTGGACATGTCGCTGTGCTTCACCCGCAGCATGTCCCCGATCCACATCCAGTACCTGAAGAACATGGGCGTGTGCGCGACGCTCGTGGTGTCGCTGCTGGTCGGCGGGCGGCTGTGGGGCCTGGTCGCGTGCCACCACTACGAGCCGCGGTTCATCGGCTACGAGCTGCGGGCGATGTGCGAGCTGCTGGCCGAGGTCATCGGCACGCGCATCGCCGCGCTCGAGAGCTTCGCGCAGTCGCAGGCCGAGCTCGCCGTGCGCCGGCTCGAGCACCGCATGATCGAGGCCATCTCGCGCGACGGCGACTGGCGCAGCGCCTTGTTCGACAACACCCAGACCATCCTCGCGCCCGTGGGCGCCACCGGGGCGGCGCTGCTGCTCGAGGACCAGGTGATGACGACGGGCGAGGTGCCGAGCACCGAGCACCTGCGGGAGATCGGCCGCTGGCTCGACCGCAAGGACCTCCACGGCGCCGGCCAGGTGATGTTCTCCACCGCCGCGCTGGCCCTCGAGGAGCCCGCCTTCGCGCCGCTGGTCGGGGTCGCCAGCGGGCTCGTCGCCACGCCGGTGTCGAACCAACCCGGCGACTACCTGGTGTGGTTCCGACCCGAGCAGGTGCGCACGGTGACGTGGGGCGGCAACCCGTTCAAGCCGGTGATCATCGGGAACCACCCCTCGGACCTGTCACCGCGGCGCTCGTTCGCGCAGTGGCACCAGGTGGTCGAGGGCACGTCCGAGCCATGGACGGCCGCGTCGCTGACCACCGCGCGGCTCATCGGCGACACGGTCACCGACGTGGTGGTCCAATTCCGATCGGTCCGCATGCTGATCGCCCAGCACCAGCTCGATCTGGTCCGGCGACAGGTGCAGCGCTCGGAGCAGGCGGTCATCGTCGCCGACGCCGAGGCGCGGCTGCTCATGGCCAGCGACGCATTCGAGGCCCTGCTCCCGCAGAAGCACTCGAAGCTCGAGCGGCTCGAGGATCTCCCGCGCCTGTTCGCCAGCCCCATGAAGGTGCTGCGGCGCCTCCACGAGCTCGTGCAGCGCGGCCAAACGTGGCGCGGCGAGGCGGAGCTCCTCGCCGACGGCGGCGGCACGCGGCCGGTGCTGGTGCGCGCCGACCCGGTGTTCTCGGCCCCGCGACGCGTGCTCGGGTTCGTGGTCGTGATCGCCGATCTCAGCGCGCGCAAGGCCGCCGACGCGGCGCGCCGCCGCTTCCAGGAGCGCATCGTCGAGAGCAACCGCTTCTCGCAGCAGCGCATCGAGTCGAGGGCCGATCTGCTCTACCAGAACCTCCTCGCCTCGGTCGTCGAGAACGCCCAGCTCGCGGCGCTCGAGATCACCGATGGCGTCGAGGTCGCGCGCATGCCCGAGCTCGTCGACAGCGTGAACAACTCGGTGGAACGATCGGCCCAGCTGCTGCAGCTGCTGCTGCTCCACTCGGCCGGCGTCCAGCGGCCCTGACCACCAGGGCTACTGCACGGCGATCCCGTCGCAGGAGCCCGCGGTCGCGCAGGCCCAGTCGCAGTCGCCGCTGCCGCAGCGCAGGGTCGCGCTGCCGCAGGCCTTCGCGCCGTCGCAGGTGAGCTCGACGTCCAGGCCGCCGTCGACCGTGACGCCGCCGCACGACGCGCTGCCGTGGCACTCGAGCTCGAGCCCGAACCCTGCGGGCCCGACGATGGTCGCCGACTGACACGCCGCATCGCCGACGCACGACACCTCGCAGTCCATCCCCGGCGCGCACTCGACCGTCTCGCGCTCGCACGCCGCCCCCGGGCCACACGTGATCTGGCAGACCCCGGCCTCGCAGCGGTCGCAGTCGGCGGGGCACGACGCGTCGACACCGAGCACCGCATCGCCCGGGCCGCACGCCTCGACGGCCGCGACGGGGGTCGACTCGGCGACGTGGGCACAACCGAAGAGGACCGCGAGGAGAGCGAGGGGGGCCAGGTTGGAACGGCGAGCCATGCAGGGGGCTGTTTCGGCACGCGCGACGGCACCTGTAGCGGAATCGGTGCGGCCGGGGCGCGCGCGTGGGACGCCCTATCGAGCATCGTCGCGGGTGAACGCTTCGCGTTCATCCGCAACTCAGCCCACCCACAGCCGCGCCCACTGCTCGAGCACGATCCACGACCACAGGCGGAGCCCGTGATCCCGCACGCCGCCGCGGTGCTCGGCCACGAACCGCTCGATCACCGCCGGCTCGAACCACCCGCGGCGTCGCACCACGTCGGGCGCGAGCCACTCCGAGACCAGGCGATCGAGGTCCCGCCGCATCCACACGCCGAGCGGGGCGTTGAAGCCGAGCTTGCCGCGGCCGACGATGGGCGCCGGCAGCAAGGTCTTGGCGATCCTCCGCAGCACCCGCTTGCTCGCGAGCACGCCGACCTTGTGGCGCGAGGGGATCTGCATGGTGAGCTCGACGAGCCGCGGGTCGCACAGCGGCACGCGCAGCTCGAGGGCCCACGCCATGCTCATGCGATCGGAGCCGCGCAGGACGTTCTCGGGCAGGAAGCCGTGGAGGTCGGCATAGGCGGCGCGCTCGACCGCGTCGCCGCGCAGCGGCCTCGCGAAGGCCTCGGCGACGGGGTCCACCCGACCGGCCGCCGCCACGCGACCGGCGAACTCGGCGGTGTACAGGGCGTCGCGCTCGGCCGCGGGTGTGTACCCGACCCAGCGCGCGTACCTGTCGGCGGCGGGAAGGCGCGCCGCCGCGAGGAACTGCCGCGCCCACCGGCGATAGCTCCGCGCGACCGCGGCCTCGCGGCCCTGGGTCAGCCGATCGCCCAGCGCGTACACGCCGGCGGGTAACCCCGAGCTGCGCTCGGCCAGCAGCATGCCGCGGTAGCGCGGGTACCCGCCGAACAGCTCGTCGCCGCCGTCGCCGGCCAGCGCCACCGTCACGCTGTTCCGCGTGAACTTCGACAGCGCCGACGACAGCAGCGCGGTGGGCGATCCGAACGGCTCGTCGAAGCCCCGGACCATCGCCTCGAGCCCCGACAGCACGTCGATGTCGAGCACGACCTCGTGGTGGTTGGTGCCGAAGTGGCGCGCGACCACGTTCGCCATCGATCGCTCGTCGTAGCTCTTGCCCTCGGCGCCGTACCCGACGCAGAAGGTCTCGACCGGCGCGCCGCCCTGCTCGGCGAGCACCGCCACGATCGTCGACGAGTCGAGCCCGCCCGAGAGGAACGCGCCCAGGGGCACGTCGCTGCGGGTCTGCAGGACGATCGCGTCGCGCAGCACCGGCTCGACGATCTCCGCCCAGGTCTCGAGGTCGTGGCGCTCCTCGGTGTTGGGCTGCGCGTCCCACCACCGCCACGATCGGATCTCGCCGTCCTTCCACACCAACGCCGAGGCGGGCGGGAGCTGCTGCACGTCGCGGAAGATCGAGCGGGGCTGCGGCACGTAGTAGAGGTCGAGGTAGGCATCGAGCGCGCCCGCGTCGAGCTCGCGCGATACCCACGGGCACGCCAGCACCGCCTTGGGCTCGGAGCCGAACGCGAGCGAGCCGCCGTTTTGCGACCAGTACAGCGGCTTGACCCCGACGTGATCGCGGGCGAGCAGCAGGCGTCGCTCGCGATGATCCCACAGCCCGAACGCGAACATCCCGTTCAGGTGCGACATCATGTCGTCGCCCCACTCGCGGTACGCGGCCAGGAGCACCTCGGTGTCACCCGGCGTGCGGAAGCGGTGGCCACGCTTGCCGAGCTGGGCGCGCAGCTCGAGGTAGTTGTAGATCTCGCCGTTGAACGTCACGGTGAGGGTGCCGTCGGCGCTGTGCATCGGCTGGGCGCCGAGCTGCAGATCGATGACCGCGAGGCGGCGGTGGCCGAAGCCCCAGCCATCGCCCGACTCGACGCCCCGGCCGTCGGGGCCGCGGTGCGCCAGCGCGTCGGTCATGCGCGCCAGCACGTCGAGATCGACCTCACCCACCAATCCGGCGATGCCGCACATCAGCTGCCCCCTTCGCGGACGACCAGCCGCAGCTTGCCCGAGGACGTGCGTTCGATCCGCTCGACCACGCGGATCTCGATCGCCGTGTCGGACCCGAGCCGCGCCTCCGCGGCCGCGCGCAGCAGCGCCGCGTGCTCGGAGGTCCACGCGCCGCGCGGCACCACGTGCATCGAGACCGCGCCCGCCGCCCCCTGGCGGATCTGGGCCTCGCGGATGAACTCGAGGCCCTTGAAGATGTGGTCGGCGCGGCCGACGAGCGTCCCGTCGGCGAGCACGAGCACGTCCTCGCGGCGGCCGTCGATCTCGGCGACGATCCGGCCTTCGCGACCGCACGGGCACGGCGCGTCGTCGAGCACCACCAGATCGCCGGTGTCGTAGCGGACGAACGGTTGATGCCAGTTGTCGAGCGAGGTGCCGACGACGCGGTGCGTGGTCCGTCCCCCCGGCCCGGTGCCGTGCGGCACGAACTCGACCAGCGCGTGGTCCTCGTCGACGTGGAGGCGACCGTGCGGGCACTCGCTGAAGTTCGCGACCGACTCGGTCTGGGCGTAGTGCTCGCGCGGCACCACGCCGAGCCCCGCGAGGATGCGCGCGCGCTGCTCGACGCTGGTCGACTCGGACGCCAGCGTCACCCAGCGGAGCGCAGGGAGGCGCACGCCGGCCGAAGCGGCGAAGTCGGCCAGCGCGGTGACCATCGACGGGTAGCCGTGGATCCACGGGACGCGCCGACGCGCGAGGATCTCGAGGTAGTGCTCGGCCGTCGCCGGCCCGAGGTGGTAGCTCGACAGCAGGAGCTGCCGCCCCGGCCAGTTCACGCGCCAGTACGGCGGCAGGCGGGTCTCGATCGGCACGATGAGGCGGCCGCCGAGCTGCGCGCACCAGGTGCCGGGCGCGAGGCCGTGCCACAGGCGGTAGCGCCAGCACACCGCCCACTGCTCTCGGTGCGCGCCCTTCGACATCAGCAGCCGCATGCCGGCGCCGGTGGTGCCGCTGGTCTGCATCGCGACGGGGCTCGGGTCCTCGCCGTGGGGCACGCCGTCCGCATGCATGCGATCGCCCTCGCGCACGACGGTGTCCTTGTCGCTCGTCGGCAGCCGCTGCAGCTCGTCGGCGTGGCTCATCCGCGCGGGCACGAAGTCGTGCGTGCGGAACACGTCGCGCCAGTGCGGCACGTGCCGCTCGGCGTGGACGAGCAGCGCGCGCAGGCGCACCAGGCGGTGGGCCTGGATCTGCGCCATGGTCCATTGCTCGCGGATCCGTGACGCCGCCAGGCGATCGTCGAATTCGCCCGAGAAACGGAGTCTACGTAGGCGTAGGCCCTCGACCGAGCACAACAGGTTCTGCGCCCATCCCGGCGCACGTCCATACAACGCAGTGATGTCGCGGGACACGGGCGGCGCTAGCGTAGTGCCCGGGCCCGAAAAGATCCACGCCGACGATGCGAGCGCCGCACGGCGCCCACGACCACCTGCCACGATCGGCAGCGCATGCTACGATTCCCGGGTCGTACGCGGATGGCCCGCATCATCACCTCGCTCGCGACGTTGGCCGCGCTGGGCTCGACGTTGATCCTGCCGATCTATCCCGACGGGATCGATCCGACGATCCTCGGGTTCATGGCGATGGCCGCCCTCGCGGCGGTGTTCGGCCTCGCCGATCGCAGCGCCCGCCGCGAGCTCGCGGTGATGGCCCCGTGGGCGCTCGCGCTGCTGCTCGGCGTGCTCATCGGCAGCCTGCACCACGGCGAGTCGCAGCAGGCCATCGAGGACGCGCTGCCGTACTTCCTGTTCGTGATGGGCCTGGTGGCCGGTCGCGGCGCCGGGGCCCCGCGACGCATCCTGCAGCTCGGGCTGTGGGTGTGCGTGATCGACAGCGTGATCTCGCTGTCGTTGATGGACTCGTTCGCGCCCGGCGTGCGCTCGACGTTCAACTACCACAAGATCACCGCGGGCCTGCCGCTCGTCGGCCTCTACCTCACCGGGGTCCTGCGCCACACGCCGATGCCCGACGCGGGCAAGCCGGCCGGTTCGCGCAGCCGCTGGCAGTCGTGGTCGTGGATGTGGCACCTGGCGTTCGTGCTGATCCTGGTGCTCGGCATCGTGTTCAGCATCACCCGCGGCATGTTGCTCGGCGCGCTGCTCATGGTCGCGATCTCGGGCTACGTGCGCCGCCCCTCGCAGGCGCTGATGCTGGTCGCGGTGGCGCTGGTGCTGCTGCTGGTGTGGTCGTCGGCGTTCGCCGAGTTCGGCGTCGAGTACCTGCGGCTCGGTCAGGAGGGCACGATCGCCGGCCGCTTCCGCGAGGTCGAGATCGCGTGGGAGGGCTTCGTCGACGCGCCGATGTTCGGCCAGGGCCTGGGCGCGCTGGCCGACGTCGACGGCTTCAAGAAGGCCTTCGTGCACAACATGGCGGCCTACCACCTGTGGAAGTTCGGGCTCGTCGGCTCGGGCCTGCTGCTCGCCCCGCTCGTGGTGATCGCCCGCGAGCTCCGGGGTCACCGACGCGCCCTGCGGGGCTACGCGCTGGGCGCGGCCGTCGGCATCGGCGGCTACCTCGTCACGTGCGCCGCGTACAAGACCTACTACCTGGTGTGGATCTACGGCGCCATCATCGGCGCGAGCCTCACCCACTTCGCCCAGTGGCGGGCGATGCAGCGCCCCGCGCCCGCGACCCCGCGGCCCGCCGCGACCACGGCGGTGCGTGCGACACTCGGCCCGTCGCAGCCGTGATGTCACCCCCGATGGATCCTCCGATGGACGCCCCGCACCTCGCCAGCCCCGCACCCGTCGCGGTGGTCATCCTGACGCTCGACGAGGAGATCAACATCGGCAAGGCGATCGCGTCGGTCGGCGGCCGTGCGCCCGTCGTCGTGGTCGACTCCGGCTCGCGCGACCGCACCCGCGAGATCGCGGCGGCGGCCGGCGCCGAGGTCCGCGAGCACGCCTTCGTCGACTACGCCAGCCAGCGCAACTGGGCGCTCGAGCTGCTGCAGCCGCGCGCGCGCTGGGTGTTCTTCCTCGACGCCGACGAGGAGGTCACCGACGAGCTGTGGCGCGACATCGAGGCCGCGTGCGCGCGCGACGACCTCGACGGCGCGTACGTCGGGCTGACGTTCTTCGTCATGGGCCGCGAGCTGAAGCACGGTGGCTTCGGCGGCGCATCGATCCTCCGGCTCATGCGCCCCGCGGTCGCCCGCTTCGCCCGCGGCACCAACGAGCGCGTCGACGACAGCCAGATGCGCGTCACTCGGCTCGCGCACAAGCTCCGCCACGACGACCACAAGCCGCTGGCCGAGTGGTTCCGCAAGCACGTGCGCTACGCCCAGCGCGAGGCCCGGCACTACGTCGAGGGCGACGACGCGCGACGCGGCCTCGCGGGGTTCTCGCTGCGGACCAAGGCCGGGCGCATGATCGGCGTGCGCTGGGCCTACAACAAGATGCCGCTGTTCCTGCGCCCGTTCGTCCACTTTGGTCGGACCGTCGTGGCGCAGAGCGCCTGGCGCGACGGCCTGCCCGGGCTGATGTACGCGGGCATGCAGTCGCTGTGGTACCCGCTCATGATCGACCTGTTCATCTACGAGGCCCGCTGGCAGGCCAAGCTCGATCGCGAGGAGCACGAACGATGAGCGCCACGACCCTCGAAGCCGTGCCGGTGTGTCCGACCTGCGGCGCGTCGACCCGGACCGCCGTGCTCGGCGACGGCCGCGGCGCGCTCGACCTGGCGCGGTGCGATCGCTGCGGCCTGGTCAGCGCGCTCGGCCGCCAGCGCGCCGTGGTGCTCGACGAGGGCTATGCCCACCGCGCGCAGACCCACGACGCGGTCGATCGTGATCGCAAGCGCCGCGCGCTCGACCTCTACGACACGCTCGCCGACGGTCGCCTCGGCCGGCCGCGACCCGGGGCCGCCGCGCTCGACCTCGGGTGCAACACTGGCCTGCTGCTCGACGTGCTCGCCGAGGCCGGCTACGTCACCGAGGGCGTCGAGCGCTCGGCGGGCGCCCGCGCGTTCGCCGAGCGTCACCACCGGATCCACGACCTCGACCTCGAGGACCCGCGCGCGACCACGGGCCGGCGCTATTCGCTGGTGACGATCACCCACGTCCTCGAGCACATGACCCAGCCGGTGACCGTCGCCGGCTTCGTCGCGCGCCACCTCGCCGACGACGGGCTCGGCGTCGTCGAGGTCCCCAACTGGGACGACGTGGCGCGCGGGCTGTGGGGCCGGCGCTACCGCCCCCTCGAGCTCGGGGACCACGTCTGCTTCTTCGACCGAGACAGCCTCACGGACGTCCTGGTCCGCGGCGGCCTCGCCGTGGAGGCCCTCTGGAGCCGACCCCAGGGCGCGACCCTGGTGATGCCCTCGCTGCTCACGGCCCTCGACCACGCCCGCGCGCTCGCGCCGTGGTCGCGCCGCACGACCGAGGGCGCGATGTCTGCGCGCGGCGATCTCGGCGAGCGTGCCCCGGGCGGCCTGCGCTCGCGGGTGCTCCGCGCGCTCGACACACTCGACCCCTGGCTCGACCGCGTCACCGCGCCGACGAGCCGCGCCGGTGCGAACCTCGTGGCGATCGTGCGCCGCGCAGCGCCCTGACATGCAGCAGACGCGGGCCTGGGTGGCTTTTTTCGCCAACTGCATCGCGGGCCTTGACATCCCGGCCGCGGTTGAACGATTCTCCCGGCCCCAACACACGGGGTGGTAGTTAAGTCGGTTATAACGCCGGCCTGTCACGTCGGAGGTCGCGGGTTCGAGTCCCGTCCGCCCCGCTGGGAGCCCCCGAGGTCACTGACCTCGGGGGTTTGCTTTTTTTCTGGGCCTGGCTAGCGCTGCTCGATCGACGACGCGCCGGTCGCCTCGCGCTCGACCTTGGTCGCGTTGCCGCGCCAGGTCACCGAGCTCGCCCCGCTGGCGTCCGCGGTGAGCGAGGCGTTGGCGGTGACCGACGCCGAGCTCGCGCCGCTGCTCTCGACCTCGACCGCGTCGGCGACGAGCTCCTCGGCCGCGAGCTCGGAGGCCCCGGAGAGATCGGCGACCAGGCGATCGACCTTGCCCGCGACGTGGAGCGTGCTCGCCCCCGAGACCTCGGCCTCGAACGACGCCCCGGAGAGCCCGGTCACGTCGCCGCGCGCGGCCCCGGAGAGATCGACCGCGCGCAGCTCGGGCGCGCGGACCACCACCTTCAGCGGGAGATCCGGCAGCACGTTGGCCCGCAGCGCGACGCGCAGCGTGCCGCCCGTGGAGTCGACCTCGACCATCGGCAGCAGGTTCGCGTCGCCCTCGAGCGTCACGCGCGTCTCGGGGCCGGGCTCGGCCTGCAGCTGGAACGCGCCGCCGACGTGGATGGCGGTGAACGGCGCGACCTCGCGGACCTCGGACGCGGGCTCGCCGTTGCCCCGCGTCATCAGGCAGCCGGGGACGAGGGCGAGGACGACGACGGCGGAGCTCAGGGCTCGCAGGGTTCGGGGGGCGCGCATGCGGGCCAGCCTACCGCATCACCGCGCCCGGTCATTCCCGCCGGGACCAGACCAGTGTCATTCCCGCCGGCACACCGGGCTCACCATGCGGCCATGACCGACGTCGCGTTGTGGAAGCCGTCGACGCTGCCGGCGAACTTCGCGAGCTCGCCATAGCCGGCCATGCCGATCATCGGGAAGTGCCGGCCCCCGAGAAACGCCGTGATCTGCTCGCCGTAGCGCTCGCCGAGGAGCTGCATCCGGGCGCCGCAGTCGAACACCAGCGCCCCGCGGATCGCCCGGTTGTCGAACGGCTCGAGCACGCGGCTCGACAGCGTGCGCGCCGCCTCGATCAACTGGTCGGGGCTGGCGCTCGCGACCTGCACGATCGTGCCGAGCGGCAAGCTGCCGGCGAGCACCAAGGAGCCGTCGTCGAGCACCCGCATCGCTGCGCGGATCTTGAGCTGATCCCCGAAGATCGTGCGCGCGCCGAGCTCGTGGGTCCCCATCGCGCGCATGAGGTCGTCGCCCTCGCGCATGACCCCGAGCCGCAGGAGCTCGTCGCGGTAGGTCTCGGCCGCGGGCCGGTCGTCGAGGGTCTTCAGCACGCTGCCGTCGATGTCCGTGATCGCCATCTCCCTGCCGCCGGGCTCGGCGACCCAGCCGTGGTGGGCGACGAGCGACGGGCTGGCATCGGAGAACAGACCGATCAACACCGCCGCGTCGCGGAGGATCTCGCGGCCGGCGAAGACGTAGGTCGCCTCGAAGCGGAGGTCGTCGCCAGCGGTCGCGCCGAAGATGCGCCAATGGGGCGGTACGGACGCCTGCAGCGCCGAGCACAGGACCTCGCCGTCGCACGCGAAGGCGTCGGCCAGGGCGATCATCACCTGACTGCGCGCCGGCACCCGGTGCGCGGCATCGACGAGGCGACGCCCCGCGATCTTGATCTGCCCGGCGGGGTCTCGCGACAGATCGTGCGCGATGCTGAGGGAGAAGCCGAAATCGCGGCCACCGATCACCGCGGCGACCGGCTCGGTGCGGGATACGCCGCGCTCGGTGAACGCCGCACCGGCCGTCGTCGCGCCGACGATGGGCGCGCCGAGCCCGTTCGACGCCGCCGCGAGGTAGGCCGACGGATCGACGCCGATCGGCAGGTACACGATCCCCAACTTCGGGCCATCGAGTCGTGCGGCGACCTGCGCCAGCTCGCGCTCGAGAGCTTCCGGTCCACCGTGGGTCGGTCCAACGCTGACGATCTCCATCGTGTGTCTCGCGATCTGAACCCGAGCTTATTG
The DNA here is from genome assembly GCA_001464385.1 of Deltaproteobacteria bacterium Ga0077550. Taxonomy (GTDB): domain Bacteria; phylum Myxococcota_A; class Polyangia; order Nannocystales; family Nannocystaceae; genus Xiheibacterium; species Xiheibacterium aquaticum. The sequence goes on along the minus strand of LNFB01000242.1, from coordinate 106,174 downwards.
GATGCGGGGCGTTGGTCAATCGAAGCGCCTACGGCGTGCGCGCACGACATCGGGCGGAACCGCGCTGGCGTCGCCGCTACGCAAGACATTCGCAAGACATCGCGGCGTTTCGCCTCGAAGATGCGCGTTCGATCGACGCGATGCACACACGCGTCCATCGACGATGCGCGTCGTCATCGATCTCGTCGGACGCAGTGCGTGGTTTCCGAACGGGTGTTCGCGTTCCATCGCGACTGCGATTCGGCAGACGTCGCGCCACGGGCGCCCGAGCGACGCGCTGGATCGACCAGCAGTGGTCTAACTCACGTGTCCTTGCGGGCCACGGAACACTGTGGCGCGACGCAAAGCGCGGTGGCGGAGGCGACGGCGGGCGCGCACGCACTGGGCGCAGCTCGCTGCGCCGCGAACTGGCCGTTCGGCCACCGAACGCAGCGACCGTGTGGGGCCTCGCCAGCGCTCCCGTATACTCGCTACCGATGCACGTGAAAATCACCTACTGCGCGGCCTGAAACTACCTGCCCCAGGCCACCCGGGTGGTGGCCGAGATCCGCGAGCAGTTCGGCGTCGGGGTCGTGGTCGACCTCGAGAAGGGCTCGCGCGGTGTGTTCGATGTCCACGTCGACGGGACACGGGTGTTCAGCAAGCACGAGCAGCACCGCTTCCCCGACCCCGGCGAGATCGTGGGCGTGGTGGCCGGCCGCGCGTGACGCCGACGCCCCGCTTGTGATCGACCGTGCACAACCGTGCGGCGGTGTCGCGGTCGGCGGCGGGCCAACGGGTGCCCCGAAGCCGCCGTCTCCGGGCCCTCGCCGTGCGTGCCAGGGTGGCACGACGCGGGGCGCCGCGCTGCCCGAGTGTCGCGCCGCCCTGCCCGCCCGCCCCGAGTTCGGCTGCGTTCACGCGCGCCGACGCTGGCACACGCGTTGCTGTGTCGGGCGTCGAGATGATCCAGTCACGGACGACCCGCAGCAAGACGTGGATGACGGTGGCGCTGTTCGCCGTCGGCGCCCACGGCGGTGTGATGGCCCACGCGTGGCTCGAACCGCAGGACGAGCGGTGCGAACACGCCGAGCTCGCGCCACCGACGATCCCGGCCCCACACGACGCGGTGCGCTGCGTCGACACCGACGCACCCGCGATCGATCGCGAGTGCGTCATCGATCTCGACGCGCTCGAGGCCGAGCGCATGCCGTTCCCCCGCGGCCTGCGATTGCTCCCGGCCCGCGGCGGTCTCCGCCTCGACGGCGCGCGCGGCCTGACCACACGGCTCGGCCTGCGCGAAGGCGACGTGCTGCTCGCGATCGACGATCACCGCCTGCGCGACGGTCAGGACCTCGACGTGCTGCGCGACGCCGTCGAGCGCGGCGGCTTCACCCTGCGCTTTCGCCGAGCCCACCGCGAACGCGGCCTGCGGATCACCATCGTCGATCGCGACGGATGAGCCGCGACGCGCCCCCGCCGTGGTAGGCTGACACGACGATGGATGCGGCAGCCCGCGCGCGGATCGAGGCCCGCCTCCGCGCCCAGCGCGACGCCCTGCGGGCCGAGGGCGATCTCGAGATCGCGGCGGAGATCGACACCGCCCGCAAGGTCGACGACGACGCCGCACCGCTGGCCGAGATGGCGAAGGTGATCGCGTCCAACCGCAACCGGGCACGCGCCGAGGAGCTCGCGCAGATCGAGGCCGCGCTGCTCCGGATCGCCGACGACCCCGAGGACTTCGGGATCTGCGAGCAGTGCGAGGAGCCGATCCCGACGCGGCGCCTGGAGCTGATGCCCTGGGTGCGGCTGTGCATCGCCTGCCAAGAAGGTCGTGAGGCCGACAAACCCGGCGCGAGACGGCACCTCACCGACTACCGCAGCTGACGCGGGGCCGCTTCTGCGCTGGACTTCCCCGGCGAGATCGGGTCCCTTCGCGCCCACATGCGCCTTCGCCTCTTCGCCTTCGCCCTGCTCGTCCCGTCCCTCGGCTGCGTCTCCGACCAGCCCGGCAGTGACACGACCGCCGAGAGCTCGAGCGGCGGCGCCGATTCGGCGTCGGATCCCACGACCTCGGCGTCGTCGGATCCGGCCGACACGAGCGGCGGTGACACCACCGACACCGGCGCCGAGGCGACCGGCGAGCAGCTGTACACGCAGCTGTGCGCGTCGTGCCACGGGCCCACGGGCGAGGGCAGCATCCTCGGCTACGAGGTGCGGCACCCCCGTCGCGAGTACGCGCGCTGGGTCGTCCGCAACGGCCGCGCGGGCGCCGAGCTCGCGCCGTCGGTGATGGCGCCCTTCGGCGAGGATCTGCTCTCCGAGGCCGAGCTCGATCGGATCTTCGACTACCTCGACGCCTTCCCCGCCGAGACCACCGGCGAAGGCCTGTACCTCGACCACTGCCGCGCGTGCCACGGCGTCGACGCGGCCGGCGGCGAGTCGCAGAAGGACATCCGCTTCGAGCTGCACGAGGCGCTCGAGAAGGTCCGGCAGGGCGAGGGCGGCACCGACTACGGCGCGCGCACGGGCTACATGCCGAGCTGGTCCGCGGACGAGCTCTCGGACGACGACGTCGCCGCGATCGTGACCTACGTCGAGGGCCTGTGACCCGCGCGGGGTCGTGCGCGTGACAACCCCCGGCGTTCGGCAGTATCCCTGACGCCGTGATCCGCCCGCGCCCGATCGCCTGCCTCGCCGCGATGCTCGCCGCGTGCGGCGATCCGGCGCCCATCGAGGCGCCGCCACCACCGGTCGAGGTCGGCCCACCGACGTTCAACCGCGACGTCGCGCCGATCGTGTTCCGCCACTGCGCGCCGTGTCACTACGACGGCGGCCCCGCGCCGTTCACCCTGCTCGACTACGACGACGTCCGCGATCACGCCACACAGATCGTCGAGATCACGCAGAGCCGCACCATGCCGCCCTGGCTCCCCGTGCCCGGCGTCGCGCGGTACGTCGGCGAACGCGGGCTCACCGACGGCGAGCGCAGCACGTTGGCGGCGTGGGTCGAGGCGGGTCGGCTCGAGGGCCAGGCCGCCGATCTCCCCGCCGCGCCCGCGGCCCCGAAGAGCTGGCGGGTGGGCGCGCCCGACGTGATCCTCGAGGCGCCCGAGGCGTTCAGCGTGCCCGCGGACGGCACCGACGTGTATCGGAACTTCGTGATCCACGTGCCGCCCGAGGCCGATGGTTGGATCAAGACCGTCGAGATCCAGCCCGGCAACCCCAAGGTCGCGCACCACGCCGTGATGCGCGTCGATCGCTCGGGCACCGCGGCGCGTCGCGACGCCGAGGATCCCGCGCCGGGCTTCTCGGGGATGGACTTCGCCGGCGCCGGCATGCCCGACGGACGGTTCCTCGGCTGGACCCCCGGCAAGGCCCCCGATCCCGGGCAGGCCGCGCGCGCGTTCCGGCTGCAGGAGGGCACCGACGTCGTGCTGCAGGTGCACGTGCGACCGACGGGCAAGCCCGAGACGATCCGCCCGCGCATCGGACTCTTCAAGAGCGATCGACCGGCGACGCGCAAGGCCCTCGCGATGGAGCTGTCGTCGACCGAGATCGATCTGCCGCCGGGTGCGAAGGACGTGCACGTCGTCGATCGCTACACGCTGCCCCTCGACGTCTACGTGGTCAGCGTCTACCCGCACGCCCACTACCTCGGCAAGCGCGTCGAGGGCTACGCGCTGCTCCCCGACGGCGGCAAGAAGTGGCTGGTGCGCATCGACGACTGGAACTTCGACTGGCAGGACCAGTACCGCTTCGCCGAGCCCGTGGCGCTGCCGGCCGGGAGCACGCTGGTGATGGACTGGAGCTTCGACAACTCCGCCGACAACCCGCACAACCCCGCGTCGCCGCCGGTCGCCGTGCGGTTCGGGCCGCAGTCGACCGACGAGATGGCGGAGCTCATCCTCGAGATCGAGCCCGCCGATCCCGCCAAGCTCGTCGAGCTCGATCAGCACTTCATGAACGGCTGGCTCGATCGCCAGATCGCCCACTACGAGCGCACGCTCGCGGGGGCGCCGGACGACACCGACGCCCTCATCGCGATCGCGGCGCTCGAGGCCCGGCGCGGCCGCACCGACGCCGCCATCGCCCACTACGGGCGCGGGCTGGCCGGCGCGCCCGATCGCCACGCCACCCGCATCGACCTCGCGATCGTGCTCATGTCGGCGTCGCAGTTCGACCGCGCAGAGGTCGAGCTCGAGCAGGCCGTCGCGGCGTTGCCCGACGACGCGCGCGCCCACCTGACCCTCGGCAACCTGCTGCGCAAGCGCAAGCAGTGGGCCGCGGCGGCGGGGCACCTGCGCCGCGCGACCGAGCTCGACCCGGCGTCGTCGGACGCCTGGAACAACCTCGGCATCACGCACGAGCTCGCCGGCGAGCTCGCCGACGCCGAGTCCGCGCTGCGCCGCGCGGTCGAGCTGGCGCCCAAGCGCGCGCTGTTCCGCGAGAACCTCGCCCGCGTGCTCGCGGCCGCCGGCAAGGACGCCGACGCGCTCGCGGCCTACCGCGCGGTGCTCGAGATCGATCAGACCGCGGTCGCGTCGCTGAAGGGCATGGCCGCGGTGCTGCTGCGCACCGCCGACGAGGGCTCCGCGAGCGCGCTGCGGGCGGTCGACGCGGCCGAGCGCGCCGCCAAGGCCACCGGCGGACGCGACGCCTCGGTGCTCGAGATCCTGATGCTGGCGTACATGGCGGCCGGCGACGCGGGCAAGGCCCTGCGCACGGGACAGCAGGCCCTCGGGCTCGCGCGCTCGGGCACCGACGCGGCGCTCGTCGATCGCCTGATGACGCGGCTCGACGAGCTCGCTGCCCACGGCGGGTGAGCCTCGGCGCGCCGCCGATCGTCTCGATGCCTCGTCCCGATCAATCGCCGACGATCGATCGCGCCTCGTCGAGCGTGTCGTGCCGCCCGGTGTCGGCCTCGAGCATCTCGGTGACGACCTCGTTCGCGCTCGGCTCGCTCGCCGGGTCGGGCAGCGGCCGCACCAGCCGCTCGAGCCGCTCCCAGCGGGCGATGAGCACGGGGTTGCGCGTGGGTCGGTACCAGAACTCGACCTGGTCGGCGGCGTGCTGGGCGACGACCTCGTTGCCCACCGACAGCGCGATCTGGGCCCGGGCTTCGTGCAGCGATCCGAGCAGCAGCGGGTTGAGCAGCGCCTCGGTGTCCTCGACCGCGCGATCGAGCCGGGCAGCGGCGATGTCGTGCTCGCCGGCCGCCGACTCGCACGCCGCGAGGATCCGGATCGCCCGCAGGCGGAACGCGATCTGTCCGTGCTCGCCGTCGTCGCACAGCAAGATGGTGGCCTCGGCCAGCGCGCGCGCCGAGTCGACGTCGCCACAGGCGAGCAGCGCGTCGGCCTTGGCCGTCATCGCCCACGGCCGGATCAACCCCTCGCCGTCGGGGATCGCCGCCAGCCCGGCGTCGGCCGCCCGCAGCGCGGCCTCGGGATCGCCGCGCAGCCGCGAGTACTCGGCGCGACCGACGTCGAGGTGCGCGCGATAGCTGAGCCCCGCGGCGACCTGCCGCGCGAGCGCCTCGATCTGGCGCTTGAGCCCCAGCGCGTCGCCACTCATCGCCGCGGTCACACACGCCGAGGCATGGTGCACGCACTCGAGCTGCCACAGCGATCCGAGCCGCACGAACTCGAGCTCGGCCTCGGTCCAGATCCGGCGCGCCTCGTCGTCCTCCCCGCGCCACAGGTGGTAGTGCGCGCGCAGCTGCAGCGCGCCCATGTTCCACAGCTTGGTGTCGAGCCGCTCGAGCGCCGCGATCTCGGCGAGCGCGTCGGGGCTGCCGCTGCGCACCGCCGCGAGCCCGCGCTGGAAGATCGCGCCGCCGATGACCAGGCGCCGCTCGGACAGGCTGTAGTCGCCCGGGTCCTCGATGAACGCCTCGAGCTCGGTGTGGCCCGCCGTCCGCACGGTGTGGATGCGGCCGAGGTTGAACGCCAGGAGGTTGTGGACGAAGCGCAGCGCGTTGGCGATGTCGGGGCGTTTCTGCTTCGACAGCGGCTCGAGCCGCCGCGCCACGCGGCGCAGCTGGTCGGTCTCGAACGAGAACCCGGCGACGCCCGCCGCATAGACCACCGCGCGCAGCCACATCCGCAGCGCCACCACCGGCGCGGGGCCCCGGCGCCCGCGCGGGAGCAGGCTCCGCAGCAGCCACGCGCACGCGATGCCGACGTACAGCGCGAGGTTGAGCCCGAGGAAGCGCAGGCGGGCGGCGACGTGCAGGCCACCGTAACGCGCGAGCAGGTCCAGGGCCTTGTCGCGGTACTTCACCGCCGCGTCGCGATCGGAGTAGAAGCCCGCGGCGTGCAGCATCTCGAGCAGCCGCACGCGCGTGGCCGGGCTGGCGTTCGACGCGTCGTAGACCTCGAGCGCCGCGGAGAGCGGGGCGATCGCGTCGGCGTAGGACGTCGCCTCGTACAGCCGCTTGCCCGCGCGGGCGAGCAGGCGGGCGCCGTTGCGTCGCTCGCCGCCGCGCAGCAGGTGCCACCCGATCGTCGCCTCGCGCTCGGCCGACACCGGGCCCTGGGCGAGTCGGGTCATGCCGACGTGCAGCTCGATCCGCGCCCGCTCGATCGGATCGATGTCGCGCAGGAACGCCTCGCGCAGGCCCTCGTGCCGCATCGACCACCGCTCGCCCGAGCCGACCAGGACGTCGTCGCGCTCGAGCTCGGCGATCGCGGCGAACACCGCGTCCTCGGCCAGGCCCGGCACGAGCGCGACCACCATCGGCAGCGACACGCGGCCGCCGTGCACCGCGATCGCGCGGCCCAGTGCGCGGGCGTCGGCGCCGAGCAGGCGCACGCGGGCGTCGAGGGACTCGGCGAGGCCCCGCGGCAGACCGCCGTCCTCCTGCCGCTCGGGGAACGACCACACGCCGTCGCGCACGCGGATCGTCTCCTGCTCGACCATGTGGCGGAGGATCTCGTTGCAGTGCAGCGGGCTGCCGCCGGCCTGGCGTCGCAGCCACCGCGCGAAGCGGGCGAGGTCGGGCGCGTCGCCGAACATCGTGCGCAGCAGCTGCTCGACCTCCGCCGTGCCGAGGCCGCCGGGGTGGAGCACGATCGCGTGCTCGCGGAGCTTCGCCACCGCGCGCCGGGCATTGAGCGCCTCGTCGGTCCGCAGCGCGCAGATCATCAGCACCCGCTGGTCGCGGGCCCCGAAGGCGAGCGACGCCAACGTCGCGACCGAGCCCTCGTCGGCGCGCTGCAGATCGTCGATGAGCACCACCAGCGGCGCGCGCTCGGCCAGCCGCACCACCCGCTGCGCCAGCGCGGACTGCAGGGCGAGCCGCTCCTCGCGGAGGTCGGCGCTGCCGCCCGCGTCGCGCCGCGCCGCGACGCCGACGAACGTCGCGGTGTCGTCGCCGACGATCACGTCGTCGCCGGGCAGATCGCCGAGGATCCGACCGATGACCGACTGCCCCGGCAGCGAGGCCGTCGCCGCGCCGCGCCCGTCGAACCCGAGCGCGCGCAGCAGGGCGTAGGGGCCACCGCCCTGGCCCGCGGCGTGGGCCCGGGCGCGGAACACCTGGGCCCCGGCGAGCTTGGCCTCGAGCTCGATCTCGTGCAGCAGCCGGGTCTTGCCCATGCCGGAGCGACCCTCGAGCACGATGGTGCCGCCGCTGCCGGCGATCGCCCGCGCCAGCCGCTTGCGGACGACCTCGAGCTCGTGCCGTCGGCCGACGAGATCGGCGCTGCGGATGTAGCCGCGCGCGACCTCCAGCTCCTCGACCGCCGGCAGCCCCGCGATCGCGACGAGGCGATCGATCACGTGCGCCGCGGTCGTGGGTCGACCCAACGGCTCGTGGCTCAGCAGCGAGAGCACGAGATCGTCGAGGGCGGGCGGCACGTCGGGCACGATCGTCGACGGCCGGGGCGCGCGGGTCCGGCCCTCGCGGATCAGATCGTTGAGGTTGCGCGCACGTCGGGGGTGACGCGCGGTGAGCAGCCAGAACCCGAGCGCGCCGAGCCCGAACAGATCGGCGCGGCCGTCCATCGGGAACCCGAGGATCATCTCCGGCGCGATCGAGTGGACCGTGCCGACGATCTCACTGGTCGCGCCCATCGTCGCGAGCATCCCGAAGTCGAGGAGCTTGGCCCGACCGTCGGCGGTGCACCGAGCGTTGCGCGGGGCGATGTCGCGGTGCAGGAGCGAGCGCGCGTGCAGGAACGCGAGCGCCGACGCGACGTCGCGGAGCAGCGCACAGGCTCGCCGCCAATCGAGCGGCGCCAGATCGCCGAAGTCCTGCCCGTCGAGCAGCTCCATCGTGTAGTACGGCCGCCCGTCGTCGAAGCCGAAGTCGTAGGCCTCGACGATCCTCGGGTGGCGGAGCCGCGCGAGCGTGTGGAACTCGCGGCGGAATCGCAGCAGGTCCTCGGCGTGATCGAGCTCGAGCCGGAACCGCTTCAGCGCGACGTCGCGACCGACGTGCTCGTCGTGGGCGCGGAACACCTCGCCCATCCCGCCGCGCCCGAGGCTGGCCAGGATGCGGTAGCGGCCGCCGACCAGGGCGCCAGGCGCCGCCGAGACCGTGCGCCCCGCGGGGTCGTCAGCGGGCACGTGTGACGACGTCGATCCCACGATCGCGTGGGATCATCGCACGCCGCGACGCACACCGGGCGATCGCGGCGTCACGCCGCCTTCGGCCACGCGGGCGTGGTCGGGACCAGCTGCGGCGTCGCGCCCGTGCCGAGGGCCATCGCCTCGTCGTGCGCGAGACGGCAGTCCGAGGTGCCGTGCGAGTCACCCGGGTGCAGACCGATCCACTGCCCACGCTCGGTGGTGTTGGACCACGAAGCGGGACGACGCGCCAACGCGAGGAGACTGCGGCCACAACGGGGGCACTGCATGGGTCGTCCATCGACCGCGCAGGCCTCGCCTTGAGCCACCGCCGCGGCGCGGCCGCAGCTCAACACCCCGAGATCAGCTCGACCAACGTGGGTCGCTGCTCCTCGCAGTGCCAGCCCGACGGGCACGCCTCGCCGCCGGAGCAATCCCAGACGCACTGGCCGTCCTCGCAGTCGGTGACGGCGTCGGCGCCGAACTCCTCGGCGGGGACGCACTCGTCGGCCTCTTCGCAGTCGTCGTCGGCGTGCAGATCGCAGGAGCGCTCGAGTTTGACGCAGACCGCCCGCGGCGAGTCGCCGGTGCACGACACGGCGAGGGCTCCCGACAGGCCCACCGCAAACCCGACGACCGCTTGAAGCACCCACCGCGCTCGATTGTGTCCCGACATGGTCCGTGGTCCCCGGGCCCGACTCCGCATCGGGCCGGGGTCGAGCATCGCGAAAACTGAAGGATCGACCAGCCCTCGGATCGCGGCGCGACCGCAGCCACGAAATCCCGAACGTGCGTCGCGCTGCTCATCGATCGCAGCTTCGCGCGCCGAGCGAGCCCGCGCTCGCTCAGCGCAGGTCGTCGATGGGGCAGCCGACCGCGACCGTCGTCGGCTCGGGTGCGGCCGCGCCGCGGGCGACAGCGTCGAGGGCGAGCACCAGATCTCGGCGGGTCGGCTCGGGCCGCGCACGGCCGTACTCGGGGACGCGATCGTCGATGCGACCGCGGTACAGCGGCGGCCCCTCGTCGCCGCGGCGGAACACCGCGACCTCGGGCGTCACGACGACGCCGGCGCGCGCGACCAGGACGTGGCCGGGGTCCCGCAGCGGCGTGCCCGGCAGCGCGTACTCGCGGCGGTGGGCCTCGATCTGCGCCGCGTCGACGTCGGGATCGGGGTAGACCAGCCACCACGCGAGCTCGGGGTGCGCCGCGGCGATGCGACCGAGCTCCGGGGCGTAGCGATTGGACACCGGGCAGTCGGGCGTCACGAAGGTCAGGACGGCGAGCGTGCCTGCTTCGCCTGCGAGGGGATCCACGGCGTTGCCCGCCAGGTCGAGCGCCGTCGCGGCCGCCGTCGTCGCGGCGACGGGCGACACCTCGGCGACCGGCGACGCCGCGTCGGGCGAGCCGGACGTGCACGCCGGTCCCGACACGAGGACCCACCCGACCCACGCTGCCCGTCGCACGCTGGCGCCCATGCCCCAGCACTGTCGCACGAAGTGCGGCCGCCACCGGTCGCCGCGATTGCCCCGGTCACCGCGATCGCCGCCTGCCAGCGGCCATGGCAGCCGACTTGACCCGCCTGCCCCCATCTGAAACGCTTCTTGGACGTATGGTTAGATTGAGTCTACAGCGCCATGTCCCCGTGTTGGTGGCGACCGGCGCGCTCGCGCTCGGCTGCGGTCCCAGGGTCCTCGGGTTCGACACCGACGGATCCGACAGCGACCCCACCGGGACCGGCGATCCCACGACGAACCCGTCGGGCAACCCCACCGATCCCACCGCGAACCCGACGATGGACCCGACGGATCCGTCGACGGACCCGACCATCGATCCCACCGGCACGATCCCGCTGCCCGGCCCACCGCTGCTCGTGGACGCGATCGTGCGCGACGCGTTCACCGTCGAGCTGTTCTTCAGCGAGCCGATCGCCACGATCGGTGCGATCGACACCAACAAGTTCCGCATGTCGGCGGCGTTCTCGTACTCCTACTACTCCGACTCGACCCGGTACTCCGACCTCGGCCGGTGGAACGGCGAGGAGCAGTGCAACGAGTACTGCTACGGCGAGGACTACGGCGGCACCGGCGACAACTGCTACGAGTGGTGCTACACGCCGGCCGGCCCCAACGTGCGCGTGCAGAGCATCGTCAACAGCGCCTATGCCGACCGCGCGCTGATGGTGCTCGACGGTCCGATCACGACCAACCTGTGCAAGCAGCTCGCGAAGAAGCTCGAGGAGGGCGCGGGCGAGGCGGCGATGTTCCTGCACTACTCGAACAACGGGCCGGGAATCACCGATCTCGACGGCGAGTCGCTCGACGCGATCGCCGAGCACTGGGTGTTGACGACGAACACCTACTACTCGTATCAGCAGGGCTCGTTCCCGTTCATGAACCCGTTCATCCCGATCGCGTGCCCCTTCTAGCCCGCGCGCCCGCCCCATGATCATCGTCACCGGCACCAAGCGCTCCGGCACCTCGATGTGGATGCAGATCCTCATCGCGGCCGGCTTCGAACCCTTCGGCGAGGCGTTCCCCCGGACCTGGGGCGAGACGATCAAGGACGCCAATCCCGACGGGTTCTACGAGTCGATCCTGCGTCGCGGCATCTACTGGGCGACCAACCCCCACCCGCGCACGGGCGACTACTTCTTCCCCGAGCAGGTCGAGAACCACATCGTCAAGGTGTTCATCCCGGGGCTGATCAAGACCGACCGCGCGTACATCGGCCACGTGATCGCGACGATGCGACACTGGCGCGAGTACGAGGCGTCGCTCGATCGGTTGTTCGCGATGGAGGACGAGGCCCGGCAGCGCGAGCACCCGGGCGCCGTCGCGCCGCCGCGGATCCCCGCGGTGCTCGAGTGGTGGCACGAGAACTTCTCGTTGGTCCGCGACATCGTCACCCGTCGCCACCGCGTGCACGTGCAGTCGTACGACGGCATGCTCCGCGATCCCGAGCGCGTCATCCACGACACCATCAAGTGGCTGGGTCGGGGCGACGCGGCCGCCGGCTTCGCCGCCGTGAAGCCGGGCAACCGCACGCAGGTGCGCCCCGAGACCAGCTCGGTCGAGCCCGAGATCGCCGAGGTCTTCGATCTGCTGTACTCGGTCGTCGACGAGCGCAAGGCGATCACGCCGGCGCTCATCGGCAAACTCAACGACACCAACCGCATCCTCGGTCCCCGCGTCGCCATCGCGCAGAAGCAGGTCGCCGAGGAGGCCAAGCGGCGCCGCCGGCCCGGCGAGCCGGTGTACGGCGGCGCGCCGCCGATCGCCGGGGAGCCGGGCGAGCCGGGCGACGACGCGAGCTCGCAGCCGTCCTGGTGACCCAGGCGCGCGGGCGAGGGGGACCACGCGCGATGGGCACCGAGGGCGACGACGCCGGCCTGGGTGACCTCCAGCTCGTCGCGTCCCTCGAGCGCGACGTCGCCCGCGAGACCGCGCGGGCGCGCCTCTTCGGCGGGGCCCCGAGCACGCGCACGGTGTCGCGGTTCCACCTCCTCGAGCGGGTCGGCTCCGGCTCGATGGGCACGGTCTATGCCGCGTACGATCCCGAGCTCGATCGACGCCTCGCGATCAAGCTCCTCGACGGTCGTCGCACCGGCCCCGCGGCGGCGCGCCGCATGGTCACCGAGGCCCGCGCGATGGCCCGGCTCGCCCACCCCAACGTCGTCGCGGTCTACGAGGTCGGCGTCCACGAGCACACGGTCGCTGGCGACCCCGTGGTGTACGTCGCGATGCAGTTCATCCACGGCCTCACGCTGCGGCACTGGGTCGAGCATCGGAATCCTCCGTGGCGCGAGATCGTGCATCGCTACCTCGCCGCGGGGCGCGGGCTGGCGGCGGTGCACGCCGAGGGACTCGTCCACCGCGACTTCAAGCCCGACAACGCGATGATCACCGACGACGGGCACGTCGCGGTGATGGACTTCGGCCTCGCACTCGCCGAGACCAGCCTCGACACACCCGTCGGACCGACCACGCCTGTCGGCCCGATGGCGAACGCCGACGCGATCGTCGCGGCGCAGCAGACCGACTCGATCAGCGGCACGCCTGCGTACATGGCTCCGGAGCTGTTCGCGGGGATCCCGGCCAGCGAGCGCAGCGATCAGTTCGCGTTCTGCGTCGCGCTGTTCGAGGCGCTGTGGGGCCACCGCCCCTTCGCCGGCACGACCCTCGGCGAGCTGGTCGCGAACCTCGAGCTCGGCCGGATGCGCCGGCCCGAGCACATGCGCGGCGTGCCGGCCGACGTCCTGCGCGCGCTCGTGCGTGGGCTCGACGTCGATCCACGGCGCCGGTTCGCGTCGATGCACGCGCTGCTCGCCGCGATCGAGCGCGCCGCGGGGCGATCGCGGCGGCGCACGCTCGCCTGGGGCGCGGGTGGCCTCGGCGCGGTCGGCCTCCTGGCGTGGGCGGCTCGGCCCCCCGCGACGCCCGCGTGCGACCCGGCCGACGCCATCGCGCGGGTGTGGAACGACGCCGCCCGCGCGCAGATCCACGACGCGCTCGCCCGGGCGCAGGCCGCCGGCGCCGACGACCTCGAGGCGCGCATCGCCAGCGGCGTCGACACCTGGTCGCAGGGCTGGGCCGCCGCCTTCCTCGAGGTCTGCGCCGCGCGGACGCGCTGGGACGGCGCGCTGCTCGATCGCGCCGAGCGGTGCCTGGATCGCCGGCTCGACGCCCTGGGCGCGACGATCGAGACCATCGGGCGCGTCGACCTCGCGCGCCGCAGCCGGTCGATCGACGCGGTCGAGCGGCTGCCCCCTGCGGCGCCGTGCGCCGATCCAGCGGCGCTGCGCTCGGACGTCGATCCGCCCGGCGACCGCGAGCTCGCCGACACCGTCGACACGGTGCGTCGCGAGCTCGGCGTGATCGAGGCCCGCCGCACCGCGGGCGACTTCGACGGGAGCGCCGACGACCTCGCCGCCCTGGTCGCGCGCGCCGAGGCGATCGACTACTCGCCGGTGCTGGCCGAGGTGTTGCTCGCGCAGGGGAACCTCCTCGTCGCGCTCGGCAGCATGGACCCCGCGGTCGCGTCGCTCGAGCGGGCGTTCTTCACCGCGCTCGCGGCCTCGCACCGCGAGGTGGCGATCGACGCCGCGACCACCTTGGTCGGGGCACGCGGTGCCTTCGGCCGCGACCTCCCGGCCGCCCTGGCCTGGGAGCGGCACGCCCGTGCGCTGCTCGCCACGCGCGCGACCGATCCCCACCGCGAGATCACGCTGCAGCTCGCGCTCGCCGACGCCCACATGGTCCAGAACGACCTCCCGGAGACCAAGGCGCGGCTCGAGGCCGCCGCCGCGATCATCGAGGAGCAACGGAACGATCGCGCCGCGCTCGAGGTCCACCTCGAGCTGGGCTTCCTCGCCCTGCGCACCGGCGACCTCGACGTCGCGGGCGCGGAGTTCGAGCGATCGCACGCGCTCGCGCTCGAGCTGCTCGGCGCGCACCACCCGACGACCGGCAACGCGCTGGTGGGACTGGCCACGGTCGCGCAGCGCCGCGGGGACACCGACGCGGCGCTGCGGCTCACCCGGAGCGCCGCCGATGTCTACGCCGCCGCGCTCGGCCCCGATCACGCCAACGTCGCGGGGACGATGCACAACCTCGGCAGCCTGCAGGTGGCGAGCCGCGACTACGTCGGCGCGCGCGCGACCCTCGAGGCCAACCTCGCGCTGCGCGAGCGGATCCTCGGCCCCGATCACGCCGACATCGCGAGCTCGCTCGGCCTGCTCGCGGTGGTGTACGAGGAGCTCGGCGAGGTCGATCGGGCCCGCGCCGCGAACGAGCGCGCGCTGGCGATCGCCGTGGCGGTCTACGGTAGCGAGCACCCGCTGGTCGCCGACCTGCTGAACAACCTCGGCACCCTCGCCATGCAGGTGCACGACATGCGCGGCGCGATCGCCCGCTTCGAGCGGGCCGTCCCGATCCGTCTCGCCTCGCAGGGCGCCGATCACCCGGACGTCGGCATGCTCTACCGCAGCCTCGCCGAATGTCACCTCGAGCTGGGCGAGCTCGAGCCCGCCGAGCGCTACGCGGTCGATGCCGTGCGCATCGAGGCCGCCGCGCTCGGCGAGGAGCACGAGCGTGCGGCGCGTGGGCGCGAGGTGCTGGCGGAGGTGGCGCGGCGGGTCGCGCTCGCGGCGGAGGAGTAGCGGATCACTCCGGCGGCGCGAACTCGGCCGGGTTCGTCGCGTCGCACATCGGCAGCCCGAGGTCGCGACACAGCCCCCGCAGCTGCGCGGTGGACTTCGGGTTGAGCCCATACGTGTCGTCGGCGCCCAGCCGCTTGGCCTTCGGGATCGACGGCGCCGCGACCATCATCTCGCACATGAAGCAGATCGAGAGCTGGGCGACGGGCGTGGCCCCGTCGTAGAAGACGAAGCCGTGGTGGGGCAGGAAGCACGACGAGCCCGAGCCCCACGTGCTCTGCTTCGCGAGCATGCCGAGCAGGAGCTTGGTCTGCGCCTCGGTGAGCGCGACGCCGGGGCGCTCGACCGTCTCGCACAGCGTGCCGTCGGCGTCGAGCGGCACGCCACAGACCGATCGCTCGGCGACGCGCAGGTCGAAGGCGAACGCGCGCACCTCCGTGAACGCGACGCCGGGGAAGCCGGCCTTGCGCTTCGCGGGGATCGGCGTGAAGCCGGGCGGCGGCACCTCGGGCTCGGGCGCCTCGGCGATCGCCGGCGCGGTGGGCTCGGCCGGCGCAGTGGGCTCGACCGGCGCGGTGGGCTCGACCGGCGCGGTGGGCTCGACCGGCGGCGCGGCGGTGGGCGGGGCGCTCGGTGGAGCGCATCCGCCGAGCGCACAGGCGAGCAGTGGAGCGGCGAAGCGCGACGCGGTGCGACCCATGCGGTGCATCATAGTCGCAACCGACCGCGCTCCGCGTGTGGGCTGCGGCCTCGATCCGCGACTGCCCGCGGGATCGATCGCCGGCGTTCTACGCCCTCGCCACGGCTGCAACCAGCGCCACGGCGTCAGGCGTTCGGCATCGACGGGCCGCCAGCACGTCGTGCCCTCGTCGAGGAGCCTCACATACACGACGCACGCCATCTCGGGTCGCCGTCGACGATGCTACAGGTGCGAGCGTTTCGCCACTGCCCGCCCGCGGCCGAACGGTGGCGCATCCTCACCCCCCCGCAGTCTGCCGCCCCGGCTCCACCGCCAACCCCCGCGCCGCGGCGAGCCCCGCGAGCTTGTCCGGGTTGCGGATGATGTTGATCTCGCAGACCCGATCCCCGTCGGTCTCGAAGGTGAACACGCTGACGAGTACGCCGGCCACCGCGATCAACACCGCGGGCCCACCGTTGATCGCCGCGACCTCGATGCTCGCAGCGGCGCCAGCCATCTTCGCGACCAGCCCCAGCAAGAAGCGCGAGACGTGGTCGACGCCCTCGAGGAGCCGGCGCGCGGCCTGAGCCTTGCCGCCGTGGTCGACCCGCGCGACGACGTCGGCGGCGAGCACCCGACCGAGGCGGCCGACGTCGCCGAGGCTGCACGCGGTGAGGAACTCGGTGACCAGCTTCGCGTGGACCTCCGGCGCCGGGCGGAACCGCGGCTTGCGGGCGTCGATGTGGGCGCGCGCGCGGTGGACCAGCTGTCGCGAGGCGGCCACCTCGATGCCGAGGATCCCCGCGATCTCCTCGTGCGTGGCGTCGAAGACCTTGGACAGCACGAAGGCCGCGCGCTCGTTGGGGCTCAGCGACTCGAGCAGGACCATGAACGCCATGGAGATCGATCCGGGATCGAGCTCCATCGGCGTCGCGACCGGCTCGGGCAACCACGGCCCCTCGTAGGTTTCCCGCCGCACCCGCGCGCTGCCCAGCACGTTGATCGCCAGGCGCGTGACGATGGTGGTGAGCATCGCCGCAGGGTTGCGGAGCTCCGCGGCGTCCAGCGCCGCGAAGCGCACCAGGGCGTCCTGGACCACGTCCTCGGCCTCGGCCACGCTGCCGAGCATGCGATACGCGAGCGCCACCAGTCGGGGTCGCTCGCGCTCGATCGTGACGACGTCTATTGCTCCCATGTCCGCACCGCCGCGACCGAGGGTACGCCGACAGCCGGCCCCGCGCTCAGGCGTCGCGGACGACGGCGCGCTGCGTCGGCGCGGCGACGCAGCACCCAGATCGTGGCGCGACAGATCCGTTCCTTCAGCCACGCCGCGGGCGCGCCCGACAGGCTCCACGCCCGCGGACGACCATCGGCGCGGTGGAACTGCACGAGGCCGTCGTCGCGCCCGAGGCTGATGCAGCGCAGGACGTCGCGGACCTGCCAGGGTCGCGGCGTCGATCCGGCGACCTCGGCGACGAGGGACGCCGCGGCGTGCGAGCCCGCCGGCAGCCCCAATCGGCACGACATCAGCGCTGGCGCGCCGACGTCGACGACCGGCTCGGCCGCGTCCCCGATGCCGTAGATCTCCGGGTGGGCGATCGATCGCAGCGTGGCATCGACCGCGAGCCGGCCCGCGCGGCCGACCGGGAGGCCCGAGCGCGCCGCGACGCTGCTCGCGGCGAAGCCCGTCGTCCACACGCAGACGTCGAGGTCCAACGACGTCGTCGCGCCCACCAGCCGCGTCGGCTCCACCGCGGTCGCGTCGAAGCGCTCGTGCACCGTGACGCCGAGGCGCGCCAGGCTCCGCCGCAGCTTGGCGGTCGCGCTCGGATGCAGCATCCCCGCCCCGAGCGCGCCGCGATCGACCAGGTGCACGCGCAGGTCACCGCGCGCATCGGCGAGCTCGGCGGCGAGCTCGATGCCGGTCAGGCCGCCACCGACCACGACCACGCGCGATCCGGCCGCGAGCACCGCGATGCGATCGCGCAGCCGCGCGGCGGCGCCTGCCGAGCCGACGGTGTCTGCGTAGTGCGCCGCACCCGGGAGCTCGGGCACGATGTCCGAGCCGAGCGCCACGACGAGCCGATCGTAGGCGAGCTCGCCCACCGAGGTGCCCACGCGCCGGGCCTGCGCGTCGATCGCGAGCACGCGGGCCTGCACGAACGCGACGCCGGTCCCCTCGACCAGCTCGGCGTACGGCAGGCGCGGCGGCACGTGGCCCACCACCACCTGGTGCAGCCGGATCCGCTCGCACAGGACGTCCTGGGCGTCCACGAGGGTGATGTGGAGGTCCGGGGCGAGGGCCGACAGGCGCAGGGCACAGCCGAGTCCGGCATAGCCACCTCCGAGGATCACGACGTCGCGAAGGGGGGTCATGGGGTTCGTCCTTCGAACCCCCGACCGGACGGGCCCGTCCCGCGTGACAGCCGGGCAGGACTTTTTTCCCGGGCGGCGGACCCGCCTTTCGTGGGACCATCCCCGCCGGTCTCGTTGCGCGCCGAACTGCAGATCCTCGCCGACGTGGCCTCGTACCGCCTGCGGCGGCTCGAGATGGCGAACCTCGGCGGCGCGGCCGCGATCGCGATCGCCCTGCACCTGTCGGTGCCCGAGATCGGCCTGCGCCTGGTCTTCGGGCTGCTGCTCAACCTGCTGGTCTATCTCAACAACGACTACGTCGATGGCGACGCCGACCTCGCGGCGGCCGGCCGCGAGCACGACAAGACCGCGTTCCTGATGGCGCACCGGCCCGCGGCCCTGCGCGCGCAGCTCGGGCTGCTCGCAGCCCTCGCGGTGCTCGCGGCGTGGCACGGCGCGGGCCTGTGGATCCCCCTGTGGCTCGGCGGCGGCGTGTGCTGGGCCTACTCGGTGGTGCTGAAGCGTCGGCCGGGCGTCGACGTGCTGGCGATGATGGCGTGGGGCGTGGCCATGCCGATGGTCGGCGTGCCGCCGGCGCAGCTCGAGGCCGCGTTGCCGCTCCTCGTGATGCTCGGGCTGTTCTCGGGCGTGTTCGAGTCGGTGCAGGTGCTGCGCGATCGCGAGGACGATCGCGCCCGGGGCGTCCGCACGACCGCGGTGGTGTGGGGTCCGACGCTGACCATGGGCCTCGTGCGCGGGATCGCCGGGCTCGCGGCCGTGCACGCGTGGTGGTGCTTCGGGATCTGGGTCGCGCTGCCCTGCGCGATCGCGGCGGTGCGCCCGGCCGACGTCGACCGCCCCGTCGCGCTGTGGAACCGCATGCGCGCGCTGTGTGGGCTCACCTTCGTGCTCGCGTGCGCCCGGGTGTGGAGCGGCGGGTGACGGGCGCTCGGCAGCTGCGGCCGACGGCGCTGCGCCGGGCCGAGCGATGGTTCTGGCTCGCGATCGCGATCGCGGCGGTGATCTTCTACCTGCCGGCGCTGTCGCTCGGGCCCCTGGCCGACGACCTCTTCCAGCTCGCGTACGTCGACGGCTACTTCGGGCCCAAGTCGCCGTTCGGGCTCTACTTCTTCGCGCTCGAGGATCCCGAGGCCACCGCCGCGCTCGCGCACAAGGGCGCGCTGCCGTGGTGGACGGTGCCGCACTTCCGCTTCGCCCACCTGCGCCCCCTGTCGAGCGCGCTGGTGTGGTTCGACATGGCGATCCTGCCGCGGGACTCGCCGTGGCCCCACGTGCACTCGCTGCTGTGGCTGGTCGCGCTGCTCGCGGTCGTCGGGCGCGTGCTCGTGCAGCTCGTGGGTCGCCCGCTCGCGCTCGTCGCCCTGGTCGCGTTCGCCGTCGACGAGCCGCTGTCGTGGATGGTCGGGTGGCTGGCGAACCGCTGCGCGATGATCTCGGCGACGTTCGGGTTCCTCGCGCTGTCGGTGCACCTGCGTCGACGACGTCGCGTGGACGACCCGCGACCGGCCGCCGCGCTCGCGGTCGAGTCGGGGCTGTGGCTGCTGGCGTTTGCGGCCGGCGAGTACGCGATCAGCCTGTTGCCGCTCGTGGCCGCGTGGGAGCTGGTCTGCGGCCGCGGATCGCTCGGCCGGCGCGCGGCGGCCCTGGGCCCCGCGGTCGCGGCCGCGGTCGCCTTCGCGATCGCCTACGTGGTGATCGGCTGCGGCGTCTACGGGGCGACGACGTACGTCGATCCGATGAGCGATCCGGGCACGTTCTTCGGCGAGCTCGGCAACCGCGTCACGCGGATGGCCGCCGAGGTGTTCGTCGGGATCTGCGGCGAGTCCGAGCGCCTGTGGCTGCGCTACGACTGGACCGGGATCCCGCCGTGGCTGTTCGAGGGCGTGGAGTTCGATCCGCCGGTGCGATCGGTGCGCCACGCGTGGCTGGCGGGGAGCATCACGGTCGTCCTGTCGGCGATCACCTGGCTGCTGTGCCGCGGCAGCCTGCGGGGTACCGAGCGCCGCGGGATCATCGTGCTCGTCTGGGGCAGCGTGGTCGGGCTCGTGCCCTTGGCCGCGATTCCCCCGGCGACGCGCGCCCTGCTGATCCCGAGCGTCGCGGGCGCGGCGTTCTTCGCGATGACCGTCGTCGTCGCAGCTCGCCTGTGGCGGCGGCACGCGCCGCGGTGGCGCGCCGTCGCGGTCACGCTCGTCGCCCTCGTGCTGGCCTTCGAGCACCTGGTGTCCGACGCGATCTTCGCCCGCATGCAGCTCGGCGCCTTGGCCGAGGTCCGCGACGCCCACCGCGACTTCTTCGACAGCCCCGAGGTCCACGCCCGCGACCTCACCGGCAAGCACGTCTTCGTCCTCGCCGCGCCCGATCTCGTCACCGGCATCTACGGCTACGCGACGATGGACCTGGTCGGCCGGCCCGTGCCCGAGTCGTGGCACGCGCTGGTGATGGACACGCGCCGCCACCTCGTGCGCCGGCTCGACGCCCGCACGATCGAGCTGTCCGCGATCGGTCCCGCGTTCCACCTCGACTACCAGGAGGCCCTGTTCCGGGCGCCGCGCGACGCTTTGCAGCCGGGCGATCGCGTCGACGCGGGGATCTTCGTGGCGAAGATCCTCCGCGCCACCGACAGCGAAGGCCCGCAGTCGGTGCTGTTTCGATTCCGCGTCCCGCTCGAGGATCCGAGCCTGCTCTTCCTCGACGCCACGCCCCGCGGGCTCGAGCCGTTCGCCCTACCGCCGGTGGGCGAGACGCGGGTGGTGAACCCGCCACAGATCCCCCGCGGATTGCGATGAACGTGGCGCGGACCCCCGTTCGTGCCGCGGCCCACACCTCCCGCCCCGGACTCGGGCGATGCTCTTCGCCATGATCCCGAAGCCTCGACCTCGCTTGCTCATCCCCGCCGCGCTCGCGGTGGCGTCGATCGCCGGCTGCCCCGCAGGCGACGACTCCGACGACACCGGCGCGGGCACGACCAGCGGCTCGGCCTCGGCGGACTCGAGCGCATCCGCGACCGAGGACCCGACGGCCGAGCCCAGCACCGGCGCCACCGACCCGAGTACGGGGCCGAGCACCGATCCGACCGGCGTCACCTCCGACGACGGCTCGAGCTCGGCCGCCGACAGCGGCAGCGACACCGGGGACCTCCCGACGTGCACCGACCTGCCGGACGAGCCGACGTGCCAGACCGAGTCGCAGTGCATCTGGCTCCCCGAGCTCGGCGGCTGCATCCGCAACTGCGAGATGATCACCGACCTCTCGGTGTGCATGGCCTCGCCCGGCTGCGTGGTCTACGAGGACGTGTGCGGCTACCAACCAATTGCTTGATGAGCACCCCGCGGCCCGGTCGGGCTGCACGCATCGTCCACTGTCCCGTCCTCCATCGTGCCACCGGCGCGGGATCCTCCCGGCGCCCTCGCGCTCATCGGCTGCTCACCCGCCGGTCAGCGTGATCGTGTAGCTCAGCGTCGCGCACGAGTTCGTCGTCACCTTGCGCCGCACCGTCATCGTGATCGGATCGACGCTCGACTGCAGGTCGTTCACGACCGCCGCCGCCGCCGCGAGATTCGCCAGCGAGACGCCCTCGACCTTGGTGATGACGTCGCCGTTGCGCAGGCCCAACGCGACGGCCAGATCGTTGGCGTCCTCGCCGTTGCCGAGCCCGCCGAGCTTGGCCCCGACCGCGTTGCACGGCGCCCCGGTCGGGCCGATCACCAGCGTCACGCCCTCGTCGTAGAAGGTCGAGAAGTGGTCGAGGATCCTCGACCACACCGCCATGTCGACCGAGCACCGCGTGCCGGTGCAATGCACCCCGTCGTCGAGATCCCCGAACATGCCGGCCTCGTCGGCCCCGGTCACGTCGGCGCCCGTGCCACCGCTCTGGCCGCCGTCGCCACCGCTCTGCGGACCACCGGTCGGATCGCCGCCGGTCGGCTCCTCGCCGGTCGTCTCGGGGATGAACTGACACTCCGGCTGGGCGACGAGGCCGGACTCGACCCCGGCGTAGGAGGGGATCGCGATGTCGGCGCCTTGGTCGGAGAGGGAGAACGCGGCGAGGACGGCGTCGTAGGCGGCAGTCGTGCAGACGGCCTCCGCCGTGCTGCCCGTGCACGCCTGGTCGCCCGGTAGGCCGAGGTTGATGTCGTCGTGATCCGAACCCCCGGTAGCGTAGGAGATGCACGCATCGAGGGCGTCGGCCGCGATCTTCTGCGTCAGCTCGTCCCAAGCGGCCACCTGTGCCGCCGACAGCCCGGCGACGGACCCTGACTGCGCAGCAGCGATCACCTGCTTCACCCGGTTGTGGTCGGCCTGGAACTCGATGCAGGCGCGACCGCGAAATGCGCCATTCCCAGGAATCGGAACGACCATGGCCTCCGCCGCGTTTCGGTTCGTACACGAGTCCTCGAGGTCACCGTCACCATTCGGGTCGGCCACCACGTACGAATATTCCCAGCAGTGCTTCATGCACTCGTCATTGTTCGGATTGTCCTCGAGGCACGCCGTGGCCAACGAGGCCGACAAAATCGCCGTTGTCACGACACAATGGGTTCGAATCGACTGATTCATCGTCTGTTCTCCTCATTCATCCTGCTGATCGTCGTAGGGGTGGGCAGACTGGCAATCCAACATCGCGTAGGTCTCGACGCCGCACGGAAACTCGGCCGCAGAGGCGCGCTTCGGCACATCGGTGTAATAGCGGAACCGGTCGGCGCAGCTCAGCGCGGCGAGACAGCTCGCGTGCGTCTCGAACTCCTGGCCGCACGCGTCCTCGCCGTCGCCGACGTAACCCCAGCCGTACGCCGCGTCGCCGACAGGGTCGGCGCAGGACTCGATGCAGTCCTCGGTCGAGTCGAACGGCGCGAGGAGTTCGCCCTTCGGATACAGACCGCAATCCACCTCGCACATGGCCTCGAAATCACACGTCGACGCGTACCTCGCCTCGCACGTCTGCGTGCACGCGGCGAGGCGGTGCTCGAGCTGCTCGACGGGGTCTTCCCTCCGCGGGCCACAGGCGACCCCCACGGCCACGCCGACGGCGGCGATCGACATCCATGCTGCGATCCGATTCATCTCGTGCTCCTTGGTGACAACGCGTGGTCAACCTACTCGGGCGCGAACGAACGTCAACCGAATTCTCGCCGCAACCGGTCGAATTCCGCCGTCTACGGCCTTTTCGGCCATGCATTCGAGGGGCATCCGTGCGCTCCGCTGTCCGTTCGATCGCGAGACGGCGAGCGCCGAGCCGGCGCCGCGTGTACGCGGCGGCCAGGCTCGGCGCTCCCACGACGCCGCACCAACGGCGCGCGTCATCACCACCGCTGCATCCTCAGCGTCGCGCCTCGAGGATCAGGTTGAAGGGCGTGGCCGCGGCCCGACGGAACCGCGTGAACCCAGCCTTGCGGAACACGTCCGCCAACCGTCGTTCCCCGGCCTGTGCGCCGAGCACCATTCGTCCGCCGTCGGAGAGCGCGTGGGCGCAGCACACCGTGGTCGACGACGCGAAGTAGAGCCGCGCCACCGGGGACACGCCCTCACCCAGGTGATCCTCCGCGAACGGCTCGACGAGCAACACCGTCCCGTCCTCGGCGAGTAGCGACGGCCACCGGATCACCCATGTCATGCAGGCAATCGAAGAAGCAGATGAGATCGTACCCGGTGCCCGGATACGCGTCGGCCCTCGCCGTCTCGAACGTCGCCTGCGGGAGACCGGCCTCGGCCGCGAGCCCCCGTGCCGCGACCACCGACGCCGCGTGGGTGTCGAACCCGTGGTAGCGCGAGGCCGGGAACGCCTCGGCCATCAACAGCGTCGAGTGGCCATGCCCGCAGCCCACGTCGGCCACGAGTGCCCCGGCGCGCAGCTTCTCGACGACGCCGTCGAGCTCGGGCAGCCACTGCGGGACCAGACTCGCGCGATAGGCGTTGCGGTAGAACGACGCCACGCCGCAGTGCAACCGCCCGTGGTGCTCGCCCCACGCGACGCCGTTGCCGGTCCGGAACGCGTCGAGCTCTTCGCTGGACGGTCGGATACGAGGAGCCGGCGTTCTTCCGCCGGTTGTTCAAGCGCGTCACGGGCCTCACGCCGGGGGCCTACCGCCGGCGCTTCGAGATCCCGGAGTACGCGCGGGCGCGACCGAAGGCCCGCGGACCGCGGCGATCGACTTAAACCGGAGCGTCGGTCGTGGAACGATCGGGGTGACCCCGTGCCGCTCCCCGAGGACCCCTCGATGCCCGACCCCGCGATCCCCCGCCCGACCTGCGCGTCTCTCCGTCGCGTCCTCGCGCTCTTCGTCCCGCTCGTCGCCTGCGGGACCGAGACCTGGCGGGCCGACCTCCCGGCCGATCCCACGGCACCTGTCGCCGTGCGCTCCGTGACCGCGCGGCGTTCGACCGTGCTCGGGCTCGGCGCGGGCCCGGTCACGCTCGACTCCGACAGCGCGCAGAACAGCGTGTCGTTCGAGCTCGAGGTGGTGGTGCAGCGCGAGCTCCCCGACGGCGCGATGCTCGGCACACGCAGCGCGTGCACGGCCGACGGCGTGGTCTGGGGGACGCATTTCGGCGGGAACGCCGAGCTCCGCGTCGACGCGCCGGATACCCGCCAGACCAGCTCGGCCTCGTCGTTCCTCCCCAACGCGTTCGCGGCCGGGCCTCCGACGGCCTGCGAGGTCACCCTGCGGGTGCAGCCGAGCCGCGTGTTCCCGGAGGTGACGCACTTCCCCCCGATCGACGTCGGCCGCTTCTGCTGGACGCCCGAAGGCATCACCGCGACGGCGTGCCCCGAGGCCGCGCTACCGCGGGCGATCCCCGACGGCCCGCTCGCGATTGGCCCGGTCCGCGCCGAGTGGCACCCCAGCGACGCGTCGACCTCCGGGGGCCTGTCCTTCGCGGCGCGCGTGACCGTGGGCGATGCCGCCGAGCAGGGCGATCTGACCGCCGCCGCGGCCTGCGTCGGTGATGGCACGCCGCTGCAGTCACGATCGACGCTGCGCGTGGGACTGCGTGACTACCGGCCCGGCGAGAGCCTGGCGATCACGGGCACGGCCTTCCGCGGCGACGACTTCGCGACGCCGCCGGGGCGGTGCACCGTCGAGCTCCGCCAGCGAGACCTCGACGGCGGACGCATCGTTCCGGTCGCGCGCGCGTGCCTCGACGACGGCCGCGTCACCGAGGGCGCCTGCGAGGGCCTCGTCCCCGGCCCCGCGACGGTGCGCTTCCAGGGCCGCAGCGCGACGATCGAGCGGGGCGCCCACCGCGAGGGACCCCTGCGCATCGACGACGCGGGGGTCTGGGACCGCATCGTGGCCTCCGTGACGGCGGCGCGGGACGAGGGGATCGTGATCGTCGCGCCGCCCGACCTCGCCCACGCGGAGGCCGTCGCGCTGGTCGAGACCGCCGAGGCCGCCCACCTCGCGGTGGCCATCTCGACGCCGTGAGATCGGCGCTTCGCCCTCGGCCCCGGCGTGCCTCACCACCGCACGGCGTAGCTCGCAGTGCCGGCGCGGGGATCGATCCGTGACCGCTCGACCGTGCCCGACGCACCGAGGCCGAGGATGGCCCCCTCGATGCAGCCGGCGGTGCCGATCGTCCACACCTCGAAGTCGAACGCGACCGGCCAGCCCTCGAGATCGACCCGGCCCTCGCCGGGCCCGATCGGGACGTGCTGCATCGACCCGACGTCGCGCGTCACGTAGCCGTACAACCGCGCGGCGTTGCGCAGGAGCGTACCGACCGGATCCTCGGAGACCCGGCGCATCATCCCGAACATCCCGCGGAGCATCGCCGTGTCCATCGCCCGGCGGAACGTGTCGCACATCAGCAGGCGGAAGCGCTCGGGCCCGATCACGCGGTCGAGCTCGACGCACAGGTGCATGTGCTCCTCCAGCGGGAACCACGCGAGCCCGAACGCGCGGTGGGCCCGGTCGAGCGTCGCGGGCCGCACCGCGCCGACGAACGCCGCGCGGTCCTCGGCCGGCAGCTCGTCGGCGAAGGCGACCATGAGCCGCGTCTGCACCGCCCGCACCGCGGGCCGCCCGGTCACGTCGTCGGGATCGGACACCGACCTGGATCGTAGCGGAGGCCCGGGCCCCGCGGTCGAAGGATGACGGGACACCTCGGCGGCCCGAGCACCCCGGGGTGTCACATCGGCCCGCCGCTGCCTCGACCGCCCATGCCGCCGTCGCGCCCGGTCCCCTCCCCGAGCTCGGGCACGCTGCGGCGCCACGCCGTGGCCGCGCTGCCCAGCTGGGCGCTGCTGCTCGCGGCCGTCGTCGGGCCGCAGGTGCTGATCGCCGGCGATCACTCGAAGATCCTCGCCGCGGTGCTCGGGGTCGTGCTGCTCGGCGGCTGGGTCGGCCTGATGCTCGTCGTCGCGCGCCAGCCCATCTCGCAGGGCGTCGGCGCGGGCATCGGGGTCCTCGTCGTCTCGCTCATGCACGGCTTCGGCACCGACGACTACCAGGAGGCGCTGCTGCTCCGGGCCGGTCGGGCCCTCGACGGCGTGTCGCTGGCCGAGGTGCTCGCGGAGCGCGACGACGACATCTGGGTGCGGATCACCGACGCCCGCGTGCGCTCCGAGGCCGAGGCGGAGATCACCTTCGTGCGCGGCGGCGGACGGGACGCGAACGGCGGGGTGCGCCCGACCACGACCACGACGATCGCCCTCGCCCCGGTGACGCTCGCCACCGAGGTGAGCGACGAGGAGACGATGTTCCGGCGCCGACCGAGCGGCGAGGTGCCGCTGTGGGCCTGCGCCCCGGACACGTGGACCCTGCGCGCGTGGGACCACGAGCGCCAGGCGGTCCGCGGCCGCCTCGCGCGGATCGACCGCGACGTCGCCGATGCCCTCGTGCGCGAGCTCCGGCCCGAGGTGCCGGCCGCGATCGCGGGCGCGGGGGCCATCCCTGCGGCGCCGGGCGCCGTCCTCGGAGCGCCCACCCCCACGCCGGCTCCCCCGGGCCTGATCGTCGCCCACGAGCCGTGGTGCGTGCACCTCGATCGCGCGCTCGATGCCGCGACCGCGACGGCGAAGGCGTGGGAGTCCGCGGTGGTGCTCGTCCTCAGCATCACGTTCTTCACGGCGCTCGGCGCCCTGATGATGGTCGCGATCCTCGAGGACCCCACATCGAAGCGGTGACGTCCTGCTACGCTGGTGACCATGATCCGCGCGTCGGCCCTGCTGCTCCTGGTGACCGCGTGCGCCGGGTCGCCCGTCGAGGCCGCGGCGATCGACGGCGACGGCTCGGGCGGAGCCTCGAGCACGGACCACGGCAGCGCCTCGACGGCGACGGGCACGACGGCGGGCACCAACGTCGACGGCGGCTCCGATCCGAGCGGTGCGGCCAGCGGCGAGGCGACCGACCCGGCGAGCACCGATCCCGCCAGCGACGCGACCGCCGGCGACGCGACCACGAGCGACGCGACCGAGTCCACCGGCGATCCCTCCGCGGGGAGCTCGAGCACCGGGTCGAACGACAGCAGCAGCAGCTCGGGCGAGCCCCTCGGCGGTTGCCTCGGCGATCCGCTCCCCGAGGTCGCCCCGGCGGAGTGCTCGATCTCCGACGCGACCGAGGCGCAGCTCTCGATCGACAACACCTGCAACTTCGACGTCGAGGTGTTCTGGGTCGCCTACGATTGTGCAGAGCAGAGCTATCAGGTGATCTCGGGCGGCAACGACTGGTCGATCCAGAGCTTCGCGACCCACCCATGGCGAATCCGCGAGGCCGACGGTGGCGCGCTGCTGCTGGAGATCCCGCCGCTGCGCGGCGACACGCAGATCACGGTCCAGTGATCGCGTCCGCGTGGCAGCTCACCACTGCGCCGGACAGTGGTCGCCCTCGGCCAACCACGCGTCGACGACCGCGGCGCGGGCGACCAAGAACTCCTCGAGCCCGGCGACCGCCGCGTCGTGCTGCATCGCCGAGAAGGTGCGGTTCGGATCCTCGACGAGCGCGTCGCGGATCTGTGCGTCCCACAGCAGGAGATCCGCGGCCATCGCCTCCGGCGAGTAGGCCGCGCGCGCCGCCACGAGCTCTTCGACGAATCGCCCGCACCACGTCGGGTCGGCGAGGACCAGCTGCACCAGCGGCTCCTTTTCCCACCCCGGATGCTCGTACGTGATCGGATCCGACGCGACGGCGTCGGGCCAGATCAGCGAGCCGTCGTCGTACGCCGCGTCGCCGAAGGCGAGATCCAGATCGTACGGAAGGTAGACGAATCCCCGCGAGGGGTGGTCGTAGATGAAATAGTTGATCTCGACCCCCGCCCAATAGCCGTCCATGGCGGGGAGCATCGCCTCGGCGGCCCACTCGGCGACGGCCTGGTCGAGGTCGACGAGCGCCTCGACCTCCTCGATCGTCGTCGCGGCCCACAGCGCCTCGAGGTTCGCGGTGTTGTTCTCGGCCTCGTTGGTCTCGAGCTCGTAGCCCGCCTCGTACAGGTTGCCGTCCGCCTCCTCGAAGTGGCGCTGCAGGTACTCCTTGTCGAGCCGCTCGAGGTTCGCGAAGAGGCCGTAGTACTCCCCGTTCACCATCAATCGAGCGTTGTTCGCACAAGAATACGGCAACCCGAGCGACTCGAACAGCGGAAAGGCCAGCCGCTCGTGGAGCAGGGTATGATCGTACCAGGGGGCGTCGAGCACGATCTTGCGCAGACCGTGGAATCGGGCCTCGGGATCCTCTTCGTTGAAGGAGATGACGAACTGGTACTTCCGACAATCGTAGGACCAGTTGCCCTTCAGTCGCGCCATCGCGGCGACGGTCTCGCCGTCGTAGGTGAACTCGACGGGGTGGTAGTTCTGGGCGCCCTCCGAGCAGTCCGCCTCGATTCCCTGCCACGCGGCGTCGCTGAACGTCAGCTCGAATGTGGGGAGGATCTCGGGGTCGTAGATGTCCGCGCACGCCTCGGGCCACGCGGAGGCCTCGCCGCCCGTGCTCGTGCTGGTCTCCCCGGCGGCGCTGCTGCTGCTGTCTCCGCTCGTGCTGGTGCCCGCGCCGGTGCTGGTGCCCGTGCCCGTGCTGGTGCCCGTGCTCGAATCCCCCCGTTCACCGGTGGCGCCGCCCCCCTCGCTCGAGGGGCCGCCGGTGGTCTCGGCGTCCTGCGTACTGGGGGAGGCGCACGCGGCGACACCGAACGCGAGTAAGGGGAGCCATCGCAACACACGTCACGCTAACAGTGCGCGAGAAGGCCTGTCAAAGCGCCGCAGCAGCGAAGCGATCACCTGCTAGATTCCCCCGGTGACACCGCCCCGCCGCGCCCTGCTCGCGATCGCCACCCTGTTCGCGCTGACCGCCACCCTCGCCTGCGGCCGCGAGCGCAGCTACGCACGCGATGCGATCCCCGCCGAGCTCGCGACGCCGGTCGCGAACGCCGAGGTCGCGATGGACGCCCTGCAGCAGCGACTCGCGGCGCGCCTCGGCGAGGCGCTCGCCCAGGGTGGACCCGCCGGCGCGGTGACGGTGTGCACCGACGACGCCCCGAAGATCGCCTCGGACGTCGCCAGCGAGTTCGGCGTCGCGGTGGGCCGCACCAGCCACAAGCTCCGCAACGGCGCCAACGCCCCGCGCCCGTGGCTCAAGCCCTTCGTCGGCGCCGCGATGACCGAGCCACTGACGGGCACCACCGTCGTCGAGCTCGAGGGCAAGGTCGGCGTCGTGCGCCCGATCCTCACCCAGGCCCGGTGCCTGCAGTGCCACGGCGACAGCACGGCGATCGCGGCCGATGTGGCGGTGCTGCTGCATCGCACGTACCCGGAGGATCGCGCGGTCGGGTTCACGGAGGGGCAGCTGCGCGGGTTCCTTTGGGCAGAGGCGCCGCGTTGAGCCGCAAGCGGCCGTGCGGGCCCTTGGATCAGTGAGTTGTCACCGAGCATGCGAAGGATCGAACGCCCCCCTCGTGTCACCCACAGAGCATGGCGCACATCATCCTGTTCGAGCACATCAACTTCCGCGGCCAGCACAAGCACGTCTTCTACGAGGAATCCAACCTCGCCGCGGCCGATGACAACTTCTTCAACGACAAGATCTCGTCGTTCGTGATCCTCGAGGGAAACTGGACCTTCTGGCGCGACATCAACTTCTCGGGCACGAAGTCCGCGCGTTTCGGGCCGGGTCGATACAATTGGGTCGAGAGCGTGGGGATCCCCAACGACAGCGTGTCGTCGCTGTCGGCGATCCGGGGATGAAGGCCCGCGCGCTCACGCGTCGGCGTTGCGCTCACGCAGCAGGCCCTCTTTGCGCGCGGTCATCAGCCCGACGCACACGCCCTTGAACACCTCGTACGCGGTCCCGCTGCGCTCGAGCTGCGCGAGGTCGGCGAACGCCGCCTCGATGGGCTGCGTCGGGGCGCCGTACCAGACGACGAGCGGCGGATGCTCGACGTGGGCCACCGCGGCGATCGCTTCTTTCCTCGCCTCGACGCCGGGCAGGACGAGCAGCGCGTCGCACTGCGCGATCGCGGGCTCGTGGGGATCGTGGGCGTCGTCGTCGAAGGCGAAGCACTCGAAGTCCACCTGCTCGTCGCCGATCGCGATCGACGTCGTCGTGAGGCACCCGAAGGGCGTCTCGAACAGATCCTCGGGCTGGTGCAGCACCTCGACCAGCTCGGTGAGGAACGCCCGCGCCGAGCCGTCGGCGCCGACGACGTAGATCGTGAAGCTGACCGCGCGACTCGCCGGGGTCGAGAACATCGGGGGGCGAAGGTAGCACGCGCAGCGCGGTCGTCACTCGACGAAGTCGGGCGTCGCGGTGTCCTCGCGCAGGAACACCCAGTCGATGTTGCGGCCCGAGGAGGCGCGACGCGCCGAGATCACCTCCGTGCCCGGGTCCGCCACCGCGGACTCCTCGCTGCCGTCGCAGTACCAGGTGAACTGGCCGGCGCCCCGCGGGATGTCCTTGGTGTCGCCCTTGTGCAGCAGCACCTGGCCGTCGTTGCCGTGCACCCATAGATCGTCCTCGCTGCACTTGTCGGAGGTCTTGCCCACGACCTTGCGGCTCTTGGGCCGCGGCAGCTCCGTGTCCTCGACCCACAGGCGCACCTGGTAGCGCGCGCCGCCGCCGGAGAGCTCGGCGAGCACCTCGGTGCTGCTCGACTCGAGGATCTTCACCTTGGTGTTCGTCGACCCATCGACCGACAGCTTGCGCCCGCCGCCGACGGTGACGACGAACATGCCGATGACGTCGTCGCCCTTGTCGCGGATGCGCTCGACTGTCGCCTTCGCGGCCGGGCCGAACGACGCGGGCACCTCGCCCCCCGCGGGCGCCTCGAGCCCGCCGATGAAACCGGCGATGTCGCCGAGCATCAGCGAGATCGCGGCGGCCTGCGCGTTGTCCTGCTCGCCGATCGCGACCGCGAAGTAGGCCTTCTCGTCGGCGGTGAGCTTGCCCTCGAACAACACGCGGTGCTGCTTGATGAGCGACGAGTAGCCCATCTCCCAGATGTCGGGAGATCCTGCCGGGCGGATGGTCTTGATCTGCGCGTTGCCGGTGCCCTTCGGCAGCGCGGCGATGGTGTAGTAGATCTCGTCCTCGCTGTTCCCGAGCGCGACGAGGTCGGAGATGCTCGGGGGGATCGACGCGCCGGCCTCGGCGGCGTCGTTGGGCAGCACCATCTTCAGCGCCATCCGCAGGCGCACGCGGACCTCGGGCTTCTGCGTCGGGATCGAGGGGCCATGGTGCGAGCGGCTGCTGGCGGCGCCGGGCGGGAGCGAGATCGGCGGCGCGACGCCGAGCGCGGTGACGAGGGTCGAGAGCAGGGACAAGCTCGAGATCAGGGATGGCATGGAGTTCGGCGGCCTCGCGCCGACCGAGTCGCGGCCGCGGGCCGATGTGACCGGGGCCGGCACGTGCCTGGCACGCGCTGGCACGTGTGCCAGGCACGGCCGGGAATTCGGCCGTCGCGACGCGCAGGACCGGCGGCACGGGGGTTGCTCTGCCCCCTCGCAATGCTGATGCGTCCACCCTCGCTCCCCCGCTTCGACACCGCGCATGTGGCCCACGGGGCGCGCACCTGGGCCGAGCTCGGCCTGCGCGACTTCGCGGCGTTCTGGCGCGCGCTCCGGCGCTCCGCATGCCCGCTCGCGGTCACCGAGATCGTCGACGCGATGTTCGCGGGCTGGGGCGACCAGCCGATCGCCGCCGACCCGCGGTGGCGCTCGCAGATCTCCGACGACGGCACCCCATGGGAGCTCTCGGTCGCCTACGCCGGCGGCACGGTGCAGCCGCGACTCATCGTCGAGGCACAGGGCCGCGAGCCCACCTGGGCGTCGAACGTCGCCGCGGGCCTCGACCTCACCGCACGATTGATCCCGTGGGGCGCCGAGGTCGATGCGCTCGAGCGGATCCGCGAGCTGTTCCTGCCGCGCGACGGCGACGGCACCTTCGGCCTGTGGCACGGCGTCGGCTTCGGCGACGGTGCTCCTGCCGCCGCTGCGGGCGGCAAGCCGCTGTTCAAGGTCTACCTCAACCCGCAGATCCACGGCCGCTACCACGCCAGCGCGGTCGTCGAGCAGGCGTTCGCCGCCCTCGGCCTGCGCTCGGCGTTCGCGTCGGTGCTCGAGGCGAGCCACCGCGGCCATGACGTCGACGAGATCCGCTACTTCTCGATCGACCTCGATCGCAGCGCGGCGGCGCGGGTCAAGGTCTACTTCGCCCACGAGCACGCGACCGCCGACGAGCTCGAGCGGGTCTTCGCCCTGGCCACCGACACCGCGCCCGGCCGCGCCCGCACGCTGTGCCGCACGATCGGCGGCGGCGACGGCCCGTTCGACGACCTGCCGGTGAGCACCTGCCTTTCGTTCGTGGCCGGCCGCGATCGGCCGACCTCGGTGACGGCCCACTTCCCGGTGCGCGCGTACGTGCGCGACGACGTCGAGGCCCGCGATCGGATCGAGGAACTGCTCGGCGAGTGTGGCATCGACACCGGCCGCTACCGCGAGGCGGTGGACGCGGTGGCCCACCGCGCGCTCGGGGCCGGCGTCGGCCTGCAGAGCTACGCCTCGCTCAAGGCGAGCGCGGCGCCGAGCTGCACGATCTACGTCGGCAGCGAGGCGTGCCGTGTCGCGTGCCCACGCCCGCCCGAGGGCCGCGGCGCGGCGTCGATCGAGCCGCAGCCCGCCGCGGAGATCATCGCGTTCGCCGACGCGATCGACCTGCGCAACCACCCGTTCTTCCGCCGGCTCGAGCAGACCGACGACGTGGTGAACGCGATGCACCGCCTCGCGCTCAACATGCGCGCCGGCATCGCCCACCGCTTCACGCAGTGGCTCGCCGGGCTCATCGCGCGGGTGCCCGACGTCGCGGTGCGCTCGATCCTCGCCCACCAGCTCGACGACGAGCTCGGCCACGGTCATCCCGAGCAGGCCCACGTGCACATGTTCGAGCGCATGTTCGCCGCCGTCGAGGCCGAGGCCACGCCGCTCTCCGCCGACGTCGACGCGCTGGCCCCGGCGCGGCGCTTCGCCGCCGCGGTCGAGCCGATGTTCCTGTCCGACGATCCCTGGGCGGGCGTGGGCATGGCCGCGCTCACCGAGGTCCTCGCGTCGCAGACCGACGCCGTCATCGCGCGGGTGTTCCGTCGCCAGCAATCCGTGCCCCACAGCGCGCTGGGCTGGGCCTTCCTGCACGACGAGCTCGAGCAGAGCCACGCCCAGGACTCCGCGTCGATCATGGCGTACGTGCCCGACGATCCGGCCGTGCACGCAGCGATGTGGCGCGGCGCCCGGGTCGGTGCGATCGCCCTCTGGGTGCTCCTCGACGAGCTGTATCCACTGTGTTTCGACCGAGTGTGCTTCGACCGATGACACCCGCAGAGCTCCGCGCGCGTCTGCCCCTGCTGTCGACGCGCCACTACTTCGCGAGCCACTCGTTGGGGGCCTTGCCCGAGGCGGCGCTGGCCGATCTCGACGCGTGGCAACGCTCGCTTCGCCACGGGCGCAACGCCTTCGGACAGTGGTTCGAGCGCCTGCACGCCGTCACCACCGGCGTCGAGGCCCTGCTCCGGGCCCCGACCGGCAGCGTCGCGCTGCTGCCGGGGGCCACCGTCGCCCAGGCCGCGATCGCAGCGGTGATGCAGCCGGGGCGACGGCGCCACATCGTGACCTGCGCGACCGACTTCCACTCGAGTCGCTACCTGTGGTCCGCCCAGGCGGCGCGCGGCTTCGAGGTCGAGGTGCTCGAGGCGTCCGCCGACGGTGGCGTCGAACCCGAGCGGATCGCGGCCGCGCTGCGACCCGGCGAGACCGCGGCGGTCGCGGTCGCGCACGTCTCGTCCTTCACCGGCGCGATGCTGCCGCTCGCGGCGCTGGTCCGCGATGCCCACGCAGCCGGGGCGATCGTCGTCGCCGACGCGTGTCAGTCGGTGGGCATCGTCCCCGTCGACGTCGTCGACAGCGGCGTCGACGTGCTGGTCGGCTGCTCGCACAAGTGGCTCGGCGGCGGCGACTTCGGGCTCGCGTTCGCGTACGTGCGGCCCGAGCTCGCCCAGCGCATGGTCCCCGCGTTCCCGGGGTGGATGGGCCACGTCGATCCGCAGTCGATCGCGCCGCGGTTCGTCCCCGCGGCCGGTGCGGCCCGCTTCGCCCAGTCGCCGGTGGCGATGGCACCGGTGTTCGCCGCGCGAGCAGGCCTCGCCCTGGTCGCCGAGTTCGGCGTCGACGCCCTGCGAGCGCGCAGCGTCGCCCTCACGGCGCGGATGATCGAGCGGGCCCAGGCCGCGGGGCTGCGCGTGCGCGCGCCGGTCGACGACGCGCGGCGCGGGGGACACGTGTGCATCGAACACGCCGACGCCGCGCGCGTCGTGGCAGTGCTCGCGGCCGCGGGGTTCGACGTCGACGCGCGCGAGGGCCACGGGATCCGCGTCGCGCCCCACCCGGCGCACCGCGAGGACGAGTGCGACGCGGTGATCGACGCGATCGCCACGTCGTGACGTCATCAGGTCCGCACGGACACGCGCCAGCGCTCGAGCCGGTCCGCGTGCGTCACTCCGGCGGCGCGCTACGAATGCGACGCCCGCCGCCGCTGCGCGCAGTGGTTGCCGAACGAAGGCCTCCCCGTGGTCCCTCGTTTGCACGGATCCTGGACAAACGTCCTCGACCTCGTTCGGATGGTGACACCATGGCCCGCATCGTCGTTCTCGGAGCCGGCATCTCTGGCCACACCGCAGCCCTGATCCTGCGCCGCAAGCTGGGTCGCGAGCACGAGGTCGTGGTCGTGACGCCCAACCGAAAATGGAACTGGATCCCCTCGAACATCTGGGTCGGCGTGGGCCGCATGCGGCCCGATGACGTCACGTTCGAGCTCGCCCCCGTCTATGCACGCCTCGGGATCGCGCTGCGACAGGCACGTGCGGTGGAGCTCCACCCCGAGGGCGCCGCCGACGAGGCCAAGGGATTCGTCGTCATCGAATCCACCGACGCCTCGACCGCGGGCCAACGCGAACGGCTGACGTACGACTACCTCGTCAACGCGACGGGTCCCAAGCTGAACTTCGCCGCGACCCCGGGGCTCGGCCCCGACGCCAATAGCCTGTCGGTCTGCACCTCGGGCCACGCAGCCCAGGCCGCAGCGGCGCTCGCCACGTGCATCGAACGGATGAAACGCGGTGAAACGCTCACGTTCGTCGCCGGCACGGGCCACGGCCTCTGCACCTGCGAAGGTGCTGCGTTCGAGTACATCTTCAACCTCGAGTTCGAGATCCGTCGCGCCGGCGTCCGGGATCGCGCGCGCATCATCATGCTGACCAACGAGGCCGAGCTCGGCGACTTCGGCGTCGACGGCCTGCAGCTGCGCCAGAGCGGCTACATCGTTCCGAGCAAGGTCTTCGCCGAGTCGCTGTTCGTCGAGCGCGGCGTCGAGTGGATCACCGGTGCCCACGTGCAGCGCGTCGATCCGAACCGGGTCGCGTACGAGACCCTCGACGGCACCTCACACGAACTGGCGTTCGACTTCGCGATGCTGCTGCCGCCGTTCACGGGCGTCGACCTCCGGGCATTCGACCGCGGCGGCGTGGACATCTCGGGCGAGGTGTTCACGCCCAACCACTTCATGCGGGTCGACGCGGACTACGCGGCCAAGCCCTTCGACGAGTGGCGGGCGCGCGACTGGCCGTCGACGTACCAGAGCCCGAAGTACGCCAACGTGTTCGCGGTCGGGATTGCGTTCGCTCCGCCCCACGCGATCTCGCGGCCGCTCGAGACCCCGAACGGCACGAGGATCGCGCCGGCGCCTCCGCGGACCGGCATGCCGTCGGGGATCATGGGCCGCACCGTCGCGCTCAGCATCGTCGACCAGATCCGCCACGGACCGGACGCTCCCCTGCATCGCGCGTCGATGGCCGAGATGGGCGCGGCCTGCGTGGCCTCGGCCGGTGTCGGCCTCTTCCGCGGCAGCGCGGCGGCGATGACCATGTACCCGATCGTCCCCGACTACGTGCGCTACCCCGGCCTCGGCCGCGACCCGGCGCTCACGTTCGGTGAGATCGGATCGGCCGGGCACTGGATCAAGCGGATCCTGCATTCCATGTTCCTGCACAAGGCCAAGGCCCGGCTCGGCTGGTGGCTGATCCCCGAGTGAGCCAGGAGCACGCCATGACCATCCCCACGAACGCAATGCGCAACGCGATGAAACCGACGGGCTGGGCGCTGTTCTGGCGCACGTTCGTCCCATACCAGCTCTACCGCTTCGCGATCATCAACCTGCGCATGCTCCGGATGATCTTCAAGTCGCACTAGCAAGGTCGGCGTCGCGCCCCCATCCGCGACGCCGTGTGAGCGCCGACGCCCGGCCGGGCGCGCCCACGCGTGCGCGCCCGCCCGATCCCAGCGCGCAGCTTGGGATCGCGCCCCTCGCCGTGGTCGCGCGCTTGCACAGGCGACAGGCCACCGCATGACCGCCGCCACGCCGTCCACCGCACCGCCGAGCCCGACTGCCTGGCACACGCTCGCCATCGACGCGGCCTGCTCGCAGCTCGACGCCGATCTCGAGCGCGGGCTCTCCGACGCGCAGGTCGTCACGCGACTCGAGCAGCACGGACACAACGTCCTCGCGGCGGCCCGCGGACGCTCGCCGTTCGCGATCCTCCTGCACCAGTTCAAGAGCATCATCGTCGTGCTGCTGCTCGCGGCGGCCGGCGTCGCCTTCGCCCTGGGCGACCTCGCGGAGGCGATCGCGATCCTCGTCGTCATCGTCCTCAACGCGGCCATCGGCTTCCTCATCGAGTGGAAGGCCGAGCGGACCTTGTCGGCGTTGCGCGACGACGCCGTGCCCATGGCGCAGGTGCTGCGCGGCGGGGCCGAGCGCGAGATCGCGGCGGCCGACATCGTGCCCGGCGACGTGCTCATCCTCGCCGCGGGCGCCCGCGTCCCCGCCGACGGTCGCATCATCGAGAGCGCGCAGCTGCAGGTCGAGGAGGCCGCGCTCACCGGCGAGTCGCGCACGGTGCCCAAGCAGACCGACGCGGTGACGGACGCCGCCGCCGCCCTCGGCGATCGCGTCGACATGGCCTACCTCGGCACCGCGATCACCGAGGGTCGCGGTCGCGTCCTGGTGACGGCCACCGGCGCCCACACCGAGCTGGGCAAGATCGGCACGATGGTCGCCGACGCGACCGCGCGCGCCACCCCGCTGGAGAAGAAGCTCACGCGGCTCGGCAACGGGATGGTCGGCGTCGTGCTCCTGCTCGGGGCGGTCGTCGTGGGCGCGGGGTGGCTGCGCGGCCACGGGTTCCTGCACATGCTCGAGGTCGGCGTCTCGCTGGCGATCGCCGCGATGCCGGAGGGCCTGCTCGCGGTGTCGACGATGACGCTCGCGCTCGGCATGCAGCGCATGGCCAGGATGGGCGCGCTCATCCGCCGGCTGCCCGCGGTCGAGACCCTGGGATCGACCACGGTCATCTGCACCGACAAGACGGGCACGCTCACCGAGAACCAGATGACGGTCCGCGCGCTCGTCGTCGACGACCTGCGGATCGACGTCACCGGCACCGGCTACGCGCGCGTCGGCGAGTTCCGCGAGGGCGACCGACGGATCGTGCCCGGCGAGCGCGAGTCGCTGGTCCTCGCCCTGCGCATCGGCGCGCTGTGCAACGACGCGACCCTCGAGCGCACCGACGACGGCGACAAGGTCCTGGGCGATCCGACCGAGGCCGCCCTCACGGTCGTCGCCGAGAAGGCGGGCATCGAGCACGCCGCGCTCGATCGCGACTGGCCTCGCGTGGCCGAGCGCGCGTTCGACAGCGAGACCAAGCGCATGATCACGGTGCACACGACGCCGAAGGGGCAGCTCGTCGCGTACATGAAGGGCTCCCCGGGCGCGGTCCTCGAGGTGAGCACGACGCAGCGCACGGCGACGGGCTGCTCGCCGATCACGGCCGACGATCGCGAGCGCCACCTGGCGCGCAACACCGAGCTGGCCGGCACCGCGATGCGCGTGCTCGGCCTCGCCTACCGCGACCTCGACGCGGGCTACACCGACGACGCCGACGACGCCGACGACGCCCTCGGGCGCGACTGGATCTTCGTCGGCTTGGTCGGCATGGAGGACCCGCTGCGCGACACCGCCAAGGCCGCGATCGCCCTGTGCCGAGGGGCGGGAATCCGCACCGTGATGATCACCGGCGATCAGCCGGCGACCGCCGCCGAGATCGCCAAGCAGCTCGGCATCGATCGGGACTTCGAGCAGCGTCCGCTGCAGGCGGCCCACGGACGGGATCTCGTCGACCTCGACGCGGCGGCGTGGCAGCGCACCGTGGCGACGACGTCGGTGTTCGCGAGGGTGTCGCCGGAGCAGAAGCTGCGGATCGTCGAGGCCCTGCAGCGCGACGCACAGGTGGTCGCCATGACCGGCGACGGGGTCAACGACGCCCCCGCCCTCGGTCAAGCCGACATCGGCATCGCGATGGGCCGCCGCGGCACCGACGTGGCCAAGCAGGCGTCCGCGATGGTGATCACCGACGACGACTTCTCGACCATCGTCCGCGCCGTCGAGCAGGGGCGCATCATCTACGCGAACATCCTCAAGTTCGTGCACTACCTGTTCTCGTGCAACGCCGCCGAGATCCTCGTGGTGTTCGTGGCGATCATGGTCGGCTGGCCGCTGCCGCTCGGTCCCCTGCAGATCCTGTGGCTCAACATCGTCACCGACGTGTTCCCGGCGCTGGCGCTGGCGGTCGAGCCGTCCGCGACCGGCACGATGAGCCTGCCGCCCCGCGATCCCAAGCAACGGCTGGTCAGCTTCGCGATGGTGGGCCTCATCGCGTGGCAGGGCGCGATGATCGCCGGCGTCACGCTGGTCGCGTTCGTCGTCGGCCTGCGGTGGCACGGATCCGCCGGCGACGGCCTCGGCGCGGCCACCACGATGGCGTTCATGACCCTCGCCTTCGCGCAGGTCTTCCACACCTTCAACGCCCGATCGCAGCGTCGCTCGGCGTTCGACCGACCGTTCACCAACGCGTGGCTCTGGGCCGCGGTGGCGGTGTGCGTCGCCCTGCAGATCGCCGCGGTGTACGTGCCGCTGCTGCAGCGCGTGCTGCACACCGTGCCGCCCAGCGCTGCGGACTGGGCGATCATCGCGGCGTGCTCGGTGGCACCGGTCGCGATCGTGGAGGTGGTGAAGCTCGGGCGGCGGATCTACGCGCGGGCGAAGGCACCCGGGTTGGCACGCTGATCCAGTCCGCGATCGAACGATCGCGATCGTTCGATCGATCCTCGAGGGGGCCGCCCTAGGACCGCTTGCGGATCTCGGCGTCGAGCTGGCGATCCAGCGCGTCGAGCTCACGCATGCGCTTGTCGAAGTCCGAGGACGACAGCGCCTTGGTCTCGCGGCCCGCCTGCAGCTCCTTCGACTTGCCGAAGGCGCGGTACCCCAGGTAACCGGCGCCACCGATGAGCGTCAGCACGAACACCGGGATGAACAGGGCCTTCACCAGGCTGAGGCCGAGGCCCACGGCCGCGAGGGCACCGAGGGCGAGCAGGGCGCCCTTGAGCACCGACAGTCCGTGACCCTCGTCGTCTTTCGCCATCGGGCATACAGGATAGTCGGCGCCTGCCCGACGGGCAAGGCAACGCGCGTGATCGCGGCAACAAACCCCACCTGCGTGGCGTGTTCCCAGGGGGACGGCCAGGGCGTGATGGTGGATCGTCACGCGCAGGATGGTGTCGGCGGTGGATCGTGACGCGGGGTTTCGTCGTACGCTCCCGCGCCGATGCATCCCCGGTCGCTGTTCCCGCTGTTGCTCCTCGCCGCCTGCACCGTCCGCACGGGCTCACCCACGACGACGGCCCCCGACGGCGATGCGGCCGCCGCGACCACGCCCGACGCCGCGACGAAGGACGACTCGCCGGCGCTGCCGATCGATCCGGCGCTGCGCACCGGCAAGCTCGCGAACGGGATGAGCTACTACATCCGCAAGCACGGCAAGCCCGAGAAGCGCGTGTACCTGTGGCTCGCCGTCGACGCGGGCAGCGTGCTCGAGGACGACGATCAGAAGGGCCTCGCGCACTTCGTCGAGCACATGGCGTTCAACGGCACCAAGCGCTTCGAGAAGAACACGCTCATCGACTTCCTCGAGAAGTCGGGCATGGACTTCGGCGCCGACCTCAACGCGTACACCTCGTTCGACGAGACCGTGTATCAGCTCAAGGTCCCGACCGACGATCCGGCGCTCGTCGCCCGCGGCCTCGACATCCTCGAGGACTGGTCGTCGGCGCTGAGCTTCGACGCCAAGGAGGTCGACAAGGAGCGCGGCGTCGTCGTCGAGGAGTGGCGGCTCGGTCGCGGCGCCGGCCAGCGCATCTTCGACAAGCAGTGGCCGATCTACCTGCAGGGCAGCAAGTACGCCGACCGCAAGCCGATCGGCGAGAAGGACATCCTCGAGAAGGCCCCGGTCGCCACGCTGCGCCGCTTCTACGAGGACTGGTACCGCCCCGACCTCATGGCGATCGTCGTCGTCGGCGACGTCGACCCGGCGGCGATGGAGAAGGAGATCCAGGCCCGCTTCGGCAAGCTGAAGAACCCGGGCAAGGAGCGCCCGCGCGTCGACGTGCCGGTGCCGCTGGTCGAGCAGACACGCGCCGCGGTGATCACCGACGCCGAGGCGTCGACGACGAGCGTCAGCGTCGCGATCAAGGGCAAGCCCCGGACGATCAAGACCGAGGCCGACTACCGCCGCGACCTCATCGAGAACGTCTTCCACGGGATGCTGCGCGCGCGCCTCGACGAGCTGCGCCAGCAGCCCGACTCGCCGTTCACCTTCGCGTTCTCGAGCACCAGCTCGTTGGGCCGCTCGGTCGAGATCTTCGACCTGAGCGCCGGCGTGAAGAGCGGGCGCATCGAGGACGGCCTGAAGGCCCTGCTCGTCGAGGTCGAGCGGGTGAAGCAGCACGGCTTCCTCGCCAGCGAGCTCGAGCGCGAGCGCGCCCGCAGCCTGCGCCGCTACGAGCGCAACGTCGCCGATCAAGCCACCGTCGACGGCCGCGCCTACGCGTTCGGCACCGTGCGGCGCCACCTCGATCGCGAGGCGATGCCGAGCCGCGAGCTCGAGCTGGCGCTCGCGACCAAGTTCCTGCCGGGCCTCACCCTCGAGGAGGTCAACGCCCTGGCCTCCGAGTGGACGAAGAAGAAGGACCGCGTGGTGCTGGCCAGCGGCCCCGCCCGCGACAAGATGCCGAGCGACAAGGCCCTGCTCGCCGTCGCCAACGCGGTCGAGGGCGTCAAGGTCGCCGCCTACGAGGATCGCGGCGCCGGAGCCGAGCTGATGGCGGCCAAGCCGACGCCGGGCAAGGTCACCAAGACCGAGACCATCGCCGAGATCGGCGTGACGGTGTGGACGCTGAGCAACGGCGCCAAGGTCATCGTCAAGCCGACCGACTTCAAGAAGGACGAGGTGATGATCGAGGCCTTCAGCCCCGGCGGTCACTCGCGCGTCGACGCCAAGAGCTTCGACTCGGCGGCCAACGCATCGTCCATCGTCGGTCGCTCGGGCCTGGGCAGCCACGACAACGTCACCCTGCGCAACATGATGGCGGGCAAGGTCGCCAACGTGTCGGCGTACATCGCCGAGCTCGAGGAGGGCATCCGCGGCAACGGCTCGCCCCAGGATCTCGAGCTCATGCTGCAGCTCGTGCACCTGCAGGTGACCGCGCCGCGCAAGGACCCGGACGCGTTCACGGCGTGGAAGACCAGCACCGCGGAGTTCGTGAAGAACCGCGACCTGAACCCGCAGCAGGTCTTCTTCGAGAAGTTCAACGCGTTCCGCTGGAACAACCACCCGCGCCGCCAGCCGACCACCGTCGAGACCCTCGACCGCGTCGACCACGACAAGGCCCTCGGCATCTACAAGGATCGCTTCGCCGACGCCGGCGACTTCACCTTCGTGGTGGTCGGGGCCGTCGATCTGCCCACCCTGCAGCCGATGGTCGAGACCTACCTCGCGAGCCTGCCGACCACGGGCCGCAAGGAGAAGTGGAAGGACATCGGCGCCAAGCCGCCGGCCGGCGACAAGAAGCTCGACGTCGCCAAGGGCGTCGATCCCAAGAGCTTCGTGATGATGACGTACCACGGCAACACGCGGTACACGCCCCAGGCCGAGGACGACCTCGAGATCCTCGCCGACGTGCTCGAGATCCGGCTCCGCGAGGTCCTGCGCGAGGACATGTCGGGGGTCTACGGCGCCTTCTCGAACGGCGGCATCGCCCGCCGGCCGCGCCAGACCTACGCGTACACGATCGGCTTCGGCTGCGCCCCCGAGAACGCCCAGAAGCTGCAGGACGCGGTCTCCGGCATCATCACGTCGGTCAAGCGCGAGGGCATCGGTGAGGACGTGCTCGAGAAGATCCGCGAGAAGCGTCGGCGGCAGTTCGAGACCTCGCTGCGCGAGAACCGATTCTGGGCCGGCCAGCTCGCGGAGCACTTCCGCTACGGCACCGACCCCAAGAAGATCA
The DNA here is from genome assembly GCA_001464385.1 of Deltaproteobacteria bacterium Ga0077550. Lineage (GTDB taxonomy): Bacteria > Myxococcota_A > Polyangia > Nannocystales > Nannocystaceae > Xiheibacterium > Xiheibacterium aquaticum. Next base: position 63,493 of record LNFB01000242.1, on the reverse strand, counting down.
CCGACCAAGAAGAGATGATGGCGCGCATCACCGGCGCCAACGTGCAGAAGACCGCGAAGAAGTTCCTCAACGACCGCTCGCGGGTCACCGGCGTGCTGATGCCCGAGGGCGGCGCGCCCAAGACCGACGCGCCCAAGGACGCGAAGCCCACCGCCTCCGCGACGCCGAAGACCACCGCGTCGAAGACCACCGGGTCGAAGACCGAGTGATGTCCGGCGCAGCGACCAAACGGGCGCGTCCGACGACGCGTCCGAAGGGCCGCGTGCGGCCCAAGCCGACCCCGGTGACCGTGCTGAAGGTCGACGTGGCCGCGTGGCGCACGTGGCTGCGGACCCACCACGCCCGCGAGAGCGTGGTGTGGGTCGCGTTCACCAAGGGCGCGGCCACCGAGGTGCTGAGCTACGACGACGCCCTCGACGAGGCGCTGTGCTGGGGCTGGATCGACAGCATGGTCCGGCGCATCGACGACGTGACCTACGCGCGCAAGTTCACGCGGCGGGTCAACGCGTCGAAGTGGTCCGCGCCGAACCTCGAGCGCCTGCGCCGGCTGGTCGGCACCCCGCGGATGCGCCCGCCCGGCCTCGCGATGATCGCCGCCGACACCCTGGCGCTCGTGAAGTCGGATGCGCCGATCGTGGCCAAGCCGCGGAGCACCGCGATCCCGGACGAGCTGACCCAGGCCCTGGCCGGGGCCCCCAAGGCGCGCAAGGCCTTCGATGGCCTGCCGCCGTCGCACCGGCGCGAGTACTGCCAGTGGGTCGGGGAGGCCAAACGGCCAGCGACGCGGGCGCGACGGGCCGCCGAGGCGATCGAGAAGCTCGCGCGCGGCGCCGCCGTCGCGGAAACGTGAGAGGTCGCAAACCCCCCGCGTCCCTGGGAACAAAGTCCCGCGGGCGCGGGTGTCACGGCCCGCCGATGCCGACCGTGCGCGTAGCCACCGCCGAAGCGATCGACGAGCCCGCAGTGCTCGCGGCCGCGATCCGGGGCGAGCCCGCGGCGTTCCGGGCCCTGGTGCGGCGCTACGAGCGGGCCGTGTTCTCGCAGCTGCGTGGCGTGTTGCTCGCCTCGGGCCGTACCGCCCTCGTCGAGGATCTCGCACAGGAAACCTTCCTGCGCGCGTTCCGGGCCCTGCCTCGCTACGCCTCCGATGGTCGGGCGAAGTTCTCGACGTGGCTGCTCACGATCGCGACCCGGCTCGCCCTCAACGAGCTGCGTCGACGACCCGGGGTCTCGTTCGACGGCGACACCATGGATCTGCAGCCGGCCGTCATGGGCGACCCGGACCACGACGCTCCGCTCGTCGGCCGTGGGATCGAGGCCGCCGTGCTGTCGCTGTCGCCACCGCTGCGCGCCGCGTTCCTGCTGCGCGAGCTGCATGGCTTCGACTACGCCGACATCGCCGAGGCGCTCGACGTCGACCTCGGGACCGTGAAGTCGCGACTGTCGCGGGCGCGCGCGCGCCTGCGTGAGGTTCTGGGAGGCGAGACGTGAACTTCGAACCCGAACTCGATGCCGACGAGCAGGACGCCCTCCGGGCCTGGGCCACGTGCGACGTACCCGGGGACTTCGCCGAGCGCGTCGCCGCCCAGGCGGCCGCAGGTGCCCAACGCAGCCAGCGCATCGCCGAGGCCGAGGCCCGGCCGATGTGGGCCGCGTGGTGGATCGGCATCGTCGCCGCGGCCGCGGCGGTGGTGCTCGCGCTGTCGTTGCTCGCCTCGCCGCCGGCGCACGAGGGCGTCGCGGACGGGCGCGACGAGATCACCGCGCTGCGCGAAGCGGCCCGCGACCTGCTCGCGCGCGAGTGCACGCCGTGCCACCTCGCCGAGGCCGAGGGCGCCGAGGCCGACGCGATCGCGGTGTTCGACGTCGCCGATCCGCAGTGGGACGCGGGCCTGTCGTCGACGCAGCTCGCGATCGCGGTCGATCGCGTCGCCGAGTCGGGCGCGGGCCAGGGTGGCGTCGCGGGCTTCCGCCGCTACGTCGACGCCGAGCTCGCGCGGCGCGGCGCCGGCGTGCGCTGATTACTTCGGCCGCGCCGCCCTGGGCGGCATCAGGAAAATCCGCGGCGCCAGCGCGGCTTCGATGCCAAGTTCGAGGCCGTTCACGGTCGAGTACCCGATGCTGACCGGCAGCGACCCGGCGACGCCGACGCCCTGCGCGGTCGGCAGCGGGCGGGCGCGCAAGGCCGGCTCGGCAGCCCTCGCCTTGCGCTTCGCGATCCACTTGCCCCGCGCGCCCTCGCGACCATCGGTGGCGATCAGCCATTCGAGGGCCGCGAGCGCGACCTGGATCTCGCTGGTCTCGACGAGCGACTCGAGCCGACCCAGATCCGTCGGCTTCGACAGCACGGCGCCGTGGAACAGGATCAGATCCGAGGTCTGCTCGAGGGCGAACGCGCGGCCGAACACGAGCCCCGCGTCGTCGGGGCGCCCCGCGTCGGCCAACAGCACCCCGAGGTTGCTGAGGTCGGCGACGTCCGCCGCGTTGGTCGACTGGGCGAGCACGGTCTCGTAGCGGGCGATCGCGCGATCGCGGCTCGGCACATCGCCCTGCAGCCGCCACCGAACCATGTCGATGCGCGCGAGGCCCCGGGTGCGGGCGGCCGCGCCGTACGACTCGGGCCACGCCTCGATGACCTTCGCCACCGCGTCGAGCTCGGCGCGCTCGTCGAAGGTGATCGCGAGCGCGACGCGGGTCATCGCAGCCCGCATCGCGAGCGTCGCGTCCTCGATCGGCGGCGGAGCGGCGGCGGCGATCATCGCAGCCCGCCGATCGGGGCTGAACTGCGCCGCCGCGAGGACCAGGTCGAACGCGTAGCGGCTCTCGGGGATCTTGCGCCGCAGCTCCACCACCTCGGGCAACATCGTGCGCGCGCGACCTATCATCACCGCGACGTCCATCGCGCGCGCGGCGGGGACGAGCCCCTCGACGAAGCCGAGCAGGTACTGTAGCACCACGCCCTTGTCGTTGCCGCGGGCCGCGAGCTCGGCGAGGTCGCGACGCACCGGCACGAGCCCGGGCAGGACGGCGGCGAGCGCCGCCTCGACGCCGCCCCCAGCGGCCTGCGGCAACACCACGTACATGAGCCGCATCGCGCGGACGCCGATCGCCAGCTCGAAGTACTTGTCGTCGCGGTGCTCGAGCTCGACCGGTGCGGCGTCGAGCGTCTCGAACGCCGCGCTGAAGTCCAGGGTCTCGCGGAGCTGCGCGTCGATCTGCCCGACCAGCGCCCGGGCATCGTCGGGGTGCTGCTTGCGGATCGCGGCGTAGGCCTCGCCCGCCGCCCGATCGCGCCCGAGCTCGACGAGCAACGCGGCGCGCTCGAGCTGCTCGTCGACCGACTTGGACTCCGCGAGCGCGAGCACGCGGTTCGCGGCGACCCGGCGCCGATCGGCCTCCGCGAGCTGCTTCGCGAAGTCCTGGTCCTTGGCGTCGGCCTGCCGCCGCGCCTCGGCGAGCGCCGCGTCCCCGCACTTCAGATCGAGATCGGCGTAGCACGCCATCGCCAGCTCACGGTGGTGCACCGCGGTGGCGAAGCGCCCGCGCAGGGCCATGGCGTGCTTGCGCAGCGCGACGACGAGCTCGGGATCCGACGCCGACGCCGACGCGACGCGGTCCATCACGGTGGGCAGGTCGGGCGAGTCGGGGGTCTCGCGCATCATCCTCGCGGCCATGCGCCGGTGCAGCGCGGGCAAGCGGCCGAGCGCCGCCTCGAGCCACGTCATCAGCTCGCGGCTGCGCACCTCGTCGGCCGAGCCGCCGTCGGGCTTCGCCGCGAGGCTGCGCGCGACCATCCCGATCATCGAGCCGAACAGGCCCTTGGGATCGAACATCTGCGGCATGTCGAACGTGCCGTACAGCTGGGCGAGCAGCGCCATCTGCGACGCGTCCGTCACCGCGTCGGGCTTGCCGCGCTCGACCGCGAGGGCGGCGAAGCCGAGCTGGACGAGGAACCCGAGCCGATCCTGCATCGACATCGACGCCGACGCCGGGAGGTCGCGCCACCGCGCGAGCAGCTTCGCCGCGCCCTCGACGTCCGGCTGGGCGGTGTCGAGCCCGTATTGCGCGATCGCCCAGTCGGGCATCCCGTGCAGGAGGCCCGGTCCCGGCCCGGGATCGATGCGCTCGGCCAGGGTGTGCAGCGCGGTGCCCTCGTCGGCGACCGCCGGCGTCGTCGCGCCGCCGGGCGCACCGGTCGGCCGGTCGGTGGGGTCGCGGCGACACGCGATCGACAGCGCCGCCTGCAGCACCAGGACTCCACGGAGAACGACGCGTCGACGCATTGTCGACGCATTGTAGATGCTATCTACTTCTTTTTGGTTGTAAGGTGGCGTCCGCGAACAACTCGGTCGGTCGGCCCTGCAGCTCGCTCACAGCGGCCCGTTCGCGCCGCCAGACGCGGGTGTTAACGACCTCGTCGGATCTCGGGCGGAGCCTGGTCGACGTCCACGCTGGATGATGCAGGTCGGGCCTGGGCCGACCGCGTCCGCATCACCGAGCGTGTTTTTTGGGTAACCGTTCAGGCCCGGGATTGAGGGGTGGCCCATGGCGTGCGAATGCCGAAGCATGAGCACGCCGAAAAACCCTGAGGAGCTTGCGAAGCAGATCGAGCAGTTGGTGGCGCAGTACGTGGCGGAGAGCTGTCGAGCGGCGGGAGGCAGTGGAGCGAGCGTTGGGGAGGTTGACGTCGCAGAGCCGGTCGAGCAGTGCGACCACGCGGCCGAAGTCGCCGCGCAAGTCGCCCGAGCGCCGGCGGCCGCCGGAGGAGGTCGAGCAGATCGGGATCCGACTGCTCGAGCTGGTGCGCTCCCGACCGGGCGAATCGATGGTGGCGTTCGCGGCCGAGCTGGAGATGGGGGGAGGCGCTGCCGCGGATCGAGGAGAACATCGGTCGCTACCGCGAGCGCAACGAGATCGGAGAGCTCCACATCGATCGCGGCTACCTCGCGAGTGAGAACGTCCTCGAGCTGCACAACCGTGGCGTACCAGTGTTCTCGAAGCCTTGGGTGCTCCGCGAGGGCACGCGCTTCTCGAAGAAGGACTTCCGGAAGGTGTCAGGGCTGTCCGTCGTCGTCGTCGTCGTCGTCCGAGTCGGGGTCGCAGGCGAGCGAGAGCAGGAGTCCACCACACAGGGCGAGGGGACACGCGGCGCGTTCATGGCGATGCAGTGGGCCGCGCCCCGATTTTCGATCCCGGCGGGCGGGCCGCCCTACCGCGCCCGCACAGGCTCGCTCGCGCGCCGCCGGCGGATCTCCCGCGGCGTCGTGCCGGTCTCGCGCAACAGCAGCCGGCGCAGCGAGTCGGCGTCGCGGTACCCCACCCGCCGACCGACCTCGTCCAGGCTGAGGGCGGTGGTGGCGATCAAGCGCGTCGCGACCTCGGCCCGCAGGCGCCGCACGAACGCGATCGGGCTGAGACCCACCGAGTCGGCGAGCCGGCGCGCGAATGTCCGCGGGCTCATGCCGCAGCGCCGCGCCAGCGCGGCGATGTCGAAGTCGTCGGCGAGGTGGGCCCGGGCCCATCGCTCGGCGCGTCGGATGCGATCGTCGCTCGCGCTGAGGTGCTGCATCGCCATGTATCCGGCCTGCAGCGGGTGACGATCGAGCAGCAACACCTGACCGCACTCTTGGGCGAGTTCGGGCCCCGCGAAGTGGGCGACCAGGTGCAGCGCGAGGTCGGCCTGGGCGAACACGGCGCCCGTCGTCGCCACGCGTTCGTCGACCACCAGCGAGAGGTCGGCGTCGAGCGTCACGCTCGGGTGCCGCGCCGACAGGTGCGGGGAGAGCCACCAGGCCGTCGTGCACCGGCGCCCATCGAGCAGGCCCGCCTCGGCCAGCAGGAACGCCCCCGTGCACGACGCACCGACAATGGCGCCGCGATCGTGGGCGCGCTCTAGCACGGGCAGGAGTCGCCGCACGTCGTCGCGGGCACACGCGGCGTCGATCTCCGCGGCGCTCTCCACCCACAGCCCGGGCACCAGGACCACGTCGGCCTTGCCGATCCGCGCTGCGGTGCGCGTCGCCTCGAACACCAGCCCGGATGCCGCGCGCACCGGGCCTGCGTCGGGCGACGCGACCGCAACGGTGAACGGCGGCGGCACGCCGCGGCGCCGGGCGAGCGAGTTCGCCGCCCGGAAGACATCGAGCGCGATGCTGAGGCCAGAGTCGGTGAACCCGTCGACGACCATCACGACCACGCGTCGCTTCATCGCCCGGTAGGGTACCCCGGCGCGCCGGCGGACGACTCTGGCAGAATCGGCCGGTTTTCTGTCGTATTCGCCCAAGGGGCGGCAGCGTGCACGCGCCTATCCTGGACCGCGTGTCGAACCGCCTCCCGTCCGTCCCATCCGTGCTGCACGCGCACGGGCTCGCCCTCACGCTGCGGGTCTCCGCGGTGTTCCTGCTGGTGTACTTCACCGCCAGCCACTGGTTCTTCCCCACGTTCTTCTTCCGCGCGCTCGGGATCGAGGCCCGCGAGGTCGCGTCGCACTTCGTGCTCAGTCAGCTGCGACTCATCGGCGCGATGGTGGCGGGCTACGCCATCATCCTCGTGATCGTGGCCGGGGACCTGGCGCGCTACCTGCCCGTGCTCTGGACCGTCATCGCCGTGGGGGCGATGTGCACCGCGGTGTTCGTCGGCCAGGTCGCAGCTGGCACGCTCCCGGTGGGGTTCCTCGTGAACGCGGGGGCGTTGGTGCTGCAGATGCTCGCGGTGATCGGGCTGGGGTGGCGCGGTCGCCCGCGCGGCGCTCACAGGCAGTAGTCGGACAGCTGGTAGTCCGAGATCAGTATCGCGCACTGCGGCCGATTGCCGAGATCCGCGTAGTACATGCACGTCTCCGCCTGCATCACGCGAGCCTGGCGCGCCTTCGCGTCGTCCCGCGACGGCGGCGTCGACGAGTTCAGCGAGTTCAGCCCCAGCCGCGCGGTCAGCTGCCGAATGATCTCCTCGAGTTCGGCGATCTTCGCCGCCTGCGCCACGATGATCGCCTCGAGTTCGGCGATCCGGAGGTCTCGCCGGTCGGGCGGGTCGCGCGGCTCCACGAAGATCTTGGTCACGTCTGCGAACACGCGTCGATCCCGTCCGCCGAGTGGTTCATCACCCGTGAACGCCGTGAACGCCTACGAAAATTGCTACGTACCGGGGAACACCGCGATGGCGAAGTAGCCGTGGCCGCCGAGCCAAGCGAGCGGCGCGCACCCGTTCGCCCACCGCACGAGCTTCGGGCCAGGCGCCCCTCCTGCGCTGGTGGCCGAGCCGGCCCACGCGAGGCCGCCGAGCAGAAGCGGGGAAAACACCGCGAGCGGAAGAAACGGGGCCACCTTCGAGTCGACGCCCCCCGCGGCGAGCACCATGCTGCTGACGGCGTTCACGACTGTCACGGAACCCCACATGAAACTGAGCACTCGGAGCATCTTGGCGCTCCCAGGCACCAGAACTGCGACCACGAAGTGAACCAGCGCAAGTGCCGCGCTGGCGAACGTGCTGAGCATCAGGACGATCGCACCGAACAGGGCGGCCTCAAGGCCCGCCGACTGTTCAAGCACATGTACCATCATTGACGTTCTGCTGAAAAGCAGACTCGGCCGGCGCGGAACGCGAAGACCGTGAGTGTAGCGATGCTGGCGCGTCTGGGGTCATTGGCCCCCTCCGCCGAGGAAGATCCGGGTTCGTTCGCCAGCCGCCGCAACGACGACGTCGACGAACCCGTCGGCGTTCAGATCGGCAACGTCTCCGGCCACGGACGGGGCGTCGCCGATCTCGGGGAGTGCGGTCCAAGCGGAGAACACGCCGAGGCCGTCGTTGGTGTAGGTCCAGTTGGGGCCCCACCAGTTGATCTCGAGCAGATCGAGGTCCTCGTCCGCGTCCAGGTCCACGAGCAGGATGTCGCTGGTCCCGTAGATGACGTAGGGCAGGGTTGCCTCGGTGGCGTCGACGAACGCCCCGCCAGTGTTGCGCCACAACCGATTGCGACTCGTCGCTCCGCCGACTCCGACGACGATGTCGGTCAAACCGTCGCCATCGACGTCCCCGACGGCCGCGGCGTAGGAGAGCAGGGCCGGGTCGTCGGGCAAGTCCATCTGGACGAAGCCGGCCTCACCGTCCCCGAGCAGGAGCACGTCGAGTTCGGCGAAGCGAACGACCAAGACGTCCGAATGCCCGTCACCGTCGAAGTCGGCGACGCGAGCGTCTGTCCCGGCGCCAGCGGGAATCTCAGTCGAACGAACCTCCCAGCCCGCGGCGGTCCCGACGAGGACCACGTCGGGCTCACCGTCGCGAACCACGAAAATGTCGGGCCGGCCGTCCTCCAGCAGGTCGGCGACGACGACCGCGGTCGCGGCCGACGCAGCTGCGAACACGGCCGCGGACGAGAATATCCCAGCGTCGTTCGTCCACACGGAGACACCAGTTTCGCGGGCCAACACGATGTCGACATCGCCGTCGGCGTCGACGTCCGCCAGCTCGACGCTGGCGGTGGCCCCCACGTCGTCGGGGAGCCGAGCTTCGGTCTCGTCCGCGAACGAGCCGTCGCCACCACCGACGAACAGGCGGTCCCGATCGCCATCGCGCGCAATGAAGGCGTCGACAAGCCCATCGCCGGTGAGATCTGTGAGGCGCACATCGGTCGACGAGCCCGCGTCTTCGGGAAAGCGACCTTCAGTCTCATCGGTGAACGGACCCGCGTCAGGCACTCGGTAGGTGTAGCCCCCGGCCAGCGATACGGCGTCACCGGTCTGCGGTCGCACGACGACATCCGCGGGGCCCTCCACCCCTGGCGGGGCCGTACCGCGGATCCACGTTGCGTCCACGAGCTCGAGGCTGCCGAGGGGCTGCCCGCCAACTTCCACGGCCACCGCGGCCGTGAACCCCCTTCCGCGGATGTCGAGGAGGTTCCCGCCGGTGGCGGGCCCCTCTATGGGGCTCACTCGTTGGACCTGAAGCGGCGCGTCGCCGCTTGACGGCTCGCCGTTGATCCACAGCAGGGTCTGATCGCCGCCCCACGAGCTGAACAGGAGGTCGAGCGCGCCATTGCCGTCTACGTCGCCAATGCCAATTCCGTAGCAGCGGTCGTCGCCTGACGGTAGATTGTCTGCGAGTACGAACTCTCCCGCACCGTCGTTCACGAGCACGAGGTTCGAGTACCCGGTGCGGGCGACGACGATGTCGAGATCCCGATCCCCGTCGAGATCCGCAAACTTGGCGTCGTAGCTGTCCCCGTCGACCGACGGAACCCGCGCGGACGCATCGGTGAAGGTGGCATCGCCCCCGTTGAGGAGCAGCCGGTCGACGCCCATGAACCGCGCCTCGTAGAGGTCGACATCGCCGTCGGCGTCGACATCGCCCGCCACCAGTGCTGTCGTGAGTCCCGCTGTCCCCGGGAGTGGGGCACCGTCCTGGAAGGCCCCAGCGCCGTCGTTGAGCAGGACCCGACTTGGGGCGCCGTAGTTCCCAATGGTGAGGTCGATGTCGCCGTCGCCGTCGAGGTCCGCGAACTCGCTCGTGTAGCTCGGGTCCGGGACATCGGGCAAGCGCAGCGCGGTGACGTCGTCGAAGCGCCCCTCCCCATCGTTGAGCAACAACCGCTCTCGTTCACCGGTCCCGAGGTTCGCGACGACGACGTCGAGATCGCCATCGCCATCGATGTCGCCGAAGTCAGCCCCCTCGCTCATGTCGAGGGAGGCCGGGAGACGCGCGCTCGTCTCGTCGGAAAACACCCCTGCCCCGTCGTTCATCAGGATGCGGTCAGCGCCCTCGGCGGCCATGTAGAGATCGAGGTCACCATCACCGTCCAGGTCGCCGAGCTCTGGGTGGACATCCTGGGAGTCGTCCGGTGGCATCGCGTCCGCGGTCACGTCCTGCAAGATGCCCGCGTCGTTACGCAACAGACGGTCCTGACTACCAAAGTAGCCGGCCACGACGAAGTCCGTATCGCCGTCCCCATCGACATCCCCCGCAGCGACATCCTGGAGCGTCCAGGCATCGGGAGGAACTCGACCCGCGGTGTCGTCGAGGAACCGCGCTTTACCCGTGCCAACATCGAAGCCGAAACCAGCGGCAAGCGTCGTGGCGGCGCCGGTGTCCACCCGGAGCGTCACGTCGACCCATCCAGGCAGACCACCCGGGACGGAGACTTCGACGAGATCCCCGGAGACGTGACCCAGCACGGCGACTCGCGGCCCGAACTCGATGTGCTGGGTCTGGCCCAAACCAGTCCCCCGGATCTCGACGGAGGTTCCCCCCGCGGAAGGGCCCCACGAGGGTGCCACGGACTCGATGAGCGGCGTACCGTCGCCGCCGCCCGAACAGCCGCTGCCCCACGCGAGCGCGGCCACGGCGAGCCCGCGCGGCGCGTGCATCAGAAGGGAGGCGCGCACCAGAAGAGCTCCGGGTCATCGGTCGGTTGGCACAAGTAGCCCTCTCGGCACTCCTCGTCCCCCGTGCACGCGCGGACGCATCGAGCGGCGTTGAAGAACGGGAGCGTGGTACACACCGTGCAGGGCGGGCAGCTACCGATCGGATCGGACACATCGCAGTTGCTAGCCGCGCCGCCGGTTCCGTCGAGGCAATAGCCGCCCTCCCAGAAGCCTCCCTGGCAGAATGGCTCCCCGGGGGTCGCGGTGCAGTCCGACGCGTCGGTGCAGGCATCGCCGATCTGGCCCGGGTCACTGGAACACACCGGACCCTCCGTCTCCCCCCCACTTCCGCTATCGTCGTCGGGGCCGCTCGCGCCGCTCGTCTCGGATCCTCCGTTGGAGCTGGCCCCGGAGCCGCTGTCGTCGGTTGCGGCCGAGCCGCCGCCACTCGACGCCGATCCGTCGGGGTCCACGGTGGACGACGCGCTGGATCCCGACGCAGTGTTCGTCGAAGCTGCCCCGCCGGAGCTGGTGCCGCCCGTCGATCCACCGGAGGAGGTGGCCCCTCCGTCGACGTCCGAGCCGCACGCCGCGGTGACGAGCAAGCCAGTGAGTAGTGAGAATCGCATGAGCATGGTCCTTGTGTCCTTCGACTGTTCTGCGTGTCCGTCGGTCATCACCGTCGAGGCACGCGCCGTAGTTCGAACTTCTCGAGTTCAGTCGGCAGATCGATCGGGCCTTCGCCGAAGTCCCAGGTCGAGGTGATGGTGGATTCGGTGGCCACGAGTTCGAGCGACGTCGATGTGATGGTGCCCTCGACAGTCGCCTCGATCCGGAGTGTACCTTGCTCGCCGCCATTCTTGCTGGAGACGATCACGGACCCAGTCACGCTCTGCCCGGAGACCTCGAACGTCGGCGTCCCCTCGATCACGCCATCGTCGGTTGGCTCGACGAACGCTGACATGACCTTGTGGACGAGCTGCGGGTCGTCGTCACCGGCGAGCAGTCGCGTGTATTCGACGTTCGTCAACGCGACGTCGTGCGTCCAAGAGAACGGGAACTTGGTGCCGGCGAACTCAGATTCTTTCGACCCCTCGACCGTCGCCGTGAGTACCACGTCACCAACGACCGGTGGGATCTCGAAGGCGACGCCCCATTCCGGGTGGCGTGAGGCGAAGACCGTGCGGGTCAGCGCCAGCGGCTCGCCGCCGTCTACCTCGACGATGTAGATATTTGTACTTCCGTCCGGTGATTGTGCCTGAAACGCGACGCTTTCGCCATCGAGCGACCACGTGGGCGCAACGACCGCAGGCATCTCTACGAGCGTCGAGACGGAGCTGACGCGGCCGAAGTCGGCGTCTGTTTTCCCGATGGTGGCGACACGCAATTCAACCGCGCCACCGTCGTCGTCTTCCCGTTGCGCCGTGTAGACGAGAAGATCTCCACCGGGGGCCAGACTCGGCCATTGATCCACGGTCGGTTCCGTCGTCAAAGCGACCGGATCGGCGTGATCGCTTGGCGTAATGTACACATCATCGCTCCCCGCCCGGTCCGAGACGAACACGATCGAGGCGCCGTCGGGTGACCACGCGGCTTCGCCGTCGCGCCCGAGATGGTCCTCGGTGAGGTTCAGCTCCGCCCCGCTCTCGAGATCGAGGACGATGACGTCGGTGTTCCCCATCTCGCCCTCGTCCGCTGGAACCCGCGCGAAGAGGAGCCGAGTGCCATCCGGCGAGAAACGCGGCGTATGGCCCTCGTCGAAGTCCTCGGTCGCGGTGAGTTGTTCGAGCCCGGTTCCGTCGATGTTCTGCGCGAAGATGTCGTAGTTGCCCTCGCGGTTGGAAATCCACGTGACTCGGGCGCCGTCCGGCGAGAGGCTGGGGAACACGTCGAACGCCGGATTCGCGACAATGCGGAGCGAGTTGCGCCCATCAGCATCCATGATGAAGATGTCCGCGTTCCCTTCACGGTCGGAGTCGAAGACGATCGCACCAGGCGTGGTCGAGAGACCGCCATCCTCGGGGCCGCGATGAAGATCGTCACTGCAACCGCCTGGCCCCGCAAGCGGGAGCGCAAGCGCAACGACACAGCTTCGTCCTAGCAACTTCCGGAAAAGACGGAACACCATTTTTCCTCCACCCCCGCCGACATGTCACAGACGCAGGTGCTCGTCGGGTTGCAGTCCGAATCGGTCTCACACGCACGTACGCACTTTTTTCCGAGCGGGAACCCGGCCATCTCGAAGTCGGCGCAGTAGCCACCCGCGCAGTCATCGTCGGTCGCGCAGGTGCGTGTGCACCCCATCCCAGCGGCGCCGAACTCAAAGCACTCGTCGAACGCGGGCAGCGTACAATCCGCCGGGGTCACGCACGCCGCACCGACCTCCCCGGGCAGCGGGCTCGTCCCGCCAGGGCCAGTTGTGGCGCCCCCACTCGTCGCCGGGCCGGTCGCCGGCGTGGTACTGTCGGCCCCGGAACTCCCCGTCGCGTCGCCTTCCGCGGTGGACGCGGACGCGGACGCGGATGACGTGCCCGCGGCGGAGTCGTCTGAGGGATCTGAGGCGCAGCTCGGCGCGAGCAGGACGAGGATGGCCATGGCGCGGGCGTCGATGAGCTGCATGGCAGTAGAGCCGCGACGCTACTCCAAGATCGGACTAGTTGCAAGCGCCCGTAGAGCACGCCCAGCGGGCGGTGGCGGTGGCGGCGGTGGCGGCGGCTGGCGCCCGGACCCGCGATACGGTACGCAATCTGGCCCGGGATGCCGCGCGAGTTCGAATTGCCGCTGAGCGAGTTCGTCGTGCTTGGCCTCGTGGCGGAGTCGCCGCGCCACGGCTACGAGGTGGAGAAGGAGATCCAGCGGCGGCGGCTCCGCCAGTGGGCTCGGCTCGGACGCTCGCTGGTGTATGACGTCCTCGAACGACTGCGACGGCGGGGTTGGATCGGCCTGCGAGAGGCGCACCTCGGCAACGGGCCAGTGGTCCGTCGCGCTCATCTCACCGCGAAGGGGCGCGAGGCGCTGACCCAGGCGATCGCTCATGCGATCGCGGTCGAGGTCTTGCAGCCGAGCCGAACCGAAGTCGCGCTCATGTTTTCGTGGCTCCTCCCGTCGGCGGCCTTTGCCGAAGCCGTCGATGCCCGTGTCCGACTGGCCTCCCGTGAGTTGGCGGAGAGTCGAATGTCACGCGAGCGCTACCTCTCCGACGACCCGGCGGTGCGGAGGGGCCAGACCGCGATCTTCGATCACTTCGACGCCGTGCTCGCAGCGGACCTCGCTTGGGCTCAGGCGATCGCGGCGTCGCTCCCCGAGTAGTATTCTGTCGACACGGTCGACACGAGGTGTGAACGCCGGCCGGGCCGGCCGGAAAGCGCGGGATTCTGTGCGCGAGCCGGTGTGAGCGCGTGAGTGGTCGGCCGCGTCGTCCGGTGTTCGCGGCGTAGCGGGCTCGCGGAGAAGTTGGCAGACACCAAGCTATTGGGTAGCTATGCGCTGCGCCCAGAAATAGAGGAAGTGTTCACGGGGACGCCGGCTCGCGCCGGCAAGTGGTCTGGACAGGGCAGGAGCGCAAGCGTTGGAAATTATTGAACTCGTGTCCGGGCTACTTACGCCCTGCCCGACCCCTCGGCTGGGAACCGCGCGGTGGACGCTCAGGGCTTGGCGCGCGAGGAAGAGAACAACAGCAGATCCGATCGCGACGCGGCCAGAAAAGCGGTTCCGCACGCCGCCAGCGGCGGTCCGGGATAGCGAACTCCAGCGCTGCTCCCGGTGGGCATCGCCAAGCGATGCGTGACCGCGGAGGTGGCGAGGTCCACGAGCCACGGTTGCCCCCGCCAGACGACGAGGGACTCGGGTCCGACCGCCATGTTGCCAACCGACGGAGGGCCGGATGGGGGCAGTGCGATCGTATCTTGCACCTGCCAAACAGCATCTTGCCGCCCGACGACGACGAGATTCGCGCCGGCCTCGGTCGGCTGGCTCAATCCAACGATGAAGCGATCGCGAGTCGCTCCGATCGCCTCGGGTGGCGTGGGAAGTTGCACGGATTGGGCGTGGGCGAAAACGCCGTTTCGGCCGCGGGTGTACAATTCCAGATGGTAGGGACCGTCGCCGTGCTGAGCGGTGAACGCGAGTGTCTCCGGGGCTGGAGACATTGCGAGTTGCCACCACAGCATCGAGACCCTCGCGTCCAACGGCAGCTCAGCCCGCGACCACACGTCGGCGACCTGCTGATAGCGATGGACGACGCCCTGCCCGCCCGGAGATTCGAATGTGAACAGTTCCACGCCCCGCAACAACAGGGGGATGCCGAACGGAATATCCGATTCCCGTTCAGGATGTTCCATTCGGCCCCGTTCGAGCCAGCGATCATCGATGCGCTCGAACACCCGCACGCCCTCGCTGATTGAGAAATCGTCCCAACCGCTGATCGCGAACCGTGACCCAGCCGCGCCTGGGTCGGCGCTGAGCTTGATGTAGAACTCGCCGTCGTGATCCAATCGATTGGGGCTCGGGACCTTGGCTCCCCAGGTCAGCGTTCGACCGAGGTGATCGAGCTCCCCGACCCACACCTCTGGCGTGTCGGAGCCGGTCGTGAACCCGGCGGCAAACACCGTGGTTGCCGCGCACTCGAGTGCCTTGATCGTGAAGCCCGGTGGCGCGGCGAGTGCCACGCCCTCCAGTGGGGGTAACGCTTCGTTTGGGTTCACGGGCGAACGCTCCTTCGCGGGGGGCAACGACGACCCGTCCACCGCTGCTGGGGCATCCGACGGCGGCGGCGCGGGGTCCTGAGGGGCGACCGAGGGGGCGGCATTCACCTGCGTCGCCTCGGTGTCCGTCTTGGCGCACGCACCGAGGGCCAACAGGAGCAGCCAGGGACGTGATGGGTGGCGCGAACGCCACCGCGTGGCGCGCGGACCCCCCGTCGAACGCTGGGAACACACGCGGCGTACCATATCAAGAGTGCGTGTGTTGGACAAGGCGAACTGGCGCCATGGCGAGATCGACTCGGCGCTTACGCACCTGCACCAAGCCCCCATACCGTTGCGGTCCTCAGTGCGTGTGGCGATGGTGCACGTCGGGCAGGTGAGGATGGGCGTGTGCGATCGGCACGTGACGATGCGCATGGCTGTGCCGCGTGCCCGGCGGCACATCAGCGCCGTGTTCGTGCTGATGGTGCTCGTCGTGTTCGTGGAGGTGGTCGTGTTCGAGCGGATCGTGTGCGTGCCAGTGCGAGTGACGCTCGCGCAGCAGCAGGCCCACGCCAGCGGCCATCGCGATCATCGCCAGTAGGCCGAGCCCACCGAGCTGCTCGTCGTGCAACAGCAGCGAGCCCGTCGCTCCGACGAACGGCGCAGTCGCGAAGTACGCAGCCTCGCGCACGGCGCCCACGAGACGCAGCGCGTACGCGTCCAACAAGATGCTCACGCCGTAGCTCAGGCTTCCGAGGGTGAGCGCCGCGGCCACCGGTCCCGGCTCGGGGAGCTCGGCGCCCGCGATCCACAGCCCGAGCACCGTATTGCCGACGCCTGCGCCGAGTGTCTTCACCCGCACGATCGCGAACGGGTCGCGAAGCGTGAGCCGCTGGGTCAGGTTGTTGTCGACGGCCCAGCACAGACAAGCCAAGGCGATCAGCGCAGCTCCGACGATCTCGCCTCCGACGTCGCCTGGCTGGAACTCGAGGGCGGCCGCGCCTGCGAGGATCAGCGCCGCGGCGCCCGCAGTTCGGAGTCCGAGGTGCTCGCGAAACGCGACCACCGCGATCAGAATCGTGAGGGGGGCCTCGAGGTTGAGCAGCAACGACCCGGCGAGCGCCGTGACGCGCTGGAGACCGAAGAGCATGATGACGGGGCCGAGCAATCCGCCGGTGATCACGATGGCGGCCAACTTCGGGACGTCGCGACCGGAGAGTGGGGTCTCGGCGGTGCTCGGGCGCACGAGCCGATGCAGCCACAGACCGCAGGCAGCACCGAGGTAGAGCAGGCCTCCGAGCAGCACGGGAGAGATCGCCCCGAGCAGCAACTTCGCGAGGGGGGCGGTCAACCCGAACAGCGCCGCCGCGGCGAGGCCGAGCAATGCACCGCGAGTCTGCGAGCTGCGGTTGGACATGGCGCGGGGAGCCTGGCCCTGAGAATCGTACACGCGCGCGTCGCGAAAATACCGATTGACGGTCGGTCTTGTGGCCGATACCATCGGCCGGTGAGTTCGGGGCCGATCCGTCCGCCGCTGCTCGGTGAGCTCGAGACCGCGGTGATGGTGCACCTGTGGTCCGGCGATGATGGTGACGCCAAGGCGGTCCACGCGGTGCTGGGTGAAGCACGTGCCATCACGCTGAACACGATCCAGTCCACGCTCAAGCGCTTGTTCGAGAAGGGGCTCCTGTCCCGGGACAAGGTCAGCCACGCCCACGTCTATCGCGTGGCGGTGACGCGTGAGCAGTTCCATCGCAGTCTCCTCGGCGAGCTCGTCGGCGAGATGATGGACCACGGTGCGGACGCGATGGTCTCTGCGTTCGTGGATCTCGCCGAGCAAGCCGGGCCAGAGCACCTCGCGCGACTCGAGGCGCTCGTCGCCGAGCGGGTGGGCAAATCGACGCGGAGGCGGAGATGAGCGGCTGGGGCGCTACCCTGGTGCTGTTCGCCCTCGCCGCGATCCTCTCCACGGCAGTGGGTGCGGTCGCTGCTGCCGCTGCGCTCGCCGTGGTGCGCAGGCGGCTCGAGGCGTGCGACGGGCGGCGGCGGCATCGCGCGCTCGTCGCGATCTCGGCCCTGCCGTCCCTCGTCGCCGTCACGCTGATGTTGTCGGTCACGCTCCCGGCCCTCGTCGCCGTCATCGCCCCGGCCAGCGACCACTGCAACGCGCATGACGACCACCACGCGCACCTTTGTTTCCGCCACGTGCCGCACGGGATCTCGCCGCTGCTGACCGCCGTGCTGCTCGGCCTCGCGGTGATCGTCGGAGTCCAGGCGATCCGGGTCGGTCTCCGGTTCGCGCAGACCCGGCGGCTGCTCGGCAACCTCGTCGCCTCGGGGGAGACCGACGCCGCCCACGGGATCACCGTGGTCGAGGGCGATCTGCCGGTATGCCTCGTCGCTGGGATCCTGCGACCGCGGGTCGTCGTGGCGCGCGCGCTGCTCGACCGACTCGACACAGACCAGCGCGAGATCGTGCTCGCGCACGAGCGGGCCCACGTCGCGCGGCGCGACGCGATGGTCGGCGCCGCAGTGCGGATCCTGGCGTGCTTCCACCTGCCGCCAGTCGCTGCGTGGCTCGTGCGCGAGCTCGACGTCGCCGCCGAGCAGGCGTGCGACGAGGTCGCGGCCGAGCACGTGGGCGACCGGATCGCCGTGGCCGCGATGATCCTCGCCATGCACCGTGCCTGGCTCGCGCGGGGCTGCGGGGGCTTCGGGGCCCTCGCCCCCGGGTTCGCCCTGCGTGCGTCCGAGCGACGGATCCAAGCGCTGCTCACAGACCCCGGTGGTGCCCCCTCGTTCGCCGTGCATGCGTGGTGCCTCGCGGCTCTCCTCGCGCTGGCCCTGTGCGCCGCCGGCTCGCTGCACCACTGGACCGAGTCGCTGCTCTCCCACGTCGCGTCCTAGCGCCGCCTCCATGACAACTCCGACCTGCATCGCGCTCCTCATCTGCGCGGCCGTCTCCACGAGCAATCCGGCGCGCGTCGATCGGCCGCTCACCGCGCTCGAGCGCGAGCCGCTGGGGGAGGTCATCGAGGGCCTCGCCGAGGCGGAACGAGGGCGCGCGCAGGCGAGCCGAGCTCGACCGCTCCCCCAGATCACGTACCTGCGCGAGCAGACCTACGGCGCCTCGGGGACCGGCGAGGACTACCTCTCGGTCGCGCAGACCATCCGGCTGGGCGGCCGCCCGCGCGTCCGCGTCGCGGCCGGCGAGGCCCGCGTCCGAGCGACCCGCCACGAGGGCGACGCGATCCGAGTCCGCGTGGTCGCGGACGCACGCGAGCGCTTCTACGAGCTGATGCACCGTCGGCTGCGGGTCGAGGCCCTCGAAGCATGGATCGCGCGCATCGACGAGATGCTGACCATCGTTGCGCGCCGCGAGGGCCGCGGAGAAGCTGCGGTCTACGATCGTCGCCGCCTCGAGCGCGAACGCCAGGTCGCCGCCGCGCGACTCGAGTCCGAGCGCGCCGCATCCCAGCGGGCCGAGGCGCGACTGACCGCGGTCACGGGCGCAAGCGGCGAGCCCGTGGCGCTCGTCGGCGCGTTGCTGCCCGAGATCGATCCCGATGCACTTCCGGCGCTGAGGGCCAAGGCGAGCTCCCGGCCCGATCTGCGCGCCCTCGACCTCCACGGCGCCGCGGCGCGACATGACCTCGACGCGCTGTCGCGGGCGTGGCTGCCCGACCTGAGGCTCGAGGCCGGGTGGAAGGGCGTCGGTGCGCCGGGAGCCGGCCGCGCGGACGGGTTCCTGCTCGCGGGTATGCTGTCGTTCCAGCCCCGCCACCTCGCCGCAGGCGCCCGTCGAGTCGCGCAGGGCGACGCGCGAGGCGCCCGGGGTCGGCGTGCGCTCCTCGCCTCCGAGCTCGACGGCGAGCTCGCGGGCGCCCGTGCCGAGGCGGTTCGACTGCGACGGGCCGCCCTCGACTTCCGTGCCGAGGCCGTCGAGACCAGCGCCGATCTCGTGCGCATCGCCGCGGCCGGCTACGACGGCGGCGAGCTCGGCTTGCTCGAGGTCCTCGACGCCTACCGCGGATCGGCG
Organism: Deltaproteobacteria bacterium Ga0077550; assembly: GCA_001464385.1. GTDB lineage: Bacteria > Myxococcota_A > Polyangia > Nannocystales > Nannocystaceae > Xiheibacterium > Xiheibacterium aquaticum. The sequence goes on along the minus strand of LNFB01000242.1, from coordinate 44,414 downwards.
GACGACGCCCTCACCGTGATCGACCTCGAGCACGCGGCCCAGCGGGCACGCATCCACGTCGAGCAGATCGCCGGAGCTGGCGTTCGATGAAGCGACGAGGACTGGCATTCGCGCTGGCGTTGGTCGGCTGCCCGCTGCCATTCGGCGAGGCTCCGCCCGAGATCGAGGTGGCCGATCCCGACGCGCGACCCGATCTGTCGTTCACGGACTGGCACGGCAACTCCGAGCTGTTCCTCGAGCTGCCCGCCCTGGTCCGCGGCGTCGACTCGCCGTGCGCGGCCCACGTCACCCGGCTCGCGCCGTTCTCAGCGCTGGCCGACGGTCGCGTCACCGTGATCCTGCGCCGCGCCGACGACGACGCTGGCGGCGAGTCCAAAGCGGAGCGGTTCTCGTCGGAGGCTCCCTCGACCGCGGGCATCTTCCGCCCGGTGGCACGCCCGAGCCGCGTCGGCCCGCACCGACTCCTGGTCGAGGTCGCCGCCGACGGGCTGTCCGAGACCCACGACCTCGGCGAGGTGATGGTCTACGACACCGCCCTCGACGCCCGCGCGTCGATCCTCGAGGAGCCCGAAGCGCCGGGCCGCATCGTATTCCTCAAGGAGCAGCAGTGGGTGATCGACTTCGCGACCGCGCCGGTGCGGGAGCATCCGTTGCGACCGACGCTGCGGGTCACGGGCCGGATCGTCCCACGTGCGGACGGCGAGATCGAGGTGACCGCGCCGGTGGCCGGCCGCATCGCCAGCCGCGCCGGGCTCTTCCCGCGACTGGGCGATCGGGTCGCGCTCGACGATGTCCTGGGCGTGCTCGCGCCGCGGCTCGAGGCCACCGACCTCGCGTCGCTGGACCTCGCTGTCACGAGCTCGACGCTCGAGCTGCGTTTCGCCCAACGCGAACGCGAGCGACTCGAGGCGCTGCGTCGCGAGGGAGCCGTGCCCGAGCGCCGCGTGGTCGATGCAATGCACGCCGAAGAAGAGGCCAGCGCGGCACTCGGCGCCGCGCAGCGTCGACTCGGGCAGTTCCGACGCGTCCAGCGGACCGCGGGCAAGGGCGAGGGCAGCGTGTCGCTACGCGCTCCGATGTCGGGCACGATCACGGCGATCGACGTCGCGCCCGGCGCGTTCGTGGAGGCCGGCGCCCCGGTGCTCCACGTCGCCGATCTGACGCGGGTGTGGCTCGAGGCCCGGGTGCCCGAGGTCGACGCAGCGCGCGTGATGACGCCCCGGGGCGCATCGGTGGAGGTCGAGGGCCACGACGCGCCGCTGGAACTCGGCCCCGACGCACTGGTCGTCCGCGGCAGCGTCATCGATCCCGACGATCGGACACTGCACGTCGTGTTCGCGGTCGACAACGCCGAGGCACGGCTCCCGATCGGCGCGTTCGCCCGGGTCGCGCTCGTCCTCGGCGATGAGCGTACGGCCCTCGCGGTGCCCGAGTCGGCGCTGGTCGACGACGGCGGCACGATGGTCGTGTACGTCCAAGCCGAGGGCGAGGCGTTCGAACGCCGGGTCGTCCGCACCGGGCTCGCCGACCGCGGCGTCGTCGAGGTCCTGAGCGGGATCGCAGCCGGCGAACACGTCGTCACCACCGGCGCCTGGTCGGTCAAGCTCGCGGCGTCCAGCGGCACCCTACCGGCCCACGGACACGCCCACTGAGAGCACGCGGATGATCGACGCCATCCTGCGCTGGTCCTTGGCCCACCGGCTGGCCGTCCTGCTCGTCGCCGGTGTCATGCTGGTGTGGGGGGCAGTCACGGCGCTGCGCATGCCGGTCGACGTGTTCCCGGATCTCACCGCGCCCACCGTCACCGTGCTGACCGAGGGCCACGGCATGGCCCCCGAGGAGCTCGAGCTGCGGGTCACGTTCCCGATCGAATCGTCGCTCAACGGTGCGCCGGGGATCCGTCGTGTGCGATCGGCGACCGGCGTCGGCATCTCGGTCGTCTACGCCGAGTTCGAGTGGGGCACCGACGTGTTCCAGGCCCGGCAGATCGTCAGCGAGAAGCTCCAGCTCGCCCGCGCGTCGTTACCCGCCGAGGTCGCGTCGCCCGTGCTCGCGCCGATCTCGTCGATCATGGGCGAGGTATTGTTCCTCGCCGTGACCGTCGAGGGCAGCACGCCAATGGCGGCGCGGACCTTCGCCGACTTCACGCTTCGCCGGCGACTGCTCGCCGTGCCCGGGGTGTCCCAGGTCATCGTCACCGGCGGCGAGCGACGGCAGTTCGAGGTGGCGCTGCGACCCGACCGCCTGGCCGCGTACGGCATCGCGATCGACGAGGTGGTGCGAGCCGTCGGCGAGACCAACGAGAACGTCTCGGCGGGGTTCATCGCCTCGGGCGGGCAGGAGTACCTCGTGCACGGGGTCGGCCGCGTTCGGTCGGTCGAGGACGTCGGCGAGACCGTCGTGACCACGCGCGACGACGAGCCGATCCTGATCCGCCACCTCGGCGAGGTACGGATCGGCGCGGCCCTACGGCGCGGCGAGGGATCCTACGACGGCGAGTCGGCGGTGGTGATCGGGATCCAGAAGCAACCCGGGGTCAACACCATCGATCTGACGCGCCGTCTCGACGCGGAGCTCGACGAGCTCGAAGCCACGCTGCCCGAGGGCCTCGCGCTGGCCCGAGACGTCTTCCGCCAGGCCGACTTCATCGAGGTCGCGGTCACCAACGTGACCCACGCGCTGCGCGATGGCGTCGTGCTGGTCCTCGTCATCGTGCTGCTCTTCCTCGCGAGTGGGCGTGCGAGCATGATCACGATCGTCGCGATCCCGCTGTCGCTGGTCACGGCCGTATTCGCGCTGTCCGCGTTCGGAGCGACGCTGAACACCATGACGTTGGGCGGCATGGCGATCGCGGTCGGTGAGCTGGTCGACGACGCGGTCATCGACGTCGAGAACGTCGTGCGGCGGCTGCGACAGAACGCCGCCTTGCCCGCGCCCGAGCGCGCCCCCGCGCTCTCCGTGGTGCTCGCGGCCAGCCGCGAGATCCGTTCGTCGATCGTGTTCGCCACCGTCATCGTCGTCCTGGTGTTCTCGCCGCTGTACTTCCTCTCGGGGGTCGAGGGCCGGCTCTTGCAGCCCCTCGGGATTGCGTACGTGGTCGCGCTGGTGTCCTCGCTCGTCGTTGCGGTGACCGTGACGCCGGTGCTCTGCTCCGTGCTGCTGCCCGGCGGCAAGGCGGTCGCGCGGGCGCGCGCGCCCGCACTGGCACGCTGGCTCGAACGGGCCTATCGACCCGTCCTCGAGCTCGCGCTGCGGGCCTGGGCGCCGCTTACTCTCCTCGCGTTCGGTCTCCTCGTCATCGCCGGCGTAGCGCTCGCGGGCGCCGGGCGATCGTTCTTGCCCGAGTTCCGCGAGGGCACGCTCACGATCGCCGCCGTGACGTTGCCCGGCACGTCACTCGCGGAGTCCGACGGCGCTGGTCGGCGGATCGAGACGATCCTGCTCGGCCACCCCGAGGTGGTGTCGGTCGCGCGACGCACCGGGCGCGCCGAACTCGACGAGCACGCCCAGGGGGTGAACGCTGCCGAACTCGACGTCAGCCTGCGCGAGACCGGGCGACCGCGCGATGAGTTCCTCGAGGCGTTGCGGCGGGAATTCTCGATGCTGCCCGGGATGAACATCACGATCGGTCAGCCGATCGGGCATCGCATCGATCACATGCTGTCCGGCACGCGGGCGAGCATCGCGGTGAAGATCTTCGGGGACGATCTCCCCGAACTGCGGCGGATCGGCGCCCAGATCGAGGCGGCGATGCGCGAGGTTCCGGGGGTGGTCGACGTCAGCCGCGAGTCCCCGTCGGACATCCCGTTCGCGCGGGTGGTCTTCGACCGGCCCGCGATCGCGCGCCATGGCCTGCGGATCGCCGACGTCACCAACGCGCTCGAGGTCGGCTCGGGGGTGCACGTCGTCTCGCAGGTGACCCGTGGACAGGAGGTCTTCGATCTCGTGGTGCGCTTCGACCCCTCGACGGTGACGGACGTGGCCGATCTCGCCGAGCTGTCGATCCGCACGGCGGACGGCGCCCACGTCCCGCTGCGCGCGCTGGCGTCCGTGCGGCGCGATCGCGGCCCCGCCGAGATCGGACGCGAGAACGTCCAGCGCAAGCTCGTGGTCAGCTGCAACGTCGCAGATCGTGATGTCGTCGGGGTCGTGCGCGACATCCAGGCCGCCGTCGGTGCGTCGGTCGCGATTCCGTCCGGCTACCGCGTGGTCTATGGGGGTCAGTTCGAGAGCGCCGAGGGGGCGACGCGCACCCTCGGACTTCTCGGACTAGCGTGCGTGCTCGGCATGTTCGTGCTGCTCTACTCCGCGTTCGGCAGCGTCCGCGACGCCGTGCTGGTGATGACCAACCTCCCGCTCGCGCTCATCGGCGGTGCAGTGGGCGTGTTCCTCCTCGACGGGGTGCTCTCGATCGCCTCCCTGGTGGGGTTCATCACCCTGTTCGGCATCGCCACGCGCAACGGCATCATGCTCGTCGCGCACATTCGGCAGCTCGTGCTGGTCGAAGGTGTGACCGACCTCGAGGAGGCCGTGCGCCGAGGTGCGAGCGAGCGCTTGGTCCCGATCCTCATGACGGCCCTCGCTGCGGGGCTCGGGCTGGTGCCGCTGGCGCTGTCGGCCGGCGAGCCCGGCAGCGAGATCCAGGCGCCCATGGCCGTGGTGATCCTGTGCGGGTTGGCGAGCTCGACGGCATTGAACATGTTCGTCGTGCCCGCGCTGTACCGGCGCTTCGGGGCGCTCGCGCGAGTCGGCACCACGGCAACGCCTTCGTGATCACGACCCGGCCAGGTCATGTTCAGCAACTCTGGTGAGCATGATGGCCCGCGCGATGTGAAGTGCCCGTGAACCTTCGACCGGCCGTGACCGCACGCCCGGTCGAAGGTTCCCCCGCACCGCGCCACGTTCGACTACCATCGCGTGGTGGGCAGCGTCACGTTCTTCGGGTTGAGCCACGTCGATGTCCCGGTCTCGGATCTCGAGCGAGCGCGCCGACTCTACGCCGGAGCGCTCGCGTTCCCCATCCGGGGCGAGGGTGAAGGCTGGATTGATCTCGACACCGGCGGGAGTGCGATCCGGCTGTTCGAGACCCGCAAGGTCGGCCAGGCGGTGGCGCTGCGTGTGCACTCGCCGACCGTCGAGGACGCACTCGATCACCTCCGCCTCGCGGGCGCACGCATGCTGTACCCCGCGGCGCGCACCCCCGAGCAGCACCTCGTCGGCGCTGTGATGGATCCCGACGGCAACACGCTCTACATCTGGCGGCCCCTGACCGAGGACGAGTACGACTTCGCGCCCGAGCTCCCGAAGGTGCTGACGTGGCAACCCGAGGCCGAGGCGTTCCTCAAGTCGCTGCTCAAGACCGTCCCCGCACTGTTCCGCGGCCTGGCGCGCCGCCGCGTCTCCGCCGTGACCGAAGAGCTCGCGGCGCCGACCCGCTTCGTCACCCGCGAAGAGGTCATCCGCGCCTTCATCCTCGCCAGCCCGAAGGTGACGCGCGGCCGCAACCGCAAGCCGCTCATCGATCACGGGGTCGACGTGGACAAATACCAGGCCGACTGGGACGCGGACTGAACCGATCGCCACCGGCGGAGGCGCTAGCCTGGCGCAGTGGGCGCAGTGAGGTCAGGGCGGCTCGTCTGCGGCGACGTTTCTTCGCACCAGAACTCGCGGGCGGCCGCAGTGACGCCCACCGCGACGACGAGCCCCGTCGCCCACAGCGAGACGCGGCGTTCCCATGGATCTGACCAGGCCGCTGAGCTCGATCGCATTCCCCCTGCATCGCCCGCCGAACGCAACCTTTGAGGCGCCCCGGAAGACCCGATGCGGGCCACGCTTCCACTACTCGTGACCGAGGCGTCTGCGCGCGAGCGCCCGGGCGACGAGTTCGGTCCCCTGTTGCCACGTCGGATCGGGCGACGCGTGTTCGACGAGCGCGCCGAGGCGCGCCGTCCAGGCGGCGCTGTCCTGGGCGACGTCGGCGGTAAGCAAGAGCGAGAGCACGTCCACCGCCCGATCACCGACGCAGCGATCGAGGCCCTGCATCGCCACGGCGAAAAGGCGCACCGCTCCCTCGGCGCAGGCGCTCACTCGCTCGAGCTGCGCTCGTTCGGAAGCGAGCTCGACCGCGATCGCTTCGACGCGCGCGGTGAGACTGGCGGTTTCCTCGCGCAGCGCCGAGCGCGTCAGCAACGCCGCCTCGAGCTGCGTCCGCACGCGATCGAGCTCAGCGCGCAGCTCGGCCAGCGTGAGGCCCAGCCGCCGAGCCTCCCGTCCGAGCGCCTGGTTGGCCGCCGATGCGTTCGAGGCGTCGGCCTCGAGGCGTTGGACCCGCTCCATCGCGTCGCTGCGCTCGACCGCGAGTTCATCGCGCTCCTGTTCACGGCGATCCCGTTCCGCCGTGATCACCTCGACGGCAAGGCGAAGGTTCTCGCACTGATTCCACAGCGTGTCGCGCTCGTGCGAGAGCTTGGCGCGCTCGCTCGTGAGTGCGTCGCGCTCCGCGCTGAGCTCGCGCTGGACACGACGGAGGCGGTCACCCAGCACCAGGCGAGCCGTCGCTTGCTCCTCCACGCGCGCCTCGACGGCCTTCTTCTCGCGCTCGAGCAGGTCGGCCCGATCGGTGGCCGATAGGACGTGGCTGTCGAGTTCTTCGAGGCGCATCGCAAGGCGCCCGGCGCCTGCGCGTTCGTCCTCGCGCAGGCTCTCCGATTCCGCGAGCGCCGCCGCGAGGCGTGCGACCTGGGCGTCGGCGCGGTCGCGTGCGTCGGACTCGGCCGCCAACCGTGCCTCCATGTTGGTCACTGCCTCGCGTGCCGCGAGTAGTTCGGCCTCGACGGCCGCGGCCGCCCCCGCGTCCGCCCCCAGGAGACGCGACCACCATCCGCGCTTGCGGATCGCCTCGTCTTCCACTTACGTCTCCTCGCGGTCGCGCTCGCACGAGCGGCGCAGACGGGCCAGCAACGCGCCTGGCAACTGCGCCGCTCCGATCGTCCCGACGGCGGCGAGTTCGACACCCTCCGACGCGCAGACGACCGCGACGGGGGCGTGGTCGAACGACAGCACAGCGGTTCGCAACGCCCCGAGCCCCTGGCTGGCGCCGAGCCGACGCAGCGCGGCGATGGCGATCGCGACGGCGCGCTCGAGCTCCGAGGTCGAGCCTTGGGCACCAAGGACTCCGTCGACGCGGAACTCCAACACGTCATCGTCCGTGGGGACAGCCTGGGCTGGCGCATCGTCGTCGTGCATGCGAGATCACGAAATTCGAGGTTGGCTCACGATTCCAGCGCGCGATGGAGTCCGCTCCCGCGGACGCCCGTGCCCGCACCGGGGCGGGTCAGGCCGTCCAGCACGCGTCGCATCGCGAGCTTCAGCTCGGGGGTCGACCCGCCCTCGCGGATCCTCCGATCCAGGTCGCCATCGCGACCGACGAGGCCCGAGGCACGGCGGTAGCACGCCTCGATCTCGCCTTGCTCGAGGAGGCGCATGCACGCGCGTAGCACCTCCGCGTCGTGGGCCGCGAGCTCCGGCCGATTGTTGATGCCGAGGATGAGCTCGACCATGGTCGCGACGTCCCGCCACAGCCGGAGTCCGGCGATCGCGTCGGCGGAGCCCGAACGGATCCAGCCGAGGATCCGGTCGTGGAACGCCCGGATCACGCGGCGGTCGCCGGCACGCATCAAGCGGTAGGCGTCGTCGCCCACCAACTTCACGATCGCCGCCCCGGTCAAGCGGAGCCGGGCGAGCACCTCGCGGTCTCGGGGCTCCCGCGCCCCGCCGACAGCGTCGGCGAACCGAACGTAGGAACGACGGACCTGCAGGGCATCGAGCACGCCCTGGGCGTCGACCTCGGTACTACCCAGCGCCCGCTCGGTCGCTGCGAGTGTCCGCCTGAGCTCGCGCCCAAGGCCGTCCACCGCGACGAGCACCTCCCAGCGGTCGTCCACGTCGGCGGCCAGGAGTCGATCCTGTCGCGCGCGCACGGCGAACGACGCGACGAAGGCGATTCCCGAGGTGTCAGCTCCACTGCGGGCGCGCGTCGAGGCGTCGAGCCCGTCATCCTCGCCCTCGAACGCGAAGTCGAGCTCGATCGTCTCGCTCGGACTCACCTCGCAGTTCGACGCGTGCTCGCGCAGCACGACGAGCGCCCGTTGGGCGCACTCGACGCCGCGCGTCAGCGCGCTGCGCCTCGCGGACGCATCCACGAACTCGAACTCGGAGAGCTCGAGCATCCACGCAGCGTCACCCATCAGTTCCCGCAGCGTAGTGCGGAAGCCGAGCGAAGCGGCGGGGACTGTCCGTGGATCGGCCACGGCACTACACCGCGGCTTCGATCCCGGGTTGAGCGAGGCGGCTCTTCGACAGCACCATGCCGACGTTCGCCGAGGCCCGGCAGACGAAGACGATCGCATGCGAAGGGTGCTTCTTGCCGCGCATGAACACGTGCAGGAGGTTGTCGCTGAACACCACAATCTCCTTGAAGTAGTGGTGGTCGTCCAGAGCGACGCCTCGCGCCTTCTTGAACATCTTCTCGATGGCCGTGATGTTCGGGCCCTGGAAGAGGTCGGCGGTTGCGGCAGAGACCAAGTCGAGCACCTCGGCGGGGTGCGAGTCGACGGTCTTGACCGACAGTAGCATGCCGGTCTGCATGTCGACGTAGCCGACGGCGACGCATTCGGGGACTTGGGACTGGGCGGCAATCACAGCGCGATCGAGTGACATGGGTCGGTTGTTCCTTGCGGTCTGTTGGTGTGCACGTACGCACTAAATCGATCGAGGAATTCGAGCTGCGCGGTCGACTGGACGAAGCCCGGCTCGGAGAGCCGCGCGCGCGCGACGGCCTCGGCGGCTTCGAGTCCGGCGCGCCAGCACAGGTAGGCGACGAGAATCGTGCCGGTTCGGCCGAGCCCGCCGCGGCAGTGCACCGCGACACCTTCGCTCGCCGCGAGGGCCGAGTCGATCATGCGGCAGACCGCCTCGGTGGCCGCCAGGTCGGGGGCGCCCATGTCAACGATCGGCAGCGCGTAGCCGCGCAGCCCAAACCGCTCACAGAGCTCGGGGCCGATCGGATCGACCTCCTCGAGGCAAACCAGCCATCGGACGCCGGCGGCGCGCAGGCGAGAGAGATCGTCGGTGACATCCGCGAGCAGTCCCGGCCGCGCACATCCGACGAGGCGGCCGGGGAGAACCCACGGCAATTCGCGTTGGCCGGGGCTCATCCGCCGTCCAACGGCGCCCTCGTTGGGCAGCGCCGCGGCGCTCGTCGGGCAGCTGCCCGTGCGCACGTAGCAGCGGCCGAGGTCGGTCGTGGGGTTTGAGAAGAACGACTGTACCGATGCACGCTCGACCACGCGCCCGCCCGCGAGCAGCGCGACGTCGCCACCGAGCGTCGTCGCATCGCGTCGGTTGTGCGTCACGTAGATCAGGCTACGGCCCTTGTGGCCTCGTCGGAGCAACTGCAACACTCGTGCACGACTGAAGCCATCGAGCCCGGCGGTGGGCTCGTCGAGGCAGATCAGGGCGGCGTCGCTCGCCAACGCGTCGGCGATCGCGTCGAGGTGCCGGCGCGTCGCTGGTTCGTCGGGGTGCGTGGCGCGAGGCCGCGCTCGCTGCGGGACGAACACCGCCGGCGCCACGGCCCGCAGCGTGCCCCACCGCAGGACATCGGGGTCCGGGGCGCCGCCAGCGAGCAGACGCAGCAAGAGCGACTTCCCCGAGCCCGCCGGACCCAGCAGCGCCATCGTGCCGCCCCGCTCCACGCATAGATCGATGCCATCCAACACCACACGCCCGCCCGCCGAGCAGCCGAACCGCTCAAGCGTGACGCTGGGTCCGGCTTCGGGAGGCGCTTGTTGAGCATCGACTTGCACGATTCTACCTGCCGGAGGCAGGCGGGGCATTCTTCCCCGCATCACCCCCGTCGTCCTCTCGGGCCGTTGGTTCGACGCAGCGGATGGCGCGTCGTCGAACCGTTGCAAGGTTGCCATCACCGTGACCTCGTCGCAAGCGAAAACACTGCTCAATGGCGCGCGCCGGGCTTCCCAGAGGAGGACTCGATCACGTCGGTCGTGCATGTCCCACCGCATGGGATGCCTGCCACAGACGCGCGGCTTGGGTGAGACCCGCGAGGGCCTCGGTGAGCAGGTGGTTCGGCGTGGTGCCAGGACCAACGATCGCGGCGACGACGCGGGCGCGGATGAACACGCGCATCGCGATCGTGGTCTCGCGCCCTTGGAGGACCGCCTCAATCTCCCGATCTCGGCCTGGGTTCGACAGGATCGGTCTCACCGAGTCCAAGATGGTCCGCACGTGCAGCCCGACGTCGACGCCCCGAGGGTGGCACTCGACCAGACACCGACCGCACTGCGCATCGACCAAGCCGCACCACCGCGTTCCCTCCAGAAGGCCGAGGGCATCGTGGCAGGGTCGCACCATCGCCGCGATCTCTGCCGCCGGCACGGCGCGGCTGGTGACGCGGGCCGCCTGCCACGGGATCTCGTCGAACGAGAAGGTGAGGGACTCGCCGTAGCGATGGGACGACGGACGGAAGGAGGCGCGGAGATCCGGCGCCATTGCGAGCATGTGGGCGGCGTGGGCGGTGATGTGCTGCCGGAGCGCCCCTCGCAAGGTCTGCGTCGTGACGAGCCCGAGCGCGGTGAGGGCCTCGCCGAACTTCTCCCCGGTTTCGTAGCAGCGCGTCATCGCGCGTTGCAGTGCTGCCGGTGAGACGCCGCACTCGCGCCGCAGGACGTCGCCGAGGTTCTCGCGATGCGTCGTGCAGCGCACCCACGCGAGCCGTCCGGCGTGGAGGTACACGTACGCCATCACGTCGCTGCCACCGCGGACCGCGAGTTCACCGGTGTATCCGTCGGCGAGCCCCTCACGGATCACGTCGAGGAGTTCGTCATGCGAGCGGATCGGCACTTCGGTGTCCGACGACTCGAGCTGCAGCGAGAGGTCGATCGCGGTCCCGCTCATCGCACCGCCTCCTCGAGTGCGTCGAGCACTGGTGAGAGTTCGGCCCAGGCCTGCTCGAGGTTGGTCGTCCTCGACGCGACCAAGGCCAGGGCGAACTCACCTCCGCAGAGTCGCGCACCGAGCAGCACCGCATCGAGCGTCACCAGGTGGGCGCGGTGGAACGGGGTGCCCGAGGGCACCGCGTCGCCCGCCACCGGGGCCCGGGCCGAAGCGCCAGCGAGCACGGCGAGGATCCGGTCGGCGTCGTAGGCGATCTCGTTCGAGAACTCCGAGGGGTACACACCGACGCGCATCCCGGTGAGGGTGTCCACGATCTCGCAGCCCACCGCCCCGTCGACGACGCGCACGGCATCGGCAGACGCCGACTGAAGCCACGGCCTCATCGGGCCTTCGTCCGAGCGCCGGTGAGACGCGTCCCCGAACTCGACGCGCCACGCCGGCGGCCGCTCGAGCCCCACGCGGCCGACGTCCGTTCGCAGCAGGTGGCGAAGCGCCGCGGCGGTCGCCGCCATGGATCGCGTCGCGGCCTGCGCCCGCACGAGCGTCTCGGGTTCAGGTCGCGAACACAGCTTCGATTGCAGCTCCAGCACGCCATCACGCATCTCCCATCGCGCCCGCGCTGCGAGTTCGACGACGCCGTCGAGGTCACGGGAATCCGCGGACTCGACCCCTGCGAGGATCTGATCGAGTCCGCGAATGCAGCCGCGGAGCCCCTCGATCACGCCGCGAACGAACATCCTCGGCGACACGTCCCGATGCCGATGAGCAGCATCGGCGGACTCCACCGACCACTCGAGCGCCGTGAGGCCACCGATGAGTTCCGCGTCCACTCGCTGCGTCCTCGCGAGGATCGAACGTAGGGTGGATCCCCGAGGTGATCAACGCCGCGCCCCGCTTCGGGACACGAGCGGGGCCACAGCGGCCGTTCGGACGATCTTTTTTGCGAGTGGTACCTCGCCGCCCGCACGTATCACCTCACCACGGCCGCGCTCAAGCGGGGCACCAAGGTGACGATGCAGAGTCGATGCGAGCCGCCGGCCAGGCACCCGACGCGCGGATCCTGTTCGTGGACGACGAGCCGCTCGTGACCCAGGGTTTGGTTCGTACGCTGGGATGGCTCAGCCAACACGCAGGCTGGGAGGTGGACAGCGCGAGCTGTGGTGAGGAGGCGCTCGAGTTCCTCAGGCTCCGAGAGTACGACGCCATCGTCACGGACCTCCAGATGCCCGGTCTTGACGGGCTCGCTTTCCTCGCGCGTGCGGTCGAGCTCGCGCCGGACGCAGTTCGGGCGGTGCTGTCGGGCGAGGTCGACCACGCGATCGGTCTGCGCGCGCTGGGTCGTGCACACCAGGTGATGACGAAGCCGTGCGCGAGCACGACGCTGTACGACTGGCTGCGCGTCTGCCTCGCTGTACGCAGGCGGGCGAGCCGTGCGGTGCGTGTTGCCGTCGCCGCCGCGGCGACCACAGTCCACGCGCCCGGCTGGTCGACGGCACAGTGGCGGTCGCTGCTCGAGCCCGACGCCATCGACCCGACGGTCGTGCACGGCATCGCCCAGGACCTCGGCTTCGCGCTGCAACTCGCCCGACTCGCCAACAGCTCGTTCTTCTGCGGGGAGGGCCCCCCGTCCACGCCGCTCGAAGCCCATCGCCAGCTGGGGAATCGGCGAGCGGTGGCCGCGCTGGGGCTGGTGCGCGACGACGATGGCGCGGTGCACCGTGGCCCGATGGTCGCATTCGCCAGGCGTCGGGCGCTCGCGACCGCCGTCGCGTTGCCCCAACGGGCGTCGATCGCCTTCTCAGTCGGGGCGTTCGCGACCGCTACGCAGCTCGCCGACATCGAGGTGGACACCGCCGAGCGAGCGACGGCGAGCGCCCTGCTCCTCGCGCTGTGGGGGATGCCGGAGGAAGTGGTCGACGCAGTCGCCGAACAGGCTCCAACCGCGGTGCCCACGTCCCCCCTCGGCCTGGCGCTCACCGCCGCGACCGAGCACCTCGGCGCGTCGGAGACCGACTAGCTAGGGCGACGGCGCTCGGGCCCTGCGAACCGTGGAGCCGCGCTCGATCACGCGGACCCAGAGGGCCCCGCCGTCCACGTCGAACTCGCACAGCGCGGCGAGCCGACCATCGGGCACCAGCAGCTGTGTCCCACGAATGACGGTGGGCAGCGACAGGATCCCCTGGCCTTGGGCCTGGGCCTTCACCCAACCCCCGACCATGTTCGCGAGCTCGCCCCACGCATCCGCGACGTCTTCCTCGCTGCCGCCCGCGTCGGGCCCGAACATGTGGGCCGCGACCCGGCGGGCGAGTTCTTCGTGGGCACGCAACGTCACGACGCCGTCCCACTCCCCGGAGATCGCCACCCAGCCGACGATGTCGACCGTGCCGCCCTCCGCCCTCGACGACTCGAGGCGCTCGATGGGGAGCGGCGTCATCGACTGCCACACGGATTTCACGATGGTCTCGAGCGCAGCGGCGTCGATCGACATGCCCTGTCATCGTACTGCAACCACCGCCTCCCACCAAGCGCCGCCGGGCGGCACGATCGGGGACGGCCGCGTGCCTAAAGGATGCCGCCTGCGGCGCGATTGAGCAGGGGTGCGGTCGAACTCGCGACTCTCCACCGACGCACCCAGCCGTGAGCGCATGCTGGTGTTCGCGGCCACGGTCCTCGTCGCCATCGTCGGCCTCGGTGCCGGCGCGCGCGAGCTGTGGGCCTACAAGACCACGTCGGGCGACCCCGGCGATGTGGCCGCCCGCTGGCCCGCGGTGCGCCTCGAGTTGGACCGTGAGCACGCGACCCTGGTCATGCTCGTCCACCCCGAGTGCACGTGCACGATGGCGAGCCTCACCGAGCTCGCGCGAGTCCTCCCGGAGCTCGGACCCGTGCGCGCCTACGTCGTGGTCCGCGGCGGCGCCGGCGACGGGGGCGGACCAGTGGAACGGCGCGCCCGCGCGCTCGCGGGCGTCGAGGTGGTCCTCGATGTCGACGGCGAGCTGCACCGCGCGTTCGCGGCCGAAACCTCCGGCCACGTGGTCGTCTACGACAGCGCAGGCGCGCTCCGGTTCTCGGGCGGTCTCACGCTGGCCCGTGGCGAACTCGGCGACAGCCCCGGCGCGCGGGCCGTACGCACCGCCGTGCAGAGGTGGGCCAGCCCCGCGACCGAGACAACCCAGGCGGTGTTCGGCTGCCCGCTGCGCGGACCTGCCACGGGAGCTGCGCCATGACCCTCACCCGAATCGACGCGCTCGCCGGCCGCCTCTTCGACGAGGACGTGTGGGCGCTCCGCGTGAAGAGTGATCGGCTCTTCGTGCGCCTGTTCGCGGCGCAGTGGGCATTCGCCATCGTGCTCGCGCTCGTCCTGTCGCCGTGGGCCTACGCCGGAGAGGTCCGCAGCGTCCACCCCCACGTGTGGACGTCGGTCGTCATCGGCGGATCCCTCTTCGCGTTGGCGCGGGCGTGGGCGGTGCGGAGCCCGGGCAGCGCGGTGACGCGGCACGTGATCGCCGCGACGCAGATGCTGTTCTCGGCGGTGCTCATCCACGTCACGGGTGGCCGGATCGAGACCCACTTCCACGTGTTCGGTTCCCTCGCCTTCGTGTCGTTCTACCTCGACTGGCGGCTGCTCATCACGGCCACCCTGGCGGTCGCCGCCGACCACCTGCTGCGGGGCATGATGTGGCCCGCCTCGGTGTACGGCGTGGCGAACCCGGAGTGGTGGCGCTTTCTCGAGCATGCGTCATGGGTCGCGTTCGAGAACGTGGTCCTCTTCCTCGGGATCCAGCGTTCGCTGGCGACCATCCGCGATCTCGCCGAGCGCCGAGCTGCCCTCACCGAGATCAACCACGTGATCGAGCAGCAGGTCGCGGCGCGAACCTCCGAGCTCGAGGCCAGCCGAGAACAGTATCGCTCCCTCGTCGAGGGCACGCAGGCAGTGCCGTGGGAGTTCGACCCGGCGACGAACGCGGCGCGCTACGTCGGGCCACAGATCGAGGCGCTCACCGGCTACGGGCCGGCGCGGTTCGAGGAGCCGGGGTTCTACGTGGGGATCATCCATCAGGACGACGTCGTTCGGCTGCTCGAGACGATGCAGCGACACGTCCTCGACGGCAGCGACTTCCAGCTGGAGCTGCGCTTGAACGTTCAGGATGGCCGGGTCGTGCACGTGCGCGCCATCGTCGCCGTCGTTCGACGCGGCGCGGACACGCTGCTGCGCGGCGTCACGTTCGACATCACCCACCAGAAGTCCCTCGAAGCGGAACTGCGGGAATCTCAGAAGCTGGAGTCCCTCGGCCGGATGGCCGCGGGCGTCGCCCACGAGATCAACACGCCGCTGCAGTACATCGGCGACAACATCCAGTTCCTCGGTCGCGCCACTGCACGCCTGCTTGCGGCGCTGAAGGCCGTGGACTCGCCCCGTCCGGGCGCGGACGACGTGATGACACGTGACCCGCGGATCGCCGCGATCATCGAGCGGCTCAAGCTCGGCGCGATCGAGAGCCATGTGCCCCACGCGATCGAGGCGACCCAGGCGGGCCTGCGCGCGGTCGAGAAGATCGTCGGCACCCTACAGCACATCACGCGCACACACGCGGTCGCGGGCGATGAGACCGAGGTCGCGGCGCTCGTGAGGGCCGCGGCCGACGAAGCGCGTGACCAGTGGCCGGCCTGCACCTTCGCCGCGGACGTCGAACTGGACGACCCCCGGCGCACCGCGGAGATCGACCCGGACCGACTCGCAAGTGTGCTTTCGGGGCTCCTGCGCAACGCGGCCGAGGCGGCGGCGTCGCGCGGGACCGCCGGACGCGTCCACGTCTCGGTCAGCTTCCACGACGGCGCCTTCGCCATCCGCGTCCGCGACAACGGCAGCGGCGTCGCGGCGGACAGTCTCGATCGCATCTTCGACCCATTCTTCACGACCAAGGGCGTCGGGCACGGGCGCGGCGATGGGCTCCACCACCTGCGAGACCTCGTTGCCGCCTGCCCCGGCGGACGACTGGCGTGTGAAACCACGGGGCCCGAGGGCTCGACATTTCTCGTGGTGCTGCGTGCGAGCCGATCGCGCGAGGTCGCCGCATGAGTTCACCCATGAGTTCGCACTCCGAACAACAGGACGATCACACCATGAACGGTACCCCAGGCCCCGGCATCCGCCGCGCCGCGACCCACAACCCGGATCCTCGAGCCGCCGTCGCCGAGCTCGTCGCCCTCCTCGGCGACGCCGCCGACGGCGGGGTCATCTTCTTCTGCGCACCGACCTACGACCTCGAGGCGCTCGCCGCCGCGCTCCGGGCCGGGTTTCGCGGACCCGTGACCGGCTGCACCGGCGCCGGGCAGATCGGCCCCGAAGGCTATCAGCGCGACGGGATCGTGGCGATCGGCATGACGGCAGCCTCCGCGACGATGCGGGTGTATCCGGTGACCCCCCTCGCGGATTGCCAGCGCGCCGCGCAAGCCGCCGCGGCCCAGGCCGCCGAGGACCTGCGCATCGACGGGCGGCGGGCTTTTGGCCTGATCCTCGCGGACGGCCTCTCACTCGCCGAGGAGCGCCTCGCCGCCACGCTCTACCAGTCCCTCGGCGCGGTACCCTTGGTCGGCGGCTCCGCCGGCGACGACCTGCAATTCGAGCACACCTTCGTGTTCGTCGACGGCGAGTTCCGCGAGGGGGCCGCCGCGTTCGCGGTCGTCGCGACCTCGGAGCCGTTCTCGATCTTCAAGATCCAGCACTTTGCGCCGACACGGAAGCGAATGGTGATCACGGCAGCTGACCCCGCGCGCCGACTCGTGCGCGAGATCAACGGGCGCCCCGCCGCCCAGGCCTACGCGGACCTCGTCGGCGTACCGGTCGCCGACCTGAACGCGACGGTGTTCTCTACGAACCCGGTGATGCTCCGCCTCGGCGACCAATACTATGTGCGTTCGATTCAGCAGGTGTGCGAAGACGGAA
Organism: Deltaproteobacteria bacterium Ga0077550; assembly: GCA_001464385.1. Classification (GTDB taxonomy): domain Bacteria; phylum Myxococcota_A; class Polyangia; order Nannocystales; family Nannocystaceae; genus Xiheibacterium; species Xiheibacterium aquaticum. The sequence goes on along the minus strand of LNFB01000242.1, from coordinate 27,493 downwards.
GCCTCGCGTTCTATTGCGCAATCGAGGCTGGGCTCGTATTGACCATCGGCGAGGGGGTCGACGTGCTCGAGGCGCTGGAGGCCGGCTTCGCGGGCGTGCCGGCGGACGCCGACGCAGTCCTCGGGTGCGATTGCATCCTTCGTCGGCTCGAGTTCGAGCAACGCGGCCTGCGCGACTCGATCGGGGCCTCGCTCGCGCGCCGGCGCGTGGTCGGCTTCAGCACATTCGGCGAGCAGTACAACGGCGTCCACGTGAATCAGACGTTCGTCGGCGTCGCCCTCGGAGGCTCCCATGTCTGACCGGACCGATCCGACGACCGAGCCGACGGAGCGGATCGCCGCCCTCGAGGACGAGCTGCGGGCGTGCAAACGTACGCTCGATGTGCTGATGGACGACGCCGAACAGCGCGCCGCGCGCCCGACCAACGACTTCGCCGTCGTCCAGCAGAACATCAGCCTCGCTCGGGTGGTCGAGCACAAGACCCGGGAGCTCGCCGAGGAGCGGACCAAGCTGACCGCGGCGCTCGCTGAGCTCCGCAGCGCGCAGACCGAGCTGACGCAATCGCAGAAGCTGACCGCGATCGGCCAGCTCGCCGCGGGGGTCGCCCACGAGATCAACACCCCGATCCAGTACGTCGGCGACAACCTCGCCTTCTTGCAGAAGGTCTTCCAGCAGACGATGCCCATCCTCGAGGCCGCGGCGGCCGCCTCCGCCTGCTCGACCGGCGTGCCGGAGCTCGACATCGTCCGCGAGCTCCTCAAGAAGGTCAAGTTGGCCCGCGTCTCGACGCAGGTGCCGCGCGCCCTCGAGCAATCCCTCGAGGGAATCGCACGGGTCAGCAAGATCGTCGGGGCGATGAAGGACTTCTCGCACCCCAGCGGCGGCGAGAAGGCCGAAGTCGACCTGCGCGCCGCCATCGAATCCACCGTGACCATCGCGCGCAACGAGTGGAAGTACGTCGCCGAGCTCGAGATCGACATCCCGGATGATCTGCCGTCCGTGCCCTGCCTGCGCGACGAGCTGAACCAGGTCGTGCTCAACCTCGTCGTGAACGCGGCGCACGCAATCGGCGACGTGGTGGGCGACGGAGCCGCCGGCCGGGGCCTCATCCGCGTCAGCGCCCGGGTCGCCGAGAATTGGTGTGAGATCCGGGTCTCCGACACGGGAGGCGGAATCCCCGAGTCGGCGAAGGCGCGCGTGTTCGACCCGTTCTTCACGACGAAAGCCGTAGGCAAGGGCACCGGCCAGGGGCTCGCGATCGCCTACAACGTGGTCGTCGAGAAGCACGGCGGGGCGATCTCCTTCGAGTCGAAGCTGGGCGAGGGCACGACGTTCATCATCCGCATTCCCCTCGGGACCGACGTCTCGGGCAAGGAGGCCGCATGAAGTTCCTCTTCGTGGACGATGAAGTGAAGGTCCTCGAGGGCCTCGAGCGCTCGCTCATGATGGTCGCGGACGACGACTGGGACATGGAGTTCGTCGAGGGTGGCGCCGCCGCGGTCGAGCGGTTGAAGACCGAGCAGTACGACGCGCTCGTGACCGACATGCGCATGCCGGGGATCGACGGCGCCGAGGTGCTCCGCCAGGCCCAGGCGCTCGCCCCATCGACGGCGCGCGTCGTGCTGTCCGGCCAGATGGAGGACGCCAGCGCCCTGAAGGCGCTCGAGCGCGCGCATCAGATCCTCAGCAAGCCGTGCAACCCCGAGGCGCTGTGCGGCGTCCTGCGGTCCGTCGTCCGTTACCGCACACTGCTCGAGCGCGAGTCCTTTCGGCGCGCGGTCGTGTCCACCGACCGGCTCCCCGCCGCGCCCACCATCTATCGCGAGATCGAGGCGGAGCTCAGCGGACGCGAGCCGAGCCTCGAGCGGCTCGCCGCGATCGCGGCCCGGGACCCAGGCCTCACCGCGCGACTGGTCCAGGTGTCGAACTCCCCGTTCTTCGGCGGTGGCCGGCGCATCACCACCGCATCCCAGGCGATCGGACGTCTCGGGCTCCGGGTCCTCGCCGCGCTCGCCGTGGCCGCGGTCTTCGATCGCCGCGACTTCCCTGCCCGCGAGTTCGACGTCGGGGCCGTCCAGTCGCGGGCGTTGCGGACCGCCGAGATCGCGGGCCGGCTCTGGCCCAAGGACGCCGGGCTCGCCTACCTCGCGGGCATCCTGACCGAGGTCGGGCACCTCGTCGTCGCGTCGACGCTGCCGCGGGAGTACGACGCGGCGATGCTGCGTCGGCGCGCGGGCGAGTCACTGCACGACGACATCGAGCGGGAGTGCTGGGGTGCGACCCACGCCGAGATCGGTGCCTATCTCCTGGCGTTGTGGGGCATGCCGACCGCGGTCGTCGACGCCGTCGGCCACCACCACTCGCCGGTGTTCGCCGGCGAACAGGCCGATCCCGCGCTCTCGGCGGCCGTGGCGTGCGCCGCGGCCGTCGTCGAGAACGCCCCGTTGCACGCCGACGATCTCCGGCGGCTCGGGATGTCCGAGGACGAGATTCGACGAAAGGCCGAGGGGTAACCACCATGTCCAACGATATTCGCGTCCTGTGCGTCGACGACGAACCACGGGTGCTCGAAGGCCTCGATCGAACGCTCGGTGACACCTACGAGGTGGTGACCGCGGAGGGCGGCGCCGCCGGCATCGTGGAGCTCGAGCGGGGCGTCGACTTCGACGTCATCATCTCGGACATGCGCATGCCGAACATGAACGGCGCGGTGTTCCTCGGCCACGCGCGGCGCCTCGCGCCAGACGCAGCGCGCGTCCTGCTCACGGGGGAAGCCGACGCGGAGTCGGCCCGCGCGGCGGTGAACGAGGGCCAGATCTTCCGCTACCTGATGAAGCCGTGCCCGGTCGACGAGCTGATGCGCGTGATCGAGACCGGCGCCGCGGCGAAGCGCCGCGTCATCGCCGACCGCGAGCTGCTCGAGACCACCGTGACAGGCTCCGTGAAGCTCCTCGGCGAGGTGCTCGCCCTCGCGGCGCCGTCGTGCTTCCGGGAGACGCCGGCGATCACGAGCATCGTCGAGCACATGTGCGAGCGAGCCGGCCTGGTCGAGACGTGGAAGTTCCGTGCCGCGGCCATGCTCCACACCCTGGGGTACATCGCGCTCCCGGCGGCGCTCGTGGAGCGAAGGACCTCGGGCGTCGCGCTCAGCCCCGCCGAGCAGCGCGAGCTCGGCACGGCGGCAGAGATCGGGGCGCGGCTGCTCGCCGGGGTGCCGCGCTTCCACGAGGTCGCCGAGATGGTCCGACGCCACCGAGAGAAGATCCCGGCGCGCCTCGACGACGACATCACACGTGGCGCCGCGATGATCTCCATCGCCATCGAGGTGCTCAATGACGTGACCGCCACGCGTAGGGTCTCCCAGATCGCCCGCGGCCGCGCGGTCAACCACGGGCCGGCCGGGCGAGCGTTGCTCGAGCTGCTCTTCGACTACCAGGCGAAGCGGCCGATGGAGAGCATCGCCGCCGTCAAGGTCGGCGAGCTGCGGCCCGGCATGGTGTTGGAGGAGAACCTCACCTCGCGCTCGGGCAACGTCCTGTTCGCGAAGGGCAACGAGCTCACCGCGCCCCTGCTCGAACGCATCCGCCAGTTCCACAAGGCGGCGCCGCTCGCCGAGCCCGTCAAGGTGCGGCTCGCCGCCTGATCGAGGGCATCCCGCCCATCCCACTCATTTCATCCATCCACCCCTGGAGGCCAGCGCCATGAGTTCTGCATCGATCCCTTTCGCCGAGCGCCTCGCGCTCGTCTTCGATCGTCCGACGTCGCGACGCATCGTCGGCGGCGAATCCGTGATCATCCACTGCCACCACTACAATTCGCGGATCCAGAACACGATCGAGGGCGCCCGAGCGATCGACGGACAGGCGATCTTCCGCGACACCGCTCGCGAGGTGTTCGACGCGTGGCTCGACGCGGTCCTGACACCAGAGAGCAGCTCCGCAGAGCGACTCGCCGAGGCGATCGAACTCTACCGGCACCTCGGCTTCGGCGCGCTCGACCTCGGGGCCGTATCGGAGGGGCGCGCCTTGGCGTCGAGCTCGCACTTCGCGGAGGGACGCTTGAGTGGGTTCCCCGCCCGCGAGCGTCCGGCCTGCACCTTCACCGAGGGCTTCCTCGAGGCCGCACTCCGGGCCTGCCTGGGGGCCTCGGTGCGCGTCCGGGAGGTCGAGTGCATCGCGGCCGGCGCGAAGCAGTGTCGCTTCACCATCGAGGGCACCGCCGAGCGTGCGCGCACCGGCGTCGCCGCCGGGTCGTCACCGCCGGACACCACGCCCGCGAGCGCGGAACCTGGGGACTCCACGCCCGCTCCCCGACTACGCTCACCCCACGTCGACGAAGAGGCGATCATCGCCGCAGTTGCGGGCATGCCGATCGTCGGCGACGCCGAGGGCTTGATCCCCGCGTTCAACGTCTACCTCGCCAACATGCCGGCCGAGTTCTACAACCTGGTGTGCTTCCGATTCTTGGCGGCGATGCGCGCCGTCGGGCAACACGAAGTCGCGAGGGACCTGCTGCTCTTCGACGCGGAGACCTGCGGCCTGCTCACGTTCGGCGGGATCGTTGCGTCGCCCGAATGGGACGCAGTGGTCGCCCCAATGCTGCACGAGCGAGACGACGCGGTCTTCGGGATCGTCGCGGTGTCGAATGCCCTCGGGTGGGGGCATTGGCACGTCACCGCGCTCGAGAGCGGTCGCGCGCTCACGCTCGCGGCGAGCAACGGGTACGAGTCGTCGGGCTACCGACGCCACTTCGGAGTCGCCGCCGAACCGAAGTGCTTGATGCTGACCGGGGTAGCCGCAGGGATCGCCGAGCTCATCTACGGCGAAGGCCTGCTCGAGGAGCGGTTCGGCAGCTTCGGCGCCCGGGAGTGCTCGTGTCGCGCCTGCGCTGACGCCGTCTGCACGCTCGAAGCGGTGGCAGCATGACCGAGGTGACCAGGGAGCGCGTGCGCGCCTGCCGGCGCCAGGACACGTACAAGTACTTCCTGCCGCGCGACGCGGTGGCCGACACGTGGGAGCGCCTGGCTCGGGGATTCGGGGAGATCGTGTGGCACGCGAGCACCAAGGTGTTCGAGATTCGACACCCGGCCATGATCATCCGGTCGACCTGGCTGCGAAACCCGGTCACGGTGGTGCGCAAGCGGTCCTGCGCCCCCGCCGACGTCGATGCCCTGCACGCCTTGCTCGGCTACGCGGGGGAGGGATAGAACCGACGTGAACGACGCCGCACTCGCCGCCCTGGGCACGGGGATGCTCGCGCTCGACGGGCACCTGACGATCGTCGAGGTGTCGGGGTCGCTCGCGCGCGCCCTGTCCGTCGAGCCCGCGGAGCTGCTCGGGCGCCCCGTCGCGGCGATCCTCAGCACGGAGCACCGTCGGGAGTCTGCCGCGTGGATGCGGTTCCTCTCCAGCGGCGACGCGACCAGCGGCGACATGCCCGCGATCCTCGTCGTCGCCGGTGCCAGCGTGCTCGCACGCATGCGGGCGATCGCCCACGCGGGTGGCTGGTGGCTCCTCGTCGAGCGCATCAGCGCCGAAACGAACCTGACCCACCGCCTGCTCGCCGCGCGGGAGCGTTGGACCCGGATCATCGCGGACGCGGACGACGGGATCGCGATCGTGGACGAGAACGGGATCCTGCTGCAGGCGAACCTGCGGTTCTTCGAGCTCGTGGCGCTCCGGTCCCGCCACGGTGTCTCGCTCGCCCAAGCCGCCGCCGTCGGTCGACCCCTGCACAGCCTCGTCGAACACTCCCGGCTCCCCGGCATCGCGGCACTGACCGAGGGGATCGTCGAGACCCGCGCCGCCACGCTGACCGAGGCCGACCCCGACCGCGTGGATGGGGCCGAGGCTGGCCTCGCCCGACGGTTCAGGGTCCGCGCCTCGCCTGTGTCCCTCGCCGGCGCGGCGGGGCTCGGGATGGTGCTCGTCGTCACCGAGGTCACCGCGCAGGCCCGGCTCGAGCGCGAGTTGGTCGCGAATCGCGAGCTCGCAGAGCGGTTGTCCGAGGAGCTCACCGAGCGCACGCGCGTGGAGCACGAGCTCCGACAGGCCCAGAAGCTCGAGGCCGTCGGGCGGCTCGCCGCCGGCATCGCGCACGAGATCAACACGCCGATGCAGTACGTAGGGGACAACATCTTCTTCCTGCGCCAGTGCGTCGAGCGACTTCTGGCGACATGCGACGCGATTCAGCAGGCGCTCGACGCCGAGGAGATCGATCCAGTCGTGCGGGGTCGGATCGCGGAGCACCTCTCGACCGGACGCATGCGAAGCATGAGGAGCCACGCGCTCGGGGCGTGCGACTCCGTGAAGGACGGCATCGCCGCCGTCACCGCGATCGTCTCGACGCTGGACGCGTTCTCCCACGCCAGCAACGACGCGCCCGCGCTGCTCGACGTCAACGACCTGGTGGGCGGCGTGGTGACCCTATCTCGGCACGAGTGCGCCCACCTCGCCGACATTGCGCTCGAGCTCGACGTCGAGGCTCCGAGGGTGATGGGCTACGCCGCCGAGTTGAGCCAGGCGATCCACGGCTTGTTGCTCAACGCGGCCCAGGCGATCGCGGACGCCGGCCGGCGATCGGACGCTGTCGTGGTCTCGACCCGGGCGCTCACCGACACCGTCGAGCTGCGCGTGCGCGACCGCGGCTGCGGGATCCCACTCGACATCCGCCACCGGGTGTTCGACCCGTTCTTCACCACGCGCGCCGTGGGCCAAGGCGCTGGGCAGGGGCTCACGGTCGCGCGGGCGGTGATCGTCGGAAAGCACGGCGGCGACCTGTCGTTCGAGTCGGAGCTCGGGGTGGGGACGACGTTCACGATCCGGCTCCCGCGCGCCGGCATGGCTGGCTCGGCGGCGGCGTGAGTTCGGCGGATCCGATGATCGAGCTCAGTCTCGGATCGCGCCGAGTTGCTCGCGAGCGCGGGCGAGCAACTCGGCGGACGAAAACGGCTTCATGAGGCAACTTGCGCCGGCAATCGTGGTCGCCGCCGCCAGCCCCGTCGAGTAGGCGCTGCTGAGGAGCAGCGGGACGAGCGGCTGCGTCGCGCGGAGGCGGCCGCGAGCTCGAGGCCGCCCATGCGGTGCATCTCGAGATCGGTGATCACGAGGTCGAAGCTTTGCCCACCCACGGTGGCCTCCAAGGCCTCGACGCCATCGCTCGCCGTGACGACATCATAGTCACCCGACCGGAGCACCCGCGCGAGGACATCGCGGACGATGTCATCGTCCTCGACGAGCAGAATCCGCGACCGACGCGGCGAAACCGCGCCGTCTGCAGGAGTTCGCGCCGATTGTGGCCCCGCGAACAACACGTCGAAGCGCACGCCGACCGGTGTCGTCGAGGCCCGACAATGCGCCCGCCGTTACGACCGACGAGCCCGCGCGCCACTGCGAGCGCCAGGTGCTGCGCCGCCGCGTCACTCGACCCGCGCCCGAGGGCAAGGGGGGTGGACCCCGCAATGTCGACCCGGATCGACGGGCGCGCGGCGTCGTCCCCGGACGGCCCGGCGGACAGCAACACGCGACGCGCACGACCGCGCCCGAGCCCCGCGAGGATCACGAGCGCGCGCTCGACCTGGCCGCGGTCCACCACGACGACGCCGGGGTGCGCGAGCGTCACCTCGACCGTGGCCCCATCGCCGCGCTCACGTAGCGTGCCCGCGACGACGCTCGCCATGCAGCGGATGTCGACGGGCCCAGGGCGATGCATCTGTTGGCCAGCGATGGTCACCAGGTCCACCGAAAGGTCGGCGGCGTGCTTGGCCGCGTGCTCGATGCACCGCACGTCCTGCGCCGCGGCGAGTCGACAGGCGCCCGCGTGGGCTGCCCGTTGTCCGTGGTCGCGCAGGACGTCCGCGTGCGGCTCGAGCTCCGGGTGATCCACGAGGAGTCGTTCGATCGCGTCGTCGTCCATGGGTCCCGCAGAGTGCAAAGCGCGCGCCTGGCCAATCGGCCGCACCGAGAGTGCACCGGCAGGGCGAAATGCGGCAAGTGGGGACTCGTGCCACGCGCTTGAGCGGACCAGCCGCGTTCGGTCCGTTCCGCTCGCCCGTGCCGAAGCCCCCGCCGCCGCGGGCGTTCAGCGAGTGGGTTCCGCGGCCGCGCCCTCCCGGCTCGCGGCGCGAAGACGTCGCAGGAGCGGATGCTCCCCGCCCTCGTCCGGCGCGGGAACGCCTGCGCCCACGGCTCGCTCGGCGAGCACCAGGATCGTCACCCGGCGGTTGCGGGGATCGGCGGGCGCATGCCGGACCTTGAGCCGTCGATCCGCATAGCCACGGACCTCGAGGAGCTGCTCCTCACGCGCGCCGGCGTGGATCAAGAAGCGGCGCGTCGCATGGGCACGGTCCATCGAGAGCTCCCAGTTGCTCGCGCGACCGCCCGCAGGTGTGGCGTCGGTGTGGCCCTCGATCACGAACCGGTTCGGCAGCGCGCCCAGCTCCCTGGCAATCACCCGGAGCGTCGGCTTGGCCGCCGGGTTCAGCCGCGCGCTCCCGGACGCGAACAGGCGCAGCTCGTCGCTGTCCTCGATCTCGATGCGCAACCCCTCCTCGACGGCGCCGAGCTCCACGTGGCGCGCCCATGAGTCCATGCTCAGCGCCATCAGGGCCTGGGTGAGGCGGCTGCGCGCGTCGGAGAGCTCGGGGATCTCCTTGGTGGGGCTGCGATCCGCCCCATTGCTGGCGGCGAAGGTCGTGTCTACCGCGACTGCCGTGTTGCCGCCGGCGAAGAACCCGGCGCCGCCGTTGTTCGGGCCCGTGTTCACCTCGGTGTTGCCGCCGCTCTCGATGCCGAGCGGGTCGCGGAAGTACGCACCGACCGCGGACTTCGTGGTCGGACTCTGGGCGACCAGCCAAAGGACCATGAACAAGGCCATCATCGCGGTCACGAAGTCGGCGAACGCGACCTTCCACGCGCCACCGTGGCCACCATGGCCGTGCTTCTTCTTCTTGACGATGATGATCGGGCGTTTTTCGGGGTCGTCCACGGGCTCACCGCGCCTCTGTCCTTGCGTGGGGCGAACCGCGGCGGTGCGCCAGTACCGGGGCGGGCCTGCCTCGCGCCGGCAGACGTTGCGCGCGCGCCGAACCACCACGGGCCGCGCGTCCGGGGTATTTGCCCCTCGCGTCGCGCCCAGCGCGGCCGAATAGGACGACAGACGATGCCCACACTCTACGAATCCCTCGGTGGCCAGGCTGCGGTGGACGCAGCGGTCGACATCTTCTACCGCAAGATGCTAGCGGACGAGCGCGTCGCCCGGTTCTTCGAAGCGGTCGACATGGACCGCCAGGCGGCCAAGCAAAAGGCGTTCCTCACGATGGTGTTCGGCGGCCCGGCCAACTACACCGGCAAAGACATGACCCGCGCACACAGCCACCTGCTGCGCGACGGATTGAACGACACGCACGTCGACATCGTGATCGCGCACCTCGGCGCGACCTTGGGCGAGCTCGGCGTGGCGCAGGGCCTCATCGCGCAGGTCGCCGCCATCGCGGAGTCGGTCCGCGACGATATCCTCGGTCGCCGCGGCGCGGGGGCGTAGACGCGCGTGGCCGAGCTGCGCTACCGAGGGACCGTCGTCCAACGTGGCGAGGACGAAACGGTGCTCGATGCCCTCGAGCGCGCCGGGGTGGCGCCGCCCAGCTCCTGCCGCGCGGGCGCCTGCCAGTCCTGCCTGCTGCGGGCGCGCGCGGGCACACCGCCCGCGGACGCCCAACGCGGCGTGCGCGAGTCGCTGCGCCTGCGCGGCTACTTCCTGGCCTGCCGAGCTCGGCCCGACGGCGATCTCGAGCTCGACGACGGCGACGAGGATCGCCAGGTCGAGGCCGAGATCGTGGAGCTCGGACACCTCTCCGACGACGTGCTCGGCGTGCGGCTGATGCCGCGGCGCGCGTTCGAGCACCGCGCCGGGCAGTACGTCACGCTGCGCCGCCACGACGGCCCGTCGCGCAGCTACTCGATCGCCAGCCTGCCCGAGGCCGGCGCGCTGGAGCTCCACGTGCGCGTCGTTCCCGGGGGAGCGATGAGCGGATGGTTGGCGCACACGGCCCGCGTCGGTGACACGGTGTCGCTCCAAGGCCCCGCGGGCGACTGCTTCTATCTGCAGGATCGCCCGACACAGGACCTGCTGCTGGCGGGCACAGGGACCGGCGCGGCCCCCTTGCTGGGCATCCTGCGCGACGCGCTACGCCACGGCCACCGCGGCCAGGTGGTGGTGGTCCACGGGGCGCGGACACACGCCGGCCTCTACCTCGAGCAGGCGTTCTCGTCGCTCGCGCGCGCGCACGCCAACGTCCGCTACCACCGCGCAGTGTTGGCCGGGGAGCCCTCCGACGGTGTCACGGTGGGCCCCCTCGACGCTGTGCTGAGCGATCTCGTGCCGGTGCCCAAGGACTGGGGCATCGTGTTGTGCGGCGACCCCGGGGTGGTGCATGCCGCACGGCGAAGGGTCTTCCTCGCCGGCGCCGCGATGGCGGACATCCGCGCCGATGCGTTCGTGCCCACCGCGGCCGCGCCCGGGCTGGCGTGAAGCGATCGCGCCCTGCCGCTCCTCGACAGCGCGCGCCCAAGCGCCGTAGACTGTCCGAATGCGGTGTCGTCGACTGCCGTGGGTCGTTCTCCTCGCGCAGGCCTCGGCGGTGAGCGGTTGCACCCGGAGCAACCCGTTGTTCGGCGACGACGAATCGGAAGGTTCGACCTCGGCGTCGGCGTCGGCCGAGGGCGCGACGCCGACGGGCGCCGAGGACGGATCGACCCAGGGAGCGAGCGATACCAATGGCTCGAGCGCGAGCGCCGGCGAGTCGACATCGGCGGGCCCCGACGCATGCGGCGACGGGCACCGCGATCCCGCCGAGGAGTGCGACCGCGGCGCCGACAACGACCCCAGGGGTGAGTGCCAGCTCGACTGCACGAAGAACGAGTGCGGCGACGGACTGCCAGGCCCGGGCCAGCCATGCGACGACGGAGCCGGCGGCAGTGACACGTGCACGGCGGGCTGTGTGCCGAGGTCCTGTGGCGACGGCGAACAACAGGGTGAATTCGGCGAGGAGTGCGACGACGGCAACCCCGCGAACACCGATGGTTGCCTGTCATCCTGCGAGCTTGCGCGCTGCGGCGACGGCTTCGTCCACGAGGGCGTCGAGGCCTGCGACGACGCGAACGACTCCAACGAAGACGGGTGCCTCGACACGTGCGAATTCAACTCGTGCGGGGACGGCTTCGTCGAGCTCGACGCGGAGGCCTGCGACACCGAGCAACCGGTGCGGTGCTCGAACGGCTTGACCGCATCGTGCGAGGCCTGCGAGGTCCTGGGCTGCGAGTGCGGCGACGGGCTCTTGGATCCCGGCGAGCAGTGCGACGTGGGCCTCAACCCGATCAACTTCCCGTGCGGCGACGTCGGCTTGGACGGCGACGGGGTACTCGCCTGCGCCGAGTGCCACTTCGAGATCCTCGACGGGATGTGCTGCGCGCCCGACGGGGCGCTGTGCGGTGGCCCGGTGGGGTGCTGCAACGGGGACGACTGCAATGGGATCTGCGGGGCCTGACGGGGGAGCGCGCGCGCGAAACCGGGGCTCGCTCGCGCTCGCGGCGGCGCTCCGCGGTGACGACCGCGATGTCCTCAACGGTGAATTCGACGCATTGCTGCCTGCGCAGCAGCGCGAACGATCGATCTGCTACTGGACGCCGGTGAGGGTGGCGGTGGCCGCCAGTCGGTGGCTCGAGGCGAACGGGGCCTCGCGCGTGCTCGACGTCGGCTCGGGGGTCGGGAAGTTCTGCACGATCGCCGCCGCCGCGAGCGACCTCGTGTTCGAGGGTGTCGAGCGCCGCGCCCACCTCGTAGCGATCGCCGACGACCTCGCGCGCGAGCTCGGGGTCGCCGAACGCACCAGGTTCCGCGTCGGCGACCTCGCGGACGTCGAGTTCGGCGACTACGATGCGCTCTACCTCTACAACCCCTTCGCCGAGGGCTACGCCTCGAGCGCCAGCTGGTTGGACGACGCGGTCGAGCTCGGCCCCGAGCGGGCGAAGGCCGACACCGAGCGTTTCGAGGACACGCTGGCGTCACTCGAGATCGGTGTCCAGGTGCTCACGTTCCACGGATTCGGAGGGCGCATCCCGGACTCGTATCGGCTGCTCCAGTCGGCGGCGTTCGGCGAGGGGAGGATGCTGTGCTGGCAGAAGGTGCGCACCCGCGGCACAGGCCGGTTCATCAGCGAGGGCGACTGGTTGTGATACTCCACGCCATCATCGAGTTCACCCATCGAGTTCACCGCCACGCTCGCCGTCGGTGCGACGGTCACCACCGTCGAGATTTGGACGGCGGTCCACGTGACCCCGTACGTCGGTAATGTGGGCGTGCCGGTAGCCGCGTCGCCGAACGCGGCGTTCGGTCGGTTGATCAAGGAGCACGTGAAGGATCTCCGCCCCGTCGCCCTCGCCGAGGAGCCGACGATCGACTCCGAGGCGGGCCCGACCACGACGATGCGGTGGGCGAAGCTCCCGAGGTAGCGACCACGCGCGGTCTCGTCGCCGGCGCGTCCTCGTGGTACGCACGGGCGTCCGTCTCCGGGCGCCCGTGTCCGCACGCCAGCAAGCCCGGCTACCGGGGCGCGACTACCAACCCACCCGCACGCCGGGCGGCGCCACGTCGCCGTCGAAGATCGTCGACGGCGCGAAGATCGGAGCGATGGTCGCAGGGCCGGTAGCGATCGCGTCGGCGGTCGATGGCGCGCGGCTCTGGGGCGTTCGAACGGCGGCAGGCGACGTTCGACAGCGATTCTTGACCGTGGGCGAGCGATCCTTCGATCGCGGCGAGCGAACGAGCACCTCACGCCAGCGCCACGACGATCCATTTGCCGTCCCCACGGGAGCGTTCGCGCGCCGACGCGCCAGCGCGGCGCGCGTACCCTGGGCACCTGCACGGACCCGCGTCCACGGGTCACAACGGGACAGCGTTCTTCGCCAAGGATTCGCTCGGCCCGCTCGTGCCGCGCTACGTTACTCGGATGCCTTCGACCCCGCGGCACGGCAGCATCCTGCTGATCGACGACGAGGATCTCGTCCGCAGCGTGCTCGCGCGCCTTCTCCGACGACGCTATGTCGTCGAGGCCGTACCGTGCCTCGCCACCGCGCGCGCACGGCTCGAACGCGCCCCCGGGTTCGCGCTGGTCATCTGCGACGAGCAGGTTGGATGCGAGCGCGGCTCGACATTCCACGAGGCGCTGCGTCGCGCCGGAGATCCGGTCTCCGAGCGAATGTTGTTCATGACGGGCGGGCCAGACGCCGAGCAGCTACGGTGCATCGGCGGCGGACACGTCCTTCGCAAGCCGTTCGACGCGCGCCATCTGGAGGAGATCGTGTCGGCGCGCATCGAGCAGCTCGCGAGCGCCGCACCGCTGCGCGGATGCTGACGCCGTCCGACGGCGAGACTCGCATCGAGGTCGGGCCCGGACCACACCCGTCATTCGATCCGCACCAACCGCCCTCGCCCGAGCTTGAACGCGTACAGCCCGTTGATGGGGTCCGTCCGATCCCGCACCGAGTTGTTCGCGGCCGAACGTACGCGTCCCCCATAGTTGAAGTACGCGCACGCCACACCGGGTTGCAGCCGGTCCGAGATCCGCAAGGTCGCCTCGAAGCCGAGGTCCCCGGTCTCGACACGGACCCCTCCGCCATCCTCCACGCCAGCGGCGCTCGCGTCGTCCGCATGAACCTCGAGCACGTGTGCGGGCATCTGCTCGATCCGCACCGGGATCCGGAGATCCTCGATCATCGCGCTCCACGTCCGCGAGTCGCGACGGTTCACGATCCAGATCTCGCCCTCGACGGGCTCGACGTCATCGTGGTGCCCGAGCGCGTCGTCCCAGCTCCCGACCACGAACAGCGCCTTGCCGCTCGCCGTCTTGAAGCCGCGGCCCTGCTCGGCGTCGTGGACCCGCACCGTCTCTTCGATCTGGCCGTCGACGAACGTGGTGGGACATTGGACCCCGGTGGTACCCCGCTCGGCCAGGATCTCGTACGCGCTGCGACCGCTCGCGTCCGCCAGCGCGATGACCCCGGAGTAGTCCTGCGACGAGCCGGCCGCTCGCTCGGCCGCCTCGTTGAAGATCGCCTCGCCATCCGGCCAATCGAAGCCGTCGTAGCCCATGCGCTGGGCGACCTGCGCCACGATCCACCAGTCCGGCTTCGCCTCGCCCGGGGCGTCGGCGATCCTCGGGTACAGCCGCAGTCTCCGCTCGCCCTGCATGCGCGTGAAGCTCTCCTCGCCCCACGACACCGCGGGCAACACGAGATCGGCGAGCTCGGTGAGGTCCTGCGGATAGATGTCCTGCTGCACGAGCACGGTGCCGCCGCCGTCCACGCGCTCGCGCATGCGGGCGACGACCGCCTCGCGGTCGAGCGCCCCGTCGAAGCCCTCGGGGAACGCCGCGGCCGCGTCGACCTGCGGCGAGGTCTCGCGGGCGAGCGCTCGCAGGGCCCCGAAGAGCCGAGCCGGCGCCGCCGTCCCGCCCCCGGCCCACGTGCAACCGATGACCCACGCCATGCGGAGGTTGCCCTCGCGCGCCCAACGATCGACGTCGAGCGGCACGCCGTGCCCATCGATCTCGTCGGGAGACAGATCGCTCGGGTAGTCCGCGGCCATGATCATCCCGCGCTGGTGTCCGCCGCCGCGCGCGATGACGCGGCCGGGACGATTGCCTGCGCCGCACAGCAGCCCGAGGCTGGCGAGGGACGCGGTCCCCGGATAGTTGTGTCCGAAGATGTTGCCCTTCTCGAGCATGAACGACGCGCGCGTCGCCACGCCGCCCTCGCCAGCAGCGGTGAGCAGGCGCGCGGCCTCGCGGATCTGCGCCGCAGAGATTCCGGTCAGCTCTGCGGCGTTCTCCGGCAGGTGACGTTCGTCGCCCTGGATGAACGCGGCATAGCCCTCGAACGTGCGGCCGAAGCGTTCGCGACGCCACTTGCCCTCGAACTCCGCCTCGAGCTCGGTGTCGTCGGTGATGGTGTGTTCGGCCACGAAGCTCGCGTCGTGCCAGCCCTCGTCCAGGATCACGCGCGCGATGGCGTTGTGCAGCAGGGTGTCCGTGCCGGGGCGGATCTGCAGGAACAGGCCGCCGTTGCGAAGCGCGTACTCGGCCGTCTCGTCCCGTCGCGGGTTGACGACGATCAGACGCGCGCCGCCACGCTGGACCCACTGCGAGAAGAGGATCGGCTTGGCGGCGTAGAGCGAGACGCCCGACACGAACACCACGTCGGCGTCGAACCAATCCAGGTACGCCGCGCCGAACGGGTCGATCCCCGCGTCTCCGAGGCCAGGGGTCGAGCTGCCCTCGCGTGGCTGATCGTGCGGCGCCAAGCTCGGCGTGCCCACGCCGGCGAACGCGAGCTTGGTGATCGCGTAGGTGTTCTCGTAGAACTGGTACGAGTACGTCTTCATCCCCCAGGCCTCGGGACCGTGGGTGTCCACGACGTGACGCCCGATCTCCGCGACGATCGCCAGGGCATCGTCCCACGAGATGCGACGCAGCTCGCCGTCCACGCGCAGCTGTGGGTAGAGCAGGCGGTCCGACGTGCCCTCGGCATACGGCGAGTACAACCGGCGCGCGAGCGTGCCGCCGAACGCGTGGTCGCCCCCGACGTTGACCACCGACGCGTCGTAGTCGGGCATGACGACGACGTGGTGCGGCTTCCCATCGACGTCGACGATGTTGTGCATGCTGCGGGTGAACCACGCCTCCAGCGCGCCCGCGGGCAGATCGACGCCCAGGGCGTTCTCGTCGGCCAGCGGGCCGCCGTACTCTCCCAGCGGCCAGGTGAGCACCTTGTAGCCGCAGCCGACGACGCAGAAGGCGCACGCCGTGGTCTGGAGCTTCGCGGTGGTCGGCGGAATGACGAGCTCGTCGGCGACGGCATCGATGTCGCCCGCGGCGACCCGCGGCCGCACCGAGCTGGACGCCGGTCGCAGGAGCGAACGGCGGCTGATGGGGAAGAACCCTGGTGTGTGCGTCATCGGCCCTGCTCCACCGTGAACGCCTCGCCGAACGCGACCCCGCGAAGGCCGACCGCGTAGACCTCGCCGCCGCGCACGTCGAGGAGCACCTGCGGGAGCGGCACGCTGGCGCGGCCGGTGAGCTGGACGCCGCCGCCCGCGAGGTCGAACTCGCTGAGGTGACACCCGCACGGGCCGAGCCGAGCGACCGACGCGTCCATCTCGACCAGCGGGCAGCCTTGGTGCGGGCACGCGCGGTGGAACGCCACGACGTCCTCGTCGGGGCCGACTCCGTCGCGGGCACGCTTGCCGACGCGCACGGCGAACGCCGCGTGGCCCTCGGGGTACTCGAAGTCGACGACCTCGCCGCCGAGCAGGTCCTCGAGCGCGCCGATGTGGACATCGTCACCGTGGTCGGTGCCGTGGTTGCAGGCGGGGAGCGCCGCGGACGCCGTACCGGCGACACACAGCCTCACCACGCCACGCCGGGAGATTTGCAGGGGGTTCTCGTGGGTCATCGGGCGCTCGCGCGATACTGCGCGGCGTGTAGTGATGGCCCAGGGGGGTGTGGTTCATCGCTTTCTTCGAAGAATATTCGCCGCGTGGACTGCGACGTACCGGTGGGTACACGCACGACGATCGCGGCCGCTCGGCCGATCTCGACGACGGATCGCATCTACGCCCGCGCGTCGGGCCCACGCGCTTCGCTCCGTTGCCGACGTATCGAGGACTCCGGGACCGCAGGCAGGTACACGTCGAACGTCGCGCCCGCGCCCGGAGCAGACTCGATCTCGAGCACGCCGCCGGCTTCGCGCACGATCCGATGCACCGTCGCGAGGCCCAGGCCCGTGCCCCGTGACTTTGTGGTGAAGAAGGGCTCGAGAACCCGCGCCCGCGTCCGCTCGCTCATCCCCATGCCGTCGTCGCGGACGCGGATGCGGACGAACTGCGCGGCGACGTCGTTCGCGACTTGGCGCGTGACGTTGTCGACCCCGACCGAAATCGTACCGCCCGCCGGCATCGCCTCCTTCGCGTTCATGCACAGGTTCATCAACACCTGATGCAGTCGGCGGTGGCTCGCCATGACCTCGGCGTCACGGACCTCGAGGGCGGTCACCAGGCGAATCTCCCGGGGCAGCACGCGGCCGAGCAGGCGCGCGACCTCGCGGACCACCGAACTCGGGCGCAAGCTCTCGAGGCTCGCGCAGTCGGAGCCCGACGCGAGCGCCAACAGATCGCGCGTCAGTGCGGCGCCCTGCAACCCCGCCTCCCGGATCGCCACGAGATCGGACTGTCGATCGTCGGAGACGTCCGCGCCGTCGATCGCGAGGTCGGCACGCGACAGGATGACCGACAGGAGGTTGTTGAAGTCGTGGGCGATGCCGCCGGCCAGCCGACCCAGGGCATCGAGCTGCTGCGAGTGCACCAGCTCGCGCTGCAGCCGGGCGTTGCGCGCCAACGAGTCCACGCGGTGTCGATCGAAGAACCGACCGACGATGAGGACGACGACGATCAATCCAACCGTCGACATCATGAACCCGGAGGTGGTCTGCCGGACGGGCGCGGCGAGCCACCCGCGCGGCTCGGCGATCGCGAGTCCGACGACCATCACGACGGAGAGCACCGCCCATAGGACGGCCTTGCGCGGCCGGCCACCCAGCACCGCCATGAGCGGGAGGATCACGCACCACAACACGACCGAGGGCTCGAGCCGGCCGCGGCTCACCGAGGTGGCGGTCAACCCAATCAGGTGAACGATGGAGAAGTACGTACCCCCCATCCCAGAGCCAGCGCGCCGCGCGATGACGACACTGGTCCCCGACGTGAGCGCGCACGCCAGCATGACGGCCCCGTAGGCGCCCCAGCCGTGGGCGAAGCCGTGAACCGCGAAGGCGGCCCAGATCGTCGCGGCGACGAAGGACGCGAGCCGCAGCAAGCGCTGTCGCATCGCCTCCTCGATCGCCGCATCATCGCGCAGCTCGGACTCGGGGTCGTCGCAGGACATCGTGATCACCTCCGACCGACCAGCCTATCAGCGCTTCCAACCCGCCGCGCCCGCGGGCGCGCGCGCGAAGCGGAGCGCGCGAGTCTGCGTTGACCGACATGCGAGCTGTCGTTCGTCGCTGTCGTGCGGTCGCGGGCGACGTGGGACACGCATGTCGACGCGGTGTGAAGCCGTCAGTCCGGCACGAGGTCGACGAGCGCGATGTCTTCGGCGCGCTCGTGCTCGCCGAGCGCGTCGAGGAAGTCACCCAAGGCCGCCCGCACGGCGTCGAGTGGCTCGCTTCGCGCGGCAGCGCGCACCTCGAGCAGCGCCGCGTGGAGGCCACGGTGCTCGTTCGCGCGCCGCGGGTCGCCGCTCGACATGGTCACGATCTCCTCGAGTGCGAAGTGTTCCTCCATCGCATCGGCGAAGCGGGCGAGCTCGCGCCCGAGCACCTGACGCATCCGCTCGTCCGGCAACGAGCTCCCGTCTGCGGTCGCGATCAGGTGCAGGAGGTCGAGGTCGACGGCGAGCGAAGTGACCATGGGTCGAGAGCTTGGCGCCTGCGGCCACGGGCGTCGAGCCCGTACCTCGACCCTCCAGCTCGGGACGTTCCGCTCGTCGCGAGGTGCGCAGGCCCTACACGCGCAGATACAACCACGACTTCTCGAACAGCACCTTGCCGAGGTGCCAGCGAGCCGCCGGTGCGCGCAGCCGCATCCGCGGCCGCGGCTCGGCGTAGAAGTCGCCCGCGCCAAAGCCGGCCCTTCCACCGCCGGTCTCGATGAAGCAGCCACCGTGTCCGTCGAAGCGCGCTTCGGCGGGCTTGCCGAGGATCTCCGCAGCGATGTTCTTTGCGAGCACCTCGGCCTCGGCATGCGCGAAGACCCCAGCCTTGGGGAGGGGCTTGCCGAGCGTCAGGGGGATCGACACGACGTCGCCGATCGCGAAGACGCCCACGAACTGTGTCTTCAGCGTGTGCCTGTCGACGCCGACCCAGCCGTTGTCGGACACCAACTGGCTCTCGCGAATGACCCGCGGCGCGCGATGGGGCGCGCCGTGACCCGGCCACGCGACGGTCAGTTGCAGGCGCCGAAGCACACCGCCCACTCGGTGGCGCCGCCGCTGATGAGGTCGACGACGTGGTCACCGTCGTAGTCCGCGATGGTCGAGTCGTGGTGCCACCGTCGAGCACCTGATCGGACACAGACGGAACCGACCACGACACGCGCTCGGTTGCGGCACGGCACGTCACGCCAAGGCTGCGCTTCGCGAGGGAGCGAGCCCGGTCGTCGAACCCGCGGCGGCGAGCGCATCCATGCAGGTGGCCGCGCGCACGCGCCCGAGTTCGGTCAGGGGCCCGCAGTGCGCGAATGCGAGTGTGAACGGCTGGCCGTGGATGGCCACCGCCCGGGGCCGAATCGTCCACGTCAACCCGTCGGGTGCGATGCAACGCAGGCCACGCGCTGCCCAGGCCCGTCCGGTGTCTGGTCGTTCGCCGCACAGCTCGTCGACGACGCGCCAACCGACGCGCTCGAGTGCGCGCGAACTCGATTCACCGGCCTCGCGCTCCGCGATCGCGAGCACGCGGGCGCGCGGCTCGAGCGTCGAGTCGAGGCGCCAACCGCCGTCGAACCGCTCCGCACGCCAGCCCACCGGCAGGCGCACCACAGCGCCGCGGTGGAGGTCGAGGGCGCTTCGCGCGGTGGGGGGCGGAGCGCAGCGCACGGTGAGCGATGCGAGCGTGGCGGTGAACGGTTCGGGGTCACCGAGCAACTGCGCATGCGCGCCGACGGCGTGGACCTCTAGGTGCCGCGCCCCGAGATCGACGACGCGAGAGATCCGCAGCACCCCCTCACGCTCGACGATCAGCTCGACCGTGTCGCGACCGAGGTCTTGTCGCGTGCCGCAGCTGAGCACGCGCCAGCCATCCCGCTCGGTCGTGAAGCCAAGCCACCGCTCGAGCGATACCCCCGGCGGCGGGCAGCCCACGGACACCGCGATGCAGGGGCTCGGCGCCGACGACCGCATACGCACCGCGGCGCGAGGTGGCACGAGGACGAGGCAAGGCAGTCCCAGCCCGCGTTGGCACAACCAGGCGCGGCGACCTGCGGTCTCCGTCCACCCCGGAGGTACGCGCACGCTGTACGCGATCGCGGGGGCGAGCGGCACCGCGCGGGCGAGCGTGGCGGACGTCGAGGCGAGCACCGATGCCATGTAGCGATTCGCGACCGCAGGATCAAGAGCCCGGCCGGACCTGCGCGCGCCTCCACCGCGGCCGTCGCGAAGCGACGCGGGTTGGGTGCACGCCTTCCCGTCTCGTCGAGGGCTCACCTCGCGGGATGAGATCAGAACGGACGACTCGTGCAGGGCTGCACCTCGATCGGCGCGCCGGATACGACGTCGCAGTCCCACTCGTCGAGCATGATGTACCCGCCGTCGAGAACGCTCCCGTCGAGCTTCCCGCATGTGCAGCTCGAGGCTTGGAAGTGGCAGCCGTACTGCGCCGCGCACCACGGGAACACCTCGCCGCAATTCTCGTGCACCACCTGGCGCGACTTGATCGGCGTCAGGGGTGCGCCGGCCGCCCGGCAATAGTCCCCATCCTGCACCGGCCCCCCGATCCCGACGCAGCCACAGCTGCCGCCCTCGGCGGACGCCGCCGCGTCGTCTTGACCCGCCGCGGCACCTGCGACCGAGTCCGCAGTGTCGCTGCCCTCCGACCCGACGGGCAGCTCGGCCTCGCGACCGAACTGGTCGATTTCGCGCTGCTCCTCGACACACGCGACGTGGAGCACCAAGGCGAGGGCGGACCTTCCGAGGCGGCGAGCCGTCATTCCCGCAGCGTACCAGGGCGCGGCCGGGATCGGCTTCCCCCTTCGGGCCGAGGGCCACGCGCGCCTCCGCTCGCGATCACGGCGTCAGTGGCCAGACACACGACGGGAAGCGGACACACAGCGCAGCAAACCCAGATGGGTCGCGGGCCGCGAGGTACTCGGCCGCGAGGCGCAGGATCCCGTCGACGACCTCGACCTCCACCCGCGGAACCGCGCGGAGGTGATTCGCGACGAGGCGCATGCCCGCCTCGGCGGGGAATCCCGAGGCGAAGTCGAGGCACAGGCTCGCGATCGAGAACGGGACGGCGGCCTCGCAGTGTGCGGTGATCCCCAGCAGCCCTGGGGCGGGGCGGTCGCGCGGGCCTTGGTGCGTGGCCGCGTTGGCGAGCAACAGTTGGACGGCGCCGCCGTACCGCTCGCAGTCCTCGTAGCTCGCGCACAAGCGCTCGGGTGGGATCTCGGCCTCGAAGCCCGCGATGCTCGCCGTCAAGTGGGCGTGGAGGTCAGGATCGAATGACTGCAGTGAGTCGTCGAGCACGCGTGACCAATACGCGAGCTCCTCGGCGGGGGCGGAGGCGGGCCCGGATGCGCCCAGCCGTTCGCGGAGGGACTCGGCGATCACCGCGATCGTGGCATTGCACTGCGCCGCGATCGGCACCCAGAGGCTCCGGGAGCGCGCCGCCAGCTCGTCGAAGTCGTCCGGCGTCGCCGCGGCCGCGCTCGCGATGAGCATGGCGCGGAGGATCTCGCGCCTGAGCCCAGCGAAGCGCACCGCGACGAGCTCGCCGAGCAGGCGCGGGTGAATTGCCTCGAGTGCCACGGGGGGTGGCAGCCCGCGGGAGATTGGACCGCCGACCCGGGCGCGCGCGGCACGGCAGGGGAGTTCGTCGCCGAACTCGATGTCGCCGGCGAGTGCTGCGAGCTGGAGGCGCTGGATGGTCGCGTCTGCATGGTTCATGCGGGGGTTGCCTCCGGCGGCTTCTTCGTCGCATGCCTCGTGGTCGGCGCGGCCGCCAGCGCGAAGACGGGCCGCCGCGTTCGAGGTAGGATCGCGGTCGATGCCACCTGCTCCGGCGCAACCCAACGCTCGAGGTGCTCACGGACGGTCGCTCGCGGCCCTCGGGGTCCTCGGCATCGGCCCGGGCGCATGCTTTAGCGACGCACCGACGATCACGTCCGAGTCCGCCTCGGCGTCGTCCGGCGACGCGATCACGGACGCGACGACCAGCGCGGCGACGAACTCGACATCATCGGGTGCCGCGAGCTCGTCGGACACGACCGATGCCGCCACGAGCGGGGGTACGGATTCGACCTCGACGGTCGCCGACGGCACCACCGGTTCGACGCTCGACCCCTGCACCGCGACGCTCGAGTGCCCATCGGGCTTCTTCGTGTGCGGATCGTTCGAACCGCCGTTCGCGTTCGACGACGTCCCGTGGCACGGCCCGACGATGGTCCCGTTTGCGGCCCCGCCGGTGCTCGACAGCGTCGCGCAGTGCGGGGAAGGCTCCTCGCGTGCACGGTCGCCGCGGCCAATCCGTTGCTGAGTCAGCTCGAGGCCGGCGTCCCGGCAGCGGCCTCAGCCAACCAGCCGATCCGCGCGCGGGCGTCGTTCGCCCTGGAACCGCAGTGCGCCCAGCAAGAGCTCCGCGTGCTCACGGTCCGCGTGAACCGCCTCCAGGGCGGGCTCTGGTACCAGTTCGAGGCTCTCGTCGCGAACGAGACGCTGACGCTGCGCGCCACGAACGACGTGGGCGCAGCGCAAGATGTCTCCACGGCGCTCGTCTTCCCTCCAGGGGCGAGTTGGACGACGATGACCCTCGACATGGACCTCTCGCTCCAACCTCCCGGCGCGCACCTGCGCTTCGGCGACGCGGACGTGCTCGCAGGGATGGGCCTGCCCACGCTGAGCGGCGAGGCGGCGTTCGACCAGAACATCGACATCGTGGTCGGGGCGGCGACCGATGGCAGCGCGTTCGAGGGGAGCTGCACCATTCGCGTCGACGACTTGCTTTTCGGACCGGCCGGGATGCCAGGCTGGGAGTAGCGCACCGCCGTTCGCCGCCTCGCCAGCGCGGCGCCTTGCCGGCGGTCCCCGCGGACGCTACGGGACGGTGATGCGACCGCGGTCCCCACTGTTCACCCCGCGCACGATGCAGGTCGGCGCGGTCCTGCTCGCGATCGCGTGCTCCGATCCACCGTCGTCGATCGACGGCGGGGCGCAAGCGCAGGGCAGCTCGGAGCCGACGGATTCGGGAGCCTCAGCGACCGCCGCATCGTCCGAGACCCCGCCCGACGGCGGCTCGACGTCTCGTGCCGTCGACGACACCTCCGGCGGCGACTCGAGCAGCACTGACGCCGTGCCAGCCCTGCGCCCGGCGAACTTGACGATCACGCTCCACCTCGAGAACCACGCGCCCTACGACGCGACCTACGCGGCAGAACTCCGGCAATTCGCCGACGCGTTCGCGGCGCGGGGCGGCCGGCTCACCCTCGAGCCGCGGCGCGCCCTGTTCATGCCGGCCGACCCCGCGGTGATCGAGACACTGCGACAGCTCGAAGCCGGCGGCCACGCCGTGGGCGCGCACGCAGCCATCGGCGCCGAGGATGGCCTCTCGCAGGTGGACTTCGTCACCGAGCTCGCGGCGGGCCGGGCCGAGCTGCTGGACGTGGCCGCGCGCGTCGACCACGTCTCCGGGATCTGTTCGCCCCTCGACTTCGTCGGCGCCGCAGCCGACGCTGGCTACGCGTTCACCACAGCCGCGACGGTGTACTGCCTGTTCGCCATGGCACCCGAGGCGCGCCCCGAAGGCTACGAGGACCTCGTCTGCAACGGCGCGATCGACCCTGTCTGCCACCGCAGCTACCCCGACGATGCCGCGCTGCGTATCCGCCCGTGGCGAACCGACACAGGTGCGCAGTGGCTGACCGACGTGCCGAACGGGCGGATCGTCCTGCTCCCCGGCAGCGGTTCCCTGCCATGCCTGGCCGAGGAGAGCGGCGGCGACAGTCTCCCGGGCGATTGCGTCCTCGCCGACGATGACCTCGAGATCGCGTTCGCCGACCTCGACGCATCGCTGGCGACCCGAGATGCCGCGGGCTACTTCACCTACTACTGGATCTGGGGCAGCTGGGACGCCGCGTCGGCGACGCCCGAGGCACTCGCGTCCCTGCTCGATGGCATCGACGAACGCGTCGATGCCGGCGATCTCGTGTGGGCCAACGCGACGGAGATGTACGACGGCTACGTTGCGTGGGCGGGCCGCTAAAAGTCGCGGCCGCGGGGCGCCGTCACCCCTCCGCGCCGCGGAGCGCCGCGCCCAGGGCGTCGGTCCACTCCACCATCGTGCGCGGCGCGAGCCGAGCGAGCGTGGCCCGCGGAGCGGTCGCGCCCTCGCGGCGCGACAGGGCGTGGGCGATCGCGAGACCGAAATCCTGACAACCGTCGACCTCGTCGACCGCCTCGCATGAGCGGAGGTTCGGCAGCACGATCCGTGCGCGGCCGTCCGTGCCGACGATCACGGACGTCGACGCGAACGCGGCCCCGCCGACCCCGGCGCGATGGCACGCGGCCAATCCCGTGGCGACGTCGCGGTAGACCGCCAGCACCGCCCCCGCAGTGTGGGGCGCGCGAAGCCACGCGCCGAGGCTGGTGCCCGCGAGCGGAGCGAACACGCCGAACGGCCTGCCCCAGTGCATCCCCGCGTCCAGTACCGCCGCGATGTTGGGGTGCTCGAGCCGCGCCAGCACGGCCAGGCTGCGCACGGTCGCGCGGGTGGACGCGGCGTTGCCCGCGTCCCGGAGTAGCCCGACCACGACGAGCGTCGGGCGCTCGGGGTGGCGCGCCGTGAACACCTCCGCGCAGGGGGTCGTGGCGACGCGCTCCACGAGCACGTAGCCGTCGACCCTCGGGCCTACGACCGCGATCGCCGAGGGCACGGCCGTCCTCGCCGCGAAGCACACCGCGCCGCTCAGCTCGTCGAGCTCGGACGGCTCACCGAGCCCGGCGATGTCGACGATGGTCTGTCGAATCCGCATCCATCGTTCGTCCGGCCGAAGCGACCAAATTCCAATCCCGGATCGGGCCACCCTGCTCGGGACTCGCGCCGCCGACCTACCCGACCGACATCGTCATCTCGAGCAGCGAGATGTAGGCCACCGCGACCTCGAGGAGCTGCCGCGACTCGAGCAGACCCATCACTGACACCACCTCGATCATGTGGCGTCGGGTGAGCCGCTGGATTCGCAGCGCGTCCTCCAGCTGCCGCAGGGTGAGGAACCCCTGTCCCAGCGCGATCTGACCGAACTTCTCCGTCGGCTTGTCGGCCTGGATGGCGAGCACGGCCATCACTTGCTTCACGCTGAGGAAGTTCGACTGCATCAGCAGCTGACCGATCGGGACCCGCTCGTTCTGCGCGCGACGCCGGACCTCGTCGGCCTGTTGCGCCGTGATGGCGTCGCGATCGAGGAGGAACTGGGCGAAGTCGAAGGGGGCGTTGCTCGCGGCAGCTGCGTGGCTCATTGTTGCTCTCCTGCGGGGGTCTCGTGCATTCGCACGGGGCGGCGCGCAAGTGGCCTGCACCATTTCGCCCCACCCCGGGACGGATCCGCACCACGCACGGCCCGATGGCCAGTCCCGGCCGCGCGGTCGGGCTCACACGCCGGCCGCGAACGCTGCGCGGGCAACCTCGATGAGGTTCTCGGGGTCGACGCCCAGGTCGCCGATGCGCTGGGCCGCGGCCTCGTCGAGGGGGCGCGCCGCCGCGCCCACACCGAGGTGGTCCGCGACGATGTCCGCGACATGCACCACGTGACCGATCTTCGAGTAGGCGCCGGGCTCCCAGTCCCTGAATCGGTGGTGACGACGCGCGGCCTCGACGGCCAGCTCGGGGAGGTTCCACTTCGCGCCGATCCGCGCGCCCAAGGTGGTGTGCACGACCTCGTGGACCGCCGTGCGCTCGGCCTCGGTACAGTCGAGCAGCGCTGGGTGCTCCCGCAGCTGCCGCAGGGCGAGGTGCCCGATGTCGTGCAGCAGGCCGCACACGAACGCCTGCGACTGGTCGATCCCCGCGACCTTGCAGACCGCCTTCGCGAGGCGACCGACCGCGATCGCGTGCTCCTGTTGCGCCCGCGCGGCGCGCTCGTCGTCGCCGCGAAACATGTGGCACTGCATGACGCACTGGTAGAGCACGTCGCGTACCGCGCCTGCTCCGAGCCGTTGCATCGCCGCGGCGAGCGTCCGCACCGGCTGCCCTGCGTACGCAGATGAACTCGCCACGGCGAGCAGTCGCACCGCGAGCACGGCGTCGCGAGCGATCGTGCGTTCGAGCCGGTTGACCGGCGTGTTCGGATCGGCAGCGAGCGCCATCGCCTCGTTCGCGGTCTCGGGGAGCATCGGCAGGCGAAACCCCGGGGCCTCCGCGGCACGGACGAGCGCCGCGGCGGTCTCGCGGATCCGCACCGCGGACGGGTTTTGTCGCGGCTGCAGCGACGCGGCCTCCTCTTCGGTGATCGAGATCGGCCGGACATCGGCGTCCGGCACCCGAGTTCGGCGGGCGTCGTGCATCGCCCCCCCATCGACCGCCCGCCACGGGACTAAAGTCGGCGCAGATCGCCCAGAACGTGCTCGTGGGACAGACGCCCGCGCGATCGTCCCTGCGTGGGCGGCCAGATCGGGGACCGCGGTCAAGTCCCCCAGGCGAGGACCGATACACCGTCCACGTTCGCCCGCCTCCGTGGCGCTTGGGCGCCCGGTCTTCCTCCACCTTGCGCCGCGGCGCGAGCGCGTTACGAGGTCTCCACCCGATGTCCGCCGACGACGAGCTCCTTCGCGAATTAACCAGCTCGATCGCGACTTCGTCGAGCTCGAGCGCGATCCGTCCGATCGCGCTCGCCTCGGCGGGATCTTCCGCTGCATCCACACGATCAAGGGCGCGTCGGGATTCCTCGCGCTCCACCAGCTCGAGGCCGTCGCCCACTCGGGCGAGAGCCTGCTGAGTCGCTTGCGCAACGGTGACTTTCTACTGGATGGCGAGATGACATCGGCATTGCTCGCCATGGTCGACGCGATCCGGGCGATCCTCGGCAACCTCGACACGACCGGACGCGAAGGCGAGCAGCGCTACGACGCGCTCGTCGTGCGGCTCAACGAGCTCACCAACGCCGGGCCACGAACGGTCGTCGTCCCTGCAGGCCTGCGACCCGCGGAGGCCCCCACGCAGTCCGACCCCTCGTCGGACCCGTCGCCCGCGCCGGCCGACGCCGATCCCACGGACGTCGATCCCAACGACACGTCTACCACCGACGCGTCCCCCACCGACGCCAATCCGTCGGTCGACAGCCACCCAGGGCCGAGCGCCCTCGCGACGCCGCCCCAAGCCCACGGAGCCACACCGATGCACCCTCCCACGAGCCCGTCCACCGAGGCCGCGTCGACTCCACGTCCAGAGGGCGCTGCCGCGCCGTCCGTCTCCGACTCGTCGATCCGCGTCGACGTGGGCCTTCTCGACCGCGTGATGAACCTGGTCGGAGAGCTCGTCCTCGCCCGCAACCAGATCCTCCAGTTCGGCCCCACCGTGAAGGACGCCGGCTTCGCCAAGGCCTCGCAGCGCCTCAACCTCCTCACCACCGAGCTGCAAGAGGGCGTCATGAAGACGCGCATGCAGCCCATCGGAAACGTGTGGAA
>LNFB01000241.1 GCA_001464385.1 Deltaproteobacteria bacterium Ga0077550 | reverse complement strand
TACCAGGGTATCTAATCCTGTTTGCTCCCCACGCTTTCGCACCTCAGCGTCAATAGCCGTCCAGCCCAGCGCCTTCGCCACTGGTATTCCTCCCGATATCTACGAATTTCACCTCTACACCGGGAATTCTCTGGGCCCCTCCGGCATTCAAGCCTGTCAGTTTCGGATGCACTTCCTGGGTTGAGCCCAGGGCTTTCACATCCGACTTGATAGGCCGCCTACGTGCGCTTTACGCCCAATGATTCCGAGCAACGTTTGCACCCTCCGTATTACCGCGGCTGCTGGCACGGAGTTAGCCGGTGCTTGCTAAGGGGATACCGTCAGGGCCGGCTCTTCACCGGCTTGTTCCCCCCACAGTGCTTTACGATCCGAAGACCTTCATCGCACACGCGGCGTGGCTGCGTCAGACTTTCGTCCATTGCGCAATATTCCCCACTGCTGCCTCCCGTAGGAGTCTGGACCGTGTCTCAGTTCCAGTGTGGCTGATCATCCTCTCAGACCAGCTACCCGTCTTAGCCTTGGTGAGCCATTACCTCACCAACTAGCTGATGGGACGCGGGCTCGTCCTCTGGTGCCCCTTGCGGAGCTTTCGCATGACAGGCCGAGGCCCACCATGCCACATCCGGTATTAGCCCGAGTTTCCCCGGGTTGTCCCAGTCCAAAGGGTTGATTACCCACGTGTTACGCACCCGTGCGCCACTGACCAGGAGTTGCCCCCTGATCCGTTCGACTTGCATGTGTTAGGCCCGCCGCAAACGTTCGCTCTGAGCCAGGATCAAACTCTCCAGTTTACACTGACCAGTTTGTGCTGGTGCTCGAGCTTTCGCTCGATCTCTACTTCTCTTGTTGGCTGTCTCGCCCGAGCTCGGGATTTCTCCCTGCCTCGAGCGGACGAGGTTCGCGTCGTCGTTTCCGACTTCGCGTTCCCGCACGCGTCTACAAAAGTCTTTCCCGTCGGACCGAGGCCCTTGGGGGGAAGACGTTTGAGACCGTCTCCTGTTCCGCTATCCAGTTTTCAGGGAGCGCTTGGCCCGGCCGGTCGTTCCCGGCAGGGGAGGGGACTTGTAGTCCCACTCGCTCGGCCCGTCAAGGAAAACCTTCTGGGCCATCAGTGGGGTTTCGCACAGGTCTCGGCGAACCGAGGACCGGGGCTCTCCCCGCCCTGCTGGACCTCGCGAGTCGAGGCGGCAGGGGCCAGGGCCGAAGTGCTTTAGAACATTGTCCCGACCGGGTTAGCGGCGGTGTTCCGGAGCGCGTCGGCGTCTTGGCGAGGCGGAGACTGCACCCGATCGCCGGGCCGGGTCAAGGGGTGTTCAAAGATCGCACCCATCTTTTCCCTGTTCGCCAGAATTCGCGGGGCTGCGGCCGTTCTGTGACGTCCGGAGGGGGGACTTCAGGCCCGCCGCGCCGGGCGCCGCTCGATTTTCCCCCGGGGCGCGACTGCGCGGGAGATCTCTCGCTCCCCCTGGGGCCGCATCGCCCGCCGCAGGCGCAGATCGCGTCCGTCGACTTGGGGGCATGCTGGACCCGTGGACGACCCCAGCCGCCCCCCGCCGGGGGCCCACGCCCGCCGGGTGGGACTGCTGCTGATGCTGGCCTCCGTCGCGGCGTTCGCGGTGATGAACGCCTTCGTCAAGGACCTGCGCCAGCACGGGATGAGCACCCTGGAGGTCATGGTCTGGCGCACAGCCCCGGGCCTGCCCCTGGTGTGGCTCGAGCTGCGGTGGCGCGGGGTCTCGCTCCGGGCCAGGCGCCCGCGGGTGGTCGCGCTTCGCACCGCGATGGGCTGCGTCGCGATGTCGACGAACTTCTGGGCCGTGCACGCGCTCGCATTGGTGCAGCACACGGTGATCCACCTGACCCAGCCGGTGTTCGTCGCCTTTGCGAGTCCGTGGCTGCTCCACGAGCGCACGCCCCGGGCCGCGATCGCAGCGCTGGCGCTCGCGTTGGTCGGCGCCTCGATCGTGCTGCTCCCCCCGGGCCCGATGACGTGGTCGACCATGGCGCTCGCGGTATCGATGCCGCTGCTGCCGGGGGCGGCCGGCCTGCTCTCGGCGTCGTCTTCGGCGCTCGCCCACATCATGTTGCGACTCGCGACCGCGCCCGAGCTCCACAGCCGCCTCGATCCCGACGCCCCCGCCGACGCGCCCGCGACGGTCGTGTTTCACTTCACCGCCACGGTGACGGTGCTCGGCACGATCGCGGGCGTCGTCGCGGGCGACTTCCAATCGATGCCCGCCGATCTCACCCTCGGCGACACGGCGCTGCGCATCGCCGCGATGGCGGGCACAGGATTGCTCGGGCAGCTCGCGATGAGCAGCGCGTACTCCCGCGGCGAGGCCCCGGCGATCGCGATCGTGGCCTATGCTGCGATCCCGATCAGCGCGGGCCTCGACGCCCTCGCCTGGGGCGCGACACTCGGGCCGAGCACCGCCATCGGCGCCGCCCTCATGGTCCTCGCCGGGGGAATCCTGAGCCGCGGGCGGCCGTGACCGCAGCGCACAGGGGTGGCGACACTCGTCGCCACGGACGCGGCCCTGGTCACGCGGGGGTGTCGTCGCCGACGCATCGCCGCGAGATCACGTCGCCGGAGCCAGGCCACGGGGTTGCACAGGCGCGGCCCGGCCCGGAGGTCTTCCCATGCGCGCATCCATCGTCGTCCTGACCGCACTCTCGCTCACCGCCTGTGGCGACGCCGACAGGCCCGAGGGAACCGATGCCGTCGTCCCCGATCTCGGCACGGGCAAGGCCGACGCGCTCGACCACGTCGAGGACCGCGGCGCAATCGGTCTCGTAGATGGGCGTAGCGGCGTGTTCACGGAGGATCTGCAGTTCGACGGGTACCGCCTCTCGGTCCGCGACGGCGCCCGCGTGCGCATCGAGATCACCCGCAAGGGCACCGCGAAGAAGCTCGACACCACGCTGTTCCTCTACGGTCCAGCGACCGACGCGGGCTTCGGGACGTCGGCTTTCGCCTTCGACGACGACTCCGGGTGGGGCCGGCAGTCGCGGCTCGACGAGCTCGAGCTCGCCGGCGGCGACTACCTCGTCGTGGTCGGCACCCACGACGCGCGGGGCCGGGGCGCCTACGGTCTGACGGCGACCTGCACCAACGGCGCGTGCGAGCCCCTGCCCCCGACGGGTTGTGACGAGGTGGTGGCCAACAACATCCTCGCGTGCGTGGCGATCCAGGTCGCCGACGCGGCCACGGATCCCGAGACGCCCGACCTCACCCGCGCCGATGCCCTGGCGCTGTGCACCGACGGCGAGGCGCTCGGCCCGGTGTTCGACAACCTGTGCGCGGCGCCGCAGCCCGCGGCCTTCTGCGCGGCGGGATTCGACGCCTTCGCGCAGCAGATGGGCCCCGCGTGCCACGACGAGCTCGCGCCCTTCGCCGTCGAGTGCGTCTTCGGCGACGAGTACCGCGACCTCGAGACCTCGCACGACGTCATCCGCGGCCGCGAGCGCGTGCTCGCCTCACCCGTGGGCCTGTCGGAGCTCGAGCGCCAGCAGGTGATCGCGGCGGTCCGCAGCTCGGCCCACACCGACGTCACCACGATCGACGAGGCGTTCGAGCGGGCCGATGGCGGCCAGATCAACGCCACCGAGCTGTGGGACCGCACCTCCGCGCGGGCCTATGTGGCCTACGAGTTCGGGGCCGGCGACACCTCGGTGGGCGCGTACTTCGTGCACGACACGGACGAGCGCGTCGCGGTGATCAGCGACGGCTTCCTCGAGCGTTGCAGCGCCGCGCGCGGGCCCCAGGGCAACGACTGCACCTCGGACGCCGACTGCAGCGTCGGGCGCTGCTTCGGCAGCTCGGAGGCCTCCGACGTCGGCCGCTGCACCGTGCTCGGCGGCTTCGGCGATCAGCGCGACTGCCACGCGCCCGGCGATTGCGACATCGACGAGGGCCTCGTCTGTGCCGGGCTCACCCGCGGCGACGACGGCCAGTGCTTCCCGGCGTGGATGCGCGGCAACTTCACCGAGGCCGAGCTGGCCCTGCCGATCCCCGACGGGGACGCGCAGGGCCTGTCGCGGACCCTGATGGCGTACGGCCTGGCGACCGTCGACATGGACGTCGAGCTCGAGCTGTTCGTCGAGCACCCGAACGCCGCCCAGCTCCGCGTGACGTTGACCAACCCCGCCGGCACCGAGGCGGTGGTGTTCGACGGCGAGGGCGCCGCAGGGCCGTCGCTGCGCTTCGCGGGCCCCGTACTCGGCTTCTCGGGGGACGAGGGCGTCAACGGCCCGTGGACCCTCCGCGTCGTCGACGGCGCAGGCGGGGACGTCGGCGTCCTCGACCACTGGACCCTGCGCCTGGGCAGCCGGTTCGACTGAACCGGCTCAGATCGCGCGGGTCAACAGCAGCTGCTCGCGCGTGCCAGCGAGGGCGAGCACATCGGCCTCGCGCAGCGGTGCCCGCGGATCGATCGGCAGCGTCTGTTCACCGCGGCACCACTCGAGCACGGTGACGCCGGTGCGCCCGCGCAGGTCGAGCTCGGCGAGGCTCCGCCCCGCCCAACCGCGCCCGATCACCACGCGCTCGAGGATGATGCCCTTGCCCAGGCCGACCTCCTGGTCGGGGACCGCGGCCCCACCGACGCGGACCTGGACCACCTCCTCGCGCTCCCCCAGCACCTTGTCGCTGTAGTGGGCGACCAGATCGCCGCGACGCAGCACACCCACGAGCCGCCGCTCGGCGTCGACGACCGGCAGCAGCTCCATGCCCGAGCGCGCCGACGCCAGCATCGCCCCCGCGAGCGTATCGGTGGAGACGAGCAGCGCCATCCGCCGCGAGGTCATCAGGCCGCGGGCAATCGTCGCCTCCGGAAGCTCGTCGGCGAGCAGCCGCCGCGCCAGATCGCCGCGGTCGACATAGCCCACGACAGCGCCGTCACCGTCCACGACGAAGACGGCGTCCTCCTCGCCATCCAGGCAGATGCGACGGATCTCCTCGAGCGGGGCCGACTCGGTCAGCACCGCGCCCGGTGGGCGCAGGAGCTCGCTCACGAGCCCGCGGCGCATGATCTGGGCCTCCGCGTCGGGGCCGAGCAGGACCCCCCGGCGCTGCAGATCGAGCTTGAACAGGCTGTCGGGTCCGAAGCGACGCGCCACGACCACCGCGAGGATGCACGACAGCATCAGCGGCAGGATGATCGCGTAGTCGTGCGTCATCTCGAACATCATCACGATGGGCGTCAGCGGGGCGTGCATCGTCGCGGCGAAGATCGCCCCCATCCCGACGAGCGCGTAGGCACCGCTGGCCTGCGCGTCGACCAGCGCCCGATCGGCGAGGCCGGCGACGAGTGTGCCGAGACAGGCGCCGACGAAGAGCGAGGGCATGAACGCCCCGCCGAACCCGCCCGAGCCCAGCGTCAGCCCCGTCGCGACGATCTTCACGACCAGCAGCGCCGCGGCGAGCTGCAGGTCGAGTCGGCCGTGCAGCGCATGCGTCACCGTGGAGTGCCCCGCGCCCATCAGCTCCTGCGAGACCAGCACGGCCAGCACGCCGACGCCCATCGCACCGATCGCGGGCTTGAGCCACGGCGTCACACGCATCGCGTCGAAGCGGGTGGCCGACAGGATGATCGTGCGGCTCATCGCCGTGCCGATGAGCCCCGCCAGCAGCGCGAGCAGCACGTAGAA
The DNA here is from genome assembly GCA_001464385.1 of Deltaproteobacteria bacterium Ga0077550. GTDB lineage: Bacteria > Myxococcota_A > Polyangia > Nannocystales > Nannocystaceae > Xiheibacterium > Xiheibacterium aquaticum. Next base: position 50,312 of record LNFB01000241.1, on the reverse strand, counting down.
CCCGAGATCGCCGACGTTCGCCGCCGCGTGCTCGGGCAGATCGAACACCACCGCGTCGCCGCGGATCGCATAGGACGTGAACGTCCCGCAGACCGCAGCGACGACGAGCGGCACGAAGACGGACATCGAGCCGACGTCGCCTCCGATCGCGCCGCCGAACACGATCTCGACGGTGAAGATCACGCCCGCGAGCGGGGCGTTGAACGCCGCCGCGAGGCCACCCGCGCAGCCGGCCCCGACCATCGCGAGCCGACGGCGCTGACGCAGGCCGAAGAACCGGGCGAGCACGCTGCCCACGGTGGCGCCGATCGCCACGGACGGGCCCTCGTGGCCGCACGAGCCGCCCGACGCGATCGTCACCCCCGTGCCGAGACCGCAGACGATGCCCGAACGGCCACGCAGCGTGCCGCCGCGACGCGCGATCGCCTCGATGACCGCCGGCACGCCGTTGGCCGGCGGCAGGCCGAGCCGCTCGGCGGCGTAACGGATCGCGCCGGCGAGCAGGCCGCCGAGCACCGGCACGCCGACCACCACCACCCAGCGCAGCGCCACGGCATCGTCGTCGACGCTCGAGAACGACGCGATCGCGAACTCGATCCACGCCAGCAACAGGCCCGCCGCCGCGCCGCTGGTGACGCCGACGAACGCAGCCATCAGGATGATGAAGAGGTGATCGTCGCGCAGCACCATCGCGAGGCGACGACCGAGCAACAATCCGAGCGTCGTCCACAGCCGCGCGAGTCGTCCCGCGGTCGGCAGGCGCTTGTAGAAGCCCGTCGCCGAGAGATCGGCCGAGACCTGCACCGACGTGGTGGAACTCTCGACGGCCGGTGAGGTGCCCGCGCCTCCGCGGGTCGGTGGCGCGCCGCCGACCGCACCGCCCCGATCGCCGGTGTCGTCGGGGCGCTCGGTGGGCACCATCGCCGGCCACGCTACGGCCACGACGCGGGGGATTCAACCGCACGCCGCGAACACGTCGCATCGCGCCGCTTTCGCGATGCATCGGCGTCGTGACGCGCACCGACGCGCGGGGAAACCTGACGCAACGGCAGGGGCGCGGCCGCGCTGGCCGCCTGGGCCCCTTGCGCCGCGGGCATGGGTCGGAAACACTCTGCGAACCCGATGATTGGCTTGTCCGCTGCCCTTGGATGGAACTCCGGCGCGCTGCTCGCGTTCGCCGAAGACAAGGTGCCCAACGAGGAGGCGCAGGCGCTGTCGCCGATCGTCGGTTGGGTGCTGCTCGTCGGCGTCGTCGCAGCGGTCACGCTGTTCATCCTGCACTCGGAGCGGTGGCGGCGGTTCTGGCTCGCCGCAGAGGATCCCCGGGCGATCGGCCTGTACCGGATCGTCTTCGGTTTCTTCATCATCTGCAACGTCAACGACTTCTGGGAGTACTTCGAGTTCCTCTTCACCGACGAGGGCATCTTCACCGCGGATGTCGCCCGTCAGGTCCACGCCTCGGCGCAGTTCAAGGGCTTCGGCGACGGCCTCACCGAGGACGAGCCGTGGGGCTTCTTCGACGTCTGGGGCGTGATCGAGTTCCTGAAGGGCCCGAAGTGGTCGCTGCTCTATTTCTGGGACACCCCGACGTTCTTCTGGGCTCACCTCTGGGCGTTCGAGATCCTCGGCACGATGTTCATGATCGGCCTGTGGAGCCGCACCACGGGCGTCCTGACGTTCTTCCTGATGAACAGCATCTTCTTCCGGAACCACCTGTTCTGGGAGGGCACCGAGCTGGTCTACCGCGTGTTCTTCGTCTACCTGCTGCTCGCCAAGAGCGGGCACGCGTACAGCGTCGACAACTGGCTGCGGTGCCGGAGGCTGCGTCGCCGAGGGCTGCTCAGCGAGCGCGACGGCCCCGGCGGAGGCGCCGGCGCGCCGCCGTCGGAGGACCACCCCAGGGGTCTGCACGCGATCTATCGCCTGATCCCGGTGTGGCCGCGCCGCCTGATGATGTTCCAGCTCGGCACGGTGTACGCGTTCACCGGCATCGTGAAGAACGGCAACGTGTGGGCCAAGGGCGACGCGATCTACTACGCGTGGAACATGGACCACTTCTACCGCTTCTACCCGCAGCGGTTCAGCGCCATCTTCGGCACCAACGTCATGCGCCTGATGTCGTGGATGGCGCATTGGGGCGAGGCGTTCTTCGCCATCTCGCTCATCGGCGTGATCATGCACTGGGCCCGCACCGAGAAGGTGCCCAAGCTCGACGCCGGCAAGCGGATGGTGGTCGCGCTGTGCTGGTTCACGATCATCCTCGTCAGCGGTGGGCTCGTCTTCACGACCTGGACGGTCCACTTCACACCGGTGCTGAGCGTCGGCACGCTGTTCCTCGTCGTCGGCATCGCCGGCACCGTCGGCAGCGCGGGCACGATGCTCGGCCGCTACATGGGTGGCCGCGCCGTGCTCGACGGTCGCACGGTCGCCGCGCTGGTCGCCTCGGTGGCGGTCGGCGTCGTCGCGGTCCCGACGTGGATGCGGCCGCTGCCGCCCGGCGGCAGCCAGCTGTCGTTCTGCCTGCTGTGGACGCTGCTGCTGTGCTTCTTGTGGTGGGGCTGGGTGCGCCTCGATCGTGAGCCGGTCCCCGTCGTGCCCGAGCGCGCCGCGGGCGTCGTGGCCGGGCTCATCGTGTCCCTCGGCGTGATCGTCGGTGTGCTCCTCGTCGGCGCCGATCCGACCCGCGTGCCGCTGTGGCTCATCCTCATCGGCAGCTGGCTGGCCGTCAGCATCGGCACGCTAGTGTGGCTGCGGTCGCGCAAGCCGGCGGTGTGGTCGGCCTTCCGCAGCTTCGGCACCACGCAGATCGATCGCTACTGGGTATGCCGCTGGATCGTCGGCCGGCGGATCTGGATCCCGTGGCACATCGCGATCATGGGCGGGATCATGACGCTCATGAACATCGGGCAGTTCCAGACGGGAATGCTCTCCCAGACCATCATCTTCTTCGGTGGGCTCGAGGTCGCGTCGGCACTGCGCTTCGTCGGGCGCCGCGTGGGCAAGTGGGGCGTGCCGGTGCCGGCCGACGTGAAGGCCGGCCTGCCGCCGATCCCGTCCGAGGATCCGACGCTGCCGCACCTGCACCGCGACGCCGGCCGCCTACCGCAGTGGGCGCTGTTCGCCACGGCGGGCATCGCCCTGCTCGGCGTGCTGGTCGCCGTGGTGGTCAAGCCCGAGTGGAACTGGCTGCGCATCTGGTACGCCGGCGTGCTGTTCATCTCCGGCGTCGCGTTCGTGCACATCCGTGCGGCGCGGGGCCGCGCGCTGTCGGTCATCAATCCCGACACCGGGGCCCCGCGGACGCCGTGGGCCTACGGGCCGTTCGGTCGCTTCGTGTGGGGCAGCTTCGTGGTCTGGCACCTCACCGCGGTCACCACCTGGCTGCTCCCGGAGAAGGACAGCCTGCATGCGTTCCGCGGCCCGGCGCGCGGCGTGTTCTCGCTGTACCTGACGCGCACCCAGACCGATCAAGGCTGGGGCATGTTCGCGCCCAACCCTCCCCGCAGCAACGTCTTCCTCAAGGTGCTCGTCACCGATCAGGACGGCGAGGTCTGGGACATGCGCACCGACGTCTACGCCGAGGAGCGCAAGCCGATCCCGTGGATCTGGAACGACCGCATGCGCAAGATGAACCGCCGCATCATCGGCGGCGAGTCGGGCGACACCAGCTGGTACCGCAAGTGGCACGCGCGCTACTACTGCCGCAAGTGGGCGATGGACCACGACGGCACCCCGCCGAAGAAGGTCGAGCTGGTGAAGGTCTGGTACAAGATTCCTTCGCCCGAGGAGGTCCGCAAGAAGGGCTTCTACGTGCCGGAGGACCTGCTCGCGCGCACCGGCGAAGAGAAGGTCGAGTACACCGAGAACTGCAAGGGCGCGGTCATGGGTCAGCTGCCCGACTTCGTCCGCGAGCGCCACGGCCTGCCGCCGCTCCCCGAGGGCGAGAAGTACAAGCCGTGGATCAAGAACAAGAAGCGCGCCTGGGAGAAGGCCCACGCGCCCAAGGACGAAGAGGCCGAGGAAGACGGCGACAAGGGCGACCCGACGCGCAAGCTCGATGATTAGTCGTCCCGCCCCGCGCCGCAGGCGGAGCTGGTAGCATCGGCGGATGCGATTGGTCGCCTGCCCGTCGTGTTCGCAGCATGTCCGCGCCGAGGACCCCGCGTGCCCCCACTGCGGGTCGCCGATCCGCACGCCGTCGAGCTGGCGCCCGCCCGCGGTCCTGCTCGGGCTCGCGCTGACGGGCTGCCCCGCGGACGACTACCACGACGATCTGCCGGCCGAGAGCAGCACCACCACCGCGCCCGGCACCGCGTCGGCGACGACGGTCGGCACCTCGAGCGAGGGCTCGAGCACGACGATGGACATCACGTCGGTGGGCAGCGAGCCCGCGTACGGCGTGCCCGAGACCGACTCCGACACGACGCCGAGCACCGAGTCGGGCTCGAGCACGGGCGTCGATTCGACGGGCACGACCGACGGGTCGACGACCGGCGGCAGCTCGACCACCGGCTAGCGCAGCTCGACCACGGCGCGCCGGGCGGTCTCCCGCGTCAGCGGCCGAGCACGGGCAAGGAGCGCCGCGGCTGCTCGGGCGGCGGAGCATCGGACCACGGCGCCTCGCGGAGCTCGAAGCGGCCGAAGTCGTAGGGATCCCCCGGCGGCCGCTGGGCGTGCACGAGCTCCTCGCGCAGCCCCTGCTTGCGCAGCTCGGCGGCGCGGTAGTAGCAGAACGGGTTGTTGCCGCGGCGGCCCAGGGCGCTGTGCGTCGTGAACGAGCAACCCGCGCGACAGATGTCCGCGTAGTAGCACGTGCGGCAGAAGCCCCACAGCTCCTCGATCGTCCGCTCGCGCGTGAACTTCATCGCCTCGCCGTGGCGCCAGATGTCCTCGAGCGTCATCGTGCGGACGTTGCCACCGGTGTACGGCGCCGTCGGCAGTGACGGACAGCCCTTGACGGTGCCGTCGGACTCGATGCCCATGACGTACTGACCCGCCTGGCAGCCGGTGAAGTAGCGATCGCCCTTGCCCGGCCGACTGCGGAGCAGCCGCTCGTGCGGGCCGAAGTAGCCGAGGTTGTTGCCCAGCGCGACATGGAACGCCCGGGCCTCGGGCACGCCGCGGGCCTTGGCCGCGGCGAACGATCGCTGCTGGATCTCCGCGAGCGTGTCGATCACCTCGAGCACCATGTACGGCTGCAGGATCCAGTCGGGATGATCGCCCGCGCGGCCCATCGCCGCGGTCAGCTGGGCCCGCCACACCGCGACGCCCGCCGCCTCGAGCTGCGCCGCGATCGCGGGCAGCTCGTGCATGTTGAGCCGATTGACCTGCGTGTTCGAGCTGACGACGAGCCCCGCCGCGCGGCCGTGCTCGATCGCGCGGAACGCCGCCGCGTGGCTGCCCGGCGCGGCGCGCAGGGTGTCGTGCGTGGCCTCGAGGCCGTCGATCGAGACGCCGATCGCCGACAGGCCGGCCGCGCGCAGCTTCTTGGCGCGCTCGGCCGTGAGCCCGCGACCGCCGGTCTGCATCGTGACCCGTGGGCCCTGCTTCGCGACGTGCTCGACGAGCGCGTAGACGTCGGAGCGCAGGTACGCCTCGCCGCCGATGAGCGTCACCTCGCGGGTCCCCAGCCGCACCAGCGCGTCGGCGACCTCGAAGAGCTCCTCGGTGCTCAGCTCGTCGTCGCGGACCGGACCCGCACGCGAGCCGCAGTGCTCGCAGGCGTGATCGCAGCGCAGCGTGATCTCCCAGACGGCGTAGATCGGCCGCGGCGTCTCACGATCCTCGGCGCGGATGCTCCGGGGGCTCTCCACCATCGGAGGCAGCGTAGCATCGATGGCCCCACGACCGGCGCGGCGCGTCACCGGGCCCGGCGCGCGGGCTTCGGCGCGTCAGCGAGGAGCAGCAACCGCAGCGCCGCGGCGGCCGGCGACAGCCGCTCGACCCCGCGATGGACCAGCCGCAGCGGCCGCGGCAGCGGGGTCCGGGGATCCCTGACCTCGACGAGTCGACCGAGGCTCAGATCCGTCGCGACCGCCGTACGACTCACCAGGGCGATGCCGAGCCCCGCGCGCACGCTGCCCTTGACCGTGGAGATGCTGCCGAGCTCCATCGCGATCGGCACGCCGGCGAAGTGCCGATCCATCACGGCGCGCACCGCCGAGCCGGGGACGAACGCGATGAAGGGCAGGCTCTTCGGATCGAGGCCGGGCGCGGCGACCAGGACGATCTGCTCGTCGCGGAACCGATCGCCGCGGGCGCCGCCGGCGACCACCAGGTCGAGCTCGCCCGCCTCGAACGCATCGACCGCGAGCTCCTCGGGCATCTCGCGCAGGCGCAGCGCCACGCCGGGGAACTTCCGGCGGAACGCCGACAGCACCGGCGGCAACAGGTACGTGCAGGCGGTCTGACCGCCGCCGATGCGGACCAGGCCGGTGTCGAGCCGGCCCAGCGCCTCCATCGCGCGACGGCCGTCCTCGATCGCGACGACGGCAGCGCGCGCGTGGGGCAGCAGCACGCGCCCCGCCTCCGTCAGCGTCGCGCCCTGCCGCCCGCGATCGAGCAGCCGCGCGTCGAGCTGCGCCTCGAGCCGGTGGATCGATGACGTCAGCGCCGGTTGCGACACGTGGGCGTGCCGCGCCGCCGCCGTGAATGTGCCGTGCTCGACGATGAGCAGGAAGTGCCGCAGGGCATCGATCATCAGAGAATGTTATCGAAAGTCGACGAAACATTCATGGGACGCGGCGCCGGTCCCAGACCACACTGCCGTCATGTTCGCGCTCGCCGTGCTCGGCCTCGTCGCCGGCGTCCTCACCACCCTCGCGGGGATGGGCGGAGGTCTGTTCCTGCTGGTCGCCCTCGGCCTCGTGTACGGGCCGCACGTCGCCCTCGCCGTGACCACGCCCGCGCTGCTGGTGTCGAACCTCCACCGGGCATGGCTCTTCCGCGCCGACGTCGACTGGCGGATGGCGCGGCTGGTCGCCCTGGGTGTGATGCCCGGCGCGATCGTCGGCGCGCTGTTGCTGCCCGCGTTGCCGGACGTGGTCGTCGCGGCGCTGTTCACCGCGAGCACCGGGTTCGCGCTGCTGCGGGCGACCGGCCGCGTGCGCATCGACCCGAAGCCGCGGTGGATCACCGCCTACGCCCTCGCCATCGGCGCCCTCGCGGCCACCTCCGGCGGCGCCGGGATGCTCATCGCGCCGCTGGTGCTCTCGAGCGGGGCCACGGGGGCGCGATACGTGGCGACGGTCGCGATCGGTGCGGTGGCGATGCACCTCGCCCGCGTCATCGGCTACGGCAGCGTTGGGTTGCTGGTGCCGGCGCAGCTCGCCGACGCGGCGGTCATCCTGGTGGGGCTGCTCGCCGGTAACCTCGTCGGCCGTCGACTCCGCGGTCGACTGGGGGCGAAGACCGAGCGCAACATCGAGCTCGGCGCGCTGCTGGTGGCCAACGCGTTCGCGATCGCGGCCGTGTTCCGCTGAACCACCGCCGCGGGGCCGCGCGAGCTCAGGTCTTCTCGGCGGACTTCTTGCGCGCCCGGTTCCACTTCCACGCCTTCACGAAGCCCGCGGTCGCGGCCTCGCGGGCGCGGGCAGCCAGCGTCTTGCCGCCTTGGCGGCTGCCGGCGCGCGGCACGGCCTTGCCCGCGCGGTGCCCGAGGTAGAGCCCCGCGAGGATGGCGAGGACGACGAGCGCGACGAGCACGGGCAGGGGCAGGTTGTCCAACAGGGGCCTCCCGCACACGGTAGCGCCTCACCCGCACCGCACAAGGGGCCGCGCCGAACTTCGCGGAAATCAGCGGTCTCGCCCCGAGCACGGGGCCGGCGCCGTACCCCTTCCCCGAGCGATCGGGCCGCCTGCGCAGCCGACGGGTGTGCAGTACGATGCGCGCGGAGCCCCATCACCGTGACCGACGTAATGCAGCGAATCGAGCAGCTGGTGAAGTCCGACCGCGTGGTCCTGTTCATGAAGGGCTCGCGCGCCGCTCCGCAGTGCGGGTTCTCGGCGACCGTCGTCGGGATCCTCGACCAGTACCTGCCCTCGTACACCACCGTGAACGTCCTCGCCGACCCGGAGATCCGCGATGGCGTGAAGGCCTTCGCGCAGTGGCCGACGATCCCGCAGCTGTTCGTCGACGGCGAGTTCGTCGGGGGCTGCGACATCGTCCGCGAGATGGAGGGCAACGGCGACCTCGTGCGCGCCCTCGGCACCGCGGTGGTGGCCCTCGAGCCGCCGACGATCAGCGTCACGGACGCGGCCGCCGCAACCTTCCGCCAGGCGCTCGCGGACGTGAACGAGGGCGAGGCGCTGCGCCTGACGATCGACTCGCGCTTCGTCCACGACCTGTCGGTGTCGGCCGTCGGGCCGGCCGACCTCACGGTCGTCGCCAACGGCATCTCGCTCGCGCTGGATCGCACCAGCGCGCGGCGGGCCGACGGCGTCGTCATCGACTTCGTCGAGGCCCCACAAGCCGGGTTCAAGATCGACAACCCGAACGCGCCGCCGTCGGTGAAGCAGCTGTCGCCGCGCGAGGTCCCGGACCTCCTCGCGGGCGAGCCCGACGCACGCTTCGTCGACGTGCGCACGCCGGGCGAGCGCGAGCGCGCCCGCATCGAGGGCACCGTCCTGCTCGACGCGGCGTCGATGGCCGAGCTCTCGGCGCTGCCCAAGTCGACGACGCTGGTCTTCCACTGCCACCACGGTCAGCGGAGCTATCAAGCCGCGATGCGCTTCCTCGAGCTCGGCTTCACCCGCGTGTACAACGTGGCGGGCGGCATCGATGCGTGGTCGACCGACGTCGACCCGTCGATTCCCCGGTACTAGGCCGAGGCCCGCGCCATGGAGTCGTTGCTCGCGGCGATCCGCAGCGCCTGCTCTGCGGGCACCTGGTCGCGCGGGGTCGAGCTCGCCCGCAGCAACGCGGTGGTCGTGCTCGCCCAGACGCCACGCGAGGTCGAGCTGCGGGTCGCGACCAAGGGCGGGATGATCGCGCCGGTCGTGACGCTCTTCCTCGACGAGGACGAGTGGAGCTGCGAGTGCAGCTCGCCCGAGGACGCCTGCTCGCACGTCGCCGCGGCCGCGATCGCGTGGCAACAGGCCGAGCGCGAGGGCAAGCCCTTGGCGCGCGCCGACGCCCCGACCGCGGCCGGCCGCATCGTCTATCGCTTCGAGGCCAAGGGCGAGCAGCTCGCCCTGCGGCGGCTCATCGTCCACGCCGGCGGCGAGTTCCAGCTCGACGGCACGATGGCCGCGGTCGCCCAGGGCAAGCTGCGCGGGCCCAAGTTCGTGGCCACCGACGCGGACCTCCGCTTCGAGAAGAAGCTCGGCACCTTCGTCGCCCGCGTGCTCGCGCGCCACGAGGTCGCCAAGGTGTTCGACGCGCTGTCGGCCGCCGCCGAGGTCTGCTTCGGGGCCGACCGCGTCACCCTCGGGCCGCCGCAGTGCGGCCTGCGGATCGACGTGCGCCGCACCGACGGCGGCTGGGTCGCGCAGCTCGAGCGCGATCCCGACGTCGACGCGATCTTCAGCAACGGCGTGCTGCGCCGCGGCGACAAGCTGCACGCCCTGGGCGCCCACGGCCTGCCCGAGGCCGAGTTCGACGAGCTGCGCCGCGGCCGGTGGTTCACCGAGGACGACAACGCGACCCTCATCGGCGACATCATCCCGAGGTGGCGCCGTAGCATCCCCGTCGCGTTCGACGCCGACGCGATGCCCGACGCCCGCGTGCTCAAGCCGCGGATCGCCGTGGCCACGCGGCGCGAAGGGAACGCCCTCGGGGTGCTGGCGACGATCGTCTACGGCGATCCGCCGATCGCCCGCGTCGACGGCGAGCGCCTGACGATGCTCGGCAAGTCCAACGAGGTGCCCCTGCGCAACACCCGACTCGAGCGGGTGCTCGCCACCCGGCTGCGCGAGGAGCTCGGGGTCGAGCCCGGCGTGCGCACGCAGCTCGGCACCGACGATGCCATCGCGTGGGCGAAGCGGGTGCCCAGCGTCGACGACCTGCTGCTCGAGTCGCGCGACCACGAGCAGTTCGAGCTGCGCGGCGATCTACAGCCGCACCTGCAGGTCGACGCGGGCGGCGGCTTTGCCCTGTGGTTCGACGGCGACGGTGACCGGGGCGCCAAGTCCACCGGACGCGTCGAGGCCGGGGCGGTCATGCGCGCGTTCGAGGCGGGCGAGCACCACGTCGCGCTCGTCGGCGGCGGCTTCGGGGCGGTGCCGATCGCGTGGCTGGCCCAGCACGGCGATCGCGTCGCAGCGCTCTTGCGCGCGCGGCCGTCGGACGACGACGCCGTGCCCGCGTGGGCGAGCGCCGACCTCGCGCAGCTCTGCGCGACGCTCGAGCAACCGCCGCCGCCGCAGTGGTCCCACCTACGCGCGCTGTTCGAGGACTTCACCGGCCTGCCCGACGCGGCCCTGCCGAGCGATCTCACCGCCACACTGCGCGACTACCAGCGCGAGGGCGTGGCGTGGCTCGGGTTCCTGCGCCAGGCCAAGCTCGGGGGCCTGCTCGCCGACGACATGGGCCTGGGCAAGACGCTGCAGGCCCTCTGCGCGATCGAAGGCCGCACGCTGGTCGTCGCACCGACGAGCGTCGTACCCAACTGGCAGGCCGAGCTCGCGAGGTTCCGCCCGAGCCTGCGCGTGTGCACGTACCACGGCACCGCGCGCGCGCTCGATCCCCGCGCCGACGTCGTGCTCACGACCTACGCGCTGCTCCGCCTCGACCAAGACGCCCTCGCGGGCACGTCGTGGGACACGATCGTCCTCGACGAGGCGCAGGCGATCAAGAACCCCGACAGCCAGGTCGCGCGCGCGGCGTATCGCCTGCGCGCCGACTTCCGCCTCGCGTTGACGGGCACGCCGGTCGAGAACCGCCTCGACGATCTGTGGAGTCAGCTGCACTTCACCAACCCGGGCCTGCTCGGCGGCCGGGCCGATTTCGGCGCGCGGTGGGCCAAGCCCATCGCAGCAGGGGACGCCAGCGCCGCGGCTTCTCTGCGCGATCGGACCCGACCGTTCGTGCTGCGCCGGCTCAAGCGCGACGTCGCCCGCGAGCTCCCGCCGCGCACCGATCTCGTGCTGCACTGCGAGCTGCGCGACGACGAGCGCGCCGTCTACGATGCCGTGCGCGCGGCCACCCGCGACGAGGTCGCGGCCAAGCTCGGCGCGGGCAACGACGCGCTCGCGGTCCTCGAGGCGCTGCTCCGCCTGCGCCAGGCGGCGTGCCACACGGCGCTGGTCCCCGGCGGACGCGACGGCGCGCGGGCATCGTCCAAGCTCGAGGCCCTGCTCGAGGCGCTCGAGACCGCGGCGGCCGAGGGCCACAAGGCGCTGGTGTTCTCGCAGTGGACGTCGCTGCTCGATCTGGTCGAGCCCCACCTCGACGCGCAGTCGATGCCCTACCTGCGGCTCGACGGCTCGACCCGCGATCGCGGCGACGTGGTCGCCAAGTTCCAGGACCCCGCAGGGCCCAAGGTGCTGCTCATCTCGCTGCGCGCCGGCGGCACCGGGCTCAACCTGACCGCCGCCGATCACGTGTTCCTGCTCGACCCGTGGTGGAACCCGGCGGTCGAGGATCAAGCGGCCGATCGCGCCCACCGCATCGGCCAGGACCAGCCGGTGTTCGTGCATCGACTCGTCGCACGCGGCACCGTCGAGGAGGGCATCTTGGCCCTGCAGCTGCGCAAGCGCGAGCTCGCGGCGGCGGCGGTCGACGGCGGCGCGGGGGCGACCGCGATCACCCGCGACGAGCTGCTCGCGCTGCTCGACTGACGGCTATGGCGTCGCGGCGGGCGCGGCGACCGGCTCGATCGGCTCGCACGCGCAGCCCCAGGTCGCGGGCAGCGACGGGCACATCGTCGCCGCGATGATGCGGTGGCCCTCGGCGTTGGGATGGATGTGATCGAAGCTGCGGAGGTCCTCGCGGAGGAACCATCGCGGCAGCTCGGCCACGACCGCCGCGTCGAGCTCGAGCCGAGCCGCGCGCGCGGCCTCGTCGAGATCGGCGCGGGCCTGCTTCCACTTCTTGTCCTTGGCGAGCGCGGCCTTGGTCGCCTCGAAATCCCGGACGGCGGCGTCGCGGTCGCGCAGCGCCGAGTCATACAGATCGACCGCGACGTCGGGTTGCTCCTTGGGATCCCACGGGGCCTCGACGCCACCGGGTCGCTTGCGGCCGTACTCGCCGAACGCATCCGCCGGCGAGAGCCGCCCGACGGTGAAGTCGACCACCGCCTGCGTCACGCGCCGGTGCTCGAGGCCCTCGAAGCCGCGCCAGCGCCGATCACCCTCGTCGCCCCACGGCGTCAGCGACAGCGCGACGACCTTCATGCCGTGGCCGTGCGCGAGCACGAAGAGGTCGCGCATGTGCTTGTTGGTCGACTTGGGCGTCCCGACGCTGTTGAGGCCGCCGCCGTACACCAGCCAGTACTCGTGGCCGTCGTCGCGCAGGTTCACGCGCGGGTTGTCGAGCACGTGGGTGCGGAAGCGACGCTTGAGCGCCCAGGCCCCCTGCCCCACCTGCGACAGGTTGTGGACCTCGACGTTGGTGCACAGCCGCTCGATCTCGCGGGCGTACGGCTGCTTCGGCCACGCGCCGATCGACCCCGCGAGCACGACGACCTTGACCTTGCGATCGGCGTGCTTGAACCGCCACGTCGGCGGGGGCTCGACCGCAGGAGCTTCGGCCGCCGCATCGGGTGCGGGCGGCGGCTCGCTGCGCGCCGTCGCGCTCGAGGAACACAGCAACGCGCCGAGCAGCGCGAGCGTGGCATCACGCGGTGATCTTGAACGCATGGGACGCGAGCTCGACGCCATCGGCCGACACGATGCGCACGGTCCACGCGCCGATGTACTCGGCGCGCAGCCGCAGGTACGCGCGCGTGCGGTAGGCGTGGATGGGCTTCACGGCGATCTTCCCCCGGCGCGCCGTCGAGCCGTCGTTCTTCTGCCAGACGATCGACATGACCTCGTCCTGGCGCGGGTGGACGACCCGCAGACACACGTTGATCTCCTCGTTGGCCGCGACCGAGAACGAGGTCGCCACGCCGACGCAGCCGCTCTTGTTGTCGTACGACGCGCCCATCTCGACGCGATCGATGTGGATGCCGCCCGCGCCGATGCCACCGACCGGCGGGAGATCGGCGGGGCTCACCGGCAGGCGCACGAACGTCGCTGCGATCTCGGGCGGCGTGCCGGGCGGGGGCGTCCGCACGCCGCGGGCGCTCGGCGGCTGGGGCGACGGCGCGGGCACGACCGGCGTCGGTGCCGGTGCGGCCTCGGGCTCGGGGCGCTCGATCGGCGCCACCTCGCCCTCCGCGTTGCCGAGGGCGACGGGTCCGCTGGGATCCGTCGTCGGTGCGCGACCCGGGAGCGCGGGCGCGTCGGCCGGCGCCGACATGACGCCCGTCGACGCGACCGACTTGGGATCGCCCGACGGCGCGGCGCCCGGTCGACGAATCGGACCGCCGACCAACCACGCGATGCCGGCGATCCCTATCCCCGCGACGACCGCCCAACCGAGCGAGAGCCGCTTGGCCGGCGCGCCGAGCTCGAGTCCCGCGCCGCGCGCGGCGATGCGACGCGGCTCGCCGCTCGACATGCGCCGCGGTGTCACCGGCCGCACGACGCCGAGGGGACCCGTCTGCGGCCGTACGGCGCGGGCCGGCGGCAGCGGCAGCTCGCGATCGGGCTCCGGATCCGGCTCGATCGTGCCGGAGGCGGCGATGGGCGGCCCGCCCCTCGAGGGGAGCGGCGTCGTCGTCCGAGGGCGGGGCGTGCTCGACGGCAACGTGCGCGAGGGCGCGGCCGTGTCACTCGGCTTCGCGGTGCTCGACGACGGCTCGCGGGTCGCGGCGTCGGCGATTGCGGCGCTCGACGGGCCCGCGCCCACCTCCCCGATCGGCTTCGATCGCGGCTCGCGGGTGCCCATGATCGCCGCCATCTCGGCGTCGGACTCCCGGAGCCCGCGCATGCTCGACGACGACGCCGAAGCGACCGGCTCCTCGGGCGTGCTCGAGCCCTCGCGCGTGGCCATCGCCCACGAGCCCGACATCATCGCGTCCATGTCACGCGCGACTCGCTCGCGGACGATCGGCTCGTCGGGCAGGGCGTCGTCCTGCTCGAGGGTCGCGGTCGGGAGGTCGACCGAGGAGCTCTCGGCGACGCGCGGACCGGCATCGGCGTCGGCGTCTTCGTGCGACGCGGCCGCCTCGGTCGACGCGGACGCGTGCCGCGAGGGATCGAGCACCTCGTTCCAACCGGCATCGAGCTCGCGACGAGCGCCCTGACCGTCCGAGGGCCCCTGCGAACGCGGCCTCATGCGCTGCATCCTGCCAGAGACTCGCCCCGTCGCAAACCTCGGAGTCGCAGCGAGGCGACACGGGCCCCGCGCCCCCGAAACGATCGCACACGCGGCAATTCGACCCCTGGGATTGTCAACCGTCGATCCGCAGACTAAGAACTACCGAACGATGACCGTGCCCTGGTCCGCGTGGACGCTGCTCGGTGCGCTGGCGCTCGGGCCTGCGTGCGACTGGTCACCGCCGACGGTCGACGACACACCTGCGCGACGCGCCGTGCGGATCCCCCAGCCCGTCGCCCCCGCAGAGGAGGGCGTGTCGAAGGATCTCCTCCAGGCCTACGTCGAGCGCGACCCCATCCCCCGCGAGGAGTCCGAGCTCTGGGAGATGCCGTTCCAGTCGAAGCGCGTCGTGGTCGCGCTGCTCATCCTCGCCGCCCAGGACCGCCTCGAGGACCTCGACATGGTGCTCACGCCCGACGCGACGTGGGGCTTGCCGGAGACCCGCCGCTTGGGCGCGCGACCGATCTTCGGTCCCGATCGCGGCGAGGCGTTCCTCGCCGCGTTCCGCAGCGCCGCGCGCCGCTTCGACGCGAAGGCCGCGTGGACGACGAGCCGGCTGCCCTTCGGCCCGCAGGAGACCGTCCGCGCCGGCGCGGAGCCGCTGTGGTCGTACTACGTCAACGGCGACGACCGCATCTACTTCCGCGAGGTGCTCTACCGCGGTGTGGCGCGCATCGACTACGTCGGCTTCTTCGACGAACTCCCGACGGGGCCGATCGAGGTCGTCGACCACGGGCACCGGCCACCGATGGGGCCTCCGTTCCGACGTGCGCCGCGCAACGAGCCCGAGGCGATCGACGACGCGGCGGATCCCGAGGACATTCCACCGGCGATCCCCGTGCCCACGCCCGACCCGGCGTGATGCTACTCGGGCGTCACGCTCGCGCGCGACAGCATCGCCGCGACGCGCACGCGCAGCGGCGACCAGACGTGTCGATCGAGGAACGCCTCCGGCGCGAGCTCGCCGCGCTCGATCGCCGCGAAGTCCTGCTCCTGCCGCGCGAGCCGAGCCTCGACCGCGAGCTCGGCGATCGAACCGGCGCGTGAGTGCGTCGGATGCAGCACCCCGAACAGCGCCGGCACGCCGCGCCCGCGTCCGATCCACGAGGCGTGGACGTCGGCCTGCAGCTCGCGCAGCCGCGCGAGATCATAGGTGCCACCCCAGCCGCCCTGACCGACCCGCAGCGCGACGAACTGGGCGAGCGGTCGGCCGCTCGTGTCACGCAGCTCGCGCTCGAGCTCGGCGAAGCGGATGCGCAAGCGCCCCTCGCGATCGGACTGCAGCGGCGCAAGCTCGGTCCACGCACCGTCGGTGTGACGCACCGCGAGGCTCACCCGGCCGTGCCACGGTCGCAGTCGACAGCGCATGCGCTCGGCGTCGGAATCGAGGACGACGTCGCGACCCGCCGCTGGCGCGGGCACCTCGCTGCACGCGCGCGCGGACTCCAACGTGAAGGTCGCGCCGGTGATGCCGACCTCGCGGTACTCGATCACACCCCAGCCCGCGCGGCCGATCTTCGGCGCGGGCGCGGCCTGGGGCTCGCTGCGCGGCGCGACGACCGGCGGCCGTGACGGGCCGCACGCGAGCACGCATGCGGCGAGCCACGCGAGCCGCACGATCACCGACCGATCCCCCGAGCGCAGGTGCGCACCGCCCGACTCTAGCAGCCTCTCGCGGACCTCGACCACGGCGGCGGGGTCGCGTGGATGGGTGCGCCGGCCGGGCGGCGGTCGCCTTGACGCCCCGCCGCGCCCGCGCGACCGTCCCGCGGTGCGCGATCGACTGATCCGACTCCTCGCCGCCGCAGCGACCCTGGCCGCACCGGGGTGCCTGAAGATCCCCGACGATCTCACCGACGCGCCCGACGGCACGCCGGGCGCGCCGACCACGGCCGCGGAGCTCCTCGATCGGCACATCCGCGCGCTGGGCGGCACCGAGAAGCTCGAGGCGATCAAGCAGCGCACCGTCGAGGCCCGCATGGTCTTCCGCGCCGAGGAGGGCTGCGAGGCCGATCAAGAGGACTGCTTCTCCGAGGACAAGATCGGCTCGTTCGTCCTGCACACGACGGCCGACGGCAAGCTGTATCGCCGCACCGTGCTCGGCGACCTCGTCGAAGAGCGCGGCTACGACGGCAAGACCGGCTGGAGTCTGGGCGGCGACGGCATGCTGCGCCTCGACGCCCCCGACGAGGTCGTCGTCTCGCGCGAGGACGCACTGCTGCACTGGTACTTCGGCGTCGCCAAGCGCGGCATCGAGACGTCGCTCGTGCCGCCCCGCGACACCGACACCGACGGCCGCCCCGCGCAGCTGGACGGCGTGCAGTGGCGCGTCGACGCCTCGCAGCCGCCCAAGACCCTGTGGTTCGATCGTGCGACCGGCTTGTTGCGCGAGGAGACGATCGTCGAGGGCGACGAGCAGAACCGTCGCGAGCAGATCATCGTCTACGGCGACTACCAGCCGGTCGACGGCGTGCTGGTGGCCTACGACGTCCGCGTCATCAACCGCATCGGCGATCGCGAGCAGACGGTCCTGTTCGAGACGCAGCGCATCGACCACGCGCAGGTCGACGCGAAGAAGTTCGTGATCCCGGTCGTGGCGCCGCCGAAGGCCGCGACCGATCCGGTGCTCGAGGCGGTGGCCAAGGCCCGCGCCGACGCAGCCGCGAAGCCCAAGGACGCCGCGGCACAGATGGCGTTGACGCGGGCGGAGTTCGCCGCGGGTCACTTCGACGCGACCGAGAAGGCGGCGCTCGCGACGATCGCCCTCGATCGCAACGAGCCCGAGGCGCTGTACACCCTGGCGCGCGTGCAGCTGCTGCGGGGTGACGCCGCGGCCGCCGGTCGCACGCTCGCCAAGGCGGCGAAGGCCGGGGTGCGCCCCGACGCCATCGCACGCCAGCAGGCGTGGGTGTTCGCCCGGCAGCTCGACTTCCCCAAACTCGCGCGCGCGCTCGACGATGCCGGCGGTGCGACGATGGCCGGCCGCTACCGGGCGTTCGTCGGCAAGCCCTATACCTTGGTGCCGGCGACCCAGTGCGTGACCTCGGCGAAGCTCGCGGCCCCCGGGCCGCTCGCCGTCGCGACGATCGACATCTCCGGCAAGGGCGCCCAGGCCATCGTCGACACCGCGTCCGCCGAGGTGATCCTCGCGCAGTCGTACGCCAAGGAGATCGGGGTCGTGATCCGGACCCAGGCGTCGTTCGACGATCAGGCGCCCGAGGTCGGGTACGGCCAGATCGAGCAGCTCGCGATCGCCGGCGCGACGATCCGCAACGTCCCGGTCGCCGTGATCGCCGACGAGGTCGTCGCCGAGATGTCCGGCGACACCACCGGCAAGGTGCGCGCGGTCGTCGGTACCCACGTCCTCTCGCAGTTCCTCGTCGTCGTCGACACCCCCGGCGCGAAGCTCGAGCTCGTCGCCCCCGGCGCGAAGTGCAAGGCCGACCGCGACGCCCGCCGCAAGGGCAACGACGTCCGCTTCTACCTCCACGAGGCGCACCACATCTACCTGCCCGCCTCGATGGGGACCGCGGAGGGGTTGTACCTGTTGAACACGGGCATGCGCGGGGCAGACCTCGCCGCCACGCAGGCGACCTACTCCTACGCGGGCGTCGGCGCGCCCGCGCTGCGGTCCGACGAGGTCCCGATGGTCACCATCCAGGAGTTCACCCTGGGCGGCTACGTCGGCAAGAAGCTCGCGGCGGCCTTCGGCTTCTTCGAGCAGAACCAGAGCTCCGACGGATTCCGCCTGGATGGCATGATCGGCCTGGGCGCGTTCGGCGGCAAGGCGTGGGTCCTCGACTACGAGTCGCAGCGCATCTGGATCGCCCCGTGACCGCGCCCAAGACGTTCGTCGCAGAGCTTGGCGTCATCGGTGGGCGGCTCGTGTCCCGCCCGCGGTGGGACGTCGACGCCGACGGACGCATCCTCCGGGCCGGCGCCAGCGCGGAGTTCGAGGCGCCGCCAGCAGGAGCCACGCGCGACTTCGGCCGCGCGCTCGTCGTCCCGGGCTTCGTCAACGCCCACAGCCACGCGTTCCAGCGGGCGATCCGCGGTGCGACGCATCGCCGGCTCGCCGCCCGCGACGATTTCTGGAGCTGGCGCACCGCGATGTACGAGCGCGCCAACACCCTCGATCCGGACGGCCTGTTCGCGATCACGCGAGTCGCCTTTCGCGAGATGCTGCGCGCCGGCTTCACCACGGTCGGCGAGTTCCACTACGTCCACCACCAGCCCGACGGTCGCGCCTACGACGACGCCAACGAGCTGTCGTGGCAGGTCGTGCGCGCCGCGCAGGACGTGGGTATCCGCCTGGTGCTCCTCGAGGTCTTCTACCAGCGCGCGGGCGCCGGGCGGGAGGCATTGGCGGAGCAGCGCCGGTTCTGCGATCGCGACGTCGAGGCCTACCTCGCGCGCGTCGAGGCCCTGCGCGCCGCCGGCGTGTCGGTCGGCCTGGCGCCGCACAGCGTCCGCGCCGTCGCGCGCCCGGACCTCGAGCAGCTCGCCGCGTACGGTGCTCGCGAGCGCTTGCCCATGCACGCGCACGTCTCCGAGCAACGCCGTGAGAACGACGAGTGCCTCGCCGAGCATGGCTGCTCGCCGACGGCGCTGCTCGGCGAGTGCGGCTTCTTCGGGCGCCCCAGGGGCTTCACGGCCGTCCACGCGATCGCCACCGATGCCGACGACCGCGCCCGCCTCCGCGGGCAGACGGTCTGCGCCTGTCCGACCACCGAGGCCGACCTCGGCGACGGGCTCGTCGAGGCGTCCGAGCTCCGGTCCGACGGCGTCGCGCTCGCGGTGGGCAGCGACAGCAACGCCATCATCGATCCGATCCAGGAGGTGCGACTGCTCGAAATGGGCGAGCGTCTGCGCAGCCGCCGACGGATCTGTCTCGCCGGCGACGAGCGGGGGCTCGGCGCGAGTCTGCTCGAGATCGGCACCGTCGCCGGGGCGCGGTCCCTGGGCCTGGACCACGTCGGCGACCTCGTGGTCGGCAATGCCTTCGACGCCGCGGTGATCGATCGTCGGCACCCCCTCTTCGCGGAGGTCACCGACGACGCGATCCTCGACGCGTTGCTCACGTGCGCCACCGCGAGCGTGGTCTCCCACGTCGTCGTCGGAGGCGTGGAACGGACCCCGTGACGTCGCGTCGGGCCTCGAGCGTCGCCGCGGCGGTGGTGCTGCATCTCGGCGCGTGCGCCAAGCAGACCGACGCCGAGACGCGCGCCGCGTTCGAGGCTGCGGCGAACCCAAGGGCCAGCGGCGGCACCACGCCTCGCGTGCGTCCGGGCGGTCGACCACGCAAGCCGACGCCGGACGTGCGCACCGCGTGGCAGGGCGTCGCCGATCTCGTCGACGCCGCGATCGTGTTGATCGGCGCCGACACCGACGCGCGCGGCTTCACGGACGCCGCCACGAAGTGGTGCGCCGTGGCCCCCGAGCCCAAGAGCACCGCCGACGGACCGAGCTACGCCTGCTTCCCACGCGACGCCCTCGAGATCGGTGCGCGCTCGTTCACCCTCGACATCTCGCCGGCCGGCGCGATCGGCCTGCACATGGACGAGCTCGACGAAGCGACCAGCCGATCCTTGGCCGAGCAGGCGCGAGGCGCCGTCGCGCGGCTGTGTGCGACGCCGTTCGTGGCCGCCCCCTCCGACGACCTCGCGACCCGGGCGTTCCACACCTGCCCCGTCGACGGCGGATCCACGCTCGCCGTGGGGTGCGCCCGCTCGACCGTCGGACCGGGGTGGTTCGTCACCATCACGGTCCTCGGCGAAGTGCGCCGCGCCCCACCGGCCTGAGCCGGCGCAGTCGCGGCCTCGCTCCCGCATCCGGCGACCTGCGGGCCGCCGTAGCCATTTGCGACCCGTCGCACTAGACTGCGCCCGATGAACGAGGCCACGACGCTCTCGAGTGCCAGCCACGGCGGCATGCTGATCCCGTTCGACATGTTTCGGCTGTCGCAGCTCGCCGCGATCTTCGGCGAGCTCTTCATCAGCAAGGCTCGCAACGTCCTCGACGCGCGCCTCGTCGCCGTACGACACGAGGCGAGCCGGATCCTCCTGCTACGCATCGAGGGTCACGTGGTCGGTGACGACGCCGCCGACTTCTGGCGCGGCAACCCCGAGCTCGCCCTGGTGACGAGCCAGGCGGTTCCCCACCGCGTGCTGATGTACTGGGCGAAGCCCGGGCCGGTCGGCGAGCGTCGCGAGGGATTCTTGTTCGCGCAGCGCGGTCAGGTGATCGCGTCCGACGAGGCCACCGACGACGCGCCGCGTCCGGACGGCGCGTGGCCGGTGACGCGACTGTGCGAGCAGATGCGGCTGAACCTCGACGACCTCGCGGCCGGCTTCCCCGGGTCGCCGCGCGTCGAGATCTCGCTCGTCGACGCGAGCGGCTACAACGACGAGCAGCTGCTGATGACGCTCGTGGGCCGCGACCCTGCAGCAGAGGCTGCCAGTGCCGAGGGCGGCACACCGACGGCCGCCGCGCCGGCGGGACCGGGGGCCATGCGGGCGCCGGCTGCCCCAGGCGCGCGGCCGGCCTCGCCCGCGCCGTCCCCACGCGCCAACGTGGAGGAGGACGCGAAGCGCCGCGCCGCCGAGGCGGCGGCCGAGGTCGTCGAGCAGCGCAAGCGGGCCGAGCAGCTGCAGGCCTCGCTCGAGCACGTGATCGATCCGCTTGGTGTGATCGCCGTGCCGGCCGCCGGGCTCGGCGAGCCGGATCTCCTTCGTGCCCTCGTGATCCCGACGATCCAGGGCGATCTGCCGCCGGGGCTGCCGCGGAGCCTCGCCGACGAGCTCCAGGGCAAGCGCTGCGACATCGCCATCGCCGTCGAGTTCCTCAGCGAGGTCTTCGTCGAGAACAAGCCACTGTCACGACCCGAGCTGCAAC
This sequence comes from Deltaproteobacteria bacterium Ga0077550, assembly GCA_001464385.1. Classification (GTDB taxonomy): domain Bacteria; phylum Myxococcota_A; class Polyangia; order Nannocystales; family Nannocystaceae; genus Xiheibacterium; species Xiheibacterium aquaticum. Next base: position 29,053 of record LNFB01000241.1, on the reverse strand, counting down.
AGCGTGCCACGACCATCGAGTTGGGCGGCCGATCGCTGCAGGCGCTCGAGGTGCTCGCGCCGCGCCTCGGCTACGGGACGCTGCTCAGCACCGGCAAGCGTCACGCGTTCATCTCTCGCAAGCTCGATCAGACACTGCCCGCCGAAGTGCTGCTGCGCATCCTCGACGGGCAGGGCTGAATCACCACGGGTGGCCGTCAGGCCATGTCGAAGCGGGCGCGGATGCTCGTGAGGATCTCTTCCTCGCGGGCTCCGATGGCCGGCTCTGCGAGGCGGTCGCGCACCAACGCCTCGAGGATCGTCCCGCGCTCCGGGTGGGGCGGCAGGTGCTCGGAGAGGTTGAGCTTGCGGCTCGCCAGCGCCTTGAGGAAGGGCTCGATCTTGCGGATCTCCTGGGCGATCCGCATCGTGACAGCCTTGCCTTCACCGCGCTTGCTGGCGAACTTCGGGGCGCACCGCTCGACGGCCTGCACGAGGTCCCTCGCGAGATCCAGGTCGACGTTGTCCTCGACTCCGAAGCTCGCGACGACGATCGGGCGACTCTGCGCGCGACGGTTGCCTTCCCCCGACCACCAAACATTGTGGGCGATGGACAGGTAAGTGCGGCGCGACTCGCCACAACGGACTTTGTTCCTTCGCAGGTACATAGGTCTCTAGTTCCTCGTGGTTGTGGCCGTCCGAGTGTTGGTCGGCTCGGCCTTGGCGGACACCGGTTACTGACGACCTACCGGTGCAAAGCTTCAACGCACGATCGACCTGGATCGATTTCCTCTCCAAGGCGACGAGATCACGGGATTTTCCGAGGTGTCCCCCCCGCCGGCCGGACCCCCATCCGGCCGCTCGCGGGGTCGGCCGAGCTCGACCGGCGATCAGAACTCGCAGTGTCGCGGCGTCCGCGGGAACGGGATCACGTCGCGGATGTTCTGCATCCCCGTCCCGTACATGATCATGCGCTCGAACCCCAGGCCGAACCCGGCGTGGGGCACGGTGCCGTAGCGACGCGTGTCGAGGTACCAGGAGTAGGCGTCCTTGTGCAGGCCCGTCTCCTCGATCGCCGCGACGAGCACGTCGTAGCGCTCCTCTCGCTGCGAGCCACCGATCAGCTCACCGACCTGCGGCACCAGCAGATCGACGGCGGCCACCGTGCGGCCGTCGTCGTTGCGCCGCATGTAGAACGCCTTGATCTCCTTCGGGTAGTCGGTGACGAACACGGGCCGCCCGATCAGCTTCTCCGTCAAGTAGCGCTCGTGCTCGGCCTGGAGGTTGGCGCCGAAGAAGACCGGGTACTCGAACTTCTCGCCCGACGCCTCGAGGCGCGCGACCGCCTCGGTGTACGACATCCGCTCGAAGGGCGAGTCCACGAGGTGACGCAGGCGCGCGAGCAGGCCCTGGTCCACGCGCTCGTTGAAGAACTCGATATCGGCGGTGCAGTCCTCGAGCAGCGTCTTCACCAGGTGTTTGACGAACGCCTCGGCGAGCGTGCAGTTGTCGTCGAGGTCGCAGAACGCCATCTCCGGCTCGATCATCCAGAACTCGGCGACGTGCCGGCTGGTGTTCGAGTTCTCGGCGCGGAACGTCGGCCCGAAGGTGTAGATGTCGCCCATGCCGACGGCGAACGTCTCGCCGTTGAGCTGACCGGAGACGGTGAGGAACGCCTGCCGCCCGAAGAAATCGGCGTCCCAGTCGATCGCGCCGGCGTCGTTGCGCGGCGGCTTGGACGGATCGAGCGTGGAGACCCGGAACATCTCGCCGGCCCCCTCGGCGTCGCTCGCCGTGATGATCGGCGTGTGCACGTAGACGAACCCGCGGTCTTGGTAGAAGCAGTGCACCGCGTGGGCCAGCTTGCTGCGGACGCGGAACACCGCGCCATACGTGTTGGTGCGGTTGCGCAGGTGGGCGATCGTCCGCAGGAACTCGTAGCTGTGGCGCTTCTTCTGCAGCGGGAAGTCGGGGTCGGCCTTGCCGATGATCTCGACCTCCGTCGCGCGCAGCTCGACGCTCTGGCCCTTGGCCGGCGACGCGACGAGCTCGCCGCGGATCGCCACGGCCGAACCCGTGGTCAGCTTGCGGACCTCGTCGATGTTCGCGAGGGTTTCGTCGGCGATCGCCTGCAAGCTCGCCATCGACGAACCATCGTTGACCTCGAGGAACACGAGCTGCTTGCTGTCGCGAACCGTGCGCAGCCAGCCCTTGATCCGGACGTCGGCGCGTGGCGGGGCGATGGCGAGCACTTCGACGATGCGGGTGCGCGGAGACTGCATGGCGGGCCGGGAGGGTAACACGCGGCGCGGCCCACCGACGCACCCCCACGACCCGCGGTGGCTGGGTCCTTGGCCTCGGGCACGACACGTGGGATCGATGGCGCATGCCCGAGGTGCTCCCGTCCCGGCCGACGCCCGCGCTCCCGATCCACGAGCGGTTCGTGTCGCTGCAGGGCGAGGGCCTCTTGGTCGGCGTACCCAGCTCCTTCGTGCGCGTGTCGGGCTGCAACCTGCGTTGCGCGTGGTGCGACTCCCCGCAGACCTCGTGGACTCCGACGGGGTCGTCGCAGACGCTCGACGAGCTCGAGGCGTTCTGCGCCGCCGGGCCGCGGCACGTGGTGCTCACCGGCGGTGAGCCGCTGATGTTCGCGAACCTCGCCGTGCTGTCACAGCGACTGCGCGCGCGCGGCCACCACGTCACGATCGAGACCGCCGGTACGGTCCTGCAGCCGGGCGCGCAGGCGGACCTCATGTCGATCAGCCCGAAGCTCGCCCACAGCGTCCCCCTCGAGCGGGATCCGGCGTGGGCCGAGCGTCACGAGGCCCGCCGCCGACGGGTCGACGTGATCGCGACGCTGATGGAGCAGCCGTGGCAGCTGAAGTTCGTGGTCCGCACCGGCTCCGCTGACGCGCTTCGCACCGATCTCGACGAGATCGAGGTGTTGCTCGCCGAGCTCGACGTCGCCGCCACGCAGCGCGAGCGCGTCCTGCTCATGCCCGAGTGCATCGACCCCGCGCGCCTCGGCGCCGCGTATGCGGCCCTGGTCGAGACCTGCCGCAATACTGGCTTCCGCCTCGGCGAGCGCCTCCACATCGCGATCTTCGGGCACCGCCCGGGAACGTGACGCGTCAGTGATCGAGCTCGGAGAGGGCGAACGCGTCGTCGTCGTCCGGAGTGCCCGCGCGCGCGCCTTGCCACTTCTCGTAGCCCGGGAAGGGCTCGCCATTGATGTCGAGGCCGACCGCTGGCGCCGAGACGGCGGTCCGCGGCTGCACGCCGCCGGCCGCGAGCGTCGCCGCCTCGGCCGGGTTCTCGGCCTCGCCCCACATCGCCTCGGGGGTCTGACCGATGGGCGTCACCATCGTCGCGGTGCCGGAGCTCGGTCCCGACGTGTCCCACGACGCCGCCGGCACCTGGTGCGGCGGAGGGGTGATCATCATCGTGGCTGCGTTGGTCGCCGACGCCTCGTGCGACCAGTTCGCAACCGGCTGGGTCTGGGATGCAGCGGCGCTCGTCGCCTGCATACCCACGCCAGTGGTTCGACGTGGTCGCGGCTCCATCGGCGGCGCCGCAGTCGGCTGCGCAGGACGGGGCATCGGCGTGATCGACGAGATCTCGGCGCGCGCAGCGAGCTCCGCCGCGCGGGCGGCCGAGGTCCGCGGCTGACACAGGCGCCAGAAGCGAACCGTCTTTGCGCTCGCGCCGGTCAACCGCACCAGCTCCTCGTCGCTGAGCCGCGGCAGCAGATCGAGGTACTGGGCGAGCCCCTCGCCGATCTCGACGACCTGCCGTCGGAGCGTCGCCACCAGATCGGCCTCGACGCCGGCGAGACGCGAGAGCTCGGCGTCGTCGAGCCGCATGAACAGGTCGAGGTACGGCACGAGCCGGTTCATCGGGTTGTTTCGGCGCGACGCATCGGTGCGAGGTGCATCCGCGCGTCGCGAGTCCGGCCCGTCCGCCATGATGCCGACGATACACCCAACGGGCGCCGCGGGATCCGGCCCACGCCACCGCGGACCCGCGGCTCGGATTCGGCTCGGGAACCCGGCCTCGGCGCCGCCCCTCGGCGGGCCGAGTCGGGGCTCGCGGACCACACCGCCGGGTCGTGGCCTGGCGGCCGGGCCCCGAGGCCGGGCCCTGGTAGCCTACTGGCGATGTCCTACAACTGGCTCCGCGCGCTGCACATCATCGCGCAGGTCACTTGGTTCGCGGGGCTCTTCTACATCTTCCGCCTCTACGTCTACCACGTGGAGAACGCGAAGGACGAGCGCGTCACCGCACTGTTGGCGGTGATGGAGCGTCGCCTCTATCGGGGCATCTGCTGGCCCGCGATGGTGGCGACGACGTTGTTCGGCGCGCTGCTGTGGTCGAACAGCTGGCACGGATACCTCGCGACCGGGTGGTTCAAGATCAAGCTCGTCGCCCTCGTCGCCCTGTTCGGCTACCACTTCTACAGCGGCAAGGTCCGGCTCGACCTCGCTGCGGGCACGTGCCGACTGACCTCGCGCCAGTGCCGCCTGATCAACGAGGTCCCGACGATCCTGCTGCTGACCATCGTGTCGATGGCGGTCGTGAAGCCGTGGAGCTAGGGTGGGCCTGCGAATTGGCGCGCGCGGCCCGAGCCGATATGATGCCGACGTGCGGAGGGTCTCGGCCACGCTCGTCCTCGTCCTCGTCGTCGCGTGCGACGGGGAAGACGCCGACAGCACGTGCGGGATCCCGACCGAGCGGATCCAGGTCGTCGCCAGCGCGATCCAGAACGGCTCGACGCTGCGCGCAGAGGTCGAGTTCTCGACGGATGGCGGCCCCGGCAAGGACATGCTGGCGCTGTGCGACAAGGATCAGCTGACGATCGCCGGTGCGCCGGCCGAGGTCGTCGTGCGACCCGAGCGCGTGGTCTACTCGTACACGCGCGAAGAGACCGGCACCCCGTCGCTCCGCTTCGATCTGCAGCGTGAGGACGAGACATCCGTGGGCTTCACGATCGATGTCCCTCCGGCGTTCGAGGTGACGTCGCCGGAGTCGGCGGCGGAGGTCTCGCGGTCCATGGATCTCCTCCTCGAGTGGGCGCCGCCCAACCCCGGCGAGTCGATGCGCATCGAGCTCGGCGAGGAAATCGGCAACGGCGTCTGCCTCGAGACCGATGTCGCGGAGCACGACTACAAGGGGCTGTCGGGGGTCGACATCGAGGACGACGGCAACTGGAAGATCCCCGCCGACGTGATCGACAGCGGTGCCCGCGACCGCTGCGAGGCGAGCTACCGGTTCACGCGCATGCTGAACTCCGAGTACCCGAGCGAGCTCGCGGACGGCGGCTACCTCGAGGGCCGCGTCGAGCGCATCGTCGCGTTCGTGTCCGTGCCCTGATTCTGCGCCGCGCTTGCGCGACGCGGGCCGCTGGGCCAGAGTTCAGCCGTGCGTTGGCCGCGCAAGGGCATCCTCATCCGCCTGTGCATCTACGTCCCGGTGCTGCTGTACCTGTCGTGGCGGGGGGCGCCGCCCGCCGATGCCCAGGTCGACGGCGAGCTCGATCGAAAGCTCGCGCCGCACAAGCGCATCATCAGTCTGCCCGATGGCACGCAGCAGGAGATCGTCGAGCTGACGCCCGAGCAGGCCGAGGCGATCCTCGGGCCCATCCCCGCGCTGGAACAGAAAGATCCGGGCCCGGCGCCGGCCGACGCCCCGGCGAAGGCCGCCGCGCCCCGTTGACCGCCGCGGGGTTGTGGCCAACGCTTCGGCCGTGGATCGCAACACCTTCCTCGAGCAGTCGTCGCGCACCCTCGAGCGACTCGAGCGCGGCCTCGGGGCGCTCGAGCACGAGGCCCTCGACGTGCAGCTGTCGGGCGACGTGCTCACGCTGGCGTTCGACGACGGCGCGCGCTTCGTGATCAACGCCCACAGCGCCGCGGGTCAGATCTGGATGGCCGCCGAGCGCAACGCCTGGCACTTCGACTACATCGAGGATCGCGCGGTGTGGATCGCGGCGAAGACCGGCGACGAGCTGCTCGCCACCGTGGAGCGACTCGTGGGCAAGAAGCTCGACGCCGCGGTCCGCCTGTGACGGCGCGCGGCACCGCGGTCGTGGGCATCGGGGCGAACCTCGGGGATCGCCGCGCGAGCCTGGCCACCGCGCGTGATCGCATGGGCGAGCTCGAGGACACGCGCGTCGTCGCGAGCTCGTCGATCTACGAGAGCACCGCCGTCGGCGCGCCGGGGCCGAACTTCCTCAACGCCGTGATCGTGCTCGACACCGGGCTGTCGCCGCGCGAGCTGCTGACGGCGCTGCACGGGATCGAGGCTGCGATGGGTCGCGTGCGTCGCGAACGTTGGGGGCCACGCGTGATCGATCTGGACCTGCTCGCGTGGGTCGCCGCTGGCGAACGCGCCTCGGTCACCTCGACGGGGAGCGTCGATCTGCCCCATCCGCGGATGGCGGCGCGGGACTTCGTGCTCGTACCGCTGCAGGAGGTGTGGCCGCAGCTCGAGCTCGACGGCCTGGGCGTGGCGGAGCACCTCGCGCGCCTGCCTGCGGACGCGCGCCGCATCGTCGCGCGACACGACGGCGGGCTGTGACCGCCCCGTGGGGCTGGGATCGCCTCGTGGGTCTGTGGTACCGTAGCGCGGCTCGCAGGCGGATAGCTCAGCGGTAGAGCGGCGCGTTTACACCGCGTTGGTCGCAGGTTCGAATCCTGTTCCGCCTACGGTGATCGTCCCGCACCGCTACGGCGCGCGCGGCTGCAGCGACGGACCGTTGCCCACCGGCGCGGCCTCCTCGGGCTCGGCCTTGGCCGGGGCGTCCTTCGACTTGGGCGCCGCCTTGGTCGGGGCGTCGTCGGCCGCGTCGCCGACGATGAGGTAGCCGACCGTGACGCCGACCGCGATCGCGACGACTGCGGCAGCGACGAGCAGCACCACGAAGCTGCGGCTCGACCGACGGGCGCGCAGCGTCGTGGTGGTCGTCGGCTCGTAGGTCGGATGCAGGTCGAGGGGGCCGGGATCGTGGCGCACCGATGGCGGGTGCGACGGCGCGGGCGAGACGACCGGGCGGGCGAGCGGCGCCGGGGCGTGGTGCGGTGCGCCGTGGTGCGGTGCGCCGGGATACGGGGCCACCGCCGGGGGCGGGACCGGCTGCGCGGGTGCGGGTGAGCGCGGGGACGGGACGGCGCTGCGACTGCTCGAGCGGGCTGCGGGCGGCGGCATCACGAGCTCACTCGGCGGACGCGACGGCGCGGGCTGCTGCGGAGGCGACGGTTGCGGGCCACGGGCAGCCGACGGCGGCGCGGTGCCGGCCCGCATCGCGGCGAGGATCGCATCGTCGAGTTCGACCGTGCCCTCGTCCTCCGGGATCGGGAGGCGCGCGTGCATCGGCGGCGCGACGGGCATCGGCGCCACGGGCATCGGCGCCACGGGCATCGGTGCGACGGGCATCGGCGCCACGGGCATCGGCGGAGGCGTGCCGTACACCGCCGGTGGTGCGGGCATCGGCGCGGCGGCGACCGGCGGCGCGGCCATGGCGGGCGCGTCGGCCTCGGGCGCGGGCGGAGCGTACGCGCGGACGAGTCCCCCGAGCACGCCCGCGATCTCGGGCGAGCTCGGCGGCAGCGCGGCGATCGCCTCGGCGCACGACTTCGGCCGCGACCGCGGCTGCTCCGCGAGCAGCCACAGCCGCAGGCGCTCGATCGGCTCGGGCGCCGGCCGAGCCAGGGGCGGCACCTCGCCGGCCATCGCGACGCGGTACAGCGCGCGGACGTCGTCGAGCCCGCCGCGGAACCTCGCGCCGTCGACGAGCTCGTGCAGCACGGCGCCGACGGCCCAGAGATCCATCGATGCCGCACGCATGCGCGTGCCGAACTGCTCGGGCGCCGCGTAGATCAGCGCATCGGCGCCGCGGTCGGCGATCCGACTGGGGTCGTCGTCGACGACCGCACCGAAGCCACCGACGCGGACGACGCCATCGACTCCGATCTGGACGACCGACGGACGCACCGCCGCGTGCACGATGCCGCGGGGATGACCCGGCGCGCCGGCAGCCCGGTGCGCGGCGTCGAGGCCGGCGAGGACCGACGCGACGATGTGCTGGACGACCGCGATCCACCGCGCCTCGCCCTGCGCGCGCAGGCCCGCGAGCGCGCCGTAGAGCTCCGGGAGCGGCACGCCCGGCGCGCCAGGAGTCACGCCCGCGTGCCACGTGCCGATCGCGATCGCCTCGGAGGCCGCGAACAGGTTGGCGTGGCGCAGCCACGGCGCGAGCTGGACCTCGTCGCGATAGGGCGACGGCGATCCCGGCACGCCCGCGCGCAGTCGCACCGTCGCCGGCGCGGGCGGGATCGTGTTCGTGCGCCCGAGCCAGACCTGCTCGTCCTCGATCGTCCGCTCGTGGCGCACGAGCAGGCAGCCGCCGACGGCGAGTCCGCGCTCGAGGGGGGGAGAGCCGTTGCTGGTGCCGCTACGCTGTTCCATCCGGGTGATGGCGCCGTTGGTCGGCAGCGCGAGCGCGAACAGTACCACGGGGCAGCGCGAGTCGGTCGACGTGGCGCCGGGTCGCGCGGCGGGGCGCAGGACTCGACACGCGGTCACGGCGCGATGGGCCCGCACCCCGCCGCTCCACGGGCCACACGTCGGGCGCCTCGACGGGCCGGGCACGGGCCCGCGTCCGCGTCACCGACCGAGCTCGTCGCGCGGCGGGTGACGAGCATGGGATCGTCGGCGATGGAATCAAACGGGGCCGCCTCGCGCGTGGTTGACGTAGAAGACGAGCGCATCGCGAAGCAAGACCCGCAAGTCCGCACCATCTCTTCGGAAGGAGTCTTCTCCCAGTCGGCCCCCAGAAATCAAGACCGTGTAGACCTGTCCGTCGCTTCTCTGGCCATCGACCTTGACCAGGGTGTTGCCCCCGTCTCGCCCGACCGCATCGAGAGCGGCAAGCAGGCCTGCAACTTCGCCCCAAGCCTTCACTGCGACTTGCACGTCAATTCCAGCACTTCTCAGCGCGTCGAGAATCTGCTCGCTATCCATCACTGGACCTCATCGTCCAAGGACCGCAGTAGTCTCTACGACGCTTCGAAGGTCACGAATATGCACCGAATCCAATCCAACCTCCAGAATCCTCTGAACTAGGACTGTCACCCCAACCTGGACGTGACCGCGCAGGCTCGGCTCATACGGACGACGACTCATGAATCGCATCTTCGGGTGGTTCGGCCCGCGCTGCCTTCCACCCCTCCCCCGCCTGTGGGCTGAGTGACCCCCGGTTTGGACCGGCGCTCTCCGTAGCCCGGTCGAGTCGATTCGACCAACGGCCTCGATGAAATCGCTTACCGTGCCAGGCTTGGAAGCGGCGCTCGTGGCTCGGTCCCCTTCCGACGCCACCAGCACTCGTGAAACTGTAGGGGCGCTTCGGCCTCGAAAATGGCCATCAAGCCAAGCAGAGAAATCGGATTCTCGGCCGCAAAATCCCAACCGTCTCGCTCCGCGAAGAAGAGATCCGCCTTCTCATCGAACCAGAACTGAAACCCCTTCTTCTCGAGGAGATCAAGCGCAGAACCATAGACGTCTACGAACTCACCAAGCGTCGGCATTTGTTCTCCCAGATCCGGTCAGCAAATTCTCGATCGCCTGCTCAATCGACTCTCCGAGCAGCTGAACCTCATCCATCACGAGGTAGACCCGGCCATCGCTTGCGATGGCAATGAATCCATGGCCGTCTCCCGCAATCCCGAGGGGAAACAACTGACCTAGAGTCGCGAATCGTGCAAAGCGATCCTCCTCGCCCCATGCTTGGAGCGGATCTAGTCGAAAGCTCGTTCGTGCACATGCGTTCCCCGATCCACGCACATCGACCGCGAGCCCGCCGAAACGCCGCATCGCGCACTCCGCTGCCCGCGAGGGCTTGAAACCTGGACCCAGCTTCTCGCACCACGCGCCAACTGCTTCGCCCATGTCGTACGTCGGACTCCAACCCGCGCGCGTGAGGTTCTGAAGCGTCTCATCCGACCAAGGAAAGCCCTCCACAGTCACGGAAAATACTCCACGTCGAACGCTTCGAGAAGGCGCTCGCAAAGTCGCGCACGGCGGCTGTGGTGCAACATGATCAGGGTATCTCGCACGCCGCACGATCGCGGCAGCCATCCTCCCTCCAGCCGGGTCGCCGCCAGCTTCAAGCGCGCGGGAGCGGGAGCGGGCGTGGGGTTCCGCGCCACCCCGAGGGGAAGCATCGGTACTACACCTCGCGCCAGAACGCCTCCTCGAGGGTGAATGAGAGGCCCTGAGGAAGCGGGAGTTGGCCGTCACGGACTGCCTTTTGGAAGGCCGCGCGATCATGCCCCCTCGGCACTTGCACCTCGGGGTACCAGCCGAGGCCGTCAAATTCTTCCACTCTGTGATCCCACGCCCGATAAACCTCTCCACTGCGTCCACAGCGGCGAGAACTGATTCACAACTCGCGACGTAGGTTGGCCCCCATTCATCGGTGTCTGCCCACAGGAATTCCACGATCACCCTGGCGTCTGGCATGACACTCACATGCCGAACGTATCCAGGAGACCCGTCCAGCGGGCTTCGGTCGACGCAAACAAACGCCCGCCCCCTTCACGGCGAACCATGTCACCAGATTGTCAACCGTCATGCCCTGCCCTCCCACGGCGATCCACCTAGACGCTCGCAGCCGTCGCAGCTAGTCGAGCCGAATCGCTGCTCCCTCTATGAGAATCACGTCTCCGCTCTGAACCTCCACTTCGAGAAGAACCTCGGTCCCGTTCGTAGTGCACCGTGCCGTATTGATGCTTGAACTTGGACCCCACGGAAGATGATGAGGACACTCGAGTCGTCGCATCCCGGTGACCTCGATGACGACCTCGCCACCCTTCTCGGGCGACCGCCGAGCGACCACAACACAGACGCCCGCTTCCCATTCGACGCACACGCGGATGAGCGTGGCATCATGAAGCGAGACGAGAACGTGATCGACGTGGCGGCTGGGTACGGGCATCGACGCTGTCCTCGGGTGGCTATGGGAAGGTACGCCTCGTCCAACTCAGACTCCACTGGCTGCGCATGGCTTCCGGCGCGTTTTTCGCCCAACTCGTTGACGTAGGCATTCGACTCGATGCACACATGCATGATTACAACTCCAGACTACGAAGCTCCCGGAGTCGCTTCTTCGTATTCCATTACACAGGAAACGAATCGCTGAATTATCGATCGCGCACCCTCTAGACCGAGGCCCTCGCACTGCTGCCGCACGATCGACCGGCCGTCCGTCGCGGCGATCACCTCGAAGAAAGCAGAACCGCTCTCCCAGAGCGTCAGGCCGCCGATGCATGCCGACGTGTCGAGCTGTGCGCTAATCGAGCGAGGCGTTCGATCCGCTGGCGACTCCTCGACCGAGGAATACGCGACGCGATCGCCCAAGCTGTTGAAGTACGTCCCCAACTCGCGCGACAGGCTGGCCATCTCATTTGACAGCAGTGACTTCGATGTTGTTGGCATCCGGCATCTCCAGTTCTTCGCCTTTTCGCTTCGCCAGGCGCGCCCGCGGTGATTCCGGACCAGAGATGATCCCCCAGTCCTCGCGGCCGCCCGGGTCGACGCGACCCGACGCGACATCGAACTCCGTAAACACGCTTCCCGGCGCTGCCGCGGCGAACGCGTCAGGATTTGCAGGAACGGTCACGTGGGTGATGCCACCTGCCGACGCTTGCACTTTACCGGACGCCATCATTGCCTCCAGTTCAGCCTTGGACATCCATCGGCCGACGCGGACAGTCGCACCATCACCGCCCCCCCCACACCCGCCCCCTGGTTGCGGCGAGAGCCCCAGCGGGTCGCTCTGCACCCCCGGGTCCGCAACATACCCGTACACCCGCAGGCCCGCGCGCAGCCCCAGCGGGTCCCTCGAGATGTACTGGCCCGCGTCGGCGTCATAGTACCGGAACCGATTGTAGTGCAGCCCCGTCTCCCTGTCGCGGTACTGCCCCGCGTACCGCCACGGACACAGCGAGTCGTCGCCCTCCACCCGCGCGCGACCGCGGCTGTCCGTCACCAGCTGCGCCGCGACCTCGCCGTCCGCCCCGAGCACCACCAGCGGCGCGCCCACCTGGTCGGTCACGATCCCGTGGCCGCCGTCCGCCGTCAGTCGGGCCAGCGGCGCATGACTCCCCGGCGCGAACAACCACGTGATCACCCGACCCGCGACGTCGTCCGCCGCAGGCGGGACCGGAGGCTCCGTGAATCCCCCCTCCAACCGCAGCCTCGCCGCCAGCGCCGGGAATCCCCGCGCCGCCTGATCCAGCCGCGAGGCCCACTGCGCCCGCGCCTCCCCCTCCGACTGCGTCCGCCGCAGCTCCGCACGCACCGCCAGCAGCGCACGCTCGGTCGCGTCCTCGCCCGGCAACGGCCGCGGCTCGGGCGACGCGCTCGCCTCGCCCCACTCGTGCAGCACCACGTCCCCGTCCCACACGAAGCACGTCTGCACCCCGCCCGCCCGCTTCGACAGCCGACGGCCCAGCGCGTCGTACCCGAGCGCCACCGCCGTGCCGTCGGGTCGATCCACCTGCGACAGCCGACCCGCGTCGTTCCAGTGGTACCGCCACCGGCCGCCGTCCGGATCCGTCCGCGCGACGCAGCGGCCCTCGCCGTCGTGCTCGTACCGCGTCGTGCCCTCGGCGTCCTGTCGCCACTGCAGCTCACCGCCGGGGCCGTACGCCCGATCCGTCCGCGACGGCGTGTCGAAGATCCGACCCAGGTCGTCCGGCCAACGGCCCTCCACCGTGGCCTCGCCCTGTCGCGTCGCCACCAACATCCCGCGGCCGTCGTGCTCGAACGCCCGCGCGCCCTCGCCCTGCTCCTCCAGCGACAGCAGGCGATCGTCCACCCCCCAACCGTACTTGCGCATTCGATGCACGCGCTCGCCGGTCGACACCGCGTGCTGCGTCGGCCGACCCACCGCGTCTCGCCACCACACCGATCGCACGCCGCCGGGCATCGCCCGCTCGAGTTCGTCGCCCAGCACGTCGCGCGTGAAGCTGACCTCCCACGCCGCCATCGCGCCGCCGCCCTGGCTCAGCTTGCCGACGTCGCCCATCGCATCGCGGGTCACCGACACCTTCGCGCCCAGGCTCGATGACATACCCACGCGCAGGCCACGGTGGTCGAAGGCCCGCTCGACGACGGTCTGACCGCGATCCGGTGTGGTCGTGTCACGCCGCGTCGTCGTCTCCTTCACGGCGCGGCCGATCGCGTCGCGCTCGAAGATCACCTCCGCGTCGGCGTTGCGGGCCGAGCTCAGCCGACCCGCGCGGTCGTACGCGAAGCGCTCGACCCCGCCTTCGGGATATACGGTCTCGAGCCTGGCCCCGGCGGCGTCGTAGGTGTGCTTCACCTCGACGTTGCCCGGTCGGAACTCGCGGACGACACGACCTGCAGGGTCGCGCTCGAACCGCGTCGTCACCCCGCCGATCCCCCGCTCGATCCGCACGCGCCCGACCAGGTCGCGCTCGAAGCGGTGCTCTTGGCCGCGCTCGTCGAGGACCGCAGTCACGCGTCCCTCGGTGTCGTAGCGCCACTGCACGGTCGTGCCCGCGGTGGTCCGCGAGGCGAGCCAGCCCATGCCAACGTAGCTCTGGGTGACCTCGCGCAGTCGATCGCGCGCCCGCACGATGCGGCCCTCGCCGTCGCGCACCACCTCGCGGATGTTGCCGTCGGGCTCCTCCACGCGCACGATCCGACCCAGCGCGTCGTACTGCCGACGCACGACGTTGCCCTTGGCGTCGGTGTGCGCGACCGGCCGGCCCAACGCGTCGTGCTGCCAACGCTCGGTGCTGCCGTCGGGGCCGATCACCGCCGCGAGATCGTGCGCCGCGCCGTACTCGAACGCCGTGCGGTGCCCGGCGGCGTCGATGACCGCGACGAGCCTGCCCTGCTCCCACGCATAGGTCGTGGTGTGGCCCAGGGGATCCACGCGCGCCACCACCCGGCCCGCGCCGTCGTAGCGCCACGCCCACGTCGCACCCGTGGGATCGACGACCTCGATCGGGCGATCCTTCGCGTCGTACCGGATCTTGGTCACCCGCGGACCGGCGTCCGTCTTCGGCAGGGTGATCATCACCCGGTTGCCGCGCGCATCGTACTGATACCGCGTCGTCGCGCCGGCCTCGTCGGTCTCGGCCGCCAACCACGTGGTCGGCTCGTACTCGCGGCGGACCTTGGTGCCGTCGGCCTGGAGGATCTCGGTGACCATCCCGAGCCCGTCCATCTGGTACCGCGTGATCTCGCGGCACGAGTTGGTGACCAGGGTCGTCCGCGCGGCGCGGTCGTAGTCGAGGACGTGGTCGTGGATGCCGCCGTCGCCCCACGTGCGCACGCAGCGGGCGAAGCGGTCGCGTCCGTCGTAGACGAAGTAGAACGACAGCCCCTCGCGGTCGCGCTCGCGCACGAGCAAGTGTTCGTCGTACTCGAAGCGCCACGACTTGCCGCAGGCGTCGACCACCTCGACGAGATCACCCGCTGCGTCGTAGCGGTACTCGGCGTGCTGGCGCATGCCCTGGCCGTCGGGGGACGGCGCCCAGAGCCGGCGCAGGCGGCCCGCGGCGTCGTTCTCGAGCTCGAGGGTGCGGCCCGCCGAGTCGACCACGCGCACCAGCCGGGCCCGCTCGTCGTAGTGCAGCGCTATGGCGTTGCCGGCCGCGTCGTGGATCGCGACCAGCCGCGCGCGCCCGCGATCGCGCTCCGCCGGCGACTCGCCGGGGATCGGCGAGAACACCCGCACGCGACCGTCGGGATCCTCGACCTCCCACCGGAGCTCGCCGAAGCTCACGAGCGTGCAGCGATCGACCGGGTGCCAGATCCGATCGCCCCTGCGGGCGACGCCGTCCGGCAGATCATGGGTGTGGAACTCGAGCTCGCGGCCATCGCCGCCCTGCAGCACGACCGCGCCGGGCTCGATCCACACGCTCTGGTCGAGGGTGTGCGACCAGCCGAACCCGAGCGGCCCCGGGCGGTCGCTCCAATTGCTGTCGTAGTCGCGCTCGAGCTGCAGCGGGATCGGCCCGGGCAACGTCAGGTCGACCGCGCTCGTGCTCACCGTGCCGCTCGACACGTTGACGGGATGCCCGGTGAAGAAGCACGCGCTCTTGTGGGCCAGCCGCCGCAGCCGCGCCCAGCGATCGGGCAGGACGGCGTCGAGCGCCGCGTGCAGCTTGCCCGCGGTCCACGTGTTCCGCAGCGCTCGCATGCCGAGCATGCCCGCGGCCATGCCGAAGTCGATCGCCGGCGGGCCGCCGATCAGCGTCACCGCCGGGCCGCCCGAGGTCGGCACCACGGCCGAGGTCGGCAGGCGCACGGGCTCGGAGCACGACAGCGCGACCTCGCCCGCACGCACGGCGTTGGCCCCACGCACGAGCACGGTCTTCGAGCCCACGAGCAGCTCGGCGTCGCTGGGCGTGATGCCCGTGACGAACGCCGTGCCCGGCGGGATGAAGATGTGCTTGATCGGCATGCTCGCCGCGTCGCCGGTCACCGTCGACATGCGACCGCCGATCAGCACCGGGCCCGCCGGCTCGACCGGCTGCCCCATCGCCATCGCCGTCAGCGCGCCGACGACCTCACCGACGATGTAGCCGACGGGATCGAACACCACGCTGCAGTGCGGATGGGGGAACGGCGTCGGCGTGGGGACCGGCGTGGGCACCAGCTCGAGGTGCAGATCGACGCCGACCACGAGATCGAGCCATGTGCTGGCGAGCGACATCAGGTGCCCTCCGTCGGCGACTCGACCCGTAGCGGCGGTGGGGCCACGGCGTCGTCGGCCACCACGGCGCGGCCCTGCAGCGCGGCGAGCTCGTCGCGCGAGAGGATGCGGCTGGCGTCCTCGCCCAGGGAGTGATCGACCGCGCGTTGCAGCGTCGAGATCTCGTCGTGGGTCCAGCTGCGCGAGCCGTGCTCGGGTGGCGTCGGATCGCTGGCGACGCCGCGCATGTGCAGCCGCGCGATCTGATCGAGCGTCAGCAGGCCCGTGCCTTCGTCGAGCGCGGCCGCGGGGACAACCGGGGTCGCGGCAGCCGCGGGCGTCGGTACCATCGGCGGTGCCACGACCGGCGCGACGGCGACCGGCGGCGGCACCGTGGCGGACGCCACCGCCGGCGATGCGCCCTCGGTGAACTGCTTCGCCTGCGCCTCGAGTTCGTCCGCGCGCGCATGCAGGCCACGCTGCCGACAGAGCCCCGCGAGCGTGCGCGCCGCGACGCCCGCGCTGGTGAGGCCTGCGTCACGTGGCGCGGCCGCGGCGAGCCCGACGGCCTTGGCGAAGAACGTGATCGCCTGGGGCTCCATGCGCAGCTCGAGGGCGGCTTGCCCCGCGAGCCGGCTGCCCTCGATCGCGAGCATCGCGTTGCCGCTGCGCTCGGCCGCCACCGCGGCGTCGGCGTAGGCGACCAGCGCGGTGTGCCGCTCGCCTCGGACCATCCGCGTCGCCGCGAGCCCGAAGCCGGCGGTCGTCGCCTTGTCGTCCATGCCGTGGTGCTTCGCGGTCTCGATCGCGCGCAGGAACGTGACCTCGGCCTCGCGGGTCGCCCCGGCACCGACGAGATGGGCGCCGAGCGCGAGCTCCATCGTCACCGCGTCATCGGTCCAGCCGGCCTCGCTCGCGAGGTCCCGCGCGCCCCGCTGCGCCGCCACGGCCTCGACTCCACGGCCGCGGCTGGCCGCGAGCGCGGCGGCCAGCGACAGGCGACCGATCTCGCGGCGGCGCACGCCGTCGGCATCGGGGATCCGCACCGGCACGTCGGGTCGCACCGGCGGCGTCACGCCGCGCGGACCCGCCGGCGGCCGATCGTCGACCATCGCGGCGAGCTCGGCGTCGGCGACCGCAACGGGCAGCCGTGCGTCGATCCGCTGCGCCCGCGCGCCGAGGGTCGCGACCAGCGGGGCGACGGGCTCGCCGTCGGCCTCGATCACGATCCACCGCACCCCCGACAGCTCGCGACGGCCCAGCATCAACGCCACCGCGTCGCGCAGCTGGGCCGGCGCGTCGATGCTCGCGGGGGCCAGCACCACCACGAGCCCCTCGGTGTTCGGCGGCGGCGCATCGAGGAGCTGCTGCAGCTGCAACGCGAACCCCTGTCGCTCGTCGGCGGCGGCCGGGACCGCGGGCAGCGCGGGGATCGTGGGCGCTGTGCGTCGGCGGTGATCGTGCTGCTCGCGGAGCGCCGAGGCCCGCAGCGCCCATCCGGGCTGCTGGGCCGCGTGCGCGTGCTCGAGCGCGAAGAACGGCGCGCGCACGGTGGGCCGGTGCTCCTGCGCCATCACCAGCGCAACGACCTGCCGACGCAGCTCGGGATCGACGAGGATCTCGAGCAGGCGGCTGCCGCCGTCACGGAGGAAACGCGCGAGGCCGGCGACCAGGTCCTCGATGGTGGTGCTGCGCCCAGCCATGGTCAGTTGATCTTCACCATCGGGGCCACCAGGCTCGCGACCGCGGCTGCGCTCACGTCGACCGTGGTCCCGTCGAGCGCCGCGCCCGACGGACCCACCGTCAGCGAGCCGCCGCCGCCGGTGCACGACACCTCGCTGCCGGTCACCGCCGCGTTCGCGTCGAGGGCGAGCTTCGCCCCCTGGCCCGCCGTCGCGGTGATCGTCGCGGCGTCCAGCGTCGCATCCGCCGTCAGCAGCATCCGCGCGCCGAGCTCCGCCCCGATCGAGATGTTGTCCGTCAGCACCACGTAGCTCCCCGCCGCCGACGCCATCGTCGTGCGCGCCGAGAACACCTCGAGCGGCGAGTCGGGCGCCGCGCTCAGCTGCACGCTCCCGCTCAGCCGCAGCATCGAGCCGTTCTTCGGCAGCAGCACCGCCGTCGCGTCGAGCGTCTGCGTGGTCCCGAGCCCCGACCGCAGTGTGATCCGCTCGCCGTCGATCGTGATCGAGCTACCACCGACGCACAGCTCGATGCGCTCCGCCGCCTCGATCCGCACCGTCCCCGGCTCCGTCACCTTGACCTCGACCGCGCCCTTGACCTCGACCGCCGTCCCAGCGAGTCCGTCGGTGCCCCCGCCGTCGACCGTCAGCGTCTGGTTGCCCTTGATCGTCGTGTGCTGATCCCCGCCGATCGTCAGCGTCTGATCGTGACCGATCTCCACCGACTGATCGTGGCCGACACTCCGGCTCTCGTTCGCCAGCACCTGCGTCCGCAGGTTCCGCTGCGCACGCACGTACACCTCTTCGCGGCCCGCCGCGTCCTCGAACGTCAGCTCGTTGTACCCGTTGCCCCCCGGCGAGCTCTGGGTCCGGATCGTCGACTTCGTCCGCTCGTCCGGCAGGCTGTAGGGCTCGAGGTGCTCGCCGTTGTAGACGCAGCCCACGCACAGCGGTCGATCGGGATCGCCATCGAGGAACGCGACGAGGACCTCCATCCCGACACGGGGGATGAACACGCTGCCCCAGCCCTGACCCGCCCAGGTCTGGGCCACGCGCAGGCGGCACGAGGCGAGCTCGGGGGCGCTGTTCGACCGATCCCAGTGCATGCGCACGACGATGCAGCCCTTGTAGTCCACGTCGATCTCTTCGCCGGGAGCCCCGGTGACGACCGCGGTGTGGAGGCTGTGGATCCGCGGCCGCGGGATCGTCCGTGGCGGTCGGTGCGGCACGGCGAGCGGCTGGCACTCGAACGTGTTCGAGTAGCGCGGCCCCGCCTGTCCGCCCCGACCGTCGAGCTCGACATCGGGGCAGTCGCCGCGGTGCTCGACCGACAGGACGAGCAACGGATCGGGCGCCGCGCGCCCGAGATCGAACAGGAAGTGGCTGCCCGCCGCGAGCGACGTCGCGTTGCTGCTGCCGCGCAGCAGGAGATCCCGACTCGCCGAGCGCTCGTACTCGGCGCGCACCGACGCCTTGGTGAACGCGTCGATCTCGGCGGTCGTCATGACCTCCATCGGGCTGGCGATCCTCCGGGGATTCGACACCTCGGTGTACGGCCCCGGCGCCTGCTCGGGGTGGATCTGCTCGAAGTTGCTCGCGTACATCATCCACTGCCAGTCGCGCTCGACGACCGCCGGGCTCGCCGCACGCTGCACCGCCGTGAGCCCCTGGAGGCTCTCGGCCGTCGCCTCCTCGAAGTGCTCGGGGACGAGGCGCAGCTCCGGATCTGCGGCGGCGACGACCGGGTACCCGCGGGCGGCCTCGACCAGGTGCATCACGGTGCGTGGGCCGCCGAAGTCGAGGAACCATGCGATGCCCTCGTCCTCGAGCAGCCGCATCGCGAAGTCGAGGTCGCTCTCGGCGTACTGGACGCAGTACTCGCGCTTGATCCGATCGTGATCCAACACCCGCTCGAAGTCGCAGTCGGCGACGGGCCCCAGGACCTCCTGCACGATGTCGAGCACCGACACGGACTGGAAGATGCGGTGGCGGACGAGTCGTCGCGCCCGGGCCAGCAGCGGCTCGAAGCGGACGCGCACGTGGGTCTCACCCGAGGCCACGAGCGTCGCCTCGGCGCGCGTCACCTCACCGACGAACGTCCTCGCCGCGCCGTCGCGATCGATCGTCACGCGCGTCGGCACACCCACCAGATCGCTCGGCGTCACCTGCGACCGGGTCAGCAGCCGGAGCTCGGCGCACAGCGGCTGACTGAGCCGCTCCTCGAGCACGATGGCCCGGACGCGCCACTCGAACTCGCCGCACTCGAACTGGTACGACACGGGGCTGATCAGATCGGTGGTGCTCACGTGGACTCGGCTCGGCAAGGGGTGGACTGGACTGCGGGTCCCATGGGTCGATCGATCCTCGCGCCCATCGCCCTCGGCTCACGGCACATCGGCGCCCGCAACGTCCATCGCGTCGTCGACCGCCGGCCTCGGATCGCCGTCGAGGTCCGCGATCGGATCGCCGTCCTGCCAGCGCGCCGTGGTGAGCAGTTCATCGGGCGGCATCGCGAGGTGGTAGTTCGCCGCGCCGTAGTTGATGAACCACTGGTTCTGGTTCGTCAGCGTGAGATCCCCGAGCGCGACGTTGCCGGTGCCGTCGACGAGGGCCTCGGTGGCGCTGTACGTGACGTCGGCATCGCACGAGATGTCGAGATCGGCCGGGCCGCGTCCGACGAGGAACGAGTTGCGCACGGTCACGTTGGCCGTCCCCGGGCACACGAGGACCGACGCATCGCCCGTGGCCCCCACGACCGTGGTGTAGAGGATGTCGGCCTGCGAGTTGCCGGACAGGGCGAGCGCGGCGAGATCCGCCGCGCCGCCGATCATGCTGTTGCGCACCTGGAGGCGCGCGCCGGTCTCGATCGAGACCCCGCCACCGTTGTTGTCCACGACCTCACTGTCGTCGACGTAGAGCATCGAGCCGGCGCCGACGACCTGCACCCCGAGGGCGTCGACGCTGCCGCCGATGCGGAGGCCGGCGAGGTACACGGTCGCCCCCTGGATCACGTGCAGCGTCGGCGCGCTGCCGCCGGTGACCTGGAACGGCGCCGCACCGGCCCCGACGATCGCGACCTCCATGCCGCTGGCGACGGTCACGGTGTGGGCGAGGTCCACGCCGACGACGTCGTCGGTGACGTGGATGACGCAGGGCGCCGCCGCGTCGATGGCCTCATCGACCGCCGCTTGGAGCGTGTCGTGATCGCCGGGCACGTCGAGGCTGCACAGGGTCGAGAAGCACTCGCCCGACTCGAACTCGCAGGCCGCCGAGCTGCACTCGTCGTGGGCGACGCAGCCGCGGCAGGCCTCGTCGTCGCACACCGGCGCGGACTCGGGGCACGCCAGCGGGTTCGCTGCGGTGCACACGACGCAATCGCCGTCGACGCCACACGCGGGGAGGTCCGGGTCCTTCGCCGCGCACTCGGCATCGGGCAAGGCCGTGCTCGTGCACGCGACGCACACGTAGTCGCTGCAGATCGGCGTCGTGCCATCGGGGCAGTCGCCGCTCGTGTCGCAGGGCAGCGGCCCCGTGTCATCGGTGGTCGATGGGCTCGTACCCTGCGTCGTGTCGGCGTCGTCGGTGCCCGTCGGTCCGTCGTCCGTCGGACCGGTCGAGCTCGGCGTCGTCGTGTCGGTGCCTGCGACATCGAGGCACGTGTTGTCCTCGGCGAAGTTCTGTTCGCCGCCGCACGGCGAGTAGCACGGGCCGCTCGGCTCGGCATCCACACAGCCGTCGCCGTTGGGGCTTTCGGAGCAGCCGAAGGCGCAGTACGGCAGCGCGCCGTCGTGGCGCTCGGCGCAGGTGGCGTTGCCGGCGTTGTAGTAGCAGTGCTCGCCGTTCCTGGTCGTGGTCGTGCACGACGGGCCGAGGGCGAGCACCAGCGCGGCCGTGCACCATGCGGCGGGCGATCTGATGGGGAGGACGCGAGCGGAGGGCATGGTCATGGCGATTGAGTGTCTCCTGGCCAGCGGCGAACGGGCGGCGCACATGATACTTCGGCGCGGCGATCATCTCCGACGCGCGCATCGACTCGGGCGCGGCATCATCCGGTGTCGGGGGCCGCAGGATCGACCGCCCGATCGGCCCGCGGTGCGCTGCGCAGGCCGATCCGCCAGATCGCCAGCCCGACGAGGATGCCCAGGGTGACGACGACGACGATGCCCAGGAGCCGAAGGAGCGGCCGCGGGGGGCGTCGGACCGCGCGGACCCTCGCGGGCCGCGGCCGCGGCAGCGCAACGATGGTGTGGTCCTCGGGGATCGTACGGTCGTCCGCGCCCCCCACGTCGATCGAGCCCGCGGCCCGCAGGGGCCGCCCCGCCGACCACGCATGCGGGGGCGCCCGCGTCCCGAGCTCGTCCTCGACGAGGCCGAGCTTGCCGAGCAGCTCGATCGCGTCGCCGACCCGGGCCCGCGGATCGGCCAGCAGGCACTGGAACACCAGCGCGTCGAGGGCCGCTGGTACGTCCGCGCGCAGGGTGGCGACCCGGGGCGCAGCGCCGATGCGCAGCACCGAGGGCGGCGGCAGCGTGCCCGTCGTCATCTCGAACATCACGACGCCGAGGGCGAAGATGTCCATCGACACCGCCGCCGGCATCCCCACCGCCTGCTCGGGGCTCATGTATGCCGCGGTGCCGATGACCGCGCCCGCGGTGGTGAGCTCCTCGCCGCCGCCGGCGTCGAGGTCACCCGAGACGCCGAAGTCGACGAGCTTGGCGTGCTCGCGACCGTCGGGCAGGCGCACGACCATGATGTTGCTCGGCTTCAGATCGCGGTGGACCACCCCCTTGCCGTGGGCGTCGCGCAGGGCCGAGGCGAGGTCGCGGGCGATCGCCGTCACGCGCTCGAGCTCGAGGGGCACGCCGCGCCGGCCCGCGTTGCTCAGCAGCGTGGCGAGTTCGCGTCCACGGACGAACTCCATCACCAGGAATCGCCGCCCGTCGTCGAGCTCGCCCGCGTCGTGGACCTGGACGATCGTCGGACACCCCGAGAGTCGACCCATCACGCGGGCCTCGCGATCGAAGCGCGCGCGCATCTCGACGCTCTCGGCGTGGGCGCGGCGCAGCACTTTGATCGCGACCTCGGCCTGGGTCACCACGTGCTCGCCCATGTAGAGGATCGCGTGCGCCCCCTCGGCGAGCTTGCCCACGATGCGGTGGCGCCCGACTAGGCGCCCGGCGGCCAACACGTCGTCGGCCGGTCGCGGGAATGCGGTCATCGTCTTCATACGCGGCTCACCCGGGCGCGCCCCCGACCGATGAAGAACTTCCACTCGCCCGTG
Source organism: Deltaproteobacteria bacterium Ga0077550 (assembly GCA_001464385.1). Classification (GTDB taxonomy): domain Bacteria; phylum Myxococcota_A; class Polyangia; order Nannocystales; family Nannocystaceae; genus Xiheibacterium; species Xiheibacterium aquaticum. Next base: position 6,385 of record LNFB01000241.1, on the reverse strand, counting down.
CTGCCGATCGTCACGCGGCCAGCGTCTCGCCATGGATCGGTCGCGCGGGCCCGCCACTGCACCGAGTGGGTGCCCGAGACGACGCGCGTGTCGTAGTGCGGTCGCACCGCGATGACGCGCTTGCCGAGGCGGACGTCGGCGCCCTCGAGATCGCCCTCGAGTCGGAAGCGGACGATCACCTCGGGACCACGCGGCGCCTCGAGCTCGGCCGCGGGCGTGGGCCCGGCCGGTGGCGCCGGCTTGGCCGCGGGCGCGGGCTTGGCCTTCGCGGCGCTGCGTCGACGCGCCTTGCCGACGGCCGGCGTCGGCGCGACGACCTCCGGCGCATCCTCGACGATCGCCTCGGCGCGCTCGGCCTCGGCGGCAGGCGGTGCCGCGACCTCGGGCGCCGCGACCTCGGGCGCCGCGACCTCGGGCGCTGCGACCTCGGGCGCCGCGACCTCGGGCGCTGCGACCAGGGGCTCGAGCCGCGGTCCATCGACACGCTCCGGCGCCGGCTCGTGCGGCGCCTCGACGACCTCTGCGGTGGCGGGCCCGAGCTCGGCCGTCGCGACGTCCTCGCGCGGCTCCCGGTCCGCGAGCCGCAACCACGCGGTCGTGCCCCCGCCGGCGATCGCGAAGAGGGTGAACGCCACGAGCAACATCCACGCGCGGTGCGACGGTGACCGCTCGCGCGCGGGCTCGAACCGCGACACCGTGGACTCGAGCGCCGACGCACCGGCCGGCAACCCCGCGGCGCTGTGGGTCGGCTCGAGATCGCGGGCGCGGCGGGCCGCCTCGGTCCCGGTCGCGGGCGACGGCCACGCCGGCGGCGCGAGCACGGCCGTCGGCGGATCGACGACGGGTGCGTGATCGCGGGCCGTCGGCACCATCGACGGCGGCAGCGGAGCGGCGAAGGTCCACCGCGCCACCGGAGCGTCGGGCTCGGGCCTCGGCACGAACACCGGCACGCCGCCGCGGGGTGGCGGCACCGTCGGTTGCCCCGCCTCGACGAGCGGCCCCGTCCGCGGCCGCACGACGCCGGTCGCCAGGCCGCAGATCATCGCCAGCTCGACCTTCATCTCCGAGTAGCCGGCCCAGCGCTTCAGCAGGAGCAGTGCCGCGTCGGCCGTCTGCGGGCGACGCTCGGGATCCGCCTGCAACAGCGCGACGCGGACGGCGTCGAGCTCGGGCGGGACGTCGCCCACCCGCAGCGCCGGGATCACGCCGCCCATCACCTGGCGGTACAGGCTCATCTGATCCTTCACGTCACCGCGGAACTTCTCGCCGTCGAGCAGCTCGTGGAGAACGGCCCCGACGGCGTAGAGATCCACGGTCGGGGCGTGCGACTGCCCGCCGAGCTGCTCGGGCGGCATGTAGCGGAGCTTGCCCTTGACGTGCAGGCCCGAGGTCTCCTCGATCATGCGGTGCGCGATGCCGAAGTCGGTCACCTTCACGTCGCCCGACACACTGACGAGGATGTTCTGCGGGGAGATGTCGCGGTGCACGATGCCGAGCTGCGCCCCGCGGTGGCTCGTGATCTTGTGCGCGTACGACAGGCCGTGCAGGACCTGGCCCACGACGTACGCCGCCACGCGCAGGCGGAGGTAAGGATCGCGCTGCTGCAGCTGCTGCATGTCGGGCAGGAGCCGCGCCAGGTCGACGCCGTCGACCCACTCCATCACGAGGTAGCTGCGCCCCTGGTCCTCGCCCTCGTCGAAGACCTGCACGATGTTGCCGTGCGACAGCGGGGCCGAGACCTCGGCCTCGCTGCGGAACATGCCCGAGTAGCGCTCGTCGCCGACGTGCTGCGGCAGCACCATCTTGATCGCGACGAACTTGCCGGTGCTCGAGTGGGCGCGGCGGGCGACCCAGACCTCGGCCATGCCGCCGCGGCCGACCTCTCGCAGCAGCTCGTAGCCCCCGACGACATCGCCGGGCTCGGTGCCGACGATGCGCCCCGGGTTGACGCGGACGGGAGCGGGCATGGGAGGCTTGTCGGCCATCGTCGAACCTCGTTGCAGCCGATCAGAAGCGGAAGCCGAGGTGCACGCCCGCGCCGCGACGACGCGCCCACGGCGTGACCGCGACGCGACGCGACCGCGCGCGGCGATGACCATCCACGCTCGCGAGCACGACACCGGTGATGATCGCCGCGCCGCCGACAGCGGTGAACGCGATGCCGCCGGGCTGCCACGTCCGCAGCTTGGACTCGTCGTCGGGGACGACCGTGGGCTCGAGGGTGAGCAGCCCGATCCCCACGCCCACGGCGCACACGCCGGCGATCGCCGTGCCCACGCCGCCCCAGCCCATCGGCCCGAGGGCCGACGACCGCGGCTGCGGGCGGACGGAGGGACGTGGCGTCGGGCGGCTCGGCGGTACGGCCGGGCCCTCGTGCCCCCGCGCGTGCTCGGCGAGCAGACGATCGAGCGCGGCCTCGACGACGTCGGCGAGCTCGGACTGCTCGGTGTCGGGCCCGGTGGCCCGACGATCGCGACACTGCGCGTCGCCCGTGTGCGCGCCGAGATCGATCGCGACCGCATAGTCGACGCGCTCGACGTCGTGCCAGCGGATCGCGATCCGCACCGCGGTCGTCGAGGGTGCGTGCCGCTCGATCACCGCGGCAGCGCGGGTCTGCAGCAGTCGGGCGAGCTCGGCCCGCATCGTGGGGTCGAGCGGCTCGAGCCCCGCGAGATCGATGGTGATCGGGCCCGCGGGCTCGACCGCGCCTGACGCGACGCCACCGACCGGCGGCGCGTCGGCATCGACCGCAGCGGCGGCGTTGGGCGACGGCGAACCCGAGAACAACAGCAGGGCGAGCGTGAGGTGCATGCGGCTTCCGTGCGACCGGGGCGGTGGGGACGGGGTCCTCCGGGTCGTGCCCTGGCCCCTTCGACCACCCGCGGCGATCCGTTGCAGCACACCTGCGGCAGTGCGTTATGCTGGCCGAAGTGCCCGACCCGCTCGCATCGACGTGGTGGCTGCAGCTGCCCGACGGCTCGCGGCGGCGCATCGAGCCCTCAGGCTGCCTGTTGGGCCGAGCGGCCGATTGCGACGTCGTGCTGGTGTCGCAGGACGCGAGTCGACGCCAGGCCCTGGTCTACCTCGGCGCGGAGGGTCCCCACGTGGTCGCGATGGGTCGCGCCGCGACGCTCCTCGACGGCACGCCGGTCGAGACCTCGCGGCCCTGCGTCGATGGATCGCGCGTCGAGGTGCCCGGACTGCAGTGCACGCTGCTCGCGGAGCCGGTGAGCAGCCGCGACGAGGAGCCGAGCTGGGTGCTCGAGCGGGTCGGCGGCGCCTTCTTCGGCGTCGGGGAGCGACCGCTGACGATCGGCGGCGGCTCCGACGACGGCCTTCGGATCGCGGGGCTCCCCGCCCACGCGCTCGGCTTCCGCGTGGTGAGCGACCGCTTGGTGGTCGAGTTCGGCGTCGACGGCACGATCGACGGCCGATCGGTCGCCGCAGGCGCGGTCGAGGGGCTGCGACCCGGCTCGCGGATCGGCGCCGGCGATCCGGCCGACCCCACCCACGGCATCGCGCTGCGCGTCATCGACGGCGGTCGCCAGCACGACGCGACCACGCGAGGGGTCGGGGGCCGCACGCTCGAGGAGCACGTCACCCAGGTCGCGCTCGAGTTCCTCCCGCACGGCGGACGCCTGCGACTCACCACCGCCGGCCGCGAGCGTTCGCTGTACCTCGCCGATCGCCGCTGCGATCTGGTGGCGTGCCTGCTGCAACCACCGGCGCCGCTGAGCCCCGGCGAGTTCGTGCCCGACGACGTGCTGCTCCCGCGAGTGTGGCCAGGCAAGCCCGCCGATCGCACCGCGATCAACGTGCTCGTCCATCGACTGCGCCGCGATCTCGTGCGCGCCGGCATCGATGGCTGCGCGCTCGTCGAGCGCTCGGCCGGAGGCGGCGCGACCCGGTTCACGCTCGGCCGCGGCGCGAGCGTCGAGGTGCGTTAGCGCAGCGCCGGCGAGGTCAGACCTCGATCTCGTGCACTGGCTCGTCGCTGATCTCCGCCCGCACGCGCTGCCCTGCCCTGCCCTTGGCCTCGACCACGTGGACGAACACGGCGCTTAGGCCCCCATAGTTGATCCACCCGGCCTGGGATTCCTGCACGACCTTGCCGAGCGCCTTCACGCGCAGCGGCACGGGTGGCTCGATGCGCATGCTCTTGCGCGACCAGTACGACAGCGGGCTGCTCCAGTAGGTGTCGATCGTCTCCCAGGCGTCGTCTTGGACGAACGTGTGTGCCTTGTACTGGGTCGCCATGCCGCGTCCGGAGCATACGACGCGGGGCGGGCGTCGGCCACCTGCGCCGGTCGCCACGGGGGTCACCCCTGGCAGGCGGCCCAGCGCTCGATCCACGTCAGGTAGTCGCGGTACGCGGGGTCGTCGGCGCCGGAGAACTTGTCGTGGCCGCCGTGCGGCACCCCGCCCTCGGACTCGGCCAGCGGCTTGAGCAACAGCAGGCTGGCTTCGGGATCCGCTGCGTCGAGCAGGCCCGAGTTCACCGCGTCGTGCATCGTCAGCAGCGAGCCGAGCTCGCAGTCGCCGTCGTGGATCCACCGCGGCGCGTCCTCCGGCGAGCCGTCGTGGCTGTCGAAGTGACACGGGTAGCAGCGCCCGCGCCAGCTGTAGACCAGCGCGGCGAAGCCGGCCTCGAGGGTGTGATCGCTGCAGTCGCCCGGATCGTCGAACGGCTTGTTCGGCGCCGACGAACTCGAGTCGGGGAGCTCGCACGGCGCGACCGCGGTGCTCCCACAGGGGTTCTCGACGGGCGCGCACACCTCGGCGCCGCAGGTCGCGTTGTAGCCGATCCACTGCAGCATCGCGTCGTGTTCGGCCTCGACCACGTCGTCGGTGATGAGCGCGCTGTCCGGCGCGGCCTCGGCCGCCTGCGCGCGCAGGATCCACGTCAGCACCAGGCTGTCCTCGGGCTGCTCGAGATCGACGATCCCGGACTCGACCATGCACGCCATCGTCGCGCAGGGATCCGCCTGGGCGTACAGGCCGAGATCGATCCCGGAGAGGTGACACTTGTTGCACGTCGACGCGCGGTCGGACGACAGCAGCGGCGCGATGCGGGCCTCGAACAGATCGAGGGCCTCGTCGTCGGTGCAGACGTACACCGGCTCCTCGGGCTCGTCATCCACGACCGCGACGCAGGCGGCCGCTCCGAGACCGGCGACGAACGCCGCCATGATGCTGACCGGGGTCCGCACGTGCCGACAGCATACGCCGCGCCCGCGCCGGCGGATCGGCCGCCGGTTCACAACGCCCGCATCTGCGCGATCGCGGCCGGCGCCGTCTCCTCGTGCTTGAAGAAGACGTAGGCGGACGGCCAGTGCGCGGCCAGGCGGTCGCGCCAGCCGACCAGCGCCGCGGTGTCGTACGCGGCCTCGCGCAGGCGCAGGTATCCGAACCCGGCGGTGGCGTGCAGGGGCGGCTCGGCCCCGTCCTCGTCGCTCGCGCACAGCACGATGCCGGCCGCAGACAGCCGCTCGTAGACGTCGGCGGCGAACCAACTCGCGTGGCGGAACTCCATCACCGCGGGGCAACCGGCCGGCAGCGTCGCGAGGAAGCCCGCGAGTCGATCGAGGTTCTTGCGCAGGTTGCCCGGGCACTGGAACAGCACGCAGCCGAGCTTGTCACCCAGCGCCTCGAGCTGACGGAAGAGGTACGCGACGTTGTCCGCGGTGCCCTCGAGCCGCGACTCGTGGGTGATCCGCCGCGACGCCTTGATCGAGAAGCGGAAGCTCGCCGGCACCGCGTCCGCCCAGCGCCGCAGCACCTCGGCCTTGGGCATCCGATAGAAGGTGTTGTTGATCTCGACGGTGTCGAAGCGCTCGGCGTAGAAAGCGAGCATCGCATCCGAGTGGATGTCGGCCGGGTAGAAGGAGCCCTTCCAGAAGTCGTACGAGAAGCCGCTGCTGCCGACCCGGAGTTCCACGGCGGGGATGCTACCGCATTCGGCGACGGCCTTCTCGCGCCGTCACTCGATCCACAGCACCTCGTGGGCCTCGGTGGGCTCGGGGATCTCCCAGCGCTCGAGCAGCCGATCGATCACCGCGTCGGGGACCACACGATCGCGGCCGCGATTGCGGGCGCGCAGCTCGCCCTCGGGGGCCTCGACGTGGACGATGCGCACCCGCGCCCCGTAGTCGTAGCACAGCGCCACGAGGTTGCTGCGCAGCGAGCGGCTGAGGTTGGTCGCGTCCCACACGAACGACTCGCCGGCGCGCAGGTGCACCCGGGCGCGCTCGCGGGCGGCGGCGACCACCGGGCCCTGCGCGTCCTCGGGCTCGACGCCGAGCTCGTCGCGGATGCGATCGAGGGCGAGGATCGGCGCGCCCTCGGCGTTGCGGCTCGCCCACGTCGACTTGCCCGCGCCCGGCAG
>LNFB01000240.1 GCA_001464385.1 Deltaproteobacteria bacterium Ga0077550 | reverse complement strand
AGACCCGACATCAACGTCACCCGCCCGCGCGTGTCGTCGAAGGCGGCCCACGTGGGATCGCGATCCGAGCGGTGGAAGTACATCGCGCGGGCGTGATCGGACGCGAACGCGTAGGGCTGCTCGAGGCACCCCAGCTCCGTGCAGAACTCGCGGAACAGGGCGATGTTGTCGAGCTGCGCCGGCAGCTGGGCGCAGGTCCGCCCTCGCACGTCCGCCTCGCACAAGAGCGCGAGCTCGCGGGCGCACGTCATCTGCGACAGGCGGATCGCGACGCGCTGGGCGTCGTTGCGATCCATCAAGTGGTACGGCACCTGGTGGAAGCGCACGAGCGCGGTGATCGGCTCGCGCCGCGACGCCGGCCAGCCCATCGACCACAGGATCCGCCGCGCCAGCAGCGAGCCCCGCGGCGAGTGCCCCGGCGATCGCACGCGACCATCGGGCTGGACGACGGTGCTGTGGGGCTTGCCCACGTCGTGGAGCAGCGCCGCCGCGAACAGCCGCAACCGCGCGGCGTCGTCGAGCGCGGCCCACTCGGGCAGGGCGACCAAGGCATCGCAGACCATGCGGGTGTGGATCCAGACGTCGCCCTCGGCGTGGTGGATCGGATCCTGAGGCACGCCGCGCATCGCGGCGATCCACGGGTACGCCGCGTCGATCGCCGGCCAGTCGACCTCGCGGCCGATCGCGGGCACGAAGGACTCGAGCGGCGGCGGCCCCGGCGATCGGCTCACGGGACCTCCGCGAACAGATCGACCCCGTCGCGCAGGCCGTTGGCGACGATGGGGCGATCGAGCCAGTGCGAGCCCGAGTCGACCACCGCGGTGAGGAACGACGCGCGCACGAACTTGTAGCGCCCGCGGACGACGCCGTCGGCCTCGTCCTTGATGTAGAGGCCCTCGGCGTCGCCGCTGCCGTCGGTCTCGAGCACGGCGCGCTCGACGTCCGCGCCGCCGGCCACCGCGGCCGCAGCGAGTCGCTCGCGCCAGGTCGCCGACTTGTACAGCGACGCCGTCACCAGCTCGCGCAGGGCTTCGGTGCGGCGGATCTCGCCCACGTGCACCACCGGCACCGAGACCACCGGCGTGTCGCGCAGCAGCGCCCGGCGGCTCGGCGTGTCGAGGAAGCCGCCGGTCGTGCGGTCGAGGACGTCGAACTCGAGGAAGTAGTGGGGCAGCGCGTCGTAGAACACGGTGTGCTTGGCGAACAGCCACTCGCCGTAGAGCACGTAGCGATCGCCCAGGGTCGCGTGGAGCACCTGCGCGTGGCGGGCTGCCCAGGTCTTGAAGAGATCGAAGTGCCGCTCGCGGTAGCCCCCGGTGAGGAAGTGCCCACGGCTCTGCAGCCGCAGCTCGCCCTCGGCCGTGAAGCTGATCCCCGCGTTGGCGCCGTCGAGCTTCTCTTCGATCACGAGCGTTCGACCGGCGAGCTCGGCCAGGGGCACGGCCTCGAGATCGTGATCACCGGGTTGGAGCCGTGAGCCCTCGACGTGCCGCGTGCGGGGATACTTGACCAGGGACATCGACGCTGATGGTGGCGAGCATGTGATTGTGCACGAAATCCACCTGCACGCGCGCCGCACCGGCGTCCCGAAACAGGCGCGTCAGGCCGTCGGCGTCGAACAGGCGCAGGTGCTCGGGGTTGTCGTCGGGGTGACTCGGGACCGAGGCGACGACGAAGCGCCGCGCGACGCGGAGGATCTCGCGCGCGACCCGCTCGGGCGCATCGACGTGCTCGAGCACCTCGAGGACCGTGACGACGTCGAAGCTCGCGCTCGGGAACGGCAGGGCTACGGCGTCGGCCTGGTGCGCGGCCAGTCGCGTGATGCCGCCGGCGGCGACGGCCTGCAGGTCGACCGCCCGGTGCGGCTCGCGGTCGACGGCGGTCACCGCGACGTTGCGGATCGTGTCGAGCAGCGGCCACAGGAACACGCCGCGCCCGCTGCCGACGTCGAGGATGCTGGTCGGCTCGAGCCCGCGCAGCGCCCCGAGCACGTGGACGACCCGCGGCAGGGGCCCCGTGCGCTTGAACTTGTGCAGACGAAGCTCGGCGGCCGCCGCTGCGCGCCACAGCGCATCGTCGTCGAGATCGTGGTCGAGCCCCAGGCGACCGCGCACGAACGCGCGGGCGAACTCGACGTAGTGGGTCGCGTCGTCCACTCGACGTCGAGGCTAGCTCACTCGGGCAGCAGGAGGAACTGCTGCACTTCGCCGCTGGGCGCCCGGTACATCGACGCGCGGATCGTGCGATCGGCGAAGACGAAGCGCAGCACCGTGACCTCCATGCCGCCGCGCTCGCGCGGGCGATCGACCTCGATGCGCTCGGGTGCGCCCAGGGGCGAGAGGCGCTCGCGGGCGGCGCGGAGCCGGTCCTCGTCGTAGTAGAACGCGAGCTCCTCGCTGACGCGGGCGCGATCGATGCGGCCGGCCTGCAGCGCGGCGAACAGCTCGCCGGCGACCTGCTTCGCGCCCGGGCCCGCCACCGTCGGGACGTTCTGCGGCGGCGCGAGCAGGACCCCGAGCAGCGCCTGCTGCAGATCGCCGACCGGCGCGCCGTCCGTGTTGGTGAGCAGCACGACGCCGGACTTGGTACGCGGCACGAACGCCGCATGGGCGAGGAAGCCGCTCACCGCCCCGGAGTGGGTCCACACCGTCTCGCCCGCCAGCTGCCGCACGCCGAGGCCGCAGCCGTAGTCCGTGCTGCGGCCGTCCGCGAGCACGCGCGGCGTCGTCAGCTTGCGCCGCGCCTCCGCGGGCACCAACGCGTCACCGGCGAGCGCGAGGTTCCAACGCATCAGATCCTCGGCGCTGGCATAGATGCCCCCCGCGGCGAAGATCCAGCCCGGGGCCTCGCGCGGCGCGACCTCGGGCTCGCCGAGGACGAAGCGGGTGTGACCGGTCGCGAGCCCGGGCGTACCGCTCGGCGGATCGAGCGACGCGTGGCGCATGCCCGCGGGCCCGAAGAAGTGCGCGCCGAGCCACGCTCCGAGCGGCTCGCCGGCACGGCGCTCGATCAACCGACCGAGCATGATGAAGCCGGTGTTGCTGTACGACCACCGCGTGCGCGGCTCGAAGTCGAGCGGCATGCCGGCGTAGCGGGCGATGAGCGCGTCGGGCTCGATCGGCGCCTGCATGCGGCGATCGAGGAAGTCGAGGGGGTAGTAGTCGGAGTAGCCCGACAGGTGGCTGCCGAGATCGTCGAGCGTGATGTTGGCCGCGCGCGTGAGCTCGGGCCAGTGGGCGGCGACCGTGTCGGTCATCGCGAGCTTGCCCTCGTGCTCGAGCACCAGGGCGGCGGCGCAGACGAACTGCTTGGTGATCGAGCCGATCGCGAACGCGGTGTCGGCGGTGACCGCCGGGCCGCCGCGCGCAACCTCCCCATAGCTGCGCGACAGGACGATGTTGCCGTCCTTCGCCACGACGAGCTGCGCGCCGACGATCGCGTGGCGCCGCAGCGCGGCGGCGACCCACGCGTCGACCTGCGCCGCGTCGAAGCTCGCCGGGAGCTCCGGCGCCTCGGGGGCGGCCGTGGGGGTGGTCCGCGGGCGGGGCGAGCAGGCGGCGAGGGTCGGGAGCGCGGCGAGCGTCAGGATCGCGGCGAGGCACAGGCGCATGGCCACGACGTTCGCACGACGACCGCGTCGCGGGCCACCCGATGGCGGCAACTCAGTGGACCACGACCATCGAGCCGGGCGCGCCGTCGTGGGCGCTCACCCCGTGCCAGCCCTCGGGCAAGAGCGGCGTGGTCCAGAAGAACAACCACCGCGCGTCGGTCGGGCCGAGGTTGACGCAGCCATGGCTGCGACGGCTGCCGAACTTGCTGTGCCAGAACGCGCCGTGCAGCGCGAAGTTGCCGTGGAAGAACATCGCCCACGGCACGTCCTGGATCGAGTACGCGCCGTCCGAGGCGGTGTTGCCGTCCATCGACGACGACACGTGCTTGGTCGCGATGCGGAACTTGCCCGTCGGCGTGAGGAACGATTCCTCCTCGGTGCCCTTCTTCCCGGTCGACACGAGCGTCGCGTAGACCGGCGTCTCGCCCTCGTAGGCGACCAGGAGCTGGCGCTCGAGGTCGACGTCGATCCAGCGCTCGTAGTCGCGGAGCTCGGCCGGCCGCGTCGCGGGCTGGGCCAGGCGGAGATCGGCCTCGCGCACGTGGAGGCCATCGGCGGTGACGAGGTAGGGCCGGCCGCCGATCTCGACGCGCTCGGCGAACACCAGCAACTCGCGGAAGCCCAGCTTGCGCTTCCACTCGAGCTTGCCGCGCGCGGACATCATCGAGCCCGAGGCGTGCTCCTCCATCACGAAGCCGAACAGCGAACCGGCACCCGCCGGGATCTCACCGCCGTGGAAGTCGCTGGTGGCCTTGCGCCACGCGCGGCCGCTCTGCACGAAGCCGCCGCGGGTGGTCCGCCACCACGATCGGCCGTCGTCCTTCACCTTCTCGCCGAGGGTGATCACGAACCCGGCCTCGAGGAACGGCGACTTGGAGTTGAGCGGGAGGCGGGCCGCCTTGCGCGCGAGCGCCCGCGCGCGCTCGCGGTCCTCCTCGGCCTTCTCGGCCGCGCGCTTCTTCGCGGCGGCCTCGCGTCGGCGCTGCTCGGCGCGCTCCTCGGGCGTGAGCTCGACCGGCGGCTCGGCGTCGACATCGGCGTCGACATCGGGGAGCTCGCGAGGCTCGGCCGTCGCGTCGGGCTCGACGGCGGCATCGGGCTCGACGGCCGCGTCGTCGTCGGGGGCGGCGTCGGGCTCCGACTTCGCCTTGGGCTTCGCCTTCGCGTCCTCGGGCGCCTCGGCAGCGGCAGCCTCCGCCGCAGCAGCGGCCGCCGCCGCGATCTGTTCGTAGCGCTGCGCCGCGAGCATGATCTCCTCGGCGTCGGCCATCTTCCACCACAGCGGCGTGCCGTCCTGCGCGATGACGCCGTAGTCGTACGGGATCGGATCGTCGAGCCGTGGCGCCGGCGGAGGCAGGTACATGTACGGCGGCGCGGCATCATCGACGATGAGGCCCTTGCTCGCGCACGCGAAGCCGCCGACGCCCAGGGCATGGAAGCCCTTCTCGCAGCCCTCGCCCGCGTCCGCGATCTTCGGCGTGACCATCACGCGCTGGCCGAAGCGCAGGTAGCCGAGGCGCGGCGACGCGAGATCGGGGCGCGCATGGATCGCGACGACCTCGAAGCCCGCGAGCCCGTGCGTCGTGAGGGTCTCGGGCGCAGGCGGGGCGACGGGCGGGCGCAGCCGACCGAAGCCCTCGGGTCGCACCATCGGCAGCTCGGCCGCGACGGGCTCGCCCGGCGGCTCGACGACCGGCGTGGGGCCCACGGTCGGCGGCGCCTCGGCGACCTCGATGGGCGCGACCGGATCGACCGGCGTCGGCTGCGGCGTCGCGTCGCCCGATCGATCGGCGACGGACTCCGGCGCAGCGTCGCACGCGAGCGCGACGCACAGGGCGAGGATCGAGGAGTGCCCAGGGGCGCGCGACGTCACGGCGAACGGCTAGTAGTCCGGTTCGGGACGCCCCGCAAGGCCACCTCGGGTCCTGCGTCGCAGCTCCGGGAATTCGCCCGTCGACCCCATCGAGGCATCGTGCCCCATGCCGGCCCGCGGCGATGGCGAGCCGACGGCGCGACTCGACGGCCCGACTTGCGACGCGGCGACATTGCGGCAACGATCGTGATCATGCGCCCTACGAAATTGCTCCTGGTGTCCCTGGCTTGCGCGTGCGGTGGCGGCGGTGATCAGGGCACGAGCTTCGGCGACGCGTCCGCGACCGACGTGACGACCACCAGCACGACGCCGGGCTCGAGCTCGTCGGGCAACGCGGACACGACCACGGTCACGCCCGCCGACACCAGCTCCTCCGGCTCGTCCGGCGCGGGGCCCAAGCTCGACGTCGGCTCGCCCGACACCGGCACCACGGAGCCCGCCGAGGGCTGCACCTTCGTCGACCTGCTGTTCGTCGTCGACAACTCGCTGTCGATGTCCGAGTACCAGGCGGCGCTCGCGGCCGCGTTCCCGGCGTTCGTCGACGAGATGTACGCCCAGCTCCCGCCGGCGACCGACCTCCACGTCGGCATCACCACCACCGACTTCTACTGCGGGCCCGACGGCTGCTCGTGCAGCGAGTTCGTGTTCAACTGCGAGAGCCAGGCGAGCGCCGGGGCGATCTCGGATCACTACATCACGCCCGACGTCGAGAACACCGGCACGAACGGCGGCCAGGGCCGGCTGTTCGAGTCGGGCGGCATGACCTACTTCGCGACCACGACCGACTCGGATCCCGCGCCGCTCAAGCAGTGGTTCACCGCCGCCGCCACCGCGGCCGGCGAGGACGGCTGCTCGTTCGAGATGTCGTCGGCCGGGGCGGCCTACGCCGCGCACCCCGCCAACGCCGCCGCCAACAGCGGGTTCTTCCGCGACGCCGGCGCGGTGCTGATGGTCTTCGTCCTCACCGACGAGCCCGACAAGTCGCCCGAGGACATCGCCGTCTACCACGACATGCTCGCGGCGGCGAAGACCGAGTGCGGCGGTGACGAGTGCATCCTCACCGCGGGCCTGCTCGACCCGTGCGTCGAGGCCACCGACCAGACGGTGTGGCAGTTCCTCAGCACCTTCGGCGAGGCGCCGATCTGGGGCGACATCGACGACTCTGCGAACTACACCAACGTCGTCGGTGACGCGCTCGCGCAGATCGTCGGCGAGACGTGCATGCAGATCCCGCCCGCCGGCTGATGGTCCACGCCGGGCCCACGCCGGGTCTGGACGCGCTACAGTGCCGCGATGACCGACGCGACCGCGCCAGGCCCCACGATGGACGAGATCGGCGCGCTGCTCGAGGCGCTCGCGGTCGAGGTCGAGCGCGACGTCCCCGTGGTGCGCCTGCAGGTCGAGGACGGCCGCACGCTCGACGTGTTCCGGGCCGAGCGCCTCCGCGACCGACCGATCGTCTGGCGCACGCGCGGGTTCTCGGGCGACATCCGCCCCGCCGAGTTCGTCGCGCTGCTGCTCGGCACCCTCGACGGCCGCGCCATCGTGACCGCGGGCCCGGGGGACGCCACCGCGGCGACGATGAACGGGCAGGCGGTCGTCGGCGCGTCGCGATCGAGCCGACGCCTGGCCGACCTCGCCGATCTCATCGCCCGCAGGGTCCGCGACCGCTTCGCGCCGCCCTAGCTGACGCCTCGGGCTCCCCACGGCCGACGCCCGCGGTACGATGCGCGCGCGATGAGCCATGGACACTACCGGGTCGCGATCGTCGTGGCGTGTGGCGTGATCGCGGCGTGCTCGACCGAGGCCGGCGGCGGCGCATCGTCGACCACCTCCGGGGGCGACGACACCACGACCGGCGAAGACGTGCCCGCTGCCTATCGCCTCGAGTTCGACGACGCGACCGACACCACGACCCTGTGGCGCGACGACGAGGCGCTGCTGCGCCTGCCGCCCGACGCGTTCGCCCTCGGGCAGGTGGCGAGCGTCGACGACGCGGCCAGCTACGATCCCGTTCACCCGCTCGCGGTGGCGTTCGCGTCGCCCAGCACGATCACCCTGGCCGAGGGTGGCCTGTTCACGCTCGAGCTCGGCTACCCCGACGGTAGCGCCGCGACCGTGCGCTTCGAGGAGCTCGCGCCGGGCCGGTTCTCCGGGCACGTGGCGCCCGACGCCGACGCCTCGCCGACCGCGGCGTTCCGCGTGCGACTCGGCTGCGATCCGAGCGAAGGGTTCTACGGGCTCGGCGAGGTGTTCGACACGCCCGAGCACCGCGGCCGCGCCCGCGCGATGCAGCTCGAGGCCGACCTCACGCTCGAGGGCGGCAGCAACGAGATCCACGTGCCGGTGCCGCTGCTCATCGGCACGCGCGGCTGGGGTGTGTTCGTGCGCGACGATCACCCGGGGTTGTTCGAGCTCGGCACCGAGGCCGACGACCTCGTGCAGATCACCTACGGCGTCGGGCCCCACGGCGGCGACGGCCTGCGCTTCGAGCTCTACGGCGCCGAGCACCCGCTCGACATCACCGCGCACTACTGGGCGAGCACCGGCGCGCCCGCGATCCCGGCGCCGTGGGCCCTGGGCCCGTGGCTGTGGCGCAACGAGAACACCGACGCCGCGCAGGTCCTCGCCGACGCCAACGCGCTGCGCGACCTCGACCTGGCCCACACCGCGTTGTGGATCGATCGGCCCTACGCGACCGGCGTGAACACCTTCGACTTCGAGCCGACGCGCTTCCCCGATCCGGCCGCGATGATCGACGAGCTGCACGACCTCGGCCTGCGCGTCGCGCTGTGGCACACGCCGTACGTCAGCACGATGGACGAGCCGGCCGCCGCGTTGAACGACGAGGCGACCGCGGCGGGCTACTTCCCGCCCACGCACGGCCTGCTGCTCAACAAGTGGGGCGCCGCGCCGATCGACTTCACCAACCCGGCGGCCTACGACTGGTGGGCCGGCCTGCTCGCGCAGTACACCGCGCTCGGCATCGAGGGCTACAAGCTCGACTACGGCGAGGACGTGCTCGCCGGCCTCGGCGGCCAGCGCACGCCGTGGGCCTTCGCGGACGGCAGCGACGAGCGCACGATGCACGGCCGCTACCACACCGGCTACCACGGCCCCTACGCCGACGCGATGCCGCAGGACGGCGGCTTCATCCTCGCGCGCGCCGGCGCGTGGGGCGAGCAGACGCAGGCGAGCGTGATCTGGCCCGGCGATCTCGACGCCGATCTGTCGCGCTTCGGCGTCGACGGCCGCGTCGGTGGTCTGCCGTCGGCGGTCGCGGCGGGCCTGTCGCTGTCGCCGTCGGGCTATCCGTTGTTCGCCTCGGACACGGGGGGCTACCGCGACGGCCCGCCGACGAAGGAGACCTTCACGCGGTGGTTCGAGCACACCGCGTTGATGCCGGTGATGCAGATCGGCACCGGCTCGAGCACGGTCGCGTGGGAGTACGCGGGCACCGACTTCGACGACGAGATGCTCGGCTGGTACCGCGACTACACGCGGCTGCACCTGCGGCTGTTCCCCTTCTTCTGGACCCACCTGCGGGCGATCGCGGACGGCGGGCGGCCGATCGTGCGGCCGCTGGGGCTGGCCTACCCCGAGCTCGGCTCGCACCCCGCCGACGTCTACCTGCTCGGCGACGAGCTGCTCGTCGCGCCGGTCGTGGATCCCGGCGCGACGACTCGGACGCTGGTGGTCCCCCCGGGCACGTGGATCGACTGGTTCGACGGCACCATCCTCGAGGGTGGCGTCGATGGTGGCATCGACGGCGGCGTCGAGGTCACCGTCGACGCGCCGCTCGGCAAGCTGCCGCTGTGGCTGCGCGCCGGCGCGATCGTGCCGATGCTGCGCCCGGGCATCGATGCGATCGCCCCGACCGGTCAGCCCGATCGCGTGGACTCGCTCGCGACCGACGCGGGCGTGCTGTACCCGCGGCTCGCGTTCGGTCCCGCTTCGAGCGCGACGCTGTACGACGGCAGTGTGAT
>LNFB01000239.1 GCA_001464385.1 Deltaproteobacteria bacterium Ga0077550 | reverse complement strand
TCGGCATCGTGATCCCACCGTCGATCCCGATGCTCGTGTACGCCATCGTCGCCGGCGGTTCGGCGCCCATCGACGTGGGCGAGCTGTTCATGTCGGGCATCGTTCCCGGGCTCATGCTCGGGGTGATGCTGTCGATCTACAGCGTCATCCTGGCGATGCGCGAGGGCACCGGCACCCGCGAGAAATTCTCGTTCGCCGAGGTCGGCCGGTCGCTGCGCGACGGCCTGTGGGCGATCCTGCTGCCGGTCCAGATCCTCGGCGGCATCTACTCGGGCCTGTTCACCCCGACCGAGGCCGCCGCGGTCAGCGTCGTCTATGCCCTGGTGGTCGAGCTGTTCATCCACCGCCAGCTGACGCTGCAGGACCTGCCCAAGATCCTCGTCGAGTCGGCGGTGATGATGGGCTCGCTGCTGGTGATCATGGCCCTGGCGTTCGGGCTCAACGACTTCCTCGTCGAGGAGAAGATCCCCGACCAGGCCATCGTGTTGATCCAGTCGATGGATCTCGACGCGCTCGAGTTCCTGCTGGTGGTCAACGCGATCCTGCTGGTGGCCGGCGCGCTGATGGACTCGATCTCCGCGATCATGATCCTCGCGCCGCTCATCGCCCCCATCGCGATCAAGCTCGGCGTCGATCCGATCCACCTCGGCATCATCTTCATCGTCAACCTCGAGATCGGCTACTTGACCCCGCCCATCGGGCTCAACCTGTTCGTCGCGTCGAGCGTGTTCAACAAGCCGCTCGGCGAGGTGATCAAGTCGGTCGTGCCGTTCATCCTCATCTTGCTGGCCGGGCTCACGCTGGTGACCTACGTGCCGTCGATCGCGATGGGGCCGGTCAACGTGATCCTGCGCGGCAAGCCGTTCTACGAGCCCTTACCCACGGGGGATCCCGCGGAGCGACCCAAGCGTGCCGACGCGCCGAACATCCTCAAGCCGGGCGAGGGCACCGGCGAGAAGCGGGTGCTGTCGATGCAGGAGATGACCGAGATCTCCGAGCAGGCGCTCATCCTGTGCGACGTCGCCGAGAACGTCGTCGACGCCGAGCCGCCCGACCCGTTGAAGTCGTGGCTCGAGGGCATCGCCCGGCAGGGCGCCGTCCACGAGGCGGTCGTCGGGCCGGCCAAGGCGGCGGCCGCGGCCGCGGGCACCCCCGCGGCGTACAAGGACCTGGCGGCGGCGATGAAGGCCCTGCTCAAGCAGGACTTCGAGTGCGAGGAGCTCGAGGAGATCCTCGCCAAGAAGCCCGCGGGCTGATTCGCTGCCTGGCCCTATCAAGATCGGCGGGATCGGCGGCGTCGATCCTGGTGTTGGTGCGAGACGTACCCACGTCCGAGCCCATGCCGGCCACGCCCCGCGTCGTGATCGCCCCCGGCGTGCTCGCGCGGGCGTGGGCCGAGTTCGACGGCCTCGGCACGCCGCCCCGCTATCGCCTGCTCGAGCGGATCGCCCGCGGCTCGATGGGGGTCGTCTACCGCGCGCTCGATCTCCGGCTCGGCCGGGCCGTCGCGATCAAGCTGGTCCGCGAGCGTCGTCGCGACGGGGATCGTCGCCCGCGCTGCCCCGACGTCGCACGGGCGCGGCTGCGGATCGAGGCGCGGGCGATGGCCGGCCTCTCGCACCCCAACGTCGTGCCGCTGTATGCGATCGAGAACGCCGGCTCGAACCTCGCGATCGCGATGGAGTTCGTCCCGGGTCGAACGCTCACCGACTGGCTCGCCGCGCCCCACGGCTGGCGCGAGGTCCTCGCGGTGCTCTGCGCCGCGGGCGAGGGGCTCGCGGCCGCGCACGCGAGCGGCGTGGTGCACCGCGACGTGAAGCCCGACAACGTGCTCATCGGCGAGGACGGGCGGGTGCGCGTGACCGACTTCGGGCTCGCGACGACGCTGGACGTGCCGGAGCCGCCGACCCACGACGACGCCGACGAGGGCGCGGCGGCCCTGCTCGAGCCGGCGCTGACGCAGACCGGCATGTCGGTCGGGACGCCGGCGTACATGGCCCTCGAGCAGCACATGGGTGATCCCGTCGATGCGCGCACGGATCAGTTCGGGTTCTGCGCGATGCTCTACGAGGCGTTGTTCGGCGTGCGGCCGTTCACGGGCACCTCGGTGATGGCGCTCGGCCGAGCCAAGCGACGCATGCGGCTGTGCCCGCCGGTGCGCGGGCGCGAGATCCCCAAGTCGGTGCGCGCCGCGGTGATCCGCGGCCTCTCGCCGGATCCCGCCCTGCGCCACCCGAGCATGGCCGCGCTCCTCGCCGCGCTGCGATCCGGGGCGGCCCGACGATCGCGGCGATGGCTCGGAGTGCTCGTCGCGGGGTTCGCCGCCGCGCTGGCCTCGACGTCGGCGATGACGCCCGCCGCCGCAGACACGAGCGCGGCGTCCCCCGAGCGGCCCCATGGCGTGGCGGTGCGCGTGCCGGGCGTGCTGACCGAGGTCGCGCGGCTCGCCGACGCCGGTGATGGGGCAGGGGCCCGCGAGGTGCTCGCCGATCACTACTTCGCGGCGCTCGCCGAGCGTCGCTTCGCCGATGCCGCCCGCGCCGCCGAGCTGATCGCACGGACACTGCGGCGCGACGACGGCGAGGGCGCCGCGCGATGGCGTCGCCACGCCGACGTGGCCCGAGCGCGCGCCCGCTAGATCCGGCCGATGAAGTGCGTGCCAGCGCGGCCGTCGAGGGCCTCGCGCAGCGACGCGGCGCTCGTGATCAGCCCGCGCTGACCACCGCGCTGGAGGAACCCATGCACCGCCTCGACCTTGGGCCCCATCGATCCGGCGGGGAACGTCTTGGCGACCACATGGCGCTCCGACTCGGCCATCGTCACCGCGCCGAGGCGCTGCTGTGTGGGCTGGCCCCAGTCGAGGTACAGCGCGTCGACGGCGGTGAGGATCACCAGCAGGTCCGCGCCGATGTCGGTCGCGAGCACGCTCGAGGTGAGGTCCTTGTCGATGACCGCCTCGACGCCGTCGTAGTTGCCGCCCGAGTCGAGCGTGACCGGGATGCCGCCGCCGCCACCGGCGACCGCGATGTTCCCCGAGCGCACCACCTCGCGGACCATCTCGGCTTGGACGATGCGTCGTGGCACCGGGCTCGGCACCACGCGACGCCAGCCGCGACCGGCCTCCTCGCGGATCACCCAGCCGTACGCGGCGTGGCCGGCCTCGGCCTCGGCCTGGGTCATGAACGGCCCGACGGGCTTGGCCGGGGCGCCGAAGGCCGGATCCGCCTTGTCGACGACGACCTGCGTCACCATCGTCACGACCCAGCGGTGGATGCCGCGGGCGTTGAGCTCGTTGAGCATCGCGCGCTGCAGCAGGTAGCCGAGACTGCCCTCGGTCTGCGCCACCAGCACGTCGAGCGGCCAGCGCGGCAGCGCGTCGCGCGTGAGCTCCTGGCGCAGCAACAGCTCACCGACCTGGGGCCCGTTGCCGTGGGTGATGACGAGGCGATAGCCGCGCTCGACCAGCACGATGAGTTCGCGGCAGATCTGCCGGGCGTTGCGCTCGTGGTCCTCGTACGTGCCGCGATCGCCCGACTGCGTGAACGCGTGCCCGCCCATCGCGACCACCGCGATCGGCCCGCCGAGCGACGGCGTGCCCTCGAATCGACGCGCGACGCTCATGGACGGACGCTCTCCCGCTCGAGCGGCATGGTGAGGCAGCGCCCGCCGCCGCGGGCCCGCGACAGCTCGCTGCCGGTGAAGGTGAACACGGTACGCGCGCGCCGGAGACCCTCTTGCACGATCGCGTCGCGCTGCTCGCGGGGCACGACCACCGAGAGCATCGACTGCACGAAGCCGTGCTCGGCCAGCGTCGCGATCGTGTGGGTGTTGCGGGCGTAGAGCAGGATGCAGCCCGGCGCGATGGCGACCGCGTTGGCGCCGTCGGTCCACTGCTCGCGCTCCTGGAACAGCGGATCGGTGCCACCGCAGGGCACGAGGGTGACGTCGGCGCCGAACTCCTGGCGCAGCACGTCGAGGACCGTGGCCGAGCGCAGGTGCTGGGGCGCCCGGTCGCGCTCGAGCTGGAACACCGACAGCGGCGCGCGGGATCCCGCGCCGGCGATGAGCGGTGCGTGGCCGAGGAACAGCCGCCGATCGATCTGCGTGAGGATGGTGTCGAGGTGCATCACCGACCGCATGTGCGGCATCATCACGACGTAGATCGAGGTCAAGTCGGGGTGATCGGCGAACAGCGCCTCGCTCGCGAGCCGCTCGATGGTCTGCGGCGTGGTGCGCTCGGAGCAGCCGATCATCAGCGTCCGCGGCGACAACACCAGCACGTCGCCGCCCTCGAGCGAGCGGAACGCGGCGTCGCGGGCCACGTCGTCCTCGGCGAACTCGAGCGGCGCGGCGGCCGACGGGGCCCAGCGCAGCGCGAACGCGACTAGCAGCGGCTCGCGGGCGCGGGCGCCGGTGGCCATGCGGCCGACCAGCACGCGGTCGTACAGCGCCACGCAGGGATCGCGCATGAACATCAGGTTGGGCACCGGCCGCAGCGCCATCGGCCGCGGGCCGTCCTGCTCGTCGCGCAGGCGCACGAGGCTGGTGCCGCTGGACACGAACTCGTCCCAATACGCGCCGGCGATGAGCGCGTGGCCGAGGCGGTCGGCCGGCCAGGAGGACAGCTCCTTCCAGATGCCGGCGGCGCCGGCCCGCTCGCACGCCGCCTCGACCAGACCCTCGACCTCGGCGGCCGGCGCGGCCTCGAGCGCCGAGGACAGCAGCGCGTCGAACGCGAGCACCTCGGCCCCGGCGGCGCGCATGATGTCGACCATCACGTCGTGCTCGCGCTGGGTCTCGGTCGGCGACAGGATGTCGTCGAACAGCATGCGCGACAGGTCGTGCTGCGTCATGCGCACGATCTCGTCGCCGGGGCGGTGGATCAGGACCCGGCGGAGCCGCCCGATCTCGGAATCGACATGGATCGACATCAGGCCTCGTCTCGTCAGCGGCATGCTGCACGAGGCCGCGAGGCCGCGCAATCGCGGCAGAACCGGCCTTCAGGGGCCGTCGGCTGCGTCCGGGGGCGCGTCGCCACCCTCGATGGTGACCCACCGGCCGTCGAGGAGCCGCTCGTGGGGGAGGAACCGAGACTTGTACGCCATCGAGCTGCACTCGGCGATGTACAGGCCGAGGTACAGCCAGCGCAGGCCCCACTGCTTGCACAGATCGACCTGCTTGAGGATCGAGTAGGTGCCGATCCCGAGCTGCGGCAGCATCGGATCGAAGAAGCAGTACACCGCGGAGAGGGCGTGCTCGCTGCGGTCGACGATCGCCAGGCCGACGAGCTTGCGACCGATGCGGTAGCGCAGCTCGAACGTGTCACAGCACGACTCGCCGAGGAACGCACGGTAGCCCTCGAGATCGATCGGTTGATCGCCGGTGTTGAGCCCCCGCCCGAACTTGTGGCGGTTGTAGAGGTTCACCTTCTCGAGCGTGGGCTCGAGCCGGCCGATCTCGGTCTTCAGCTCACGCTCGCCGCGACGGAACACGCGGCGCTGGGTTCGCCCCGGGGCGAACTGCTCGACGTCGAGGCGGATCGGTTCGCAGGCCGCGCAGTCGGGGCACGCGGTCCGGTACAGCAGCAGCCCCTGCCGGCGATCGCCGACGTCGAGCCGCGTCTCGAACTCGGTGCGGGCCAGCGCGCGCACGGGCAGGCGCAGCGGCAGCCGTGCCGTGCGCCCCTCGAGGTAGGGGCACGGCGTGGGTGCGTCGTGGATCACCAGCTCCGGCGGTGACGCGACGATCAGTCGACCGGTGGTCGGTGCCGACATGCCAGTCGACGAAGATAGCAGCTTGGCTCGCGTCGCGCTCGGCCGGTCGGTGGTCGATTCGGTCCATGAACGAGATCGGCTCAGGTCGCCCTCGGGCACCACGTGCGCGGTGTAGGCGTGTCGAGTCGCGCGCGAGCGTGACACGTGACGCGACGCCGTCGGGTGCGATCGACGTTGCCGTGTCGACGACGACGTCGTCACGTCGGGCGGGAACCCGCGGGGACCCGCGTGCATCGGCGGAGCACAGGCGCGGCAGAACGGGGCCGCAAAGACTGCCCGGCGCCGCCGCGCGGGCGTGGAGCCGCTCACGGCGCCGTGCGGCAGGCCACATCGCCGCCTCTGGGCGACGGCGATGTGCCTTGGCCCCGCGTGTCGGCCGCTGGTAGCTTCCCCGACGCGCCGACCGCCGTCGGCGACCGGGACCATGCAGACCACGCCCACCGAATCCAAGTCCGCGACCCCGTCGACCTCGCGCAAGCTGCCGCCGATGCTGCCGGGCGGCCTGCCGCTGCTCGGCCACGCCGTCGAGCTGCGTCGCCGTCCGGTCGAGCTGTTCCAGCGGGGCCGCGATCGCTTCGGCGACATGTTCTCGTTGAAGCTGCCCGGCACCCCGCAGGCCGTGATGATGAGCGGTCCGAAGGCGCACCAGCGCTTCTTCCGCCTCAGCGACGACGACGTCAGCATGCGCGAGGTCTACAAGCTCATGACGCCGATCTTCGGCAAGGGCATCGCCTACGACGCCGAGCCCGAGATCATGCGCGAGCAGCTCGCGTTCTTCCACGACGCCCTGCGCGAGGCGCGGCTGCGCACCTACGCCGCGGGCTTCGTCGAGGAGGCCGAGGACTACTTCGGCAAGTGGGGCGACGAGGGCGTGGTCGACCTCTACAAGGTCGGCAACGAGCTCACGATCTACACGTCGAGCCGCTCGCTGCTCGGGCCGTCGTTCCGCAAGAACCTGTCGGACGAGTTCGCCAAGCTCTACTACGACATGGAGGCGGGGCTGAACCTGCTGGCGTTCTTCGCCCCGCAGCTGCCGATCCCCGCGTTCCGCAAGCGCGACAAGTCGCGCGCCCGCCTCGGCGAGCTGGTCTCGGCGATCGTCCGCGAGCGGCGGACCAAGGGCGCCAGCGAAGAGGACTTCCTCCAGACGCTGATGGACGCGACGTACAAGGATGGCCGGATCCTGAGCGACGACGAGATGACCGGGCTGCTGCTCGCGATCATGTTCGCCGGTCACCACACCAGCGGCGTGACCTTCGCGTGGACGGGGATCCTCCTCAACCAGAACCCGCAGTGGCTGGCCAAGCTCCGCGCCGAGCAGGACACGATCCTGGGCGATCGCGACGACCTCACCCTCGAGGACCTGCGCGCGATGAGCGGGCTCGAGAACGCGGTCAAGGAGACCCTGCGGCTGTACCCGCCCATCATCATGATGATGCGCAAGGTGATGAAGGGCTTCGAGCACGGCGGCTACTGGGTCCCCGAGGAGTCGATGATCATGACCTCCCCGGCGATGGCGCACCGCATCCCCGAGGTGTTCCGCGATCCCAACCGCTTCGATCCCGATCGCTTCGGTCCCGAGCGCGACGAGGACAAGAAGAACCCGATGGGGTGGATCTCGTTCGGCGGCGGTCGTCACCGCTGCATGGGCATCGTGTTCGCGCAGCTGCAGCTGCGGGCGATCTGGAGTCACCTGCTGCGCAACTTCGACTTCGAGCTGCTCGAGCCGATGTACGAGCCCGACTACGACCGCCTGTTGGTCGGACCGCGCATGCCCTGCCGCGCGCGCTACCGCCGTCGCAAGCGCCGCGCCGTCGTCCCCGTCGCGTGAGTCATGGCGTCGCGTGAGCCGATGGTGCCGCGCGAGCCGATGGAGCCGATCGCGCCTGGCGTGTGGCGCCTGGCCCTGCGCACGCCGACCCTGCCGCCCGCGACGACGACCAACACGCTGGTCGTCGTCGGGCGCGATGTAGCGGTGATCGAGCCGGCGACGCCCGATGTCGACGAGCGCGCGCGGCTCGACGCGGCGCTCGCCGAGCTCGAGGCTTCGGGCAAGCGCGTGGTCGCGATCCTCGTCACGCACCACCACGTGGACCACGTCGGTTACGCCGAGGAGCTCGCGGTCCGCCACCGCGCGCCGATCCTCGCGCACGCCGAGACGGCGCGGCGCGTTGGGTTCGCCGTCGATCGGCGGCTCGACGACGGCGAGCGGGTGGTGCTCGGCGAGGGCGTGGTGCTGCGCGCCGTGTTCACCCCTGGCCACGCCCCGGGGCACCTGTGCTACGTCGAGGAGCGCTCGAGCGTGGCGCACGTCGGCGACATGGTCGCGGGCGAGGGGACGATCCTCATCGATCCCCACGACGACGGCGACATGGCGGCGTACCTGGCCTCGTTGAAGCGCCTCGGCGACCTCGGGCTCACGGCGCTGGTCCCCGCGCACGGGCCCGTGCTCGGCGATCCTCGGGCCGTCGTCGACCACTACGTGCAGCACCGGCTCGCCCGCGAGGCGCGGATCGTCGAGGCGCTGTGGCGCGGCCCCATCGACATGGCGGCCGTCGTCGCGGTCGCCTACGCGGACACGCCGCGGGCGCTGTGGCCCCTCGCCGAGCGCTCGGCTGCGGCGCACCTGCGCAAGCTCGAGGACGAGCGCCGCGCGACGCGGGTCGGCGAGTTCTGGCGCCTCCCCGATCGCGGGGACTGACGGTGTCCCACCGGCGGACGGCGCCGCGAGTCCAGCGCGTCGCCGCTCGCGGGCGCCATCGCTGATCTCGACGGCCCGCTGACATCCGCGTGTCCGCGGCGCGGACGATCGCATCGCGATGCCGTGCGGGTTCTGGACGCCGCGGCCGGCCGGCGGGGCAGACGTGGGCCAGCCCCGACCCGTGACCGCGCCTTGGAACGGTCGTTGAAACGGCATGCACGGTCATGTCGCGCCCGTGCTCGGCTCCCTTCGCGCTCGTCCTCGCCTGCCAGGCAACCGCCGAGAACGGCCTCGTCGACGACGCGCTCGAGGCGAAGTCCGCGGAGCCCAGCGGCACGTCGAGCACGACGGGCGAAGCGCCGGCCCCCGAGCAGCCCCGCGACGACGCCGACGCGCGCGACGTCGGTGTGCCCGCCGACCCGTGCGACAGCGTCGACCTGCTCTTCGTCGTCGACAACTCGCAGAGCATGGCCGACGAGCAGGCCCACCTCGTCGCCGGGTTCCCCGGCTTCATCGAGGGCATCGGCTCGATCCTCGGCGAGGACACCGACTACCACGTCGGCGTGATCACCACGGACGACAACCGCTTCAACGGCATCGGCTGCCGCAAGCTCGGCGCGCTCGTCACCCGCACCGGCGGTGAGTCGTCGAGCGACGCGGCGTGTGGGCCCTACGTGGAGGGGTTCGGCTACATGACGCCGAGCGACGCCCTGGATCAGGCGTTCGACTGCGCGGCCAAGGTCGGCGTCGAGGGCGACGGGTTCGAGCGGCCGATGGAGGCGATCACTGCCGCGCTCGGGGCCGCGCGCGGGACCCCGCAGTCGGTCGGCAACCTCGCGCTGTGCAACGCGGGCTTCCTCCGCGACGGCGCGCTGCTGGTCGTCACCCTCATCACCGACGAGGACGACGACGGCGACTCGCCGGGCGATCCCGCGGCTTGGTACGACGCCGTGGTCGCGGCCAAGGGTGGGGACGCCGAGCGCGTGGTGGTGCTGTCGTTGGTCGGACACCCGGCGCCCAACGACTGCATCGCCGGCCAGTGGGACGGGCTCGACGGCGCCGAGATCGCGGCGCAGATCATCGAGTTCACCGGCATGTTCGAGCACGGCTACGTCGGCGACGTGTGCAGCGACGACTACGGGGCGTTCTTCACCGCCTCGGTCGCCGGCGTCGCCGATGCGTGCCACGTCGTCGTCGGCGTCGATTGACGTCGTTCGCGTCGTGTCGGGGTCGACAGGCCACACCACGTGTGCCCCCGCGGCCCCGTCCGTCGGTGTCGGCCTGGAGTAGACTCGTGACGTCCTCGAAAGGTCGGTCTCGGATGAAGCGAACCACGGCACCCCTCGCGTTGCTCGTCGCGTGCACGTCTGCCAGCGGCGACGGCGATCCCTCGGGCTCGGTGTCGCTGACGTCGATGTCGGCCACGGGCATCGGCACCGACTCGGCGGGCACCGTCGACGGGACCGGGGCGGACAGCGGACCGGGCGACGCGTCGGCCGACGCGACCGCGGACGATGGCCCGCAGACCAAGTTCGATCTCGGGAGCAGCAGCGGCGCGTGCCTCGATCACGCCGCGGGGATCTACTGCGACGGCACCATCGCGATCGAGTGTGACGGCGGGGGCAATGCCATCAGCTCGACCAACTGCCTGCCGGAGCTGTGCGTCGACGGCGAGGGCTGCGTGGCCTGCCTCGACGGCCAGTACGCCTGCCACGGCCCCCGCGTGATGGCGTGCAACACAGCCGGTCCGGTTGCGACCTGGCAGGAGATCGAGGTCTGCGATTCCGCCGCGAGCATGGTCTGCGACTCGGGCATGGGCGCGTGCATCCCCCTGTCGCCGATCGGCGACATCACGCCGACCGGGCAGTACTACCAGTACGCGGTCTTCGATCTCACCCCGGCCGGTTTCTCGCAGATCTCCGACGTCGACACCTACGGCAACCGCATCTACTTCGTCGCGATGGCCAACTTCAGCACGCTCAGCATCGGCGTGTACGACGTGGCGCTGCTCGACTCGGACGGCGACGGCGAGCTCGAGCCCAACCAGCACCCCGACTACCCCGACGCGCAGGGTCCGGTCGAGGAGCGCGTGTTCACCCTGGTCGAGTCGTTCCCGATCGACAACCCGGGCGCGTTCCCCAACATCATGGAGGTCTACGCCACCGCGACCTCGGTGGTGTACTCGGGGCCGAACGACGTGCGCGAGTACGATCTGGCGACCGGCCTGACCACACAGATCGCTCCGATGCCGACGTGGATCGGCTCGACCTCGTACCCGTGGCTCGCGTTCCTCGGCTACGACGAGCTCAACGAGGTCTGGTACTCGGGCAACGAGTCGGCGCGTCGCGTGTTCCAGTACGACTCCGCGTCACAGACGTGGGGTTACGCGTTCGAGTTCCCGGTGCTCGCGGGCGATCACATGGACGGGCTCGAGGTCGTCGTCGACGTCACCACCGGGACGCCGTACGTCTACGTCTCGGACATGACCAGCAACTTCATCGGCCAGTATCGGCACGACCCCGATCTCGGCTGGGTACAGCAGAATCTCTTCAGCTACGTCGAGCCCGCCGGCGCGCCGGTCGAGGGCTTCGGCTTCGGGGCGCTCAACCACTTCTGGGCCGGCTCGCTGGGCTCCACGTTCTACGAGCTCGGCGGCGGCGACCTCACCGAGTTCATTGATCCGGCGGGCTGAGCCGCGCCGCATGCCGGCGGGCTGAGCCGCGCCGCGGCGTCAGTGC
Source organism: Deltaproteobacteria bacterium Ga0077550 (assembly GCA_001464385.1). Taxonomy (GTDB): domain Bacteria; phylum Myxococcota_A; class Polyangia; order Nannocystales; family Nannocystaceae; genus Xiheibacterium; species Xiheibacterium aquaticum. The sequence continues at coordinate 48,307 of LNFB01000239.1, read as the reverse complement.
CCGGCGGCGTCGTGGGGCCGCGCGAGCATCGGCGCGAGCGCGAAGAGGGCGGCCATCACGGCGTAGCCCGTGGCCCAGGGCCACGCGGGCGAGAGATCCACGATCGTGTCGCCGTCGGCGAAGCGGTAGCCGTGCATGATGCCGGTGGCCGACAGCGCGGACGCAGCCGCGCACCAGATCGCCGCGGTGTAGAAGCGGCGCTCGATCACGGCCACCGTGGCCGCCGCGAGGATCATCGACGTGAAGATGAAGCCCTGCTCGAGGGCGAACGCGCCGTGGATCCACGTGTCGGAGGCAGCGAACGCGTCGATGAGCGCCGGGGTGAACGGGGCGCCACCGGGCACGCCGAGGCCGGCGGCGCGCAGGCCGTTCTTGGCCATCAGCGCTCCCCAGGCGCCGACGCCCGGCAGCAGGCCGACGACGACGGCGGGGGCGTGCTCGCGCGGCGTGGTCTGGAAGGCCTGCGCCGTGATGACCAGGCCGATCCAGAGGATGATCGCCATGCCCGCGTCGACGGGCACCGCCCAGGCGATGTGCGCGAGCGTGCCGGTGAGGCACACGACGGTGACGAAGACGCCGTTGAGCACCGAGTAGCCGGCGCGGGCGCCCATCGCCTTCCATCCCGGGTGTCCGATGTAGATCGTGGTCGGGAAGCACGAGCCGAACAGGCCGGCGGCGAGGGAGCCGAGGCCGTTGACCGCGAGCGACGGCGCCGTCGGGAAGCGATCGCCGGCGGCCTCGGCCGACTCGATGTTCTGCAGCGAGCCGACGAGGTTGAACAGGCCCATCGGGACGATCACCGAGAAGTACGTGAGCACGTGCCCCTCGCCAAGGGCGCGCGCGAGCTCGCCGATCACCGGCACCGGCGGGAAGAAGCCGCCGCCGCTCGGCGCGGGGCCGACGGGCGCGAGGCCAGTGGCCCACGACAGGGCGATCCCGACGACGACCGCGACGAGTCCACCGGGCAGGTTGCCGCGGAAGCGCATGCGACCGAAGTACGTCAGCATCACGATGCCGAAGGTCGCGAGGCCGACGATCGGGTGGGCGAAGGTCCGGAAGAGGAAGCCCAGCGAGATGAAGCCGAGCGCGATGCCGGCCAGCGTCGCGAGCAGCGCGGCGCGCGGGGTCCAGCGGCGCAGGGTCTCGGCCACGAAGGAGCCCGCGAACTCGATGAGGCCGCTGCCGATCGTCGCCGCGAGCCCCGCGTGCCACGCCACCTGCACGGGATCGGGGTGCCCGGCCGCGGTCGCGAGCAGCTTCGCCGGCAGCATCACCAGGAACACGTGGCCGAACAGCGACACCGTGTTGATGCCGTAGGGCAGCGCGCACACGTCGTCGCGGCCGGTCTGCGCGGCGATGCGCCGGGCCTGTCGCGCGTAGTAGAGGTTGCCGACCAAGAGCGAGACCGCGACCGCCGGGAGCACGCGCCCGTACAACAGCGCGTCGGGGAAGCCGAGGACGAAGCGGCACAGCGCGTCGATCAGCAGCAGCTGCACGAGGTTGTCGAGGGCGAGCCCGAAGAACCCGTCGATGTCGCCGCGGACGAACCAACGCATGCGCATGCGGCTCTATCAGCTGCGCTTTCGGGCGTCCAGCGGCCCGCTGCTGGACGCGGTCGCCCGCGTCGCCGCCCTGTCAGCCCGCGCCGAAGCAGGTGTCGGGCGAGAGGTCCGACGGGACCGCGAGCACGACGTCGACGTCGAAGACCGCCGTGGCGCCGTCGCCGGCCAGCTCGACGTGGAGCGTCGCGGGCAGCCCATCGACCTGGGTCACATCGAGGAGTGCGTCGGGGGGGAGCACAGGGACGCCGCCCGTGATGCCGCCGATGATCGGCTCGCACCCGACGTACATGCCGTACTCGGTGTTGCGGTAGAAGTGACCGGTCGGCGACAGGTCGTCGAAGCCGGGCACGTCCATCGTGACGCTGTAGGTGATGTTCTCGAACTCGTCGGGCATGACGCCGCCCTGGTGGGACTCGAGCCAGAACATCAGCGAGCCCTGCGCGCCGCACTCCATCGTCAGCGTCGCGCCGCTCGTCACCGGCACGCCCATGTGGCTGAGCTCGAACCACGGGCCGTCCTCGCCCTGCATCACGTCGAGGCCGCAGTAGTTCGGATCGCCGGTGGTCGAGCCGGAGTCCGCCGAGGTGTCGTCGGTGGCGTCGGTCGTCGGCGCCCCGGTGCCGTCGCTGCCGTCGCTGCCCTCGGTTTGGGAGCTCGGCCCCGAGGTGCCCGAGGGGTTCGACGCGCCCGAGCTGTCGTCGACGCTCGTCTCCGTCCCGGTCTGCGTCGCGCCCGACGTCGTCCCGTCATCGCTGCTCGGATCGCCACCGCACGCGCCGAGGCCACCGCCGATCATCGCGACGCACCCGCACCAACTACGCCAATTCATCCATGCCATGCCGGGAGAGTCGCGCAGCCGCGGCGGCGTTGCAAGCGAACGCGGCGTCGCGATGGCTCCATCAACCGAGCCTGCGCGCCGCGACGCGCGCGAGCAGGGCGGCACCGAGCACGCCGATCGTGTACGCGACGAGGTCGCTCCACAGGAACCCGAAGCCGAGCACGAGGCCGCCCAGCCGCGTCGCGCGGAGGTCGTCGATCCACGGCGCGTGGTAGAGCTGCGAGAGCTCGGTCGCGACGCAGTACGCCAGCGCGAGGGCCACGCGCCGCCGCAGCGCGAGCCGCGGGAGCAGCGTGGAGAGGCCGAAGAGGACCATCGCGGCCCACAGCGCGTCGCCGACGTACGCGGCGACGAAGGGGCCCACGGGCGGGGGCAGGTGTGGGGCGACTCGGCGCGATGCGAGGCCGACGGCGATGGTCGCGATCGCGGCGGCGGCGTGGGCGAGCCGCCGTCGCATCGATGAACGCGGCAGATCATCGGTCGCCGTGGGCATGGGCGGTCGGTGGCGAGGATAGCACCGCCCACGGCAACGGGGGCGCCGCTTCGCCCCGCTCCCCGTCCCGTGGTCATCGTCTGCTACGGCGTGCCCCCGTACTCGTAGCTCCCCGCGTCGCAGGCACCCAGGCGACGGTACCAGCGTTGATCGGCGGTCGTGCCGTGTCCGATGCTGCAGTAGGTGTTGGACGCGGTGTTCCGCGCCGGGCTGGTCGAGGTGAGCGCGTGGACCCTGCAGCCCGTCAGACCCGCCGGAGGAGACGTGCACGCCGAGGTGGACAGCCCCAGCAGCCCGAGATCCGCGGTCGCTGCGGTGCCGCAGCTGGCGTCCTGGATCTTGTTCCCTGTGCCGAAGCTGACCGTGTTGCCGGCCCCCAGCAGGCAGACCTGCCCCGCCGCGGCGCCGGTCCGGCCGAGGACGCTGTTGGCGACATAGCCGTTGCTGCCATACAGCGCGAGCTCGGCACCCTGGCCTGGGCCGCTGACGTCGGTCGAGCCGTCGGTGATCGTCGAGTGGATGATCCTGAGATCGTCGGCGTCGTCGATGTCGAGGGTCGCGGCTCCGACGCTGTAGCTGAGGTTGGTGCTCAGCGTCGTGTTGATGACGTAGACGATCGGCACGCCGAGCGTCGAGACAGCTCCGCCCCCCGCCCACGATGCATTGTCATACATCGACGAGTTCTTCAGGGTGAGTGAGTTCGCGAATGTGTTGCCGCTGCCGTAGCCGCCCGTGAAGACCCCACCGCCCTCGGCCCATGCCATGTTATGGCTGACATCGCTGTTGAAGATACTGATCGTGACTGCTCCAATCCCCGCGATTCCACCGCCGTACGACGCCGTCCCATTGATGATGGAGCTGTTGGTGAACAGGCAGGTCGTCGATTTCGTGTAGCCGAGTGGTGGGTCCTCATAGTCGCACAAGACGTTGCCTCCCACGCCGGGTTCGTGGTCCTCGGGAAACGCGAAGTTCTTCACGGTGATGCCCGAGGCGTCCAGGTAGCCGTTGGGTCCCACATGGATTCCGCGCTGGTAGGAGCCGCCGGTGAGGATCGATTGCTCGATCCGGAATTTCGCGCTCGGCATCACCTCGAAGAGGGTCAGGCCGTCGACGGCGTCCGATGCTGCCGTCGACGAGTCGAATGTCACCTTGTTTCGTCCGAAGACGCGAATCGAGTTGTTGGCGAGGAACGGGGCGACCGGCAGGATCGTACCGGGATCCGGGGCTACGAAGTCGATCGTGTGCCATGTGAAGCCGTTCAGAGGGGCGACGCTCGCGGCTTCGAGTGCGGCCCGGAATGATCCGGGCGGCGCGGGGATCGCGTCGCTGTAGTTGGTGACGTTGAACGTGGCCGCCGCGGCGTCGTCGCCGATGGTGGCACCCGCGGTGACCGTGATGATGAACGAGTGGAGGAGGCTGATTCGCATGGTTCTCGCCTTTCGAGTGTTGCTCTCGGAGGTTTTCTGGATCACGGCGTTCCGCCGTACTCGTAGCTTCCTGCGTCGCAGGCACCCGAGCGGTTGTAGTGTCGCTGGTCTCGGTTCGTTCCGAACCCGGCGGTGCAATAGGTGGGACTTCCGGTGTTGCGGGCGGGGCTCGTGGACTGGATCGGGTGCACGCGACAACCCAGCAGCCCGACCGGTGCGTAGGTGCAAGCGGCGGTCGTGATGGCGTTGATGCCGAGATTGGCCGTCGCGGCGGTGCCGCAGCTCGTGTCCTGGATCTTGCTCGAGATGAAGCTCAGCGTGTTCCCGGGGCCCAATGCGCAGACACTGCCGACCGCGTTGCCGCCGCTCCCGAGGATGCTGTTGGCCACATAGCCCTGGCTGTAGGAGACCGCCAGTTCAGCGCCGACGCCGGCACCTGCGGGCTGTCCGTTGACGATCGTCGAGTGGTTGATGCGGAGGTCCGCGGTGTCCTCGATGTAGAGTGTCGCTTCTTCGGCAGTGTCGCTCCAGTTGGCGCTGAACGTCGAGTTGACGAGATACAAGAGTCGGACGCCGAGCGAATAGATGGCCCCGCCTTCCCGCCACGCGGTGTTGTTGTACATCGACGACCGTGTCACATTGAAGCTGCTGATCGGGTCGATGCCGAAACCGAAGAACACGACGCCGCCCCCTGCGTCCCATGCGGTGTTGTAGCTGACGTCGCTGTCGGTGAATGTGAGCGAGACCATGCCGAGGGCAGCAACACCTCCTCCATACTCAGCGGAGCCGCTGGAGATCTTGCTGCGGCTGAAGCTGCAGCCCGTGGCGTCGGACCAAGAGGGCCCGGGCTCGAGCGCGTCGCACAGGACGTTTCCGCCGAAGCCGGGTGTGTGGTCTTCGGGGTTCCCGAAATTGCTGATGATGACCTTGTAGGTCGAGAGCCACGACCCCGAGCCGACGTAGAAGCCGCGCTGCGACAGACGCCCGCGTACGACGAGTTCTTGCATGTCGAGTTCGCCGTCCTCCGTGACCTCGAACAGGGTGGCGGTGTCGACGGCACCGGACGCGTCGGTCGAGGAATCGAACGTCACCTTGGATCGTCCCAAGACCCGGATCTTGTTCTCGAGGGAGAAGGGGGCGACCGGATAGATCGTGCCTGGGCCCGGGGTAACGAAGTCGATGGTGTGGAACGGCGCTGCGCCGAGGGGGGTGGACACCGCGGATGCGACCGCGGCGCGAAACGAGCCGGGCGGCGGTGGAGATGCGTCGCTGTAGTTCGTCACGTTGAACGTCGCTGCCGCGGCCTCGTCGGCCGCCGCCGCGGTCGCCACGAGAGCCACGATGAGCGCAGCGGGGAGGTTGATCCGTGGGGAGGTCGGCATGTCGTGTGCCGTTGTGCACGGGTCGTGCCCGCGGGTTCTCGAGTTGCCTCCGCACGCGCGCGGCGAATCACCCCTGGGACGTCCCCCGGGGACACCGGGCGCGGTCACAGGGGGACTCCGGCGGGCGCCACGGCCATCGCCGAAGCTCACCCTCGATGCTCGGCGTCCCGACCGCGACCACCGAACTTGCCGGGTAGGGCCGGTAGGCGCCGGCGCGTTGGTGTACCGTCGCGCCATGATCACGATCCTCGGGACCGGCCTGCTCGGATCCGGCTTCGCCCGCGCGCTGCTCCGCCGCGGCGAGCGGGTCCACGTGTGGAATCGAACCGCCGCGCGCGCCCAGGCGCTGGTCGAGCACGGCGCCGTCGCCTTCGACGATCCCGCCCATGCGTGCGCCGGGGCGAGCCGCGTCCACGTCGTCGTGTCGGACGACGCGGCCGTCGACGCGGTCCTCGATGCGGCGCGCCTCGACGGCAGCTGCGCCGTCTACGACCACACCACGACGTCGACGCGCGGCGTCCTCGCGCGCACCGATCACTGGCGGCATTGCGGCGTCACCTACCTGCACGCGCCCGTGTTCATGGGGCCCGCCAACGCCCTCGAGTCGACCGGGCTCATGCTGGTGTCGGGTGATCGCACCGCGGTCGCGGATGCGACGGCGGTGCTTTCGCCGATGACCGGCAAGCTCGTGGATCTCGGTCCCCGCGTCGACGCGGCGGCCGCGTTCAAGCTCCTCGGCAACACGCTGCTGATGGCCCTGACGGCGGGCTTCACCGACATGCTCGGCCTCGCGAAGGCCACCGGCATCGCGCCCGAGGAGGTCGCGGGGCTGTTCGATCACTTCAACCCGGGCGCGTCGCTGCCGGCCCGCTTCCGCCGGATGATCTCGGCGCCGTGGGACGATCCGTCGTGGGCGCTCGCGATGGCGCGCAAGGACGCGGGCCTCGTACAGGCCGAGGCCGCCGAGGCTGGCGTCGAGCTCCTGATGGTCCCCGCCGTCGCGGCGCGCATGGACGCGTTGATCGCCCAGGGCCTCGGCGACATCGACTGGACGGTGCTCGCGCGCGACGTGCTGCCGCCGCGCTAGCCCGGCGTCGACGCCAGCGGGTCGAGGTAGACCTCGGTCAGTGGGAGCTCGCAGGCGACGCTGCGTAGGGCCGCCGTCTCCGAGTCGCGCGCCACGTCGAGGGTCCAGAGCGCGCCGTCGCGCCGCCAGATCTCGACCTGGCGCTGCTCGTGCGCGACCAGGACGATCTCCCGCAGCGACGGCACCTGCTTGTAGTGCGCCAGCTTCTCGCCGCGGTCGTAGTCCTCCGTCGACGGGCTCAGCACCTCGACGACGAGGATCGGGTTGACGACCGTGTGGCCCTTCGCGTCCTCCGGATCGAGCTCGAGCGACTCGCAGACGACGCTGACATCGGGGTACGTGCCCAGGCCGGTCGCGCGCACCCGGATCCGCAGGTCCGACCCGAACACACGGCACGGGCGCCCGCGCAAGCCCGCCCGGAGCAGGCTCGCCACGCTGACGGCGATCGCCGCGTGACTCGGCGAGCCGCCGGCCATCGCCCACACCTGCCCGTCGAAGTACTCGTGGCGGACGGGGCTGATCGCCTCGAGCGCCACGTACTCGGCGAAGCTGTAGCGCTGTCGGGCAGCGAGCGTCACGTCGAACCAGGCTAGCATGCCCACCGCGGCGTCGCGACCGGCGGACGGCTATCGCGCTCGGACGGCGTCGAGCACCGGGTCACGCCCCGCCGCGACGTCTGCACGCGTCAGCGCGATCGGGATGTCCGCCAGCGTCGGTCCCTGGCCGTCCTCGGGCGCCGGGCGAGTCATCCACGACGCGGCGAGGGTGAACTCCACGTCGGTGTCCGGCACCGCGAACGACAGCATGTCGCCGGTGGTGTTGCGGTTGGCGCCCGTCTGATCGCCGACGGTGAGGCCGAGCCCGTTGTCGACGATCTCACCGACGAAGAGCTGGGCGCTCGAGTACGTCGTCGGCGAGACGAGCACGTAGATGTCGCCGGTGAACCTGTCCTCGGGTGCGACCGCGGGCACGAGGGCGCCGAGTCCCGTCGACAGCGCCGCGCCCGGCACCTCGAACGTCGACCCGTCGAGATCGACGCCGAAGGCCTCGAGCAGGCCGAGGAAGCTCGGGTCCGAGTAGATCGGCGCCTGCTCGAGCAGCGCGTCCGACTTGCGCGCGCTCACCGAGAACGACGCGACCTCGGGCGCGAGCCAGGCGAGCAACGCGTAGGCCACGGTCACGTCGCCGCCGGCGTTGTAGCGCAGATCGATCGCGATCTTGCCCACGCCCTGGGCGCGGACCTCGGCCATGAACGCGTCGAGCGCGTCCTGGTAGTTCGCGTCGTAGATGCACGCGTCGAGGTGGAAGACGCCGAGGTCGTGCTCGGGCTCGATCGTCCAGCCGACCACGGGGCGCTCCGGGGCAGGGTCCACGACGAGCCCGTCCTCGAGTGGGAGGTCGAAGCTCAGCGTCGCCCCGTCGAGACCGCCCTCGATCATGTCCATCGGCTCCAGCCAGTCCTGTCGTGGCATCCGGCGTGGGCCGGCGTGGCGGAGGGCGCCGTCGTGGTCCCGACTGACGTGGGCTGCGAGATCGGCCAGGATCGTGTCGGGCGAGCGGCCCCCGATCGACACGATCGCGTCCCCCGGCACCAGCACGTCGGTCGCCTTCGCCACGACCAGGCCGTCCTCGAGCCAGAGCATCGGCAGATCGATCGACGCGACGGGAGCGCTCGCCTGCAGGCCGACCGTGCTGTGCCCGTCGGCGAGCGCGACGAGTATGCGACCGACCAACAGCTCGAACTCCGCGTCGCTGTCCACGTCGCCGATCGCGTCGCGAGCAGCGGCGACCGCGGCCTCCAGCGCCGGCGAGCGGCCGTCGAGGGTGTGGTGATGGACCGCGTCGATCGTGGCGATCACGTGGTCGAGGGCCGGCGCGTACGCGCTCGGGTCGCCGCCGCCCGTGCTCGACGTGTCGCCGAGATCGGGGTCGTCGTCGCCGCAGGCGGGCAGCGCAACGGTCAGGAGTGAGGCGAGCAGGGCTGCGGTGCGCATGGTGGGGGAGCTGCCGGTCACAACACCGGCGGACGCCGCGTTCGTCACCGGAGGGTCGCGCAGAACGCCGCCGCCGCATCCGCGCATTCACACGCCACGTGTCGGCCGAGGCGATCGGCGACGGCGCTCGCGCACCTCGCCGCCGCCGATCGAGCGTGCTCGCTCACCGAGATGACATCGTCGCGCGACGACGTCTCTTGGTGCGTGGAGCGTCGCGACGCACTACACTCCGCGGCGTATGATCGTTCGTCGCGCGCGTGTGCCCGCTCTGACGTGGGTGTTGCTGTCAGGTTGTGCCGACGAGTCGTCACCCGTCGTCGACGGGACGACCGACACCGGCGGAATCGACCTCACCGCCGAGGGCGGCTCGGGCCCCAAGCTCGACATGGGCCCGGCGACGACGGCCTCCGCCACCGATCCCTCCGCGGGCGAGGGCGCCTCCGAGGGCTGCAACGAGGTGCAGGTCATGGTCGAGCCGGTCATCCCCACGATCATCGTGCTGGTCGACCAATCGGGCAGCATGACCGAGGACTTCGCCGGTGAGACCCGCTGGGAAGCCCTCTACGACACGCTGATGGGTCCCACCGGCTCGGTGATCACGCTGCAGTCGGACGTGCGCTTCGGCCTCACGCTGTACTCGAGCACGGACGGCAACGAGGGCGGCCAGTGCCCGCAGCTCACCGAGGTGCCGCCTTCGCTCGACAACTACGCCGCGATGGACGCGGTCTACGCCCCGGCCGAGCCGATCGACGAGACGCCGACGGGCGAGTCGCTCGCGGCGGTGGCGATGGCGCTCGAGGCCTTCGCCGAGCCGGGCCCCAAGGCCATCGTGCTGGCGACCGACGGCGAGCCCGACACCTGCGCGGTCCCGAACCCGCAGGAGGGCCAGCCCGAGTCGATCGCCGCGGTGCAGGCGGCGTTCGAGGCCGACATCTCGACCTTCGTGATCAGCGTGGGCAACGAGGTCGGCGAGGCCCACCTGCAGGAGGTCGCCAACGCCGGCGTCGGCAAGCCGGTCGACGACGCCAACCCGGCGCCGTTCTACGTCGCGCTCGATGCCGGCGACCTCGTCGACGCCTTCGGTGAGATCATCGGCGGCTTCATCAGCTGCGAGATCCCCGTCGACGGCATCGTCGATCTCGACCAGGCGTGCGAGGGGACGCTGCTGCTCGACGGCGTCGAGCTGGCGTGCCCGGTCGACTGGCACATGCTCGACGAGTCGACGATCGAGCTGCTCGGCGAGGCGTGCGCGACCTGGAAGGACGGCCAGACCCACGGCGTCTCCGCTGCCTGGCCGTGCGGCGCCGTGTCGATTCCGTAGGCCGTTGCCCGCGATCCGTGCCCTAGAGCGCCGCCGTCGGGTTGCGGGCCCGCGGGCCTGGTTGCGCGCGGCGCCCATGGGCTATCTTCCCGCCCGTGGCGACGACCGCGACCCTGAACAACCGGACCCTCTTCATCAGTGGCGCGAGCCGGGGCATCGGCCTGGCGATCGGACTGCGCGCGGCCCGGGACGGCGCGAACGTCGTCATCGCGGCCAAGACCACCGAGCCGCACCCCAAGCTGCCGGGCACCATCTACACGGCGGCCGAGGAGATCGAGAAGGCCGGCGGCAAGGCGCTGCCGGTGCTGTGTGACATCCGTGACGAGGCGCAGGTCCAGGAGTCGGTGGCCAAGGCGGTCGAGCGCTTCGGCGGCATCGACATCCTGGTCAACAACGCCAGCGCGATCAGCCTGACGGGCACGCTGTCGACGCCGATGAAGCGCTACGACCTGATGCACCAGATCAACACGCGCGGCACGTACCTGTGCTCGCAGGTCTGCCTGCCGCACCTGAAGAAGTCGTCGAACCCCCACGTGTTGAACCTGTCGCCGCCGCTGTCGATGAAGCCCAAGTGGTTCGCCGGCCACGTCGCCTACACGATGGCGAAGTACGGCATGAGCATGTGCGTGCTCGGCATGGCCGAGGAGTTCCGCGGCGACGGCGTGGCCTTCAACGCGCTGTGGCCCCGCACCGCGATCGCGACGGCCGCGGTGATGATGCTCGGCGGCGACCCCATGATGAAGCACAGCCGCACCGTCGAGATCATGGCCGACGCCGCCCACGCGATCCTCACCCGACCCGCGCGCGAGTGCACGGGCAACTTCTTCGTCGACGAGGACGTGTTGCGCGCCGAGGGCGTGACCGATTTCCGTCCCTACGCGGTCGATCCGTCGGTCGAGCCGATGGTCGACTTCTTCCTCGACTGATCCAATCTCGGATGATTGCCCTGACGCCAGGGCCCCGACTCACTTCGGAGGACACGTGATCGAAGTCCAAGGACTCACGCGCTACTACGGCAGCTTTCCCGCCGTACGGGACGCCTCGTTCAAGATCGAGGACCGCGAGATCGTCGGTTTCCTCGGCCTCAACGGCGCCGGCAAGTCGACGATGCTGCGGGTGCTCGCCGGCCTGCAGATGCCCAGCGCCGGCACGGTGCGCGTCGGGGGGATCGACGCCACGCTCGCTCCCGACGCGCTGCGCCGGCGCATCGGCTTCCTGCCCGAGGATCCACCGCTGTACCGCGAGATGCGGGTCGCGGAGTTCCTGCGCTGGGTGGGGCAGGTCAAGGGCTGCACGCGGGCCGAGGTCGAGGCCGAGCTGCCCAAGGTCATGGAGACCTGCCAGCTCACCGACACCGCGAACGCGGTCATCGGCGAGCTGTCGCACGGCTACCGCAAGCGCGTCGGCATCGCGCAGGCGATCATCCACAAGCCGTCGGTGGTGATCCTCGACGAGCCGATCAGCGGGTTGGATCCGCGGCAGATCGTCGAGATGCGCAAGGTCGTCCGCGCGCTCAAGTCGTTCGCGACCGTGCTCATCAGCTCGCACATCCTGTCCGAGATCGCCCAGACGGTGGATCGCATCCTCGTGATCCACCGCGGCCGCATCGTCGCCGAGGGCACCGAGGCCCAGCTCTCGGGATCGCTGGGCGACGGCGCTCGGCTGGCGGTGGTGGTGCGCGGCAAGCTCGGGGCGTGCGAGGAGCTGCTCGGCAAGAGCGAGCTGGTCGACGGCTACGAGCTCACCGCCAACGGCGAGCTGGTCGACATCGCGGTGACGCTGCGCGGCGACAAGCGCGAGGCGTTCGTGAAGGAGCTGGTCGACGCCGGGCTCGGCGTGCGCCAGATCCAGGACTCGATGGGGGAGCTCGAGCAGATCTTCCTCGAGCTCACCCGCGCCGCGGGGGCACCCGCCGCGCTGGAGAGCAAGCAGTTGCGCACGCCGCAAGGGCGTGAGTCGCACGATCCGAAGGAGGCCGACGCATGAGAGGCATGCTGCTGGTGGCCCGCCGCGAATTGGCGGCCTATCTCAACTCGTACTGGGGCTACGCGGTCATCGCCGCGGTCCTCGTCATCGACGGGTTGCTGTTCAACGCCTTCGCGCTGGGCAACCAGCCGAAGTACAGCTCCAAGGTGATCGAGGAGTTCTTCTACTTCTCGTTCGGCACCACCGTCATCGCGTCGATCCTGCTGACGATGCGCCTGGTCGCCGAGGAGCGGCAGACCGGCACCATCGTGCTGATCGATTCGTCGCCGCTCGGCGCGTGGCAGCTCATCGGCGGCAAGTACCTGTCGGCGATGGTCGTGCTCGCGACCATGGTGCTGGCGACGATGTACATGCCGGCGTTGGTGTTCGTGAACGGCAAGGTGTCGTACGGGCACATCTTCGCCGGGTACACCGGGCTGCTGCTGGTCGCGGCGTCCGTCGCGGCGATCGGCACCTTCGCCAGCGCCATCTCGCGCTCGCAGCTCGTGGCGGGGTTCGTGTCCGTGGTCATCACGGTGGCGTTCCTGGTGATGTGGCTGCTGGCGAAGGTCGCCGAGCCGCCGCTCGTCGACGTGTTCTCGTACTTCTCGCTGTTCGATCGGCACTACCGCGGGTTCATGCGCGGGCAGATCAACGTCGACGACGTCGTGTTCTATCTCTCGATCTGTTTCGTGTTCCTGATGCTGGCCAGCCGGTTCATGGCCGGCAGGAGGTGGCGATGAGCGTCTCGGCATTGTCGTACCTCGCCGGCATGGCGGGGTTGTTCATCGGGCAGCGGCTGCTCGACGGTCACGACGGACCGCAGTGGTTCGTCAGCGTCGCGGGCCTGGTCGCGGTGCTGTTCGGCGCCGTGGTGCGCCTGCGGGGCCTCCGCGGCGCCACCGACGAGGGCCAGCGCTTCGGCCACCGCGTGGCGATGACGTGCCTGGTCGTCGGTCTGGCGTCGCTTGTGATGTACGTCGCGACCACCGAGACGGTGGTCCGCGGGCTCACCCTGGACGCCCAGGCCGAGGATCGCTGGCTCGGGGTCTGGCGCTCGCTGTGGCCGATCGTGTGGCTGCTCGGCACCGTGCCGATGCTGGTGGTCGACTACGCGATCGTCAGCTCGCCGGTGATGATGCCGACCCGTCGCATCCGCGACATGGCCGGCCACGGGGTGGTCGCCGCCCTGGGCATCGCCCTGGTGTTCCCGGTCAACTTCATCGCGACCAAGAAGAACGAGCGCTGGGACCTGGCGTACTTCAAGACCGCCGAGCCCGGCACCGCGACACTGGCGATCGTGTCGTCGCTCGAGCAGCCGGTGCACGTGCGCATCTTCATGCCGCCCTCGTCCGACGTCGCCCAGGAGCTGCGGGCGTACTTCGAGAAGCTCGAGGGGCCGAACGTCACCGTCGAGCTGATCGATCAGGCCGCGGAGCCGCGCCTGGCCAAGGCGCTGGCGGTCCGCGACAACGGCGTCGTCACCATCACGCAGGGTGAGGTCGACCTCGACGCGGTGCTGCCGGAGGACGACGCGAAGGCGGCCGAGGCCAAGCCCGAGGAGGATCCGGCCAAGCCCAAGCCCGTCACGCGCACGCTCAAGGTCGCGACCGATCTCGAGAAGGCCAAGCGCACGCTCAAGAAGCTCGACGGCGAGGTGCAGACGATCCTCCGCGAGCTGGGCCACGGCGAGCGCGTCGCGTACTTCACCACCGGCCACGGCGAGCTGACCTGGGAGGGTGGATCGCAGGGCGCGGTCGACCGGCAGATCACCGCGCTCAAGAGCCGGCTCAAGCAGCTCGGCTTCAAGGTCAAGACCCTCGGCATCGCCGACGGTCTCGCGCAGAAGGTCCCCGACGACGCCGACTTGGTCGCGGTCCTCGGGCCGATGAAGCAGCTCCAGCAGGCCGAGGTCGACGCGCTGAAGGCCCACGTGGACTCCGGCGGCTCGATCCTCGTGGCGATGGAGCCCGCGATCGGGCGCGAGCAGCTGGTCGGCACTGACCCGATGGACGAGCTGCTCGCCTACCTCGGGGTCGAGATGGGCGACGGCGTGCTGGCGTCCGAGCAGGGCATCGTGCCCCTGTCGCACAACAAGCTCGATCGGCTGAACCTCGTCACCGACGCGTTCACCCAGCACCCGTCGACGATCACGCTGGGCGAGCGCGCCGAGAAGAACGTGCTGTTCACGCCGGCGGCCGGCTACCTCGAGGAGGTCGACGAGCACACCAGCAAGGTCACCTTCACGGTGCGGTCGTTGGCGGTCGTCTGGGCCGACCTCGATCTCGACGGCGAGTACGAGGCCGATGCAGGCGAGTCGAAGAGCGCGCGGAACCTCGTGGCCGCGATCGAGGGCGGTACGGACGCGGCGCCGTGGCGCGCCATCGTCACCGCCGACGCCTCGATCTTCTCGGACCTGGGCATCGGCAACCTCGGCAACCAGCGCTTCGCCGATGACGGCATCAACTGGCTCATCGGGGCCGAGGCGCTGTCGGGGACCACGGAGACCGAAGAAGACGTGAAGATCGAACACACCAAGGAGGGCCAGACGACCTGGTTCTACATGACGGTGCTCGGCATCCCGTTCGGGGTGCTGTTGCTCGGCGGCATCCGCATGCGGCTGCGCCGCCGTGGAGGTGTGCGATGAGGCGTCAAGTCATCGTGTACGGGGTGCTGCTGGCCGTCGCGCTGGGCGGGGCCTATCGGGTCTGGACCGCGCCCGGCGAGGTCGAGACCGGCGAGAACGTGGTCGTGCTCGCCGGCGAGGCCGATGAGCTCGAGCGCGTCCACTACCGCTCCGAGAAGCTCGACCTCGTCGTCGAGATGAAGACCGACGCGCTCGGTCGGTACGGCTGGGTGCGCGCCGAGCCGCTGTCGACCGAACCCGAGCCGGCCGAGACGGCCGAGCCCGAGAACCCCCACGCGCCGCCCAAGGACGACGGCGCCATCTCGGAGTTCAAGGCGGGCAAGAACGGCACCGCGGCGCTCGACGGCCTGATGCCGTTCCGCGCCAAGCGCCAGCTCGACGGCATCACCGACGAGAAGCTCGCGGAGCTCGGCCTCGCCGAGCCCGAGGCCACGCTCGAGATCGTCCGGACCGGGCGCGAGCCTTCGGTCTACGAGATCGGCGGTAACGTGTATGGCGGGGCCAACGTCTATGTTCGCGAGGTCGCGAGCGGCAAGGTGTACGTCGTCGACGCCAAGGTGATCCGGCCGCTCCAGAGCGGCAAGCAGAGCCTGCCCGATCGGGAGCTCGTCGGCGTCGAGACCAAGGCCATCTCCGGGCTGGCGGTGCAGGGCGGCGAGGCCACGGCCGAGTTCGAGCAGCACAACCCCGACGACGCCGAGGCGGTCTACTGGTCGACGGTCGGATCGACGACGAAGAACGACGCCGCGGCGGCGTGGATCGACAAGGCGCTGCGCATGCGCGCGTCGGGCTACGTGCAGGCGACCGACAACCCCGGCCAGCTCGAGGACGTGTTCTCGTTCCGCGTGCGTACGACGGATCGCAAGGAGATCACGGTCGCCGTCAAGCGCGGCTACGACGACGACGGCGAGGACCAGTGGTACGCCAGCAGCGAGCACACGCGCGGGCTGGTCAAGCTGCAGCGCGCGCTCGCAGCCGAGGTCGCCGCCGACCTCGCCAACGTCCTCGACGCGGGCGCCAACTAACCGGGAGGCCATGGGGATCCGGCTGCTCGTGTTCATGTTCGTGATGCCGGTCCTGTGGATCGGCCTGCACGTGTACATGGACCGGCGGCTGGTCCGCGACTCGGCCCTGGGGCCCGGTGGGCGTCGGGTCGCCCGGGCGCTCATCGCCGTGTGCGCGTTCCTCCCGGTCCTCGCGCTCTCCGGCGGGCGCCTTGGGCTGCCCGCGGCGCTGCTGAAGCCGCTGTACATGCCGGGGTTCTTCCTCTTCGGGCTGTCGTCGATCGTGCTGACGCTGCTGGTCGCGATCGATCTCGGCCGGCTGACGCACTACGGCTATGGCCGTGCGCAGCGGGCGTGGTGGCCGCGGAGCGAGCGGCCCAGCGATCCGGGCCGCCGCGGGTTCTTCGGCCAGGTCGCCAACCTCGGCGTCGTCGGGACGGCCAGCGGCGTCGCGGGCCTCGGCATCCTGCAGATCGATCGGACCCCGGGCGTCCTCGAGGTCGATGTGCCGATCACCGATCTGCCGCCCGCGCTCGAGGGATTCCGCATCGTGCAGATGAGCGACATCCACGTCGGTCCGACGATCCGCGGCGGGTACCTCGAGCGCTGCGTCGCGGTGTGCAACGAGCTGGGCGCGGACCTCATCGCGGTCACCGGCGACCTCATCGATGGCTTCGTCGAGCAGCTGCGTGAGGACGTCGCGCATCTCGGCGACCTGCGCGCCAAGCACGGGGTCTACTTCGTCACCGGCAACCACGAGTACTACTGGGATGGTCCGGCGTGGTGCGCCGAGGTGTCGCGGCTCGGGCTGCGGGTCCTCGACAACGAGCACGTCGCGATCGAGCGGGATGGCGCGACGATCGTGCTGGCCGGGGTCAACGACTACTCGGCGGGATCGATGGTGCCCGCCCACGCGTCGAACCCGGCGAAGGCGTGCGCCGATGCGCCTGCGGCCGCGGTGAAGATCCTGCTCGCCCACCAGCCGCGCAGCGTCTTCGCGGCGGCGCAGGCCGGCTACGACCTGCAGATCTCCGGGCACACCCACGGCGGGCAGTACTTCCCGATGAACCTGCTCGTCTACCTCGCGCAGCCCTACGTCTCCGGGCTCGCGCGGCACGACGACATGTGGATCTACGTCAGCCGCGGCACCGGCTACTGGGGCCCGCCCACGCGGGTGGGCGCCCCGCCAGAGATCACGCTGCTGCGGCTCGTACGGGCGTGAAGCCTGGGCGGTCGCGGTGCTACCCTCCGGCCCGCCCATGCACGCGCCCCTGGTCGACATCGGAGCCAACCTCGCGAACTCGGCGTTCGCCCGGGACCTCGACGACGTGATCGCCCGCGGCTTCGCGGCGGGCCTGGCCGGGATCGTCGTCACCGGCAGCTCGGTCGAGAGCAGCGAGGCGGCCCTCGCGATCGCGCGGCGCAAGCCGCAGCGGATGTGGTCGACCGCGGGCATCCATCCCCACCACGCCAAGGACTGCGACGACGCGGCGATCGAGGCGCTGCGTCGCGTGCTCGCCGATCCTCGGTGCGTGGCAGCCGGTGAGTGCGGGCTCGACTACGACCGCGACTTCTCACCGCGGCCGGCGCAGCGCGATGCGTTCGCCGCCCAGCTCGCGCTCGCGATCGAGGTCGGCAAGCCGGTGTTCCTCCACGAGCGGGCGGCGCACGCCGATTTCGTCGCGATCCTCCGGGAGCACCGCGCCGCGCTGTCGCGGTTCGTCGTGCACTGCTTCACCGGGACGGGGGACGAGCTCGACGCGTACCTCGAGCTCGGGGCGTACATCGGGATCACCGGTTGGATCTGCGACGAGCGGCGCGGGCACCACCTGCGCGAGCTCGTCCCGCGGATCCCCGCGGACCGCTTGATGGTCGAGACCGACGCGCCGTACCTGATGCCGCGCGACCTGAAGCCGATGCCCAAGCACCGCCGCAACGAGCCCGGCTTGCTGCCGCAGGTCGCCCGCGCCGTCGCGGCCGCGGCCGGCAAGCCGCTCGAGGAGGTCGCCCGCGAGACGACCGCGGCGGCGCGCGCCTTCTTCGAGCTCCCGCAGCCGGACGCGTGACGCGTCGGGGCTTCACCCGCGCCGGATGACCGCGGGCGCGCCAGATCGGCGGTCGGATCCCCCGCGTGAACGGGCGAACCGCCTCAGCAGGTGATGCCGCAGTAGGTCGCGACCTCGTCGACGCACAGGGCGTCCCACGCGGTGTCGCAGCAGTAGGCGTCGTTGAGGCAGACCTCGCTGACGCAGCCGCCGGGGTCGCAGCCCTCGACGAGGGTGGTGCCGGCCTCGCAGGGCGAGTGACCGCAGGTGCCGATGCAGAAGACGCCGCACTCGGTGGCGACCTCGAGGATGCAGATGTTGTCCCACGAGGTGGTGCAGCAGAAGGCGTCGAGGGCACAGACCGCGGTCACGCAGGGGCTGCAGGCGTCGTCCATCGCGACGCCGATCTCGCACTCCTCGTGGGCGCAGGCGCCGGCGCAGCCGTCGTCGACGGCGCCGTCGCAGTCGTTGTCGAGGCTGTCGTTGCAGAGCTCGCCGCCCGCGGCGGAGTTCTGCTCGCAGGCCAGCGCGCCGCCGATGCACGTCTGCGTGCCCGCGCTGCAGATGCCGAGCAGGCCGGTGTTGCAGGCGGAGCCGCCGCCCGGGTCGCCGTCGTCGACGACGCCGTCGCAGTCGTCGTCGAGTCCGTTGCAGCTCTCGATGCCCTGCGCGACGTCCTGGACGCACACGAGCTCGCCGTCCTGGCACTCGGTCGTCCCGTCGGCGCAGATGCCCTGGTTGTTGGTGACGCAGGCCTCGCCGCCCTCGGGGTCGTCGTCGTCGACGGTGCCGTTGCAGTCGTTGTCGATGCCATCGCAGAGCTCGGCGCTCGGCGTGCAGCCGCCCTCGGCGGTCGCGTCGGTGCTCGCGCCGGAGCTGCCGTCGAGGGTGGACTCGGTGCCGGCCTCGGCCGCCGATGACGATCCATCCGCGCTCGCGGAGCCGTCGGCCGAGCCCCCGCTGGAGCCGTCGGTGCTCCCCGCCGTGTCCTCCGGGGTTCCCGTCGTCGGATCGGGGAAGCCCGAGCCGAAGCTCGCCAGCCCCATGCCGAAGTCGTCCGGTGAACAGCCGACGATCGCGATCGAAGCGATCGCCACGCCCACCCGCATCCATCGCCCGTCGTCCAACGTCATCGCGCGCCTTCGCCTCACCGAAGCGACCACGGTAGCGGGGGCGAGCAGGGCGGACAAGCCGGAACGTGCGGTCACGCCTTATTGCATTGCGCGGTCGGGCCGCAACTGCGCGTGGCTAGGTCGCGCTGACGCGCTGCGGCGGCGTCGGGCCGCGCGAGGTCGCGCGGGCCTCGAGGTCGCCGACTGGAGCCGGCTCGGCAGTGCCGTCAGCCGGTCGACTCTTGCCGCGAGATCCGGAGCAACGGCTCGCGGCGATCGGGCTCGCGCACGCGCTGCTCGAAGCCCCCGGCCACATGATCGGCGACCTCGAAGGTGGCCGAGCCGGGTCCGATCTCGATGGCACCGACCAGGCCGCTGTCGATCTCGCCGCGGCGACACAGGTGCGACAGGAGGCGGCTGGGGGTCGCGCCCTTGCGGTGACCCCAGTTGATCGAGAAGCGGATGAACCGACCGGTGTGTCGCGTGTGCTTGGCGCGGGCGGCCGCGACGGCCGGGCGTCGACCCGCGTCGGCGGTGACGCTGCGCACCTGTTTGGGCGCGCAGGGCAGCTTCGGTGCGGCGAGCTGCAGCAGGGTCGCGACGACCTGCGCGGGGTCGCGGCCCTCGAGCAGCTCGGCGGCCTGGGCGAGGCCGCGGGTGGAGGCGGCCTCGCCCAGGCGGGCGTTGACGAGGGCACGGGTGCGCTCGCCGAGCGCCTCGTGGATCTCGTCGGCGGTCGGCAGCGGTCGCCACACCACCTCGACCTTCGCGGCGGCGAGCAGCGACGCGGCGTGTCGCTGCGCGCGGATCGGCACCAGCAACAGCGACCGACCCTTGCGACCGGCGCGCCCGGTGCGGCCGCTGCGGTGGGTGTAGTCGTTGGGATCCTTGGGCAGGTCGACCTGGATCACCAGGGAGATGTCGGGGACGTCGAGGCCGCGCGCGGCGACGTCGGTCGACACCAGCACGTCGACGACGCCGCTGCGAAAGGCCTCGAGCGCGCGGGTGCGTTGCGACTGGCTGAGCTCGCCCGACAACGCCTGTACGGCGAAGCCGTCGGCGGTGAGGCGATCGGCGAGCTCGGCGGTGTCGGCCCGCCGCTCGACGAACACGAGGACGCGCTCGCCTTGGCCGAGCAACAGCGCGTTGACGATCGCGCCGTACGTGTCGCCGCGATCGACGAGCGACGCGGAGTGCTCGATGTCGTCGTTCGCGGCGCCGAGTTCGGTGCCCTGGAGGTGGACGGCGTCGACCTGGACCTTGTCGGCGAGCCGACGGACCTGGGCGGGGAACGTCGCCGACACCAGGTGCGAGCGGCGATCGGCCGGCACAGCCTCGACGATCGCCTCGAGATCCTCGCGGAAGCCCATGTCGAGCATGCGATCGGCCTCGTCGAGGACGAGGTGCCGGACGTTCTTGCAGTCGACCGACCCGCGACGCACGTGGTCGAGCAGGCGGCCCGGGGTCGCGACGATGATCGTCGGGGCGCGGCGCAGCGCGTGGCGCTCGCGGATCATGTCGGTGCCGCCGGTGACGGCCTCGACGCGCACGTGGGGGAGACCGGCGAGCAACCACCGCAGCTCGCCCTGGACCTGCGTCGCGAGCTCGCGGGTGGGCGTCACGACGAGCGCGCGGGTGCCGGTGCACGCGGCCGGATCCAGGAGGTCGTCGGCGAGCACGATGCCGAGGGCGACGGTCTTGCCCGAGCCGGTCTGCGACGAGATCCGCAGGTTGCGACCGCGGGCCTCCGGCTGCAGCACCGCGCGCTGCACCGCGGTGAGATCGACGAACCCGTGGGCGAGCATCGCCCTTCGCAGCGCCGCGGGGATCCCATCGAACGGCGTCGGCTCGCTGGGGGTCGCCTCGGTCGGTGTCGCGTTGGCGGGCGTCGCCTCGGTCGGTGTCGCGTTGGCGGGCGTCGCCTCGGGAGCGGGCGCCTCGGCGGGCGCGGGGGTCAGCGCCGGGTTGGCCTCGGTGGATTCGTCGAGGACAACGGGCATCGCGTCGGAGTTCGTCACGGGGCGGAGACTGGCCGCGCACGGGTGCGCTGTCCACTGCGCCAACACACGCCCCGACGAATTCCCCGAGCGTGGGCGCACGCGGCCGTGAAGCTCACGGTACGCAGACCTTGCGATTCTCCGCGCCGCCGCCGGTGCTCCGGCAGCCGAAGGCGGGGTGCGCGTATTCGTGGCAGTGGGTGTCGCCGTCGAGGCCGTCGAGATCCGCGCCCTCACACGACAAGAAGCACAGGCGCAGGCCCGTCGACTCGAACGGCCCGCACACCTGCGGCAAGTCGGTCTCGCACTCGCCGGGCACGGCGCAGCAGTCGGCGTCCGTCTCGCACTCGTGCGTGCAGTAGCCACCCTCGACGCGATCGAGGCAGTACGCCGCGCCGCGGAGGCTCTCGGGATCGTCGAGGTCGGGATAGCAGGCCTCGGCGGTGATGCACGCCTCGCCGGTGTTCTCGTCGCCGTCGTCGCCGTGGCACGCCTGCCCGACACCCAAGGCGATCGCGAACCCGAGGACGAGCGTCACGGGGGAGGTCGGGCGGGGCGAGGGCATCGGGCGTTCGACCGGGCCGCGCGCCGCGATTCCAGCGGCCGCGCCGCGCGCAGTCGACGCCCGGCCGTGCGGTCAGGGCGATGCGGGCCCGAGCTCACAGGTGAGCCCGGCCGTCGCATAGGCCGACGCGGTGCACTGTCGATCGCCGAGCGCCGATCCGAGCGCGACGGCGAGCCACGCCGCGACGCCCACCGCCACGGCGGTGACCCTCGCCCGACGCGACAGCGGCAGCGTCGCGAGCAGGCGCGTGCCGGCGAGGCTGGCCGGCAGCAGCACCACCGCGAGGATTGGCGCGAGCCCGAGGCCGCGGGGTAGGAAGCCGTGGAAGCTCGCCTCACGCAGGAGATCGGGATCGATGCAGGCCCACGCGGGAATCATCGCGACCGCGAGGACGAGCGCGGCGGTCCGCGGGCGGCGGGTCGAGCCCAGCGCCGACAGGCCGACCGTGTGCGCCAGCGGGATCCAGGCCAGCGCGACGACGCCGAACCATGCGAGCACCACGCCTGGGATCATCGCGAGGACGACGGCCGGGACGCCGGCCCCAGCGTCGAGCGGCCACCGCCGCAGCCACGGCGCGGCCGCGGTCAGCAACCCGACGAGCAGCAGGAGCGTCGCGACGATCCATCGCCCCGGCGCGTGGATCCACGGCTGCGGGTGCGCGCGCGCGGCCGCACCGAGGGCGTCGATGCCGAGCACGGTGGCCCACGCGACGATGGTCACCGCGCACGCGAGGGCCGAGGCCATCACGCGCGGGCGCCACGGCGTGCCGCGCCGCGCCGCGAGCACGAGCAGCACGACGCACAGGGCGATCATCACGGCCTCGATCGCCTTGCATGCGCCGTCGCGGAGGATCAGCCCGTCACCGAAGGGCAGCCACGTCGCCGCGGTCCCACCGACGGGCGGCAGCGCGGCGGGGTCGAGCGCGAACGCGTGGAGCATCGCGAGCGCCGCGGCGACCGACGCGGCGTCGATCTGATCGAGGTCGTCGCGCGGCCCGTGGTACTGCAGATAGATGCGGCCCGGGCCGCGGTGGTACAGGTGGAACGCCGGGATACCGCGCTCGGTGAACACGCCGTGATCGCTGCGCTCGAGCTGCGGCAGCAGGCGGCTGACGACCTGGTGGGTGAGCGGGGCCTCGATCGCGACGCGGGCCGTCGCGGCCGCGCGGGCGATGCGATCGAGCCACGGCGCGCCGAGGTGCGCCGACAGACCGTTGAGCGTCAGCGGCCCCGGTCGTCCGATGAGATCGAGGGAGATGGCCACGCCGATGCGATCGGGATCGAGCTGCGCGGCGAGGGCCCGCGCGCCGACCAGCCCGACCTCCTCGCCGGCGGTCGCGGCGAAGATGACGTCGTGCGGGCGGACGGGTTCGTCGGCCAGCGATCGCGCGAGCTCGAGGAGCACGCCGACGGCCGCCGCGTTGTCGACGGCGCCGGGCGCCCCTGCGACGGTGTCGACGTGGGCGAGGATCAGGATCGCGGGGGCGCCGACGCCCTCGGTCGCGGACAGGGTGGCGACGATCGTGTCGTCGTCGAGCGTCACCGTGCGCCCCGCGGAGACGAGGGCATCGCCGACGCGGATCTCCGGGACGAACTGCGCGCCGGCCGGGACGCGCTCGGTCGGGATCCCGAGCCGGGTGAACGCGTCCTCGACGTGACGCGCGGCGGCCCGCGCCTGCTGCGAATCAGCGGGGCGCGGGCCGATGTCTCGAACCAACGCACGCGCGTGCTCCCACGCGCGCTCCGGCTGGGGGGCCGACGCCGCCGTGGCCCCCGAGGGCCACGACAGCATCGCCAGCACGAACAGGGCGACTAGGCGCACTGGGCCGAGCAGAAGAGCTGGCCCTTCGCGACGCACACTGCGTCCCAGTTGTCGTCGCAGCAGAACGCATCGAAGTCGCACACGCAGTCCTGGACCTCGGGAACATCGCAGCCGGGAGCGCCACTGTCGCCGACGCAACAGCTACCGCCGTCGGTCAGCGTACATGCATCCGCGCCGCACTGCGACGCGGCAATGCTCGCGCAGGCCGCCGTCCACGGTCCGCTGCAGCAGTCAGCAGGCGCAAGTGGGACGTCGGGGCCGAGATCCGAGGCGTCGAAGGCACAGGTGCACTGGCTGATGGTCGCGTCCTCGCAGCCAGCCGAGTCGTCGGCGGCGCAGCAATCACCGCTGAGCATGCCGGTCTGCGTGATGGCCAGCTCGTACGCGCCGATGTCGTCCGCGGTCACGCCGTCGACGACGATCGAGATCTGCTGATCGGCAGCGACCACCACGTTGAAGGCCGCGAGGTTGTTGTCCGTCGCGCAGCCGAGCTCGGAGCCGGGGTCGCCGCACGTGCCCGAGTAGGCGCTGACGACGGGGGCCAGCACCAGGCTCGACGCCGAGATGCTGTAGATGCCGGCGTCCGGGGCCTGCCAGGTGTACACGACGTCCTCGCCGCCGATGCCACCGCATGACGCGGCCACATCGTCGCCCGCGCCGGTGTTGTCGCCGTCCTGGTTGACCGGCTCGTTGTTGCCGAGATCGATCGGCGGATCGCACGAGAGCTGGTTGATGTTGAGCGTGAAGTCGTCGACGGCGGCGGCGTTCCAGCCATCCACGACCACTGCGACGGTCTGGCCGGCTGTCATCGGCAGGGTCACGACGGACTGGAAGACGTCCCCCGAGACGTCGTCATTGCAGGCCAGCTCGGTGCCGCCGGAGTCGCAGGTGTCGAGGATGACGATCACCGTGTCGAGCGGGCTGCCCAGCGTGTCGAAGCGGTACGTTCCGTCGGCCGGTGCCGTCCAGGTGTAGCCGACGTCTTCGCCCGCGCCGTCGCCGTTGCCGATGAGGCACGAAGGCACGATGTCGTCGCCCGCGCCGCCGTTGTTGCCGTCCTGCGCGACGGGCACGGTGTTGCCGATGTCCTCGCACGTCAGCATGCCGCCGGTGTCGGTGGTCGCGTCGGTGTCGCCGCCGGTCATCGCCGGGTCGACGGTGTCGGACTCGGTGATCGCCGCGCCCGCGCCACAGGTCTCGAGCTGGATGTTGTCGAGGAAGAGGTTCGCGTTGCCCGAAGCGATGCCCGTGAAGTCGATGTCGTGGTCGCCGCCGTCGGCGTAGGCCGAGACGTCGATGGTCACCTGCGTCCACTCGGCGAAGTCGGCGACGTCGGCGTTGGTGACCTCCCAGAGCACGTCGCCGTCGATCTGCAGCTGGAAGACATCGCTGCCGTTCCCCTCGAGCCCGTACTGGAAGTAGAAGCTGAGCTCGAGCGAGTCGGCCTCACCGATGGTGACCTCCTGCGAGACACCGCCGATGTCACCACCGCCGGAGCCACCGAGCCAGACATACCAGCTACCGTCCTGGGCATCGGGGCCGCCGCAGCCGGCGTCGCACAGCGGCGTGCCGAAGGCAGACGAGGCCTCGCCCCACTCCGAGGCGTCCGCGCCCGCCTCGAAGCTCGGGTCGGCGAGGATCGTCGTCGGGATGAGGCACGTGCCGCCACCGGACGACGACGACGACTCCGAGCCCGAGCTGTCGACCGTGGTCTCGGGGCTGGTCGTCGGGTTGCCGCTGCTCGACGAGTCGGGATCGATCGTGGGATCGGTCGGGCCGCCGCTGCTGTCCGCGCTACCCGACGACGAGCTCGCGTCGGTGTCCTGGGTGGCGGGGGAATCATCGCCGCAGGCGGCGAGCAGGAACGAGCCCGCGAAGAGCGAGCAATGGCGAAGCTTGATGCGCATCATGAGTTCACGAATCCTTGGGAATGAAGTGCCCGCCGGTCGAGCCATGGGCCGACCCCGGAGAACCGGGCGTCGAGCGACTGGCGACGGTGCCTTCCGCGGGCGGGCTGAGCCTACACCGAGGTGTTCGCGTTCGTGCGCGGTTTTTTGCCGTGCGCAGCCGTTTGCGCGGCGCCCGGCGCGACCCTCCACGGCGCGTTGCAGGGGGGCTCGGCGGGCCGATCCGCCCGTAGCGCACCGCCTCAGATTCCGCCGAGGAGCTCGGCGTCGATCAGCGCCTTGAACGTCTCGAACGACTGCGCACCTTCGATGCGCCGCCCGTTGAGGAAGAACGTCGGGGTGCTCGACCCGCCGTTGTCGACGCAGAGCTTCTTCTGGTCCGCGACCTTCTTCGTGACCTCGGCCGAGGCACGGTCGGCCTCGAACTTGGCGACGTCGAGCTTGAGCTCCTTGGCGTAGAGCAAGATGCTGGCGTCGTCGAGCGCGTCGGCGTCGCCGAACAGCTTGTCGTGCATCTCCCAGAACTTGCCCTGCAGATCGGCGGCCGCGGCGGCGCGGGCGGCGGGCTCGGCGTGGGGGTGGAACGACAGCGGGTTGTGGGCGAAGGCGAAGACCACCTGGGTCGGGTAGTCCGCGAGGATGCGCTGGACGGTCTTGGTGGCGCGCTGACAGTACGGGCACTCGAAGTCGCCGCACTCGACCAGCGTCACGCGCGAGAAGCCCGTCGCGCCGCGCTGCGGCATGCCGGTCAAGTCGAAGGTGAAGCGCTCGCCGGAGTCGGGCGGCAGCGCCACGGCGGTCGAGCGGCCGACCTCGGTGGCCCAGCGGCCGATCATGTCGTCGTACAGGCGCTTGCGGGTGTTGCCGCGCCGCTCGACGAACGTGCGCGCCCGCGAGAGCTCCTCGTTGATCACGCGATCGAACACGCCCGCCGGCTGATTGCCCGAGAGGAACCGACCATTGATGAAGAACGCCGGCGTCCCGGTGACGCCGAAGCGCTTGGCGACCGCGAGGTCGGCGTCGATGCGCCGGTCGAGCGCGGCGTCGGCGAGGTCGAGGTCGAACTTCGCCGCGTCGAGCCCGAGCGCGATCGCGTAGTCGCGGAACTTGCCCGACGACAGCTCGTACTGCGAGTCGAAGAGCTTGTCGTGCATCTCCCAGAACTTGCCCTGGCGCGCGGCGGCCAGCGCGGCCTTGGCCGCCGGTCGGGCGTCGGCGTGGATCGCCAGGGGGTTCTGGCGGAAGACCACCCGCACGTCGTCGCCGTGGCGCGCGAGGAGGTCGTCGAGCGTCGCGGTGACCTCGCGGCAGTACGGGCACTGGAAGTCGCCGAACTCGACGATCGTGACCAGCGCGTCGGCGCGGCCGCGGACGACCGGATCGTCGCCGACGTCGACGCCGTAGTTGACCTCGGGCCTGGGCACCGCGCCGTCGCTCGGCGAGGCGCGGGTGTTCGGCCAGATGTCCTCGACGTAAGGGACCGCCTGCGGCTCGGGCTCGGGTGGGAGCAGGCCCGCTTCGGCGCCCCCGCAGGCCTCGACCTCGGCGAATGTCTTCGCCGCGATCGCGCACGTCACCTGCTCGGGGGTGGCCTTGGTCTCGCACGCGTCGCGGACGTCGAAGCGCAGCGAGAAGTCGAGCAGCGTGCGCGAGGTGTCGGTCTTGGCGATCGCCTCGAGCGCAGCGACCAGCTCGGCGCACCGGGAACGACGACGCTCGCGGCCGACGGCCTCGGCGAGGGCGTCGCCTGCGACCTGGAACGACGCGCGCACGAGCGTCGTCGCGGCGTCGTCGACCGAGGTGTGCAGCGTGACGGCGACGCGCGAGACCCGGCCCTTGGTGCGTGCGCGCAGCGTCAGGACCTCGAGCGGATCCAGCAGCGGCTTCGCGGTGGCCTTGTCGGTGCGGTCGCCCTCCGACATCAGCGGATCGCTGGCGCCGAGCAGCTCGCGGAGGTCGACGAAGCCCGCGGCACTGTCGCCCGGCGCGAGCGCCTCGCGGATCGCCTCGTGCCGCGCGGTGTCGCGGATCGACTTGCCCGAGCCTTCGACGATCGCGCGCGCGTCGACCTTGCCCGCGGCGATCCACACGTGGTCGGCGGCGACGAAGAGCGACACCGGGAACGACTCGTCGCCCACCGGGATCGTGAACGTGTGCACCGCGGTCTCGCCGAACGACTCGGTGGTCGCGGGGCTCTCGAACACGTGGCGCTGCAGGGCCCCGAGCGCGGTGTGGAGCGACGTCGCGGCCTTCTTCGCGTCCTTGACCGACGCGAAGCCGACGACGGCGAAGTCGAGGCCGTCCTTCTTCGAGGGCAGGCGGCCCAGGACGACCCCGAGCTCGCCGCCGACGTTGTCGAACACGTCGGCGCGCAGATCGAGGCCCGTGCTGGCCTTGAACTCGGTCTCGGCGGGGCCGAGCACGCCCGCGAGCGTGGCGAAGGCGGTCAGCGTCTCGAGTACGGGCGTCGCGGCGACCGCGAAGTCCATGCCAGCGAGCGCCGGCCCAGGGATGCGCGCGGTGGCCCGCCCGGTGCGCTCGACGTCGCCGAGGTACTTCAGCGCGGACGAGCCGTCGCGGAGCACCGTCTGCCACGCGGCGTGCAACCGCGGGCCGTCGCGGCTCACGGTGAACGAGAACGCGTCGATCTCGCTGAAGCCGGTCCGCAGCGCGAGCAGTGCGGGGGCGCCCGCCGGCACGGCGCTGCGCATCGACACGCCGTCGACGTAGGTGACCATCAGCGGAGCGCCCGGCTCGGGGCCGAGGTCCGTGAAGCCGGGACGCTCCGCGAGCGATGCGCCGGACTCCAGCGCGGCGAGCCGCTCGGCGTGACGGGCCACGGTGCTCGCGTCGGCGCCGGGCAGTCCGATCACCGCCATCACCCGGCGATCCCGCAGCAGCAGCGCCGCGGGGACCGGGGACTCGAGCCACAGCCCGGGCACCGCGCCGAAGGTGCGCTCGGAGAGCGTGGGCTCGGGCACGCCGCCGAGCTTGGCGACGAGCGCCGGGATCGCGGCGCGGAGCTTGGTCGCGTCGCCGAGGCCCATCGACACGGCCAACGTCGGCTTGCCGAGCTCGAGCAGCGCGACGCCGATCTCGCCGTCGGGATCGATGCCGCGATCGGTCCACGACGCGAGCGTGAACGGATCGAAGCCGAGGGCGTCGGAGGCCTCCTTGCGCATCGGCTCGGGCGCGGCGTCGCCGACGAGATCCAGCTGCGCCCGTGGGGATGCGATCGCGACGAAGCCGAGGGCGTCGTCGGGGAGCTCGCGGGCGATGGTCACCGCGAGGGCGGGCGGGCCGCCGGTGAAGCGCCGCACGGCCCACCAGATCCCGCCGCCGACGAGGGCGATGACGGCCACGATCGCCGCGCCGATCCCCGCCTTGCGCAGCCACGCGCGCGCGGGCTTCGGCCCCGCGGGCACGGTGGCGGTGGGTCCGGTGATCGGTCGCCCACCGGGGCGGATGAGCGCGTTGGCCACCGGCGGCCGGCCGACGACGGGGCTCGCTGCGGCGGGCGGCGGCACGACGGGCGGCGCGGGCACGAGGGGGCTCGTCGGTGCGACGACGGTGCTGGTGGATCCGACCGGCGGCGCGAGGTCGGGCATCGGTGCAGGCGCAACGACGGTGCTGGTCGACGCGGTGGGCGGCGCGAGATCCGTGACGTGGGTCGGCGCGCGCATGGTCGTGCTCGCGTCGTCGGTGGCGGGCAGCGTCGACGAGGAGGTCAGCAGCTCGCCGCGCGGTGCGGCCTCGCCGAAGGGCAGCGTGACGCTCGATTCGGTCGGCTCGATCGCGCCGCCGGGCGGCGGCTGACCGACGATCGTCCCCTCGGACTTGCCGGGCAGCGTCGCGGCGCTCGACGGCGGCGGCACGGCACCGCCACGCGTCACCGTGATGTGCGAGGCGGCCGGGCTAGCGCTCGCCGGGCGCGAGGCCGACACGACGGTGCGACCCGCCGGCACCTGGAACGCGGCGCCCTCGAGCTCGACGAGGCGGATGATCGTGGCGCCGCAGCGGAAGCTCCCGCCGGGCAGCAGCGCGAACTGAGGCAAGCGCTCCCAGGTGATCACGCCGTCGTCCGCGGCCTTGCCCCGCCAGGTGCCGTTGCTGCTGCCGAGATCGCGGACGACCACGGCGCCCTGGGTGCAATCGATCTCGGCGTGGAGCGCCGAGGACTCGGCGTCGCGCAGGACGATCTCACCGGTCTCGCGACCGACGAGCGCCTTCTCGCCACGGAACGTGTGGGTCTGGACGGACTCGCCAGGCCGTTCGATCGCGAGCGTGATCGTGAGGGGCGCCGTCGTGTTCACGCAGATCCGAGCTGTTGCCCGAGTATCCCAGGGCACCGCGGGGCGCGCAAGCCAACCGAGTCGGGCATCGACCCGCCTGCAACGCGCGACGCGGTGGATCCGGTCTGGTCGCGTGTGGCGTCCGTGTGTGGGTTCAGGGCTCGGAGGTCGACGTCGACGGTGCGGTGGTGTCGGCATCGCCGGCGACGATCGATCGGCGCGCGAGGGCGTCCTCGGCCGCGAGTCGTTCGCGGGGGTGGTGGATCACGCCCGCGATGCGACCACCGCAGCGCGGACACGTCGTCTGGTCGGCGGTGAGCGACTCGCCGCAGCGCGGCTCGGAGCAGCGCGCGTCCGGGAGCATGCGGCCGATGACGAGCCCGACCAGCGCGAGCCCGCCGGCGAGCAGGCTGGCCTTCCACATCTCGATCTCGATGCCCATGCCGCCGCCGCCGCCCGCGAGCTGGGCGCGACCGAAGAGCATGCCGAGCAGCAGCACCGGCAGCCCGAGCAGCTTGGCCATGCGCAGGGCCTTGCTGCGCTCGACCCGGAACACCGGCTTGCCCGCGTTCATGCCGACGACGCCCTTGTCCTCGTCGCGGCGCTGCTCCTGCGACATCGCGGGGCCATCGTCGGGCAGCGGCGCGGTGAGCATCGACAGCGCCGGCGGCTCGGGCCACGACGCGCGCGGCGGGATGCCGAGCCGATCCGCCAGCGGCGGCGACAGCGTGCCGAGCCACGCGGTGGCGGCGGCGATGAACGCCGCGGGGTTGTCCCCGACGAGCGCAGCGATCGCCTTGCGCCGCCGATCATCGGTGCCGCGGATCGCGAGCACGACCGCGAGCGCGAACGACAGCGCGCGGGGCTCGACGGCGCCGACCCGCGACACCGCGCTGCGGACCCGCGCCCCGGCGCGGGACGTGTGGTGGCGGACGAGGGCGGGCAGCGTGATCAACCCGAAGCCGAGGTACACGGCGGTGAGATCGACGAAGCGCTCCTCCATCAGCGGCTCGCGGACCGCGAGCCCGTGGTGGGCGCGGAAGGCCGCCGCGACCGCGCGCGCGAGCGCGGGCACCAGCACGAACGGATCACGCAGGCTCGACTCCCGCACGCGGATCACCGGTCGCCCCGCGTCGAGCTTGTGGAACCACCCCGGCGAGCCGACGCCCACGGGCGCCATCGGTCCGAGGCCGACGTCGTCCTCGACCTCGACGACGGGCTCGAGCGCCTCGAGGTCGGCGTAGACGAGTAGGCGCTGCACGACGCGGCGCACGCTGGCCTCGCCGCCCGCCCAGCGATCGGGGAAGTGACGCTCGTCCGGCTCGACCAGCGGCGCGAGCGCGAGGTGCTCGTAGCCGCGGCGGTGCACGAGCCCCGCGAGCGCGTCGAGGATCGCCTCGCGCTCGTCGGCGTCGGGCAGCAGCAGCTCGTCGGCGTCGTCGGCCATGGGCGAACCGCGGTGTATCACGGCCGCCGGGGTGATCCGACGGCGCGGCAACGCGCGGCTACCAGCCGACGACGGGCGGCAGCAGGAGCCGCGCGAGGGCCTCGGGCGCCGTCGTGCCGAGCTCGCGCAGGTTCGTGGCCGCCTCGGCCGCCGCCCGAGAGGCGCCGCGGAGCTCGGCCCGGCGCAGCGCGACCACGATGGCGTACGCGCGCATGCCCTGCTCGAGGAACGCCCGCTCGGCGGCGTCGAGCGTGCGCGTCGCGAGTTCGATGCGGCCGGAGGCGGCCTCGATCGACGCGACCAGCGGCAACGCCATCGCCCGCCCCCACGGCGTCGGCTCGGCGAGCAGGCGATCGGCCTCGGCCCGCGCCGTCGACAGCGCCCGAGCGCGGGCGCGGCCTTGCTCGCAGAACGCGGCCGCCAGCGCGGCGCACCCCCGATCGTGGCTCATGAAGATCCGCAGCGGCTGCTTGGTCAGCATCAGCGAGCGCTCGATGGGCCGCAGCTGCTCGTCGATCGCCGCGAGCGAGGCGACCCCATTGCCGCAGTAGCGCTCGATCCTCGAGCGGGTGAGCGCGAGCACGTAGCGGTAGGTCGCCGTCTCGATCGCCTCTGGCCAGCCGCGCTCGACCGCGGCGACGACGGCCCGCGCGTCGTCGATCCGATCCTCGAACAGGAGCGTCAGCGGCTCGTAGGCGCCGCGGAGCATCAGCTCGCCGTAGCGGTCGTCGTGGTCGACCGCGTCGCGGATCGAGCGCGCGAGCGTCTGGCTCATCTCGCGGAGCTCGCCGACGTACATCAACGACATCACCATGAAGGTGCGCGCGGTCGAGAGTTCCCACTGCGGGTTGCCGTCGACGGTGCGGAGGATCTCCTCGGCGTCGCGCAGCCGGTCGCACGCGCGGACGAAGCGGCCGCGGTAGACGTCGGCGGCGCCGGCCGCGAGCGCCGCGATCCCACGCGCGTGGGGATCGTCGATGCGACGGCACAGGCCGTCGACGCGCTCGAGCAGCGCGTCGCAGTGGCGCGCGTCGTGGGTGCCGCCGGTGGCGACGTACAGCGTCTCGAGGCCGAGCGCGCGGGCGATGCGGCGCGGCTCGCCGCCCTCGAGCGCGAGCAGCAGGTGGCGGGCCTGGAAGTACTGCCCGAGCAGCACCGACGACTGCAGCAGACCGGTCGCAGCGGTCCACGTGGTGTCGATCTCGAGCAGGCGCTGGCGCGGGATCTCGGACTCGGCGCGCTCGTCGAAGGCGAGGCCGCGCAGGCGGATGCGGGCGCGCGCGAGCAGCAGCGCCGCGACCGAGGAGCGCGGGCTCGACGGCATGCGCAGGCCGATCGACGACAGCACCGCGCGCAGGGCCGCGATGCCCTCGGTGACCCGACCGCTGCGCAGGAGCTGCTCGGCGGCGGCGCGCTCGAGCTCGATCGCCAGCTCGGGTGGGGCGCTGCGGGCCGCGACTTCGTAGGCGGCGGCCGCCATCGCGCCGCGTCCATCGCGGGCGAGCGTGTCGGCGAGCGCCACCTGCACCGCGTGCCGCCGCGGATCGTGGGCGTCGAGCAGCGTGAGCGCCACGCCGTACAGTCGCGCCGCGCGGTGCAGCGCGAGGGTCTGCGCGGCGAGATCGGCGGCCTGGGTCACGTAGGCGATCGCGCGCTGCGGCTGTCCGGCGGCCTTGAAGTGGAACGCGATGGTCTCGGGATCGGCCATGTCGCGCTCGAGCTCGGTGGCGAGCGCCAGGTGCCGGGCCGCGATGTGGGCCGCGCCCATCCGCGCGCGCACGTGCATGGCGATCCGATCGTGGTAGCACTCGACCGGCGTCGCCTCGCTCGCGCCGTCGGTGCGGACGAGGGTGTGACCGCGGAGGATCGCCATCGCCTCGAGGCCCCGCGCGCGGACGCCCGCGGCGCCGAAGGCGAGGCGCAGCGGGATCGGGCGCGCCGCGACGGCGACCACCTCGAGCACCGCGAGCGCCTCGTCGGGGAGCCGCGCGACGCGGGCCTCGAGCAGGGTCTCGAGCCGCGGCCGCGACGGTCGATCGGCGCCCTGGCTGGCGTCGGCGACGTGGCGCGCGAGCTCGGCGACGAACAGCGGGCTGCCCTCGCACTCGGCGGCGATCGCCTCGGAGAGCCGCTCGGCGTCCGGGTGATCGCCCAGCACCGACGCCGCGATCGCTACCGCGTCCGCGTCGTCGATGGGTCCGAGGGTGATGTGCTCGACGTCGAGCGCGCTGACGAAGTCGTCGAGCCCCCGCGCGAGTCGCTGCACCGGCGCCTCGGGCTCGGGCGCGCCGTCGTCGGTGCGCAGGCAGGCGATGAAGAGGGCCGTCGGGCGGTTCGACGGCCGCAGCAGCTCGAGCAGGAGGCCCGCGGTGTCGTCGTCGCACCACTGCAGGTCGTCGATGACGAGCACGAGGGGCGAGGCGAGGCTCACGCGGCGCAGGAGCTCGCGCAGCGCGTCGACGGCCTGGCGGCGCAGCTCGAAGGGGTCGTCGGTGCGCGGCGGCGGTGCGTCGCCGATGCCCGGCACGTCGCGCAGGACCCCGAACACGCGGCCGAGCGCGCCGGCCCCGGCGAGCGCCATGATCCCGCCGCGCGCGATGAGATGGGCCCGCAGTCCGTCGACGAGCTCGTCGAGGCCCTTGTACGCCACGGACTCGCGCTCGTAGCAGCGCCCCGACAGGACGGTCGCGCGCTCGTGGGTGACGTCGCTGGCGAAGCGCCGCAGCAGCGCGCTCTTGCCGGTGCCGGAGCGGCCGTCGACGACGGCGACGACGGCGACCTCGTCGTTGCACACGCGCTCGAACGCCTGGTGGAGCCGCTCGAGCTCGGCGTCGCGACCGACGAAGAACTCGGCGCCGATCGACGGTGGCGCGGGCTCGGCCGGGGCGCCGCTCGGGGCCCGGGCGAGGCAGCGCAGGACCTCGGCGCCGGTCGGTCGTGCCGTGGGGTCGCGCGCCAGCAGATCGACGCACAGCCGATCGAGATCCGGCGGCACCGACGGCTCGTGCCGCGACGGCGCGCCGGGATCACCGATCTGCTTGGCCACCATCAGGCCGATGCCGGTCGCGTCGTCGTAGGGGCGATGGCCCGTGAGCGCCTCGAACAGCATGACGCCGAGGCCGTACCAGTCGCTCGCGGGGCCGAGCGGCAGCGCGGCGGCCTGCTCCGGGGACATGTACGCGGGCGTCCCCGTGACGCCATCGGCCTTGGTCGCGGACAGCTCGCGGGCCAACCCGAAGTCGGCGACCACCACGTGACCATCGTCGCGGACCAGCACGTTCGATGGCTTGAGATCGCGGTGCAGGATGTCGAAGGCGTGGAGCGCCGTGAGGCCGCGGGCGAGCTGGTGGAGAGCCGCGCGCAGGCGCAGCTCGTCGAAGCCCTGGTCGTTGCGGACCCACGACAGGAAGTCCGTGCCGTGCACCAGCTCCATCGTGAACCACGCGCGATCGCCCTCGACGAACAGCTCGTGCACCGCGACGAGGTTCGGGTGGCCGACGCGCGACGTGACCCGGAACTCGCGCTTGAACCGGACCATCTCCTCGGGGTCGACGTCGAGCAGGGCCTTCAGCGCGACGCGGCGGCCGTGCAGGCGATCCTCGGCCTCGTACACCGCCCCGTGCGCGCCCGCGCCGAGGAACTCGTGGACGGCGAAGCGCTCGCCGAAGTCGGTCACCCCAGGGTCCGCGGTTGCGACGCGGCCCGCGGGCCGTCCCCACGTCGCCTCCGGAGCCGGGGCGTCTCCGTTGGGGTCGCGGTCGGGCGGCGGGCTCATGGGCGTCGCGCAGGAGGATACCGTGATCCGGAATAGGCGCCGGGCCCCCTCGGTCCCGTCGCGCTCGCCGGGGCCCGTGCGACCCCGCGCGGCCCCGCGCGGCCCCGCGCATCTTGGCCGCTTCGCCGTATCATGCCCACCGTGGACCGCCCGCCCGCGAACGTCGCCGCGACGCGCTGCCCGTCGTGCGGCGCCGCGTTCGTCGCCGACGCGGCCGCGCTGTCCACCGCGTGTGCCTGGTGCGGCTCGCGGCTCGTCGACGCCGCGACGGCGCAGGCCGTCGATCGCGTGGTGCCGTTCCGCGTCACGGCCCGCGCGGCGCAGCAGCGGCTGCGCGCGCACGTCGCCGATGCGTTCTGGGCCCCACGGGCGGTGCGCCTCTTGGCGCGCACCGGCCAGCTGCGACCCGAGGAGCTCCGCGGGGTGCTCGTGCCGTACTTCGTCTACGCCGCGAGCACGCAGGCGAAGTGGCGAGCGCGGATCGGCGTCGACTGGTGGCGCACCGAACGGACGCGTGATCGCGAGGGCAAGTCCGTCACGCGGCGCGTGCGCGAGACCGAGTGGTTCGACGCGCAGGGGACCGCGGTCGGCGAGATCGACGGCCACCACGTGTGCGCGTCGACGACCCTGACCGGGCCCGAGGTCGCCCGCCTGGGCCGGTTCGACCTCGGACTCGCCGTCGGGTTCGACCCACGGCTGGCGGCCGGCTTCGCGGCCGAGCTCCCGACGCGGGCCCGCGCCGAGCTCGACGCCGACGCGCGCGCGACGATCCGCCGCGCCGAGCTCCGCCGCCTGGCGAAGGACGTGCTGCCGGGCGAACACCACGACGTCGTCGCCCACGATTGCGAGGTCTCGCTCCGCGGCTTCGATGTCGTGCTCATGCCGGTGTGGGTCGCCACGTACCGCCACGCCGGCCGCGTGCATCGGCTGCTCGTCCACGGCCAGCGCGGTGACTGCGTCGGGCGGCCGCCGATCTCGACGGCGAAGGTCTCGCTCGCCGCGATGACGGTCGCCGCGATCGTCCTCGCGCTGCTGTGGTGGGGAGGGGCGTGGTCGTGACGCCGGGCGTGGCTTCGTCGGACTGGATCGTCGTGCAGTGCGACGAGTGCGGCGGCGCGGTCGCGTACGACCCGACGCATGCATTGGTGCGCTGCCTGTTTTGTGCCGCGGTCGCGCTGCGCCCGGTGCCCGCAATCGTGCCGCCGCCATCGCCCCACGCGGTGCTGCCCTTCGTCCTCGACGAGGCCGCCGCCCAGGCCGCGTTCGGTCGCTGGGTGCGGGCGTCGTGGTGGCGCCCCAAGGCCCTGCGCGAGGCCCAGGCGGCGGTGCAGGCGGTGTGGATCCCGGCGTGGCGCGTCGCCGCCGACGTCGAGCTCCACTGGGCGGCGCTCGTGTCCGCGGCGACCGCGAGCGGCAAGCGGCCGCGCACCGGCATCGATCGCGGGCGCGCCGAGGCGATCGTCCCCGCATCGGGGGCGGTGAGCCTGGCCGAGCTCACCGCGCTTCGACCCTTCCCCGCGGCGACGCGGCGGTGGACCGACGGCGATCGCGAGGTGCCGTGCGAGGTCCCGGCGCTGAGCGAGGCCGGCGCGCTCGCGGTGGCCCACGGCGTGCTCGTCGACGACCGTCTGCACGCGCTCTCCCTCGACCGCGGCCTGTCCGACGCTGGCGGCACCGCGCGTCTGCACGAGGTCCGCACCGATCTCGACGCGCTGCCGCTGTGGATCGGGAGCTTCCGCTACCGGGACCGGCCGTGGCGCGTGGTGATCAACGCCGCGACCGGCAAGGTCGTCGGGGCCGCGCCGCTCGATCGGATCAAGGTCGCGATCGCGATCGCGCTGCTCGTCGCGGCGGTGCTGGTGCTCGCCCGCTGTGAGCGACCGGCGCCCGAGCTCGTGCCGAGCATGGCCGCGCACCCCGGCTATGCGCCGAGCGCGGCCGCGCAGTCGGGATCCTCGTCCTCGCAGGGCACGACCGCGAGCACGAAGCGGCCGGGGTAGTCGATCGCGCCGTCGGACCACGTGTCGACGACGATGCGCCACGCTCCCGCCGCCAGCGTGCCCGACACGAGCCCGTCGTCGCGCGCCGTGCAGGTGCTGCTGGGCGACGAGATGACATGGACGTCGATGTCCACGCCCTCGCGATCGAGCGCGACGATCCGCACGGCGGTGTCCTCGGTGAGCGTCAGCGCGTACGTGCGCTCGGGCCCGCTCTCGTCGCTGGCACCACAGTCGTAGACATCGACGAGGGACTCCGCGTCGGTGGTGTCGGCGTCGTGCACGAACGGGAGCGCGTCGATCGTCCACGGGAGCGCCGCGGTGCCGGAACCGTCGAGCACCGGCAGCCCGTCGTCGGCGTCGGGGGGCTCCTCGTCGAGCGCCGCCGTGACGCGATCGAGCACCTCGAGCTGGATCAGGTTGCGCATGTTGTAGCCGTGCTGCAGCCCGTCCTCGGTGAAGATGCAGGCGCCGTCGGGGGACGACTCGAGGTGCAGGCCGTCGGGCCCGAGGCCGTGGCCGGGCAGGGGATCGATCGCCCGATGCGCGTCGACGAACGGGACCTGCCGCTGCTGCGCCATCGCCCGCAGCACCGCGTTGTAGGTCGCGATCCAGCGATCGGCGTCGGGGTCGTCGCCCCGACGCGTGAGACCGACGACGATCGCGACGACGCCGCGCTGCTCGAGGCGATCGAGCAGCTCGGCGAGGGCGGTGTGGAACCCCGGCAGCGCCGCGCCGGGGTCGATGCCGAGCTCCATGTCGTTGGTGCCGAAGTGGATGAACGCGAGGCTCGGGGCCACCGCGTCGAGCTCGAGTTGGAGCGGCGCTGGGTCGCCGTCGATCGCCCACGACGCCGTGCGGCCGGCCTCGGTCGCGAGGCTGTCGCGATCGAACGGGGTCGTGCCGGCGGCGTCACCGGCGAGGAACACGTCGAGCGTCGCGCCGAGCTCGGCGTGGGCGCCGAGGTCGATCTCGTCGGTGGCGAAGCAGTGCAGGTTCGCGACGCTCACGTCGCTCGAGGCTCCGGCCTTCATGAACACGTCGTCGGCGAGGCCCGGGTCGACCGCGCGGATGGCCGCGAGCGAGGCTGCGACATCGGCGGTGATGGGGGAGTGCACGGTCAGCCCGTAGCGGGCGGGGCCCGCGGGCTCGGGGGGATCGCCGGTGGTCCCGTCGGTGCCGGTGTCGCCCGACGCATCGGAGTCATCGGCGGTGCTCGAGCCGTCGGTGCCCGAGTCCTCCTCCGCGCGACCTGTCGACGTGGGCCCGGTGCTCGACGTGTCGGGCGACCACGCGTGCTCGTCCGCGGCGCCCGCGGGCGTGCACGCCGTCACGATCGTCCCCAGCGCTCCGACGACGAGACCGCGCATCGGCGGTCAGTGTACCGCGGCTACCGCGACTTGCAGCGGCCGTCGCCCGACGTGCACGACCAGCGGACGTGCATGTGGTCGGTGTGCCCGGCGACGTGGGTGATGAGCGTGCCGGCGGTGCCGGTCGGTCGCGGGTACTCCATCCACTTCGACAGCGCGGACTTCGACAGCAGCTCCTGCCGCAGGGCGTGCTCGTGCAGCAGCTTCTGGATCTCGCGGTCGATGTAGATTTCCTCGACCGCGCCGGTCTCGCCGAGCAGGAACAGCAGCGCCCAGGTCTCGGCGGCGTCGAGGTTCGCGGCGGTCATCTCCTGCCAGTTCAGCTCCGCGCCGGCCGCGAGCTTCTGCGGGTAGCCGAGGTCGACGTCGCGGCCGGACTGGTGGGTGCTGTGGGGCTCGAGGCGGCCGCCCGTGCGGTTGGCGATGTTGCCCACGAGGATGGGCTGCACGTTGCTGCCGCGCTCGGCCCAGCGATCGAGCACGCGATCGAGCATCGCGATGGAGGTGTCCTTGCCCCACGTCTTCCAGCCGATCGCGAGGATGCGACGCCCCGGGCCCTCGACCATCGGGATGGCGCCTGCGAGCGAGCCATCGCTCGGGTAACCGATCGACTCGCTCTTCTCGCCGGGCTTCTGCGACCAGATCACCACCCGGGTGTTGGGTGCCAGCTCCTGATCGATGGCGATCCCCGGGTTCAGCTCGAGGATCTCGTGGTGGTAGATCTTGAACAGGTTCGCGACGTTCTCGAGCGAGCCGCCGCGGCGGACCGTGTAGCGGACCTTCGTCGGGATCTCGAGGCCCTCGGCCCAGTCGTTGCGCCGCTGCGGCAGCCGATCGCCCTCGGCCGGCGGGGCGTCGTCGGTGGGCCCGCCGTCGGGCTGGGCCTCGGCGTCCGCGGCCGGGATGGGATCGGGCGGCGTCGCGTCGGCCCGCGTGGGGCCCGGGGCGATCGGCGTCGGGGCGACGGGGACGTCGTCGGCGACGGTGGGCTCGGCGCTCGGCACGTTCGCGCTCGGTCCGTGGGCGGGGCGGCAGCGCAGGGCCATGACGCCGATCCACAGCGCCGCGGCGCCCATGAAGAGGAGCGGGGCGACGCGTCGGCGGCCGCCGGGGTGGTGCTCGACGCGGGTCCGGTCCGCGCCGCCGTCGTCGGCGACCGCGTCGTCGTCGTCGTCGGGCTCGGCATCGTCGGGCTCGGCGCCGTCGGGCTCGGCGCCGTCGAGCTCGGCGTCTGGGACATCGTCGTCGACCGCGGTGCGTGCCTCGGCGGCGGAACGATCGTCGAGATCATCCTCGCCGACCGATCCCTTGTGGACCACCTGTCGTTCGCGCGGCTCGGTCACGGCGAGAAAAAGCCGCCCGAGTCTTCCCCGGGCCCCGTGGCCCGTGCAAGGGCAGATCGACGGATCGCCCGATTTCGCCGGCTATCACCGCCTCCGCCGCGATCGCGTGGGCCCGACGACGCAACGTCACCCCCGGCGGACGGGGCGAGGGCGGCGCGCACGACGGTACCCGTGTTCAGGTCCCGCGTACGGCGGGAGGCGACTACACGCAGTCGACGTAGATGAGGTTCACGTGGCGCCCGCGCGTGGGCGGCTCCGGATCGAGGGCCGTGCACTCGCGATCGGGGTGCGTCACCGTCACGGTGTACGTGCCCGCGTCGCCGGGCGGGAGGTTGAAGAAGACCGCGACCGGGAACAGGCCCCACTCGATGAGGTTCGAGTTGAGGATCGGGGCGCCGTTCGCGTCGGGCGCGTAGTAGGTGTTCTCCGCCGGCGGCGGGTCGAGCGTCACCGTCGCGCCGGTCGCAGTGTTCTGGTTGATGGCGATGAGCAGCACCGCGGCGTCCTCGTCGACCAACACATCGGGGTTTTGATCCTGCAGCGCGGCTTCCTGCAGATCGATGACCGCCGTCGACACCTGCGAGAGATCGTACTTGTCGATCGACTCGTCCTCGAGCTGCACCGGGACGATCGCACCCCAGTAGTTGGCGTTCTCGGCGAGGAGGATCCGGTGGAACGAGTTGGGCTCGAGGTCCTCGATCACGTAGGTGCCGTCGGGGTTCGCGACGGTCTCGCTGCCCTTCTCGTCGAGCAGCGAGATCTGGGCGTAGCCGATCGGGCCCATCTCGAAGAAGTCGGAGACCTCGCCGCTGATGCTCAGCGTGACGGGTCCGGTCTCGGTCGTGTCGGCGGCCTCGGAGGTCGACGACGTCGAGGAACTCCCGTCGGCGGAGGTCGTCGTCGTCGCGCCGGTGGAGGTGCTCGTTCCGTCCCCGGTGGTGCTCGACGACTCGTCGCCGGTGGACTCGGACTTCGACCCGCAGGCCAGGGACATCAGCAGCGGAAGGGACAAGGCAAGGCGCGACATGTGCCGACAAGCGTAGCAGCGGCGGTGCCCTCCGCTGGCTTGCGATTTCGCGCGAGCCTCGACTCCGCCGGCGGAACGACGTTCACAACCCTAGGATCGCGGTGTAGGCGGCTTGTTTACGCGAAACTACCTTGTGGTAGCTTCGCCGGCTCCATGTCGTCCGTCGTCCGCCGTTCGTGTCGCGTCCCGTCGTTGGCCCTCTGCGTGCTGTCGGCGTGCTCGTTCGACACCGCGGGCAATGGGTTCCCCGCCGGTGCGTCGGTCGGCGACGGCGGCACGTCGGGCGCGGACACCGAGGCGAGCGAGGGCGGCGACGAACCCGCGCCAGCGCCCGGTCCGGACCAGGGCCCCGATCCCAGCGCGTCGAGCAGCCCGATGACCGACGGTGGCGGGGGCCCGCACGCGAGCGCCGGTGACGAGCCCGACACCGACACGGGTGCGCCCGGGGGCGGCGGATCCGAGGGTTCCGAGGACGGATCCGAGAACGGATCCGGCAACGGATCTGCCGGTGACGCGACCAGCGGCGGCGTCGATGCGCCCGGTTGCCCCGCGCCGATGTTCGAGCTGGTGTGGGTCGACGACGGCGAGCTCGTCGCGCCGATGCAGCTCGTCGCCGCCGACGCCAACGACAACCCCAACGTCGCCGCCTCGAGCGTCGCAGAGAGCGGCGAGGTCACCGTCGCCCTCGAGTTCGCGTGCCCCGGCGAGTACGCGCTGTGGGGTCTCGTCTGGGACTACGAGCCCGGGGCGTGGGGCGACCCGGATCCCGACTCGTTCTACTTCGACGTCGGCGGGGCCGAGTCGACCTGGCGCTACGGCTGCCAGACAGCGGGCGCCGCGAGCGGCCTGTCGTGGCAGCGCCTCGCGGCCCTCGCGGCGCAGCCCTGTGAGGCGTCGTACATCGTGCTGCAGGTGTACGAGGCCGGGACGGTCGAGCTCACCCTGCGCAACCGCGAGTCCGGCAGCGGCTCGCAGGTCGCCGGTATCGCCGCGATCGTCGTCGGCGACGATCCCGACGCGGATCCGTCGACGTTGTACGAGCCCTACTGA
The DNA here is from genome assembly GCA_001464385.1 of Deltaproteobacteria bacterium Ga0077550. Taxonomy (GTDB): domain Bacteria; phylum Myxococcota_A; class Polyangia; order Nannocystales; family Nannocystaceae; genus Xiheibacterium; species Xiheibacterium aquaticum. Next base: position 6,839 of record LNFB01000239.1, on the reverse strand, counting down.
GTCGCCGCGGTCGCGTCGTGCTCGATCGACGCGCGGCACTGCACCCCGCGGGCCTCGAGCTCGGCGAGCACGTGGGCGAGCATCCCCGGCAGCTTGCCGAGCTGCTCGGGCGGGTGGACGCCGGGCGTGGCGAAGCGGCCAGCGAGCAGCGCCCGCGCGACGATCGTCGCCGGGAACGCGGTCGTCCGCGACATGCTCCGCTGCTCGCTCACCGGATCGTAGCGATCGACCAGGTCCCAGATCATGCGCACCGGCGCGCCGTCGCGGCGACCCGACGCCACGACGCGCAGCACGGTGAGATCGTGCTCGCCGGGGCCGTAGGTCCACTTGGGAAACAGCAGCGCGGCCGCGACGTCGCGCGGGACCACGCTCACGCCACCGACGTCGATCGGCGTGGTCTCGAACAGCCCGGTCTCGCGGAACGCCCGCATGAGCTCGGCGTGCCCGGGCCAGCGCATCGTCTTCTCGATCATCGTCGGGATCGCCAGCGTGTCGATGAGCGTGCGCAGTCCGTCGGTGTTGAAGGCCTCGAGCGTACCGACGCCCTCGATGTCGACGCGCTCGATGCCCGAGAGCGCCGGGTACACGACGACCTCGCCGTGCTCGACCATCCGCGCCGGTCGCATGTACTCCTCGATGACGTCGGCGGGCGCGAAGCCGGCCTTGTAGTCGAACGGCCACTTGCGCACGACCGGGAGGCCGCCGACCATCACCTCGAGGCGCGTGCACGGATCGAGCTGCGTGGTCGCGTAGCCCGCGGCGATGCTGCTCAGGCCCGGCGCGACGCCGCAGTCGACCACCGCGATCGACCCCCGCTCGCGGGCGAGGGCGTCGAGCTGGAGCGGGTCGTCGGCCATGAAGCTGATGTCGACATAGGGCCGGCCAGTCTCGATGACGGCGCGGAGGGTCTGCAGGCCGTAGTGCGAGGGCAACGCACCGATCACCAGATCCGCCTCGGAGCACACCCGGCCCAGCGTCGCGGCGTCGGTGAGGTCCGCGATTTGGGTGTGGACGCCGTAGCGCAGGGCGACCTCGGCGAGCACGGACGGGCGGACATCGGCGACGGTGACCTTCAAGCTGCGGTCGTGCGCGAGGTCCATCGCGATGGTCGCACCGACCTGACCACAGCCGAGGATGATGACGTGTTTCACGCGGCCGAGGATAGCCGCCGCGACGCCGCTGTGGCAGCCTGGACGACGATGCCCGAGGGGTTCTACGTCCGCGATGGTGCGCGCCTGTTCGCGACCGAGTACACGCGCGGGCCGTGGGACGCGCGGCTGCAGCACGGCGGACCCCCGGCCGCGCTGCTGGCCGATGCGGTCGAGCGCTTCGGCGACGACGCGGCGCAGTTCGTCGTCGCGCGGCTCAGCTTCGAGTTCCTCCGCCCGGTGCCGCTCGGCGCCTTCACGATCGAGACCGAAGCGGTGCGACTCGGCAAGAAGGCCCAGCGCATCGACGCTCGCCTGCTGCAGGACGGCGTCGAGGTGGTGCGGCTGCACGCGCTGCGGATCCGTCGCGCCGCGGTGGCGTTGCCGTCGCCGCGGTGCCCGCGGCACGCCGCGCCGCGGGGGCCCGCCGGGCTCGAGCCGTGGGTGTTCCCGTTCTTCCGCGAGCGCGTCGCGTACCACACCGGCGTCGAGGTCCGATTGAGCCGCGGGGTCTGGGGCAAGGGGCCGACCTGCGCGTGGATGCGCCTGCGCGTGCCGCTGGTCGTCGACGAGCCGACGTCGCCGCTGGCCGCGCTCGTGACCGTCGCGGATGCGGGCAACGGCGTCTGCGCGGTGCTCGACACCCGCGCGTATAGCTTCGTGAACCCCGACTTGACGCTGCACCTCGATCGCCCGCCGTGCGGCGAGTGGTTCGCCCTCGACGCGCGTTCCACCGCCGACGCGCTCGGCCTCGGCCTGACGCAGAGCGAGCTCCACGATCGCGACGGCGAGATCGGCCGCGCGCTGGCCAGCCTCGTCATCGAGACTCGGGACGAGACTGGCGCAGCGTCACCCGACCGGCCTACCATCGGCCCGTGAGTTCGTCGCCGCAGACGCCGCCGCCGGGGCCCCCGGGAGGACCGCCGGTCGGGCCGTGGGCCCCGCAGCCCGAGTGGTCGCCGCCCGTGCCGGCCGAGACCACGCAGCCCGCGGGCGCCGGCCCGCGTCGGTTCCTGGGCAAGCTCCGCGCGACGCTCGCGAAGTACGGCCGCATGTTGTGGTGGCTGCACTCGTTCTACGCGCTGGGCCTCGGCATCTCCGTGGTGCTGTTCGCGGCCAAGGGCTTCGCCCACGCGCGCTTCCTGACGATCTCGCTCGCGCTGGCGTGGGTGGTGCTGATCCTGTTCTTCCGCTTCTTCGGCAGCGGCGCCGGGCAACAGGTCGAGGGCAAGGGCGCCAAGATGCGCTTCTTCGTCATGACCTACGTGCTCAAGAACATGTACCAGGGGATGTTGTTCTTCCTTCTGCCGTTCTACTGGCGCGCGGTCACGTTCGACTCGGTCAACCAGTGGTTCCTCTTCGCGCTGGTCGCGTGTGCGTTCCTGTCGACGCTCGACGTGGTGTTCGATCGGATGCTGATGAAGTGGAAGGTCGCCGCGTCGATCTTCTACTTCTTCACGCTGTTCGCGTGTCTCAACCTGGTGATCCCGGCGCTGCTGCCCAACTCGCGGGCCGCGGTCACGCTGGTGGTCGCGGCCGCCGTGTCGGCCCTGGCGTTCTGGAGCATGCACGTCCCGCTGCGCATGCTCGGGCGGCCGCTCGGGGCCACGTTGCTGGTGACGTGGACCCTGGGCTCCCTCGCCGGCGCCTACTTCGGGCGCCGCGTCGTGCCGCCGGTCGCGATGCACCTCGCGTCGGCGGCGGTCGGGCCCAAGCTCCTCGACGACGGACGGCTCGCGCTGGAGGTCAGCAGCCTGCACGGCTCGCTGGTCCACGAGCTCTACGCGGTGACCGACATCGTCGTCCCCGGGGGCAAGGGCGACCGACTCGTCCACGTGTGGTTCAAGGACGGCGAGGTCGTGCAGCGCTCCGATGACGTCGACCCGCACCCGCAGGGCCTGTGGGACACGGTCCGGCTGCAATCGAAGCTCGCCGCCGACAAGGTGCCCGAGGCCAAGGCCGGGCACTGGAGCGTCGACGTGCTCACCGACGACGATCAGCTCGTCGGTCGCGTCGCGTTCACCGTCATCGACTGACGGCGAACGCGGAGCCGGTCACTTCACGCCGGCGAGGGGATCGTTGCTCGCGTCGACGTTGATCGACGGGCGGCTGTCCTTGTCGGGCTTGCTCGCGGGGCGCGGCGCCGTGTTCCCGCTCGGACGCGGGCCGCTGGAGCGACGGTCGTCCTGGGGCGGCGGCTCCTTGATCGTGATGCCCGGCGTCCGCGTGGCCTCACCGCCCTTGGCGACGTCGGGCTCCTGCGTGTCCTCGGGGATCGCCCCGGCCTGGATCACCTTCGCGGGACCGGCCGGCGCCTCGGCGGCCGTGGGCGCCGGCTGGGCGCGGTTCATGTACCACCACCCGCCGCCACCGGCCGCGAGCAGCACGACGACGAGACCGGCGATGAGGCCACCCTTGCCGCCGCTCGAGACGTCGTCGTCGCCGCTGTCCATGGACGCGCCCATCATCATCGACGGTGGGGCCGACATCGGTGCCGGCGACGACATCATCGACGGTGCGGCCGGGGCGTCGAACGGTGACTGCACCACCACGGGCGCGGGGACGAACGCCGCCGGGGGAGGCGACACCATCGCGGCCGTCGGCGTCGGCCCGAAGGCCGGGTGCGGCACGCTCGACGCCGCGGACGTCGCCGGCGACGGGGAGGTGTTGGCGGCGGACGCCTCCTCCTCGGCTGCGGACTCGAGGACCTCGTAGAGGCTCTTGATCTCCTCGTCGAGCTCGGCGAGCGCATCGGTGCGCCCACTCGCCGCGAGTTGCTCGCGTTGCGACTCGAGCTGCTCGAGCCGTGCAAGAGAGTCGGAGATCCACGCCTCGTTGGTTGCCGTCATCGCCGTTGCTCCGTCGTCGCGGGATCTTCGAGGGCGGCGCGCACCGCCCGTCAGGTCGTTCGAGGCCTGGTCGAGATCCGTCCACGGCACTATACCGACCCGCCGCCGCGCGGGGCAGGGGGAACAGGCCTGCGGACGACGTTCCCGGGGCGGCGTGGGCGCGGGGCGGATTTCCCGTGGATCGAGGACGCACGCGTGTCCCAGACCACCGGGGCCGCTCGCGGAGTCGGGGCGGCTCGCGGAGTCGTGCCCGCTCGCGCAGGCCGTGCGCAGCTGGTACTCATGGAGCGTGGCCGAACCTCGGGCCGACGACGACCGGGATCTCGACGTGGCGGCGGCCGCCACCGCGCCGGTGGCCGAGGCCACGCGCCGCCGGATCCCGTGGTGGTGGATTCTCCTCGGCCTCATGGTGGTCGAGTTCTGGATCTACGGCCGCCGCGGCTACGTCGAGGTCTGCGTCGGCAAGCAGGGCGAGACCGACTTCTCGCTGGGCGATGCGCCGCGCACCGACGAGAACCGGTGGAAGTTCCCGCGCTGCGAGGAGCGGACCAATCTCGGCCTCGTCAGCAAGTACGACGACGTGGTCACCGAGGCGACGAACGTCGCGTGCCGTGGCGCGACCATCTTCCGCAACCAGGGCCAGGGCAAGCAGTGCGTCGCGGGCGAGGCCAGCTGGCAGCACCGCGTGCTCTCGCGCCAGACCCCGCCCTGGGATCGCGCCTTCTACGAGCACCTGTTCTGGTTCCTGAAGTGAAGCCATCGCCTCGCGCCGCACGCGGCGCTTTGGCATGATGGACGCTGCCGTGGATCGACTCGAGAGCACGGGCATCCACGATCCCGCGGCCGCTGCGGAGCCCTTCGAGGAGACCGTCGTCGGCGGCGAGGAGTACGAGCGCGTGCTCGAGCCCCACCCGGCGGGGACGAAGGTCGGGCGCTACGTGATCCTCGAGCGCGTCGGTCACGGCGGCATGGGGGTGGTGTACTCGGCGTTCGATCCGGAGCTCAACCGCCGGGTCGCGCTCAAGATCCTCCACGCGGTCCAGGCGCTGCACGGGCCCAAGCAGGGCGCGACCCGCCAGGGCGCGCCGCCTCGGCAGCGGTTGCTGCGCGAGGCCCAGGCGATCGCCCGGGTCTCGCATCCCAACGTCATCTCGGTGTTCGACGTCGGGACCCTCGGCGACTCGGTGTTCGTCGCGATGGAGTTCGTCGACGGCCCGACGCTCACGCGGTGGCAGGCCGAGCGCACCGACGTCGCGGGGATCGTCGAGATGTACGCGGAGGCCGCCCGCGGCCTCGCGGCGGCCCACGGCGCGGGCATCGTGCACCGCGACTTCAAGCCCGACAACGTGCTCATCGGCGCCGACGGTCACGCCCGCGTCCTCGACTTCGGCCTGGCGCGCGCCGACACGACGAGCTCGTTCGCGGCGGTGCCGATCGCCGGCACGCTCGGCGAGGGCCCGGAGCCCCGGGCGAACGCGGCGGCGGAGCCCGACGGGAGCGCGGCCTCGGAGCCCGACGGGAGCGCGGGCGCGATCGACCTCGGGCGCTCCGATGTCCTGGACTCACCGCTCACGATGGAGGGCGCGGTCGTGGGGACGCCGCGGTTCATGGCGCCCGAGCAGCACGCGGGTGTCGCCGCCGACGCGCGCAGCGACCAGTTCAGCTTCTGCGTGGCGCTGTACCAGGCGCTGTATCGCCAGGAGCCGTTCTCCGCGCCGAACCTCGAGCGACTCGCCCTGGCCAAGCAATCGGGGAGCGTGCGGCGTCCGCCGACGGACGCCCGGGTGCCCGCGCACGTGGAGGCCGCGATCCTCCGCGGGCTGTCGGCCGAGCCCACGGCGCGGTGGCCCGACATGCGGGCGTTGGTCGCCGCGATCACCTTCGACGCGGCGGCCTCGCGGCGCCGCCGTTGGCTCGTGGTCGGCACCGGGGCGCTGGTCGTGGCGGCCGCCACCGCCGGCGGATGGCTGGCGCGCAACGAGGGCGCGTCGCAGTGCTCGAGCGCCGAGCAGCTCGTCGGGGTCTGGGACGACGCACGGCGGGCGGAGCTCCGTGGGCTGTTCGGGACCATCGAGGTGCCGTACGCGGCGCAGGTCGAGCAGCGGACGGTCGCGGCCCTCGATGCCTACGCCGAGCAGTGGTCGACGAGCTATGACGACGCCTGTCGGACCCACCGCCGCGGCGAGCAGTCGACCGAGCTGTTCGATCGACGGATGCAGTGCCTCGCGCAGCGCCGACAGGGGCTCGCGGCGCTCGCCGACGTCCTGGTCCACGCCGACGCCGGCGTCGTCGAGCGGGCGGGTCAGGCGGCCGCCGGGCTGGCGCCTGTCGATCCCTGCGGTGATGCGACGTTCCTGCTCGCGGCGATCGAGCCCCCGCCGTCGTCGCTGCACGCCGAGGTCGAGGCCGTCCGCGAGCAGCTCGCCGAGGCGCAGGCCCTCGCGGCCGCGGGCCGCATCAAGCCCGCCCTCGATCGCGTGCGCGAGGCCGTCGGCGCCGCCGATGCCCTCGACTACGCGCCGCTGCGGGCCGAGGCCCGCCATCGCCTCGGCGCGCTGCTCGAGGCGGTGGGCGAGTACGAGGCAGCGCAGCAGGAGCTGTTCGTCGCGCTGCAGCTCGCGACCGTCGCCCGGCACGACGAGGTCGCCGGGGCCGCGGCGATGGATCTCGCGAGCGTCGTCGGGGATCGGCTGTCTCGCCACGCCGAGGGGCTGCGCTGGGCCGGGCTCGCCGCGAGCCTGCTCGAGCGCGTGGGGCTGGGCGGACTCACGCAGGCGCGGCTCGACACCATCGAGGGCAACATCCGCTATCGCATGGGCGACCTCGCGGCCGCGCAGTCCTC
>LNFB01000238.1 GCA_001464385.1 Deltaproteobacteria bacterium Ga0077550 | reverse complement strand
AGCCTCTGCTCGCTGTGCGGCAACGGCGTCATCGAGGGCGACGAGCCGTGCGACGGCGACGACCTCGCCGGGATGGACTGCGCGGCGATCGGCTTCGACATGGGCGCGCTCGCCTGCAACGCGAACTGCAGCTACGACTTCTCCGGCTGCAGCGGCGGCCAGTACCTGCAGGACTTCGAGGCCGGCGCCATCCCGGCCGAGTTCGGCCTGCCCACCGCGATCGATTGGAGCGCCGACAACGGCAACCCGATCGCCGGCACGTGGTCCGCCGGCAGCGGCGACATCGCCGACAGCGGCACCACCACGATGACGCTCGCGGTCACCTACGCGATCGCCGGCACGGTGGCGTTCACCCACGAAGAGAGCACCGAGAGCAGCTACGACTACCTCGAGTTCTGGATCGACGGCGCGCTGCTCGAGGACTGGTCCGGCATCAACGCCCCGGCCAACGCCAGCTACCCGGTCGCCGCGGGCGCCCACACCTTCGAGTGGCGCTACCGCAAGGACAGCAGCCTCGACGGCGGTTCCGATCGCGTCTGGGTCGACGACATCGCCCTGACCGGCGGCGTCCCGAGCTGACGCACGCCACCGTACGCACAACGCTCTACGAGGAACCGCCGCGGCCGCCCGCGTGTCGCTGACACGTGGCGCTCCGCGGGCGCATGCTCGCGCGATGGCATCACGCGCCGACGTTCGGGCCCGCGCGCTCGCGCTGTGCACACTCCTCGTGCCCGGCTGCGGTTCACCCGTCGCCGAGGGCGGCGCGTGGGACCCCGACGACGCGACCACCGGTGCCGGCGACACCGCGGGCTCGACGGGCGCCCCCGCATCGACCGACGACACGGCGGCCCCGCCCGCGCCCGAAACCTCCGAGGCGGGCGAACCACCGCCACCGCCCTTCCCCGACGTGCCCCAGGACGACTGCCCCCGCGTGCGCATCACGGTGATGCCCGGCAACGTGCTCAACGTCCGCGACGCGCCGGCGACCACCGGCGCCGAGGTCGGGGAGCTCGGCCCCAACACCATCGTCGACGTCCTCGACAGCACCACCGGCGAGGCGGTCGAGGGCACCGATCTCTGGTTCGAGATCGAGTTCGGCCAGATCCACGGCTTCGTGACCGCGGCCTACGCCGAGTGCACGCTCGAAGAGCCGCCGGAGCTGCAGCCGCCCGCAGGCTTCCACCTGCCGCTCGAGTGCGGGGTGACGACCACCATCGCCCAGGGCAACGACGGCGGCTTCTCGCACCAGGGCGCGGCGTTCTACGCCTTCGACTTCTCGGTCGGCGTGAACACACCGCTGGTCGCGATGGCCGACGGCATCGTCGCGCACACGTTCGCCGAGACGATGCCGGGCGACCCCTGCTACGACGGCGGCGGCGCCGACTGCTTCGCCTACGGCAACCTCGTCGTGCTGCGCCACGGCGACGGCAGCACCTCGCTGTACAAGCACCTCAACGAGGTCTGGACCCTCGACGGCGAGTTCGTCCCGCGGGGCACGCCGGTGGGCCTGTCGGGCTCGACCGGCTACTCGACCGGGCCGCACGCCCACGTGATGCGCATGGAGGACTGCGGCACGGCGCAGTGCCAGTCGATCCCGCTGGAGTTCCTCGAGGCCGGCGTCCCCGAGCAGGGCGACAGCGTCACCTCCGAGAACTGCCCGCCGTGATCGACGCTGCGCCGCGCTACTCGAGGGTGACGACCACGGGCACGTGATCGCTGGGCACGTCCCAGCCCCGCGGCGTGTGGTCATGGGTCACCGCCACGACCCGATCGATCAGCCCCGCCGACGCGAGCGCCAGATCGATCCGCAGGCCCTCGTTGCGACCGAAGCCACCGGTGCGGTAGTCGAACCACGTGAAGTGACCTGGCCCGTTCTCGAGGCGGCGGAACGCGTCGTGGAGACCGAAGCCGAGGAGGTTCGCGAGCGCCGCGTGCTCCTCGTCCGTGAACAGCATGCGCCCGCGCAGCAGCTGCGGATCCCACACATCGCGATCGTCCGGCGCGATGTTGAAGTCGCCCATGAGCAGGATCGGTTGGCCCGGATCGCAGCGCGCGTCGAGCTGCGCCCGCAGGCGGGCGAACCACTCGAGCTTGTACGCGAACGCCTCCGAGCCGAGCTCGGTGCCGTTGGGCGCGTAGAGGTTGAAGATGCGGACGCCGTCGACGACGCACTCGAGCAGCCGTGGCTGCCTGTCGGCCGGCGCCTCGCGGAAACCGGCGTGGACCTCGGTCGGCTTGCGCTTGCTCATGGTCGCGACGCCGCACAGCGCCCGGCCTCCGTGCAGCGTCACGGTGTAGCCGAGCTCGAGGAACGGCACCCGGGGAAACAGGTTGTCCTCGACCTTGGTCTCCTGCAGGCACAGCACGTCGGGCTCGTGCTGATCGAGCCAGGTGAGCACGTGATCGAGTCGCGCGCGGATCGAGTTGACGTTCCAGGTGGCGAAGCGCAGCGCCATGCGTCGGCGGAGCCTAGCAGGCTGCCCGAGCGTGCGCCTCGCGTTCCTCGACCTCGACGACGTCCCTGCCCCACCGCGGACACCGGCCGGCCCCACGCGCGGACCCCGGTTGCGCCGGGAGAGCCCGGGGGCGAACCTCGACGTACCCGATGGGCCGCGACGCCGAGTCGACCTCAGCCACGCCCGATGGCGGCGGGCTGGCCGTGCTGCCGCTGCGCGGCGGAGAGCACGTCGGTCGCTACGTGGTCCTGTACACGCTCGGCAAGGGCGGGATGGGCGTCGTGTACGCGGCGTACGATCCCCAGCTCGATCGCAAGGTCGCGATCAAGCTGATGCGGCCGCGCCCCGGTCGACGCGCACGCCAGGCCGCGATGCTCCACGAGGCCCAGGCGCTGGCGCGGCTCTCCGATCCGCACGTCGTCGCGATCCACGACGTCGGCCTCATCGGCGATCGCGTGTTCGTCGCGATGGACTTCGTCGACGGACAGACACTGCGGCGGTGGGTCCAGTCGGCGCCGCGCAGCGTCGCGGAGATCGTCTCCGTCTATCGCCAGGCCGGCGAGGGGCTCGCCGCGGCCCACCGCGCAGGCATCGTGCACAGCGACTTCAAGCCCGACAACGCCCTCGTCGACAAGCAGGGGCGCGTGCAGGTGCTCGACTTCGGCCTGGCGCGCATCGGCGACGGCGCCGCGACGCCGGACACCACCGACGACCCGCAGCTGGCGGCGAAGCCCCGCGGGACGCCGATGTACATGGCCCCCGAGCAGCACGCCGGCGCCAACGCGGTGCCGGCCAGCGATCAGTTCGCGTTCTGCGTCTCGCTGTACGAGGCGCTGTGGCGCCGCCTCCCGTTCCCCGGCGACGACGCGGCAGCGATCGCCCGCAGCATCGCGTCGGGGCCCGCGCCCGAGCCTCCGAGGCTGCCGGGGGTGAGCCCCGCGCTGCGCCGCGCGATCCTCCGCGGCCTCGAGCGCGACCCCGCGGCGCGCCACCCGTCGATGGAGGCCCTGGACGCGATCCTCCGCCGCGCGACGGCCCTTGGCCGACGCCGCCGTCGCTCGATCACCGCGGCCGTGGTGGTCGGCGTGGCCGCGACTGCGTGGATCACCGGGCGCGCGCTCGTCCCAGCGCACGAGCCCTGCGCCGGCGCGTCGACCCGCCTGGAGGACGTGTGGAACGACCGTCGCGCCGACGCCGTCGCGAACGCGTTCGTGATGACCGGTCGCTCGCATGCCGCGGCGACCGCCTCGCGCGTCCGCGGCCTCGTCGACGCGTTCGCGCGCGGCTGGACCGAACAGTGGCGGTCGGCCTGCGAGGCGACGCACGTCGTGCACGAGCAATCCGAGGAGCTCCTCGATCTGCGCATGGGCTGCCTCGACAACCGCCGTGCGCGCCTCGACGCGCTCGTGCGGCTGCTGGTCGAGGCCGACGCTGCGGTGGCGGACAACGCGATCGAGGCCACGCTCGCGCTGCCGGATCTCGCGGCCTGCGCCGACGTCGGCACGCTGCGCCGCCGCGTCGCGCTGCCCGAGGACGCGGGCGCGCAGGCGCAGATCGACGACGTGCGTGCCCGACTCGCCCACGCCAATGCGCTCGATGCCGCGGGCAAGACCACCGACGCCGCCGCGATCGCCGAGCTCGCAGCCGGGCGCGCCGCCGAGCTGCAGTACGCCCCCCTCGAGGCCGAGGCCAACCTGCTGTGGGGCATGATCCTCGACACCGCGGGGCGCACCGAGGAGGCCCAGGCGGTGCTCCTGCGCGCCGCGATCGCGGCCGAGGACGCCGGTGACGACCGCGTCCTCGCCGACGCGCGCACGCAGCTCGTCGCGGTCGTCGGTGGCCGACTCGGCAGGCTCGACGAGGCCCGCGTCTGGTCCGAGCTCGCCGCCGCGGCCCTCGCCCGCTTCACCCGCGATCCCCGTCGCGAGTCGCGGCTGGCCCACAACCTCGCCCTCGTCCTCGAACACGCCGGCCGCCCCGAGGACGTGCTCGAGCAGCAGCGCCGCGCCCTCGCCCTCGCCAGCGAGCCCGGCGCCAGCGACGAGCTCGAGCGCGCGCCGCTGTACAGCGACCTCGCCATGACCCTGTCGGAGCTCGGTCAGCACCGCGAGGCGCTCGCGCGCGCCGAGGCCGGGCTCGAGATCTGGACCCGCGTCCACGGCGAGGATCACCCCCGCACCGCGGCCGCCCTCGGGGCAATCGGGTTGGTCTACGACCACCACGGCGACCTCGCGACCGCGCGCCAGTGGTACGAGCGGTCCCACGCCGCGTTCGTCCGGGTGCTCGGCGCCGACAACCCGCGCACCGCCGACATGCTGAGCAACGTCGCCATCGCGGCGATCGAGCTCGGCGACGTCGAGACGGGAATCCGCGGGCTCGAGACGGTGCTGCGCACCCACGAGCAGACCCTCGGCGAGAACCACCCCACCATCGCACAGGATCACCAGAACCTGGGCAGCGCGCTGCGGTTGGTCGGCAACGGCGAGGCGTCGCTCGAGCACCACCGCCACGCCCTCGTCACCCGCGAGTCGCTGTTCGGCCCCGACGATCCCCGGGTCGCCGCGTCGCTCGTCGGGGTCGCCAATGCGCTCGAGGGCGATCTCGGCCGGCCCGAGGAGGCGTTGACGCTGCGGCAGCGCGCCCTGGCGATCGAGGAGCGCACGCTGGGGCGCGACCACCCGCAGCTGTGCCTCGGCGTCGCCAACCTCGCGCACAACCTGTTCGCGATCGGCCAGCGCGGGGCCGCCCGCGAGGCAGCCGAGCGCGCGGTGGAGCTCGGCCGCGATCCCTCGGTGCCGAACGACACGCGGAGCTTCGCGACCCTCGTGCTCGCGCGCGTGCTCGCGACGTCCCCTGCCGACCGCGGCCGCGCGCGGGCGCTGCTCGCCGCGGCCCGCGAGGGGATCGGGACGGACGTGGACGGCGCCGCGCGCAGGCTCGTGGCCGCGATCGAGGCGGCGCTCGACGATTGACGTCGCGGATGAACGCGAAGCGTCCACCCGCGCCCGCGCACACCCGGCCGCTTGACGGACCGTGCCGATTGGCCAACGATCCCGCCGCGCCGCCACGTCGGCGCACGCAGACATGCTCCACGCCTGAGTGCCACCCGGCCGGGGGTCCCCGGTCACGTCCCTGCCGACGCCCGACGCCGCGTGAGCCCACGCGAGGGTCGCGGCATCGCGCCCCTCCCGTGAGTACGATGACACAGAACCTCGCCGACCTCCTCGCCTCCGTCGACCGCATCGTCGACTCCACCATCGCCCCGGCCGCCGTCGACGTCGACACCGCTGCGCGGTTCCCCGCGGCGTCGATCGCCGCCCTCGCCGAGTGCGGCGCCCTCGGCGTCCTCTCGGATCCCGCGGTCGGCGGCCTCGGCCTCGGCCTCGGTGCCGCCGTCGCGGTCGTCGAGCGCGTCGCGCGGGCCTGTGGCTCGAGCGCGATGGTTCTGACGATGCACCTGTGTGGCACCGCCGTGCTCGAGAAGTTCGCCCCCGAGGCGATCCGCCGCGCGGCGGCCAGCGGCAGGCACCTGTCGACGCTCGCGTTCTCCGAGGTCGGCTCGCGCAGCCACTTCTGGGCCCCCGTCAGCACCGCCACCGCCGACGACGACGGTGTTCGCCTCGACGCGAAGAAGAGCTGGGTCACCTCGGCCCACCACGCGACCGCGTACGTGTGGTCGTCCAAGCCGATCGCCGCGGCGGGCCCCAGCACGATCTGGCTGGTCCCCCGCGACGCGGCCGGCGTGGTCGTCTCCGGCGGCTTCGACGGCCTGGGACTGCGCGGCAACGACTCCTGCCCGGTCGCGGCCAACGGCGCCAAGCTGCCGGCGTCGGCGATGCTCGGCCCCGACGGCGCCGGCTTCGACATCATGATGGGCGTCGTGCTGCCCAACTTCCAGATGCTCAACTCCGCGTGCTCGCTCGGCCTCATGGAGGCCGCGATCGCCCGGAGCATCGCGCACGCGACGGCGACCAAGCTCGAGCACCTCGGCACCACGCTGGCCGACTCGCCGGTCACCCGTGGTCACATCGCGCGCATGCGCATCCAGGCGGACGCGGTGCGCAGCCTGCTGCAGGACACCGTCGCCGCGCTCGAGTCGGGCCGCCCCGACGCGAGCCTGCGCGTGCTCGAGAGCAAGGCGCTCGCCGCCGACACCGCGATCGCCGTCCTCGACCTCGCGATGCGGGTCTGCGGGGGCGCGGCCTTCCGCAAGGAGACCGGCGTCGAGCGGTTCTTCCGCGACGCGCGGGCGGCCACCGTGATGGCCCCCACCACCGACGTGCTCCACGACTTCATCGGCCGCGCGCTGTGTGGCCTGCCGCTCGCCTAGGAGACCCATGACCACCGACACCGTCATCCTCGGCGCGGTCGCCTATGACCCCAAGGTCGTCACGATCTGGGAGGGCTTCCGCGAGTTCTTCGCCGCGCACGACCTCGCGTTCGACTTCGTGCTGTACAGCAACTACGAGCGCCAGGTCGAGGCGCACGTCCGCGGCGACATGGACGTCGCGTGGAACAGCCCGCTGGCGTGGCTGCAGCTCGAGCGCATCGCCAAGCGGCTCGGACGCAGCGCGCAGGCGATCGCGATGCGCGACAGCGATCGCGACCTGACCTCGGTGATCGTCGCGCGCACCGGCGAGGTCGCGTCGCTCGCCGATCTGCGGGGCAAGACCATCGCCGTCGGCGCCGGAGATTCGCCGCAGGCGACGCTCATCCCCCTGGTGCACCTGCAGCAGGCGGGGCTCGTGCCCGGCCGCGACGTCGAGGTGCGGCGCTTCGACGTGCTGCTCGGCAAGCACGGCGACCACATCGGTGGCGAGCGCGACGCCGCGCGGGCGCTCGTCGCCGGCGAGGTCGCGGCCGCGTGCATGATCGACGGCAACCACCTGCTGTTCGCGCGCGAGGGGGTGCTCCCCTCCGGCAGCACGCACATCGTCGCGCAGACCGCCGCGTACGATCATTGCAACTTCAGCGTGCTCGACGATCTCGGGGCGGCCCCCAAGATGAAGCGCTTCACCGAGCTGTTGCTGGGGATGTCGTACGCCGACCCGACGCTGCGCCCCCTGATGGACCTCGAGGGGCTGCGGGCCTGGCTGCCTGGGCGCACCGAGGGCTACGCGCTGCTCGAGCAGGCGATCGACGCGTTCGGGACGATCGACGGCTTCGTCACCGAGATCGCGGGTCGATGACGACCACGCGGGAGCCGGCCCAGGTCGCCCTCGAGCTCGGGCCGTTGGGGCTCGACGGGGGCGGCACGGTCCTGCTCTCGCACACGATCCGCCGCGCGGGGCTCGTCGCCGGCGACAGGCTCGACGTGCGCGGCCTTGCCCCCGAGCTCGCCGTGCACGGCCGCGCGTGGTGCCGCGCCAAGGGCCACGGGTTCACCGCCACGCCCGACGGCTTCACGATCACGGTCGGCCGCCACGATGCGGACCGCAGCGTCGGCGCCGAGCGGGCCGGACACGCCGACCTGCGCCGACCCGACGCGCTGGCCGAGGTCGCGTCACCGCGCTGGGGGCTCGCCGCCCGCGGCGCCCTCGTCGACGCCGCGACGCCGGCGGTGCGTTTCGGGCTCGATCGACGCGTCGACGTCTGGGCCGACGAGGCGCCCGCGCTCTACGCCCAGGCCACCGCGGCGCAATGGGACCCCGCGACCGCGATCCCCTGGGCGACCGCGTGCGACCACGATCCCGCGGTCGAGGACGCGATCGTCCAGGTGATGACGTACCTCGTCGAGAACGAGACCGCCGCGTTGCTGGTGCCGGCGCGGTTCCTCGCGCAGATGCACCCGCACTTCCGCGAGATCCTCCAGCTGCTCGCGGTGCAGCTCGCCGACGAGGCCCGCCACATCGAGGTCTTCACCCGCCGCGCCCGCCTCTTCCGCGACGAGCTCGGCAGCTCGAGCGCGGGCGGCCAGGCGTCGCTGCAGTCGCTGCTCGACGAGCCCGACTACGCCCTGGCGATGTTCCTGCTGTCGGTGCTCGGCGAGGGCTCGTTCCTCTCGCTGCTGTGGTTCCTGCACGAGCACGCCCCGGACGCCGCGACCAAGGCGGTGACCCGGCTCGCTGCGCAGGACGAGGCCCGCCACGTCGCCTTCGGCCTCGCGCACCTCGAGCGCCACCTCGGGCTCGAGCCCGCGCTACGCGAGCGGCTGGTCGCGGCGGTGCACCGTCGACACGACGCCCTCGCCGACACCGCGGGCCTCAACGCGGACGTCTTCGACGCGCTGGTCGTGATCGCGGCCGGATCCCTCGAGCCGCTGGCGATCGCCCGCGGCTTCGCGGCGGTCACCGAGCTCGTCCACGACATGGATCGCGGCCGCCGGCGTCGTCTGCAGCGCCTGGGCTTCCCCGAGGCCGAGGCCGCCGCCCTGTCCGAGCTGCACACGCGCAATTTCATGTGACCGCCGCCGAGTGGCCACCGCCCCCGCGGCCGCGTGACGGCGCGCCCGCGGACGTGCGACGCTCCGTCCATGTGGACCCCGACCCGCGTCGCCACGGCGCTGGTCACCGGCGGCGCCGGTGGCCTGCTGCTCGACCAGATCCACGTGCGCTACGGCGTGCTCCACTACCCCGACCCGTGGCTGTGGGGCCAGGCCTGGTGGGTCGCCCCGCTCTTCGCGGTCGCGACGATCGTGATCCTCTCCGCGGCGCGGCTGTTCACCGACGGTGCCCCGGGCACGCGCGAGCACCAGGTCGCGGGGTCGGCGGGGTGGTT
Source organism: Deltaproteobacteria bacterium Ga0077550 (assembly GCA_001464385.1). GTDB lineage: Bacteria > Myxococcota_A > Polyangia > Nannocystales > Nannocystaceae > Xiheibacterium > Xiheibacterium aquaticum. The sequence continues at coordinate 115,572 of LNFB01000238.1, read as the reverse complement.
CGTCGCCGCGTACTGGGCCAGCGGACAGTGGCACGCGCACCCGATCGGGCTGTCGGTCGCCTACGCGGTGTTCTTCGCCCTGCGCACCACCCACCGCCCCACACTGATCTTCGCCGGCCTGCTCGCCGCGGGCGGCGTGACGTTCGAGGCGCTGCTGTCCTCGACCGGCGCGTTCGCGTACCGCCACCCGGACCTCTTCGGCGTGCCGATGTGGTTGGCGGGGCTGTACCTCCACGGCGCCCCGCTGGCCCTCGCGATCTCTGCGCGCCTGCGGCCGCGCACGACGGCTTGAACTGGCGCTACCCTCGTAGATCGCCGTGCCCAACATCGAACTCGCTGGCCGTGCGCGGCTCACCCCGTTCCGCCACATCGCGCTGGGGACGTGGCGAACGGCCTACGACCCGTCGATCTACGGCAGCGTCACGGTGCCGATGGACGCCACGCTGCGCTACATCGAGGCGTTCCGCGCGGCCACGGGCCTGCGGCTCACCGTCACGCACCTGATGGCCAAGGTCGTCGGCACCGTGCTCGCCCAGGTGCCCGAGATCAACGCGGTGCTGCGCTTCGGACGGGTGTACCTGCGCCGCGACGTCGCCGTGTTCTTCCAGGTCGCGCTCGAGGACCCGAAGACCGGCGGCATCGATCTGTCCGGCGTGCAGGTCGCGTCGCCGCACGAGGCCGATCTGGCGTCGATCGTCCGCGCCTTCGAGGCCAGCGCCGCGCAGGTCCGCGCGCGCACCGATCGGCAGGGGCTCGCCCGCAGCCGGGCGAACCTGCTGCGGATCCCGGGCCTGCTCATCGGCGCGGTGATGCGGGCGCTGTCGTTCCTCAACTACACGCTCAACCTCGACATGCGCTGGGCCGGGATCCCGCGCGACCCGTTCGGCGGCGCGATGGTCACCAACGTCGGCTCGCTGGGCCTCGAGGCCGCGTACGTGCCGCTGGTGCCCTTCTCGCGGGTGCCGATCCTCATCGCGATGGGCGCGGTCGAGGACGCCGCGTGCGTCGAGCACGACGCCGAGACCGGCGCGCCGTCGATCGTCGCGCGCAAGGTCATGCGGCTGTACGCGACCTTCGATCACCGGCTCGTCGACGGGGCCCACGCGGCGAAGATGGTGAAGATCGTGCGGGGGTTCTTCGCCGATCCGTTCGCGACGTTCGGGGCGATCGAGCGGGCGCCGGTGAGCATCGACGCCGCCCCACCCGGCTGAGCGATCGCGAATGAGCTCGCGCTCGCGATCGCGAGCGTTCATCAGGGCGGGCACACGCCGCAGCCGAGCGCGCCGACTGCCGCGACGCACGTCTCGTCCCACGCGGTGTCGCAGCACTCGGGGTGCGGGCCGCAGACGCACTCCGCGATGCCCGGGTACTCGCAGCCGGTCGACGCGTGGGCGCTGCAGCACGACTCGGTGTTGTCGGGCAGGACGCCGGTGTCGCTGCCCGTGTCGCTCGTCGTCGTCTCCGTCGTGGTCGTCGTCGGCGCCGGCGGGCACACCCCGCAGCCGAAGTCTCCGACCGCCGCGACGCAGTCCTCGCCCCACCCATCGAGACAGCACGACGGCACCGAGGCGCACACGCACTCCGCCAGGCTCGGCAGCTCGCAGCCGGTCTCGACGTGCGCCGCGCAGCACGGCCCGACGTTCTCGCCGGTGGGCACGCCGGTCGACTCGTCGCTCGCGGTGGTCGACGTCGGGGTCGTCGTCGTGCTCGACGGCTCGCACACGCCGCACCCCAACGCCGCGACCTTCTCGCCGCACACGGCGTCCCAGACGTTCTCGCAGCAAAACCGATCGACCGCGCACACGCACGCCGCGATCTCCGGGTCGTCGCTGCAGCCGGCCTCGCTGCGCGCCGCGCAGCACGTGCCGTCGCCGGGGATCGGATCCGTGGTGCTCAAGGTGACGCTGGCGTCGGTGATCGAGACGCCGCTGGTGGTCGCGGTCGTCGACGCGACGCCGCTCGTGCCATCGCTGCTGCTGTCACCGCCGTCGCTGCCACCGCCTCCGCCGCACGCGGCGAGGACGGACACGACGAGCAGGGCGCGGGGAATCGATCGGCGCGGGCGAGCAGGCGGCATCATCGGGGTCTCGAGGAGGGCGATGGTCGGGCGCGCACGGTTCCGTGCGACCGGTCGCGCACGGGCCCGTGCGGGCCGAGCGCCCGAAGGACACGCCGCGAGCCCCGACTGCCCGAGCTCGACGCCCCGTGCTACGGTGTTCCGATGCGATCGTCGCGCCCCGTCGACTTCCTCGCGTACCGGCCCCACGGCCGGCTGGTCGCCGCCATCGAGGTGAGCCGTAAGACGGGGAGCACCCCGGACTGGGCGGCCGAGGTCCGGGACGCCGTGATGGGCAGCAACGAACTCGGCGACGTCCCCTACTTCGTCCTCGTCGCCGCCGATCGAATCTACATCTGGGGTGTGGGCAGCCCAGCCGGCGCGCCTCCATCACACGTGGCGGAGACCAGCACGGCGCTCGAGTGGTACTTCCGCCGCGCTGGAGTCGATGCGGCCGCGATCCACGGGTTGGCCTTCGAGACCCTCGTGGGTTGGTGGTTGTCGGACCTCACCTCCGGGGAGCCCAAAGCACAGGCCGACGCGGTGGCGGAGTCCGGATTGCAGAGCGCGCTCGAGGGGAGCCAGATCAATCACCAGGACGCCGCGTGAGGCTCTACGTCGAGACGAACTTCCTCCTCGAGATCGCCCTCGAGCAAGGGGAACATGCGGAGTGCTCCGGTCTCCTCGACGTCTGCGGCGACCCGAGTTCGGGCGTCACGCTGGCCGTCCCCGCGTCCTCGTTCTTCGAGGCCCAGTCCGCGCTCCGCAACAAGCGCAGACACGTCCTCGACTTCGGCCGGGCGTACGACACTCACGTCTCGGGCCAACTGTCCCGGATCCACGGCATCGCGGGCGTGCGAACGAGCTACGCCGATCTACTCGCGCAGCTGACGGCAACGCTCAATGCCGCAGAGTCACGCTTCTACGCGGCCAGCGACAGAATCCGCGAGATCGGGGAGGTCCTCCCGACGGATGGACGAACCATCGCAGCTGCGCAGGACGGCTCCGCCGGCCTCTCGTACGAGGACGCCTTGGTCTACGCAGCGATCCGAAGCGACGCGAGCTTCGGACAGACGCCGACTTACTTCGTGACGACCGACAGCGACTTCGCGAACGTGAAGCAGGCGTTGGCCACGCGGCAATGCACGATGCTCCGGTCGTTCCAGACCGCGGTGCAGGTCCTGCGTCACGCGACGCGCGATGGCGGGGCGTGAGGGCCAGTCGGCCCCCCTACCCCGCCGCCGGCGTCGGGCGGCGGAACAGCGCGAGCACCCGGGCCGCCAGCGCCTCGTCCCCCGTCACCGTGACGTCGCCGGCCCGCCGCGCGCGGGCCAGCTCGACGCCGCCGAAGACGAGCCGGCGCAGCGTCGCGGCGTCGGTCTCGAGCGTCGCGTCGGCGTCGGTGGGATCGGCCCGGGCCACGCGCAGCTGGCGACGCGCGACCGACAGCGAGAAGCGATCGGCGCCGAGGCGCAGCGCGAGGTGGGCCTTCAGGCCGTCGGCGGCCGCGCCGTCGAACGTGGTCTCGAGCGCGATCATCAGGGCGTCGACGCTGAGATCGCCGCGCGGCACCGGGGTCGCGCGGCTGCCCCAGCGCCCGAGGGCGAGGAGCACCGGCTCGAGCTCGCGACCCCACGGCGTGAGCTCGTAGACCGCGGCGGCCGCCGGCGGTGGGAGCTGACGCCGCGCGACGACGCCGGCGTCCTCGAGCTCGCGGAGCCGCTGCGACAGCACGTTGGGGCTGGCGTGGGCGAGGCCGGCCTTGAGATCGGTGAAGCGCTTGGGCCCGAGCACCAGCTCGCGCACCACGAGCAGCGCCCACCGCTCGCCCACCCGATCGAGCGCCCGCGCGATGCCGCAGGGATCGTCGTAGCTGCGCGGCCCGGTCACCCTCCGAGGTTATGGTTTGACTTCAGGATTTTCTAGTCCTACTTTAGGACCATGCGAAGCGTGATCGTGTTCAACCAGGTGAGCCTCGATGGCTTCTTCTCCGACGCCGACGGCGACATGCGCTGGGCCCACCGCGACGACCCCGAGTGGAGCGCGTTCGCGGCGGACAACGCGACCTCGGCCGGCAGCCTGCTCCTGTTCGGCCGGGTGACCTACGATCTGATGGCGAGCTACTGGCCGACGGCGATGGCCCGCGAGCAGGCCCCGGCCATCGCCGACGGCATCAACGCGACCCCGAAGATCGTCTTCTCCCGCACGCTGGCCCGCGCCGACTGGGCCAACACCACGGTGGTCCGCGACGACCCGGCCACCGAGGTGCGCCGGCTGAAGCAGACGCCCGGCAAGCCGATCGCGGTGATGGGCAGCGGGACCATCGTCTCGCAGCTCGCGGACGCGGGCCTGGTCGACGAGTTCCACCTCGCGGTGAACCCGATCGTGCTGGGCCGGGGGCGGTCGATGTTCGCGACGTTGGAGCGACGGTTCGAGCTGCGGCGGATCAGCACGCGGGAGTTCGGGAACGGGAATGTGCTGATGTGCTACGCGCCGCGGGGGTGAGTGGGGGTCGACCGCCCTACTTCGACTCGGGCTCGAGCTTCATCGAGACCGCGGCGTCGGACCTCGAGTTGTTGGGGGCGTCCGCAGCCGACTGACGTTCCTCGGCGTGTGTATACCCGCCGAGGACCACCCCTGCTGAGGCGTGAGATTCGACCGCCCCTCACCCCTCGGGCTCGAGGGTCATGCACGCGAGATCGATGTCGTCGTCCATCGCCCCCTGCACCGCCGCGGGCACCGTCACGTTGCACAGATCCGCGACCACACCATTCGCCCCGAGCGCGGCCCCGAAGGCCCACAGGCGATCGGCGTGGAAGACCCCACAGTCCACACCGTTGCAGCCGCAGCTCCCTGGCTGGCTGCAGAAGTTCACCCCGCCGTTCACGTTCGGATCACCCGCGACGATGATCGACGCGACGGACCCGGCGAGGCCACCCTTCACGGTGTTCAGCAGGATGTCCGCGATCTCCTCGGGCGTGTTGCTCGGCGGCGTCGCGCAGCCGGGGAAGAACTCGGGGCAGCTGTGTCCCCCGACCTGATCGTAGGCCCCGTAGTCGTCCACGTCGGTCACCAGCACCAGCACCAGCAGCGCGTCGGCCCGCACGAACCCGGTGCCGTCGCCCACGAGCAGGTCCGTCGCGCTGGTCAGCACGTGCTCGCAGCCCGTCGGCGTCGCCGGCACGGCGTCGATCTGCCCGACCGCGCCGTTGAAGGCCTGCGCGATCTCCATGACGTCGAGCTCCGAGGACTGGAACCACGGGTCGGGCTCCAGCCAGCCGGCCGGCGTGAAGAACCCGTGGTCGTTGTCGTCGGTCACGCCGATGCGGTAGTCGACGCCGCCGCCGTTGATGCCCTCGAGCGTGGTGATGACCTGCGTGAAGGCGTTCGTCGCGGCGAGGGCCTGGCGCTCCTCGATCATCGAGGCCGAGCTGTCGAGGACGAACAGCACGTCGATCGCCGTGCAGCCGCTCTTCGGCGGGCCGGTGTCGGCGCCGCCGACGTCGAGCAGCGGGCCGTCGTCGCTGGCGTCAGTGGTCGCGTCGGTCGAGTCGGCGCCCGTCGGGTTGGTCGCGCTGCTCGCCGTCGTCGCGCTCGGATCGGTCGCCGACGCCGAGTCGGTGCCGGAGTTGGACGCGGAGTCGGTGCCGGGGTCGCTGTTCGATGCGCTCGCGTCGTCGCCGAACAAGATGCACAGACTGTCGATGCACGTCAGCCCCGGGTCACACCCGCCCCCCGTCGTGCACGCGCACCCGCGACTGCCCACCGTGCAATCGCCGTCGTCGCTCGCCGTGTCGCCGCACGCCTGCGCCGCGCCGATCCCCAGGGTCGCACCCACCAACCAAGTCCAAGAGAAGCTCCGCATCACCGGCGATCCTAGCCGAAGTGACCGGCCGCGGCGCAATCACGATCGCCGCAGCCGCGATCCCGTCCGTGTGCCGGGCGGACCTACACCAACTCGCGGCCGGACTCGGCGCTCACGACCGCGCGTCCAACCGCGATCTCGGGGGCGCGACGCCGCATCACGAAGCGGTGGAACGCCAGCGCGAGCACGAACCACCCCACGCCCGCGAACACCGACGCGTCGCCCTTGTGCGCGAGCACGGCGAGCACCGCGACGCTCGACACGACGTACAGCGCCGGCGTGATCGGGTAGCCCCACGTGCGATACGGCCGCGGCAGCTTGGGCAGCTTGCGCCGCAGCACGAACACCGCGACCACCGTCAGCGTTCCGGTGATCAGCATCGCCGCGGAGGCGTAGTTCATCAGCGCCTCGAAGCCGTGGGTGAAGACCAGCAGCAGCGCCCAGCCGGCCTGCATCCACAGGGCGACCGCCGGGGTCCCGAACCGCGGGCTCGAGATCGCGGCCGGCGCGATGCAGTGGCCGTCCTTCGCCATCGCGAAGGCGATCCGCGAGCCGGTCATGATCGTGCCGTTCAGCGAGCCGAGCATCGCCAGCAGGATCGACACCGTCACCGCCGCCTCGCCCCAGCCGCCGAACAGCAGCCGCGCCGCCGCGGTGCCGGCCTCGCCGGTGTTCGCCAGCGCCCCCATCGTGAACACCGACAGGAAGCCGAGGCAAAGGGCCAGGTACAGCACCGTCACCGACAGCGTGCCGCCGACCAGGGCCCGCGGCACGTTGCGGCCGGGCTTGTCGATCTCGCCGCCGACGAAGATCGCGGCGTTCCACCCCGAGAACGCGAAGTACACCGGCAGGAACGCGGCCGCGACCGCCGCGATGCCTGGGACCTTCATGGCGGTGCCCGCGGTCGCCAGCGCGCCGGCATCGGTCCCCTGGTGGATCATCACGCCCGCGGTGCCGACGAGCAGCATGAGCACGGGTGCGATCGTCACGACGATCTGCAGCCGCCCCGAGATCATCACGCCGACGTGGTTCACGACCGTGAGCCCGAGGATGATCGCGGCCGCCCACGCGGTCGACGGCTCGAGGCCGAGGGTCGCCGGCCACGTGTACGCGTCGCCGAGGATGATCGGCAGCTGGAACGCCGAGGTCCCCACCGCCATCGCGGCCAGCGATCCCGGGAACACCGCGAGCAGCTGCAGCCACCCGGCCGCGAACGCGAGCCCCGGCCCGTACGCCGTCCTCAGGTAGGGGTAGTCGCCGCCGGCCCTCGGCATCATCGCGCCGAGCTCGGCGACCGACAGCGCGCCGCACAGCGCCGAGAGCCCGCCGAGCATCCACACCAGCAAGAAGGCGCCCGGCCCCTCGACGTGCGCCGCGACCGCGGGCGGCGCGATGAAGATGCCGATGCCCAGCATCGAGCCCGCCACCAGCGACATCGCGGCGAGCGGACCGAGGCGTGCATTCGACGGGGCCATGGGAAAACGCCGGCGGCAAAGGTAGCGTGAAACCCCGGCGCGGCCCCCGAAATCGACGAGAACCCGAGGGTGCCGCGCCGCGCCTCGCGACCCCGACGCGCGAGCACCGGCCGGATCGTCCCGCCCCCAGCCGCGTTGACACTGCGGCGCGGCCCACCGTACCGTGCGCCCGCAGCATGGTCCCGCGCACGATCGCACGCCCCGACCGAGCGGCACGCGGTGGCCCCGGCCCACGGTGCGCCGTCCGAGCGCGCGGCCGCATCCACCGCTGGCTGCTCGGCGCCGCGCTGCTCGCGTCCGCGGCCCTGCCCGCGTGCAAGACCGGCCCGGATCTCTCGGCCGACTACGCCCAGACCGCGATCGAGAACTACACCCTGGCCCAGGGCGAGTTCCTCGACAAGGACTACGAGGAGGCGATCCAGTACGCCGACTTCGTCCGCATCCGGTTCCCGTTCAGCCGCTATGCGGTCGAGGCCGAGCTGCTCATCGCCCGCGCCGAGTTCGAGCAGAGCAACTACACGACCGCGGTCGACGCCTTCAAGACCTTCGCCAAGCTGCACCCGACCCACGAGCACGTGCGCAACGGCTGGGCGACCTTCATGGCCGCCGCCGCCGCGTTCATGAACGCACCGCAGAAGTTCTTCCTGCTCCCGCCCGACTACATGCGCGACCAGTCGCAGCTGCAGGACGCGCTGGTCGAGCTCGAGTACTACTTCGACCACTACCAGGGCACGGTCACCGAGAAGTTCGCGATCAAGCTGCGCGACGAGGTCCGCCGCCGCCTGCTGCAGCACGAGCTCTACGTCGCCAACTTCTACCTCTCGCGCGAGAAGCCCGAGGCCGCGATCGGCCGGCTCGAGGCCGCGCACGCGAAGTACCCCGGCATCGGCCTCGACGCCGAGGTGCTGTTCCAGCTCGGGATCACCTACCTGCGCATGGACGAGATCGAGCTGGCGCGCTCGACCTTCACCGAGCTGCAGACCCAGCACCCCACGCACCACCACGGCAAGCAGGCGCGGGTCTACCTCCGCTACATCCGCGACGAGTTCGGGCCCGCCGACGCGACGCGCAAGCGCCCCGATCGCACGCCGCCCCGGCCCAAGTCGCCGCCCAAGCCGAAGAACCTCGACGCCGCCGCCCACCCCGAGCGGGCGGCCCCGACGCGGCCCGAGGGCACGACCGCGCCGCCGACCACCCCGCGACCGAGCGCGACGACGCCCCCGGCGAGCCCTCCGGCGACGCCCGCGCCGGAGGCCTCGACACCGCCCCCAGAGTCGGCGACACCAAACCAGGCCCCGACGACGCCCCCGGGTGGCGCCGGCGGGACCCCGCCCTAGATCGCGGTACCACCCCGAGGACTCCCCGATGGATCCGCTCATCAAGCATCACCTCGTCGTCGGCCGCGAGTACTACCTCACCGGCGAGTACGCCAAGGCGCGTGAGCACCTCGAGGCGGTGCTGCGCGTGCACGACGACTACGCCGACGTGCACAACATGATGGGCGTGATCCTCTACGAGGCCGGCAAGCCCGCGGAGGCCTGCGCCGCGTTCGAGCGCGCCCTCGCCTTGAACCCGCGCTACACCGAGGCCGCCCTCAACCTGTCGGTCTGCTACAACGAGCTCGGCCGCTACGACGACGCCAAGCGGGTCTACACCCAGGTCTACGGTTCGTCCGACAGCGGGGATCTCGATCAGCTCGACGCCTACGCGCGCGGCAAGATCGCCAACATGCACCGGGACATCGGCGACGCCTACGTCGGCGTCGGCCTGCTCGACCACGCGGTGAAGGAGTACCGCAAGGCGCTCCAGCTGTGCCCGACGTTCGTCGACATCCGCACCAAGCTCGCGACGGTGCTGCGCGACGCGGGTCGCGTCGAGGACGCGCTCGACGAGCTCATCGCGATCCGCGAGATGGCGCCGGAGTACCTGCAGGCGCGGGTCCAGCTCGGCATCACGCTGTGGCGCGCCAAGCGGGTCGCCGAGGCGCGCATCGAGTGGCAGTACGTGGTCGACCACGATCCGAAGAACCGCAGCTGCCGGGTCTACCTCGGCATGACCGGCGACTCGCCGAGCTGATGGGCGAACGCCCCGAGCCGACGGGAGAACCCGCCGACCGCCTGCGGGACGCGGCGCTGCGCCCCCCGCTCCTCACGGCGGACCTGCCCGGCATCGGTGGCCGCATGCGCGTGCGCGACGAAGACTTCCTCGTCGACGAGATCCCCGCGTACGCGCCCGACGGCAAGCTCGGCGGCTGGGTGATGCTCCAGCTGCGCAAGCGGGGCATGTCGACCGAGGACGCCGTGCGCACCCTCGCCAAGGCGCTGGGCATCGGCCTCGGCGACGTCGGCTACGCCGGCCGCAAGGACCGCGAGGCGATCTCGCGGCAGTGGATCAGCGTGCCGGTGCTGCTCCGCGATCGCCTCCTTGGCCTCTCGCTCGAGGGCATCGAGCTCGGCCCGCCGCACCTGCACTCGCACAAGCTCCGCACCGGACACCTCCACGGCAATCGCTTCGAGATCGTCATCCGCGAGCTGGCGTGCGACGTCGACACGGCGATCGACCGTTGCCGCGCCAAGCTCGACCGCCTCGCGGCGCAGGGCGGTCTGCCCAACGCCTTCGGCCCCCAGCGCTTCGGCGACGGCGGCAACGGCGTCGAGCGGGGGATCGCGGCGATCCAGGGCGGCCGCGGCGGCGCGCGCGGCAACATGACCGTGGCCGCGGGGCAGTCGGTGCTCTTCAACCTCTACCTGCGGCTCCGCGCCGAGCGGGGCCTGCTGCGACGCGCGCTCGTCGGCGACATCCTCAAGAAGACCGACACCGGGGGTCTGTTCGTGTGTAGCGATGCGGGCGCCGACGACGAGCGCCTCGCCGCCGGGATCCTCGTGGTCACGGGACCGATCTACGGCAGCCGCACGATGTCACCGCCCGATGACTCGCCGTCGCACGCGCTCGAGCAGGAGGTCCTCGCGCTCGCGGGGATCGACGATCGGGCGCTCCGGTCGCTCGGCCGCGCGGCCCTGGGCACGCGTCGGCCGCTCCAGGTCGCCGTGGGCGACGCGGCGCTGCAGGCCGCGCCCGCGCTCGATGCGTCGAGTGCGGCGGCCCTGCGCATCGCCTTCTCCCTGCCGGCCGGGTGCTTTGCGACGGCGCTGTGTCGAGAGCTCCAGTCCGGGCCAGGCGGCCACGACGTGGCCGGAACGCCCGCGCAGGCCTCGTGATGCGTGCCATTGTGGCAACCGTCACGCCGGGACTGGTTGCCCCCCACCCTTTGGGCTAAGTTCCCGGGCGCGTTCCGAACATGGATCTCACACAGAAGTTCTTGCAGTTCGCCCTGGTCGGCGCCGAGTGGGTGCTGTGGCTTCTGGTCATCCTCAGCGTGATCAGCGTCTACGTGATGTTCGAGCGGTTCCTGTTCTTCCGCCAGATCGTCGGCGCGGACGCAGGACTGCGCCGGAACCTGCTCGCCGCGCTCGTCGACAAGGACTTCGCGAAGGCGCGCAAGCTCGTGACCGGCTCGCCCGGCTCGGGCGCGCGCATGGTCGCCGAGATGCTCGACAACGAGGCCCGCGGCCCCGAGGCCGTCGAGGCGGCGCTGAACGGCATGCGCAGCGAGGAGAAGCTCCGGCTCGAGAAGAACCTCGCCTTCCTCGGCACGCTGGGCGCCAACGCCCCGTTCATCGGCCTGTTCGGCACGGTGCTCGGCATCATCCGCGCGTTCAAGGACCTCGCGGACTCGGGGCTGAAGGCCGGTGGCGAGAGCTCGGCGTCGGTCATGGCCGGCATCTCCGAGGCGCTCGTCGCCACGGCCGTCGGCCTCCTCGTCGCGATCCCGGCGGTCGTCGCCTACAACATGTTCCAGCGCCGCGTGAAGCGGACGATGGGCGAGGCCGAGTCCCTGGCCCAGAACGCCCTCGGGCTCATGGTCGGTCGCAAGACCGAGCTCACCGCGGCCAGCCCGAAGGCGAAGGACTGATCCCGTGGCGGGCGGCACAGTCGACGACGACGACGAGATCACCGGCATCAACGTGACGCCGCTGGTCGACATCACCCTGGTGTTGCTGATCATCTTCATGGTCACCACCAGCATCATCAGCAACGCCGAGGGCCTGCAGGTCGCCAAACCCGAGGCCGCCACCGGCGAGAAGCTGCAGGACAGCAGCGTGCTGCTGGTCTGCACCGCCGACGGCACGATCCAGGTCGACGGCGTCACGATGGAGAGCGACGCTGCGATCGTCGACAAGCTCACCGACAAGCTCGTCGAGGATCGCAACCTCCAGGGCATCGTGCAGTGCGACGAGTCGGCCGAGGTCGGGCAGATGGTCCACCTCATCGATCTCATGCGCGACGCGGGCGTGAAGAAGTACGCGATCGCGACGAAGAAACCCGCCGCCGCTGCCGCGGGCGGCTAGCGAGCGCGAGCCCTCAACCATGCCGGCTGCACCACGCGCCGAGAACGGCCTCGACCCCGCGACGGGGATCACGGTCGCGATCCTCGTGCATGTCGCGGCGTACTTCGCGATCGGTTGGATCGATCCGCCGAAGCCACCCAAGCCCGAGGTCATCGAGTTCGAGGTCGCGACGCTGCGAGAGCCCGAGCCGAAGCCGGAGCCGCCGCCGGAGCCGAAGACTCCAGAGCCCGAGCCCGAGGTGAAGCCGGTCGAGCCCGAGGTGCCGGAGCCGCCGGACACGCCGCCCAAGCCCCCGACGAAGAAGCCGCCCAAGCCGGCGAAGGCCGAGCCCGAGCCGACGAACCCGAACCCGAACCCCGACCCTGCGCCGGCGCCGAAGCGGTTCACGCTGCCGCCCTCGGCCCTCGTGCCCGGGGCGGGCGGTGGCGTCACGGTCAACCCTGGCACCGGCGGCGGCACCTCGGGCAGCGGCAACGGCCGCGACGACGGCACCGGAACCAAGCCCGGCGCCGGCAAGGGCACGACCGGCACCGATCCCAAGCCCGGCGGCCCCGCGTGGGCGCCCAAGGGCGACCTCTTCATCGCGCAGCAGCCCCGCGTGGTGCGGGTGCCCGAGGTCGAGTGCCCCGCCGTCACGGAGCGGCAGGTCTCGGGCACCGTGGTGCTGCTCGTGCAGGTGCAGCGCGACGGCAAGGTCCGCAGCGCGAGGCCGACGAAGAAGATGGGCTTCGGCTGCGACGACATCGCCCGCAAGGCGCTGATGGGTGCGAAGTTCGCCCCCGCGGTGGGCACCGATGGGAAGACCGCGGACTACGAGCTGCGGTACGAGTACGTGTTCGAGCTGCGGGATTGATTCGAGGATCGGATCGTCGACGGCGAGCAGGAGTCTCGCGGAGAATCGGACCTACGACGGGGCTCCTCGCGGCGAAGAGCCCACCGCCGCTCACGGCGCCGGCAGCGTCTCGTCGACGACCGAGCGCGACGGCTCGGCTCACCGACGATCGGCGCCGCGCGCGGCTGCCATTTTCGTGGCCCATACCGTTGCGCGATCGCGCAACCCGAAGTATCCAAGCCCGTCCACCACTCGGATGGCGCGTCCGATCGCCGCCGCCGACACCACGGGATCCTACGCCATGAACAACACTATCCTGCGCCATCTCGCGGCCACCTGCTGCGCCGCCCTCGTCCTGACCGCGTGCCCCTCCGACGATTCGTCCACGACGAACGCCGAGACCTCGTCCACGGGCGACTCCGAGTCGGACTCGGACACCGACACCGTGTCGGACTCCGTGTCGGTCACCGTCACCGACACCGCGACGACGACGAACGATCCGGACACCACCGTGGGCCCGGAGACGACGGACACGACGACCGACGCGACCACCACGGACGCGACCACCACGGACGCGACCACCACGACGGACGCCTCGACCACCGACGCGACCACCACGACGGACGCCTCGACCACCGACGCGACCACGGGCGGGACCAGCGAGGGCACCACCGGCGGTGCGGACTGCCCGGAGCTCGACGCGGGCGGCGACGTGCCGGCCATCGTCGCCATCGACACCACCTCGACACCACCGCGGCGGGTGACGACTTCACCGGCATGTGCGGCGGCGCGGGCGGCTCGGACGTCACCGTGGCCTTCACGGCCCCGGCCGACGGCGACTACTACATCACGACGCTACGCGACGCGACCGTGGTCGACACCGTGGTGTACGTCCTCGACGGCGGCTGCGACGGCACCGAGTTCGCGTGCAACGACGACGCCGGTCAGGGCACGTTCCCGTCGTTCAACATCGTCACCTTGGCCGCGGGTCAGGCGATCACCGTCGTCGTCGACGGCTTCGATGGCGACGAGGACGGCGTCAGCGAGCTGTACATCGACCTCATCCCCGCGGCCGCGGACCGCCTGCTGCATCGACGACAGCGGCGAGGGCGGCTGCGACGGCGGCCCGATCGAGGCCTGCGTCTGCGGCTTCGACCCGTTCTGCTGCGACACCGAGTGGGACGCGAACTGCGTCGCCGAGGCCGAGGGCATCTGCAACGCGACGTGCGAGGTGGTCGTGCCGGCGTGCGAGGCCATCGACATCACCTCGGACCTCGACGGCGCCGAGCCGACGTACAACCGCGTGCTGGTCGACTCGGTCGAGGGGAACTGCCTGCTGTCCGGCTCCGGCAGCGCGGTGTTCTTCGACGTGTACGACTACACGCTCGCCGGCGGTGGCCCCCACGACGTGACCGCCGACATGTGCGCGGCGACGGACTTCGACTCGTTCGTCAGCATCTATCAGGCGGCCGATGGCAGCGCGAACCCGTTCAACCCCGCGGACCCCTGCGCCAACATCGTCGCGACCAGCGACGACGACTGCGGCGCCGCGTCCCTGGCCTCGATCGACACCCTCGTCGACGGCGCCGTGCAGATCGTGGTGACGTCGTTCAGCAACGGCACGACCGGCAACTACTCGCTCAACGTGGACAGCACCACGTGCCAGTAGTCCGCTGACCCCGGCCACCCGCGCCGGATCCCCCACGAGCGCGCCCCGGCCTGGCCTGGGCGCGCTTCTTCGTGGCGCCGACGCTGCGCGCGCCGGCGTCCCCGGCTCCCGATAGACTCCCGCTCCGCGTGCTCGCCTCGGCTGCCTCGGCCTCGCTCGCGCGGGCTGCCCTCGCATGGGCCTGGCTCGCATCGGTCGAGCCCGCGCCCGCGGACCTGCAGCCGCCGGTCCGCACCCACGCGGTCGAGATCACCTACCCCGCAGCGCTCGCGGACCAGCCCGAGCCGCCCGCGGGCACCGTCGTCGTGCGGTTCGTCGTCGGCGTCGACGGCGTGCCGCACTCGCTGTCGATCGACGCGAAGGTCGCCCCCGAGCTCGACGCCGCGGCGCTCGACGCCGTCGCGCGCCTGCGCTTCGAACCCGCGACGTACCGCGGCGAGCGTGTCGAGGTCGAGCTCACAGAGTCGGTGACGTTCGCCCCGCCGCCGCGACGCCGCGCGCCGCTGCTGCTCGACGAACCACCGAACGCGCCGCCCCCCGCGACAGCGCCTGTGCCCACGCCGACGCCGGCGGGCCCCGTCCCCGCGCAGGGCCGCGTCCTCGAGGCCGGCACGCGCACGCCGATCGCCGCCGCAACGCTGTGGATCGTCCCCGCGCCCCCCGACGCGACCCCGGGCGTGGTCCGCCGCCGCGAGTACACCGACGACGCCACCCCCCCGTGGCAGCTCGAGCTGCGCACCGATCCCGAGGGCGCCTGGACGCTGGCGACGACGCGCCGCGGCATGGTCCGCGTCATCGCGACGGCGCCCGGCTACGAGCGCTACGAGACCATCGTCCTGCTCGCCGACGACACCGTCACCGCCGATCTCTACCTCGTGCGCGCCGACGACAACCCCTACCGCACCGTCGTCCGCAGCGAACGCTCGGCCCGCGAGGAGGTCACGCGCCGCTCCATCACACCGCAGGAGATCGTCAACCTGCCCGGCACCCAGGGCGACGCGCTCAAGTCGATCCAGAACTTCCCCGGCGTCGCGCGGGCGCCCTTCGGCGTCGGGCTGCTCGTGATCCGCGGCGCCGATCCCAGCGACTCGGCGGTCTACGTCGGCGACCACGAGATCCCGCAGCTCTTCCACTTCGGCGGGCTCACGAGCGTGCTGCCGGCCGAGGTGATCACCAACATCGACTTCCTGCCCGGCAACTTCGACGCCCGCTTCGGCGACGCCACCGGCGGCATCATCGACGTGTCGACCCGCGGGGGCCGGCGCGACGGTTTCCACGGCCACGTCGACGCCGATCTCTTCGACGCCGGCGCGCTCGTCGAGGGCCCGGTCGGCAAGGGCTCGTACATCGTGGCAGCCCGTCGCAGCTACATCGACGCGGTGCTGCCCGCCGTGCTCCCCGACGACGCGGGCGTGCAGCTCACCGTGGCCCCGCGCTACTGGGACTACCAGGCGATGTTCGAGTACCCGGTCTCCCGTGGGCGCCTCACCGCGCGGGCCTTCGGCTCCGACGATCGCACCAAGCTCGTCGCCGCCGATCCCAACGAGGTGTCGACCGACGCGCGCGATCGCTTCGAGACCACGCTCCTGTTCCACCGCGCCGACCTGGCCTACGAGCACCACCGCGACGGCTGGGACTTCCTCGTGACGCCCTCGTACCGCTACGACCTCATCAAGGCGGGCGCCGGCGACGTGTTCCGCTTCACCCTGGGCGTGCACACGTTCTCGGGCCGCGCCGAGCTCGGCCGCCAGCTCGGACGCATCGGGCGGCTCGAGGTCGGCACCCAGGTGTCGGTCGGCCGCTACAGCATCGACGCCGAGTCCGTCGCGATCCCGCAGGCCGGCACGGGCGATCAGTCCACGCGCTTCACGGTCGACTCGCGCGACCGCTTCGCCTCCCCGGCGCTCTACGCCACCGTGTACCTCGACGTCGCGCCGTGGCTGACGCTCATCCCCAGCGCGCGGTTCACCTTCTACGGCGTGCAGTTCCAGCGCGGCACCACCGATCCGCGGCTACGGTTCGTCGCCCGCGTCGGCGACCACATGTCGATCCGCGGCGGCGTCGGCATCTACAGCCAGACGCCGGACCTGCCCCAGTGGAACCCCCGCTTCGGCAACTCCCGGCTCGGCCCGGAGCACGCGGTGCACACGAGCCTCGCGGTCCGCCGCGAGTTCGGCCAGGGCTGGAGCGCCGAAGTCGCCGGCTTCTACAAGCACAGCTGGGATCTGGCCGCGCCGAGCACCTCGGTCGTGCGCCGCGAGACCGGCGAGATCGGCCCCGAGGTCTTCAGCAACGGCGGCCTCGGTCGCATCGTCGGCGGCGAGGTCTTCGTGCGCAAGGAGCTGACGCGCAAGCTCTTCGGCTGGGTCAGCTACACGGTGTCCCGCAGCGAGCGCCGCTTCGATCCCCAGCAGGGCTACGTGCCCTTCGACTTCGATCAGACCCACATCCTCACGCTCATCGGCGTGTACCGCTTCCCCCGGCGGTGGCAGCTCGGCGCCCGCTTCCGCGTGGTCTCGGGCAACCCGTACACGCCCCACGAGGGCGCGGCGTTCGACGCGACCAGCGGCGCGTACATCCCGATCGACGGCCGCACCAATTCGGCGCGGGTCGGCGCGTTCCACCAGCTCGACCTGCGGCTCGACAAGCGCTTCGTGTGGCCGAGGATCGAGCTGAACGTCTACGTCGACGTGCAGAACGTCTACAACCGCGCGAACCCGGAATTCCTGCAGGACAGCTACGACTACACGAAGGTCGCGCCCGTCGCGTCGCTGCCGATCCTGCCTTCGCTGGGCCTGCGCCTGTCGTGGTGAGGCGGCGGTGGCGATCGGCCGTCGATTGACACCGGGCGCGGCCGCGGGCTAGCGTCCGCCCCGATGATCCGCGTCCGCGGGATGCGAAAGGCCTATCGGACCGGCAAGGTGGTCAACGAGGTCCTGCGCGGCGTCGACTTCGACGTCGAGGCCGGGGAGTTCGTGTCGATCATCGGCCCCTCGGGCTCGGGCAAGAGCACCCTACTGCACGCGATCGGCGGCCTCGACCGCGACTACACCGGCACCATCGAGGTCGACGGCCGGGATCTGCACAGCCTGTCGGACACCGCGCTGTCGGACTACCGCAACCGCAGCGTCGGCTTCGTGTTCCAGTCGTTCTACCTGCTGCCGCACCTCAGCATCCTCGAGAACGTCGCGCTGCCGGCGGTGTTCGCCCGCAGCGGCGAGCGCCTCGATCACGCGGCCGCGTCGGCGCGCGCCCGCGACGTCCTCGAGCAGGTCGAGCTCGGCGCGCGGACCGACAGCACGCCGACGATGCTCTCGGGTGGCCAGCGCCAGCGCGTCGCAATCGCACGCGCGCTGTTCCACCGCCCGGCCCTGCTGCTGTGCGACGAGCCGACCGGCAACCTCGACAGCAAGATGGGCGCGCAGATCATCGAGCTGTTCCGCCGCCTCAACGCCGACGCGAAGATCACCGTGATGATCGTGACCCACGACCCGCGCATCTCCGCTGCGACCACCCGCACCCTGCGGGTCGAGGATGGCAACCTCTTCGACGAAGGCACGCACCGGCCCACGGCCATGCCCGAGCCCGCCACGCCGGAGGCGCCCCAGTGACCGGCGCGGGCCTGCGGCGCGTGGTCGCGGCGAACATCCGCCGCAGCCGCAACCACTTCCTGCTGGCGTCGATCGGCATCGTCGTCGGCATCGCGACGTTCACGTTCTTCATCGCCCTCGCCCAAGGCGTGCGCGCGGTGGTGCTGGGCCGGATCTTCCCCCTCGACCAGCTCGAGGTCGTGCCCAAGAGCCTCGACATCGCCATCGGCCCGCTGGCGCTCGGCACGAGCACGCTGGGCGCCGACATCATCGACGACGCCCGCGTCCGCGAGATCGAGGCCATCCCCGGGGTCCAGACCGTCTACCCGAAGATGCGGCTCACCGTGCCGTCGATCGCGATGGGCGGCGAGGCGCTGATCGGCGCGGACCTCCGCTCGGAGATCGTCGCCGACGGCCTCGATCCCGCGCTGGTCCCCGACGACGTCGCCCCCGGCTACGAGTTCCGCGATTTCGACGCCGAGCCGGGCCCGGCGACCGCGTGCACCGAGGACGCCGAGTGCGGCAAGAACATGTACTGCGGCGTGCCGGCGGGCACCCGACTGTCGCGGAAGAACCGCGACGACGACTACGGCAAGCCGCCCAAGGGCACGCCCACGGTGTGCCGCCACTACGTGCCGGTGCTCGCCTCCGACCACGTCGTCGAGCTGTACAACGGCGCGCTGCGCCGCGCCCACGGCTTCCCCAAGCTCGTGCCCGAGTCCGTGGTCGGCTTCACCTTCGAGCTCGTCATCGGCTCGTCCATGGTCGGCGCCTCCAACAAGGATCACCTCGTCCGCGAGCGCGCCATGCTGGTCGGGTTCTCCCGCAAGGCGATCGCGCTCGGCCTGACGATCCCGGTCGGCTACGTGCGCCGGCTCAACGTCGACTTCGGCCAGCCCGAGGACGCCCAGCGCTACCACTCGGTGATCGTGATGGTCCCCGAGAAGGACGACGTCGCCGCGGTCGCCAAGGGCGTCGCCGACCTCAACCTCGAGGTGGCCGACACCGGCGCCGAGCAGGCCGCGCTCCTCATCGCGATCTTCACGCTGATCTTCGCGCTCGTCAGCGCGGTGATCGTCGGCATCGCGGCGGTCAACATCATGCACGTGTTCTTCATGCTGGTGTACGAGCGCCAGCACGAGATCGGGATCATGCGGGCCATCGGGGCCACGCGCGGCGACATCACCCGCATCATCATGGGCGAGGCGGCCACGCTCGGCATGTTCGGCGGGCTGCTCGGCGTCGGCCTGGCGTTCGCGGCCAGCTTCGGGTTCGACTGGGTCTCGGCGACCTACGTCCCCGACTTCCCGTACAAGCCGACGACGTACTTCATCTTCCCGTGGTGGCTCGTCGCCGCCGCGCTGGGGTTCGCCGTCAGCTTCTGCATCTTCGGCGCGTTCCTGCCGGCCCGCCGCGCGGCCCGGATGGAGCCGGCAGCGGTGCTGTCGGGGCACTGAAGTCGTCTGGCGTGGCCCCTTCGCGGGGCCCACGTCACTGCGGCGGCAGGCTCTGGTTCTGGTTGGTCTCGACGCAGCGCACGCAGGACTCCTGGGCCTCGCGGCACTCGTTGCGCGCCTCTCGACACAGGCCCTGGTAGGCGTCGTCGTCGGGGTGGTCGTCGGCGAGCTCGCAGAGCTTCTCCTGCACGCTGCAGATGCTCGTCGCCAGCTCGCAGAGCTCCTCGCACTTGCCCGCGTCGGAGGTCGCGGATGGCCGCAGCCCGCGCTCGCGATCGACGAGATCGCCGAGACGCTTGCGGAGCTCGCCCATGCCCTCGCCCTCGGTCACGCCCTGGGGATCGGGATCCGAGCCGCCGGAGCCGCTCGTGCCCGGGGTCACCGTGCCGCCGCCCGTCTGTGGCCCGCACCCCGCTGTGAGCAGCGCGCAGACGAGCGCGCGCGCGAGCCTCGTGCCCGTCGTTGGTCGCGTCGTGCTCATCGCTCGAGCTCCTTGCGCAGAGAAGACATCACTCGGATCGCGCGGGAGTAGCTGCCCACCGCGAGCGCATCGTCGCCGGCCTCGACCGCGAGGTCGCCGAGCGTCACGAGCGCCCGGGCGCTCGCGCGGTCCAACGGGAGCGAGCGCTCGGGATCCAACATCGGTTCGAGGAGATCGAGGGCCACGGCGACGCCTTCGGGGCGCGAGGCGAGAGTCTCGCCCAAGCGGGTCGCCAACTCCAGCCGCAACACCTCGGCCTCGGCGAGGCCCGCGGGGACCGGCAGCGCGAGGCCGCGTCGCAGCGCGGCGCCCTGCGCATCGACGTCCGTCGTGCCGTCGGCCTCGGCGTGCACGCGCGCGACCGCCTCGATGTACGCCAGGCCCTCGCGCGTCGGCGCACCGGGCTGGACCGCGTGGATCGAGATCCGTGCGTCGGGCGACGCGCCGAGCTCGCGGTCGCCCTCGGGATCGCAGGCGCCGAGCGAAGCGAGCATCGCCGCCATGACGGTGCCCAGGACGAAGTTGCGCGGGCTCCTCATCGCGGGGCCTCCGAGCCCGACGACGAGAGTCGAGCCGAGTACTGCGCGGCGAGCTCGGCCGCACGGCCGCCGTCCTGCTCGCCCGGCACGCCCTCGAGCGCGGCGCGGGCCTGGCTGCCCAGCGCCTCGGCCGCGGCGCGGCCGGCCGGCGTCGCCGCCCGATCGGGCGTCGAGAGCACCGGCACCAGGGCGAGGCCGGCCGCCGTCGCCACGGCGACCCACGTCGCGCGCCACGACGGCGCGCGCGGGCCATGGTGCTGCGCCGCTCCGCCGCTGCGGCGAGCGACGATCTTGCGCCACACGCGGGCCCGATCGAGCTCGGTCAGCGGCGCGACGTCCAAGAGGCCGCCTGCTCCGGCAGGGTCGGCCGCCCCCGCAGGGAGGGCCGAATCGGTGGGCCCGAAGGCCAGCGCGAACGCGGTCGGCACCGCGAGCTCGCGCACGAGGGAGGCCACGGGCGTGGCCTCGAGTTCCGCGTCGAACTCCGGCTCGCCGAGCGCACGCAGCTCCGCGGCGATGCGCGCGAGTTCGGCGTCCGACGGGCGTGGAGTCCCGGTGTGTTCAGTCGTCATGGATCTCCGAATTCGAGGCGAGGGCTCTCGCCATAGCGATCGGTGTAGAGCTTGCGAAACGCCTTGCAGGCGCGGAAGAGCAGCACGTCGAGCGTGCCGACCGAGACGTCCATCTCGTGGGCGGCGACATCGCGGGACACGCCCTCGACCAACCGGAGGCGCAAGACCTTCCCGTAGCGGGGGTTGATCTCTTCGAGGCACGCGTCGATGCGCGTGCGCAGCAGCGAGGTGACCTGGCGCTGAGCCGTCGCGCTCTCGCCGGTCGTGCCGTCGTCGTCGGCGATGAACTGCTCGAAGCCATCGGGCCACCCGGTGAACCGCCCCGATTTTCGCAGATGATCGAGGGCGAGGTTCTTGGCGATGCGGATGAGCCAGGGCAACACGCCCTTGCCCTGCCAGCGGAACCGGCCGATGTGCTCCATCGCGCGCACGAACGTGTCGGCGAGGAGGTCCTCGGCCAAGGTGCGGTCGTGCACGAGCGGGACGATCGCGAAGCGGTGGACTGCCGTGGCGTAACGCTCGTACAGCTCCCGCATCGCGGCGGCATCGCCGGCCTGGGCGCGATCGACCAGGGCTCGTTCGATGGACTCATCGGCATCGGGTTGGATGTTCACCTGCGTCGCGTGGGCCGTCGGGTCCGTGCCGCTGCTCTGGCGCCGGGTGCACCCCGTGGAGGCGCCGGGGGACGGGTGTCCCGGGTCGGCGGTCCTAGAGATGGCCGGCACCTGGGCCGACGGCGTCGCGGCTTGCACCGCAGGGGGGTCTCCTCGCGCGGCAAAACGCGGGCCCGGGTGCGACCTTACATCGAACGCGGGCCCTCCGGCCGCCCGGCCGCACCGCCGTCGCGGCCGCCGTGCACGAAACCTCCAGGCCGCAAACACCGTCTAGGAGTGCGCCCCGGCTTGACCCGTCGGCGCCTAGAGCGGTACTCGCCTTCCAGGCGGTCCGCACCACGCCGCACCCCCAGGCTTCCCGTGCTGCTTCTCACGACCCTCGCGATCGCGCTCGCCCCCGAACCCGAACCCGCCCCGGCCCCGGCCCCGGTCCCGCCGGAGACGACGGTCGCCCCCGCGGACGTCGGCGCGGGCATCGACGCGCGCCTGCCTGCGGACTACGTCCCGCCCTTCCCGAGCGACACCCTCGAGCTGTCGCAGGTCCTCGAGTTCGCGGTGCGGGACAACATCGATCTGCGGAGCAACGCGATCGACACCGACATCAGCGAGGCGAACGTCCTCGCGGCGCAGGGCGCCTACGATCTCCTGCTCACCGCCGGCATCACGGGCAGCGCGTCGAAGACACCGCAACGCGGCTCGCAGTTCACCATCGCCACCGGCGCGCGATCGCTCGGCGCATGGGCCGGGTTCTCGCGGCGGCTCGAGACCGGCGGCAACATCTCGCTGCGCCTCGACATCTCCCGCGGCCAGCAGGACCAGGCGGCGAACTTCCTCAACGCGAACGCGGGCTCGACCACGCTGTCGACCTACCGCATCTCGCCGACCTTGACCCTCACCCACCCGTTGCTCAAAGGCGCCGGACTGAAGGTCGGTCGGGCCGAGATCAACAAGGCCAAGATCGCGGTGAGCCAGGCCGAGGCCACGCGGGTCGTCACCGCGCAGAACCTCATCCGCGACCTCGTGTCGGCCTACTGGGACGTCCTGGCCGCCCACCGGGATCTGCAGAACAAGCGCAACAGCGTCGGCCTGGCCGGCAAGCAGCTCGAGCGCACCAAGGCCCTCGTCGCGGCGGGGCGCTCGTCGCCGGTCGACGCCAAGGCGGTCGAGCAGGCGCTCGCGGCCCGCGAGAGCGACGTCATCAACGCCGAGAACACCCTGCTCGACCGGAGCGTCACCCTGCGCACGCTGATGGGCGAGCACTTCGACGGCAAGGACACCCTCGGCGTGGTGCCGGCGACCGATCCGATCGTGCGCCCGCGGGCGATCAACGTCTCGGACGAGCTCGACCGCGCCCTCGCCCAGAACCCGCAGGTGCGCCAGCTCGAGCTGTCCATCGCCAGTGGCCGCATCGACGAACTCGTCGCGGCGAACGCCCGGCTGCCGCAGCTCGACTTCAGCGGCACGTTCCAGCCCACCGGCCGCAGCACCGACACGACGTCGGACGGCAGCACCGGCGATCCCGGGGCCGAGGGCAACTGGGGTCAGGCGTTCAAGAACTTCTTCAACACCGACGTCGCCAGCAACGGCCTGCTCGCCGACTGGAGCGTGACCGGCTCGCTGTCGCTGACGTGGGACGTCCGCAACCGCACCGCGCGCGGCCGCCACGAGGCGAGCAAGCTGGCGATCCGAAAGACCGAGACCCAGCTCGAGAAGACCAAGCAGACCGTCGCCGCCGGCGTCATCCGCTCGGCCAACGGCCTGCGCACCGCCGGCAAGGTGATGGACGTCTCGGAGATCTCGGTCGAGCTCGCCAAGGAGAACCTCGCCGCCGAGCAGGCCCGCTTCGACGTGGGCCGCTCGACGAACTACGACGTGCTCCTGCGCCTCGACGAGCTCGACAAGGCCCAGTCGCAAGCGCTCGCGGCGCAAATCAGCTACCTGAAGGCCCTCGCCCAGCTGCAGGCCCTGACCGGCGAGATCCTCCCGGCCTACGGCATCGACACGCCCTGAAAGAGAGCCCGCGCGAGGGGGCGGTTCCCGCCGCCTGGCGCGCCCCCGCGTCGCCCGGGCCCGGCTTGTGGCCCCAGCGACGGCCGTGCTAGCTTGGGAACCTCGCCGGCCTTGCCGCTGTCCCCACCGCCGCGTCCGCGCGAACCAGGAGAATCCCGATGTCCACCGCAGAGATCGCCGACAACAAGTGGGAAGTCCAGGCCTCCAAGCCCCCCGTCGCCACCATCGGCGGGCTGATGCAGCTCCTGATGATCTCGGGGTTCGCGGGCCTGTTCGGCTACCTGACCGTCATGTCGATCATCGGCGCGATCACGCCGAAGCCCGAGGCGAACCACATCGAGAAGGGCTTCGGCCAGGGCGGCGCCGCCCCGGCGAAGTAGCACGACGGTGGGGCGCCTATTCGGCGCCGAAGCCCACGAGCGCGAGCATCTGACCGATGCCCGCGCCGTCGCGGCGAAACGAGAAGAACCGATCCGGCTGCGCGTGCGTGCATCCGCCGACCCGCCCGATGGCGTCGGCGTCGAGGCCCGCGGCGAGCAGCTGGTGGCGTACGGCGGCGACGAGGTCGACGTGCGGCCGCGGGTCCTGCTCGCGCACGAACGCCGGGTCGAACGCCGCCGCGACCTCCGGTCCGACCTCGAACGCGTCGAGCTCGATGCAGGGCCCGATCGACGCCACGAGCTCGCGCGCCTCGACGCCCGCGCGTCGCAGGGCCGCGACCGTCTGCCCGACGATGTCGGCCGCCGTGCCGCGCCAGCCGCTGTGGATCGCCGCTGCCACGCGCCCGCCTCGATCGGCGAGCAACACCGGCACGCAGTCCGCCGTCAGCACCCCGACCACGACGCCATCCTCGCGGCGGCACCACAGCGCGTCCGCGGTGGTGTCGGGCTCGAGCGCGTCGACGTGGACGACGTCCACGCCGTGGACCTGCCTCGCGGTGCGCAGCGCGGAGGGATCGTAGCCCGCGGCCGCGGCGACGCGCCGGCGGTTCTCGGCCACCGCCTCGAGGTCGTCGCCCCACTTGCTCGCCATGTTGAGCGTCGCGTAGCGGCCAACGCTCACGCCCCCGTCGCGATCGGTGAACCCGTGCACGAGCCCCTCGATCGCGGACAGCTTCGGATCCCGCAGCAGCATCGCGCGCCAGTGTAGCGGAGCGGCGGCGGGCTCACGGGGCGAGGGCATCGACGATCGCGGCGAGCTCGTCGGGCAGCGGGCTGGTCCACGCCAGGCGCCGCCCGTCGGGGTGCACGAAGCCGAGCAGCGCGGCGTGCAGGGCGTGCCGGGGCAGGTCCGCCACGGCGGCGCGGACCCGCGGATCGGCGGGCACGTGGCCATACAGGGTGTCGCCGAGGATCGGGTGCCCGAGCCGACGCGCGTGCATGCGGATCTGGTGGGTGCGCCCGGTGTGCAGCGTGAAGCGGACCACCGCCGCGCCGTACAGCCGCGTCTGCACCGCCGCGTCGGTGATCGCCCGGCGCCCGCCCACGTCGCCCGAGAAGCGCCGACGATCGGCCGGATCGCGGCCGTGCCCGGTCTCGACGTGCATCGCCTCCCAGCTCGGCACGCCGTGGACGATGCCGAGGTACGCCCGCTCGATCGTGTGGGTGCGGAACTGGGCCGCGAGGTGCTCCTGCGCGGCGGCGTGCTTGGCCACGACCAAGAGTCCGCTCGTGTCCTTGTCGAGCCGGTGCACGATGCCGGGCCGCGTCGCGTCGTTCCCCGCGAGCACCGGCAGCGCGTCCGCGCCGACGCCGAGGTGACCGAGTACCGCATTCACGAGGGTGCCGCGATCGTGCCCGGGACCCGCGTGCACCGGCATGCCCGCGGGCTTGTCGATGACGATGAGGTCCGCGTCCTCGTGCACGATCACCAGCGCGATGTGCTCGGGCTCGGCGCGCAGCGGGGCCACGGGCACCAGCGCGACCTCGACGACCAGCGGCCGCTGCACCAGCGCCGCGGGCCGCAGCGGCACGCCTCCGGTGCGCACCTGCCCGGCGGCGAAGGCCTTCGCGAGGGCAGACCGTGTGACCGCCACTCCGACGCGCTGCAGCGCCGCCAGCACCGCAAGATCGGCCCGGCCCCCGTCGGGGTCGAGCACCACGGACCAGGCCCCGTCGGGCGACGCGGCCACTACCAGATCGGCGACTTGAGCGCGGCCATCGGCTTGACCACGCGGTCGACGATCGCCCGATCGTAGAAGTTCCGCTTGAACAGCTCGGGGGTCACCGCGGCGCGGAACAGGTCGCGCCCCTCGGTGATCAGATCCGACAGCTCGGGGTCGTCGAAGAAGGTGTCCGCGAGGAGGGCCTCTTCGATGCGCTGCTTGTTGTACAGGTAGATGTCCGACGCAATCGCACGCGCCTTCTGCTGCGCGCGCTTCTCGTTGTCGATGAGTTGCTGCCCGGCCATTGCGGCGACAGCATGCCACAGTCCCGCCGGCGGGCGCCAGCGGCGGCCCCAACGGGGGGCGACGGCCAGGCCTCGGGCCCCACGGCGCCCCGCGGCGAGCCCCGCGGGCGGCGCGGCGCTACACTGCCCGCCGTGCCGACGACGTCGTTGAGCGAGAGCCTGAGCTCGCTGCTTGCGGCGACGGTGGCGTTCGCGATCGGCACGTCGGTCCTGCTGCGCGACCGCAAGCGCGACAACTTCGTGCTCTTCACGGTCTTCTGCTTCAACCTGGGCCTCTTCCACCTCGGCCGGTTCTTCTACGGGTTCTCGGGGCTCTCGCAGTTCGGATGGTTCGCCCAGACCATCAGCCTGCTGCTGCCGTGGACCGCCGAGCGCAGCCTGTCGAGCTTCGTGCCCGCGGTGGGCGTCAACCGCTACGGCGGCTGGCAGCGGCGCCTCGGCACGGTGCTGGTCGCCGCGCAGACGGTCGTGCTGTTCCTGCCGAGCTTGAGCGAGCTGCCGCAGTGGAGCGTCGTGCAGGCGCTGCTCGGCGCGTACGTGATCGTCGGCCTGCTGCTCGCGACCACCCGCGTGTGGCGGGCCGCGCGGGCGGCCGAGGGCACGTCGGCGGCGCCGCGGCTGCGCTACCTGTTCTACGCCAGCCTCGCGACCCTGGTGCTCAGCTCGCCGTGGGTCCCGGCGGTCGGCCCGATCGTCACCGCCGTCTACCTGTACTTCGTCGCCCAGACCCTGGTCCGCGAGCGCCTGCTCGATCTGCCGGAGGTCGCGCTGCGGATCATCAGCCTCAGCGTGCTCGTCATCGTCGTCACCAGCCTCTACGCGCTGCTGCTGCTGTGGATCCCCGCGCGCGACGCCGGCAACCGCTCGCTGTTCGTGTTCAACGCCGCGGTCGCCTCGTTCGCCGTGCTCGTGCTGCTCGAGCCGGTGCGCACCGAGATCGAGTCGCGCCTCGAGGGGTGGTTGTTCCGCGATCGCAGCGTGCTGCGCAGCATCCTCGTGCAGCTGCGGCTCAAGCTGCTCAATGTCATCGACCCCGACGAGATGGCCAAGCTGGTGATCGAGGAGCTGCAGGCGTCGGGGCGCGTGACGCAGGCGAGCCTCTACCTCATCGATCGGCAGGGCGCGGCGCTGGCCCTGGCGCGACACCTGGGGCCGATCCCGCTGGCCCGGCTCGATCTGGCGACCCGACGCCCGCTGCTCGATCGGATGCTCCGTCACGGCACGCAGCTGCGCGACGTGCTGCAGCGCGAGCGCCAGCGGGCCCGACCCGAGGCCGAGGTCGAGCTCGACGAGATGCTCGAGACCTTGGGCGCGCTGAAGGCCAGCCTCGCGCTGCCCATCGTCGGCCGCCTCGGCCGCGACGAGGATCGCGGCGACCCCGAGCTGCTCGGCGCGCTGTTCGTCGACGACGAGCGCCTGCTCGAGCCGTTCTCCCGCGAGGAGATCGAGCTGTTCGACGGCGTCGTCGCCCAGGCCGCGACCACCATCGCCAACTCCGCGGTGTACGAGTTCCGCAAGGAGCGCGACCGCCTCGCCGCCCTGGGCGAGATGGCCGCGGGCCTCGCCCACGAGATCCGCAACCCGCTCGGCGCCATCAAGGGCGCGGTGCAGGTGATGGAGTCGATGGACGACAAGCCGGGGCCGCAGGCCCGCGAGTTCCTCGACGTGATCGTCGAGGAGGTCGACCGGCTCAACCGCGTGGTCAGCCAGTTCCTCACCTACTCGCGGCCGTTCAAGGGCGAGCACGCGGTGGTCGATCCGCGCGACGTGGTCGCGGCCACGGTGCGGCTGGTCCCCGAGGCGGTGCGCGAGCGCGTCACCGTCCGCGAGCGCGGGGTCGTGCCGCGGATCCGCGGCGACGAGGACGCCCTGCGCCAGGTGCTGCACAACCTCGTGCTCAACGCCCTCGACGCCACCGCCGGCATGACCGATCCCCTCCCCAGCGTGGAGATCGTGCTGTCGGTCCGGCGCCGCGGCCTGCTCCGGGCCGACGCCGTCGCGATCGACGTCCGCGACAACGGCCCCGGTCTGTCGGCGCGCACGATGACCAATCTCTTCGTGCCTTTCCACACCACCAAGAGCGGTGGCACGGGCCTCGGACTGCCGATCAGCCAGCGCATCGTCGAGAACCACCAGGGCGTGATCGAGGTGGCCAACAACGCCGACGGCGGGGCGCGTTTCACCGTATTGTTGCCGGTGCAGTCGCCCGTGGCGGGCGACGCCCCCGCGGCCCTGCCCGATGGCGCCGCGGTCTCCGGTGAAACCCCCGCGGCCCCGGCCGCCCTGCCCGCACCCGAGGCTCGCCCCACGTGACCGCGCACCGTGCCCGCATCCTCCTCGTCGACGACGAACCGAACCTCCGCAAGGTGCTCGGCGCCCTGCTGCAACAGGAGGGCTTCGAGGTCCACGCCGAGGCCGACGGCGCCGCTGCGCTCGCGCGCGTGCGGGCGTCACCGTCGGGCACGTTCGACGCGGTGATCTCCGATCTGCGGATGCCGGAGCTCGACGGCATCGGCCTGCTGCGCGCCTTGGTGCGGGAGGATCCCGAGCTGCCCGTCGTGCTGCTCACCGCCCACGGCACGGTGGATTCCGCCGTCGAGGCGGTGAAGCTCGGCGCGTTCGACTACCTCGAGAAGCCGTTCGACCGCGACCAGATCCGCACCGTGCTGCTGCGCGCGGTCGCGACGCGGGCCCGCGCCGGCTCGTCGGTGGGCCCCGGCACCGCCGAGCGCCGCGACGACGAGCGCCGCGTCGAGGTCGAGCCCGCGACCGGCGGCATGGTCGGCGACTCGGCCGCGCTGCACACCGTGCAGGAGATCATCCGCACCGCGGCCGCGAGCCCGTCGACGGTGCTCATCACCGGCGAGAGCGGCACCGGCAAGGAGCTCGTCGCCCGCGCGCTGCACCTCGGATCGCCGCGGCGCGCCGGCCCCTTCATCCGGGTCAACTGCGCGGCGATCCCCGCGGGCCTCACCGAGAGCGAGCTGTTCGGCCACGAGCGCGGGGCGTTCACCGGCGCCGTCAGTGGTCGCGCGGGGCGCTTCGAGCTCGCCGACGGCGGCACGCTGTTCCTCGACGAGGTCACCGAGATCCCGCAGGAGATCCAGGTCAAGCTGCTGCGCGCGATCCAGGAGTCGGAGTTCGAGCGCGTGGGCGGGATCAAGACCCTGCACGTCGACGTCCGCATCATCGCGGCGTCGAACCGCGACATCGAGTCCGAGGTCAAGGCCCGGACGTTCCGCGAGGATCTGTTCTATCGGCTGAACGTCGTGCCGATCCATTTGCCGCCGCTGCGCGATCGGCTCGACGACCTGCCCGCGCTCATCACCCACTTCGTCCGCCGCTGCAACGAGCGGCTGGGCAAGCAGGTGAAGGGCTTCTCCGACGACGCGCTGGCGGCCCTCGCCCGCTACCCCTGGCCGGGCAACATCCGCGAGCTCGAGAACCTCGTCGAGCGCATGGTCCTGTTCGCCTCGGGGCCGATCATCGAGAGCGAGGCGCTGCCGGACAGCTTCCACGATCACGGCCCCGACACCGCCGACGCGGTGGGCCAGGCCGTTGCGCACACCGACGCGGCGACCCACGCCGAGGCGACCGCGGCGGGCGATGACAAGCTGCTGCGCCTGCCGCTGGCGAGCCTCGGCTTCGACCTCAAGGAGGCCGTGCGCGCGGGCTCGCGGATGGTCGAAGAGGCGCTCATCCGCGAGGCGCTGCAGCAGACGCAGTACAACGTCACCCGCTCCGCCCGATTGCTCGGAATCAGCCGCCGCAGCCTGCAATCGAAGATGAAGGAGCTCGGCTTGCGCATGGTGGCCGACGACGGCCCGACCCGTTGAGGCCCCAAGGGGCCCGCGGACCGTGCCGCGCCGATTTGACGCTTCGCCACCGGCGCGGGTATCGTGCCCTCCAGACCCATGCGCGCACTCGGTCGTCTACTCGTTCTCGTGGGTGCTCCCGTCGCTGCGGTCAGCGGCGCCACCCCGGCCTCGGCCGCCGAGGTGACCCGCGTCGCGAGCTCCTTCGAGGAGGAGAACCGCTTCGACATCCACCTCGGGCTGGCCTACTCGTTCAACTACAAGAGCGCGGCCATCCTGCGCGAGTGGAACAGCGGCGCGGTCGGCGACGACGAGAACCGCCTGGTCAAGGACCTCATCTACCGGCAGAAGCGGCACCTGCTGACGCCGTCGATCGAGATCGGGCTGTGGCACGACCTGTCGGTGTACATGGCGCTGCCGGTGATCCTCTCGGACCAGCGCAGCTACGAGTTCGACCAGCGCGCCGACGACTGCGTCTACGGCGACCAGGTGCCGCCCGAGCCCGAGGCGACCTGCGTCAACAAGAACAACAGCACGGCGGTCCGCGACGGCATCATCCCGCGCGACGGCTTCGACGCGTCGACCAACGGCGCGCCGTTCGACCAGTTCACCGGCCCCGGCACCGAGCTCATCTTCCAGGGGCCCACGCGCCGCGGCATCGACCAGTTCTGGGTCGGCCTCAAGTACGGGATCCTGAACCAGAACAAGCGGGCGCACATGCCCAACTGGATCATCGGGGCCGAGGGCCGCTTCGGCGTCGGCCGACCGATGACGTTCACGCGGGACATCCAAGAGAACGATCCGGCGGGCAACCACCGCGTCGGTCGCCGCATCCACGAGGTCGGCCTGTGGACCGCGCTGAGCCGCCGCCACCGCTTCCTCGACCCGTACTTCACCGCGTTCTGGCGGCAGTCGATCCGCGGCGGCAACAGCCAGTTCCAGGACTTCTCCCGCTTCGGCGCGCAGAGCGAGAAGCAGCCGCAGTCGACCGCGGGCATGACCTTCGGCACCGAGGTCGTGCCGTGGGAGCGCAAGGCCAAGCAGCTGAAGGTCGCGATCCTCCTCGAGGGCAGCGCGGTGCTGCACTACGGCGGCCGCGGCTACAGCGAGATCTGGGAGCTGCTCGCCGACAGCCCGGCGATGGTCGGCGCGAACGACCCGACCCAGGCCAGCCAGTGCAACGCGGCGGCCGCGATCGCCGAGTCGCGCACCAACCCGGGTGACCCGAGCTACGTGCAGGCGGGCGGCACGTCGTGCGCGGCGTTCAACGGCATCACCGATCTGCAGGACTACGGCACGTTCGGTTTCAACGGCGGCCTCAACCTGACGCTCGGGCCCTACGCCCGGCTCGCGTTGGGCGTGAACGTCCAGACCGACACCCGGCACTTCCTGACCTTCACCAACCGTGGCAGCGCCAAGGGCGGCGCCGACGACGATCGCGTCGAGGCCGGCACGTCCGAGGTCAACCCGTTGCGCCGCGACGTCGTCGACAACGTCGGCCGCCGTTTCGTCATCGACGACGTGGTCGACCTCTACGGCTACGCGCGCTTCATGCTGACCTTCTGACGCCGTGGCCCGGGGCACGCCGCGGCCGGTCACGGCCGAGACCTTCGACTGCCAGCGCTGCGGCGCCTGCTGCCGCAACCCCGACGAGAACCGGGCCGAGGGCGTGTTCGACTGGGTCGAGGTCGCCGACGGCGAGCCGCTGCTGAAGAAGAAGCAGCACGCCGTGCTGCTGAAGGTGGGGGCCGACGGCGCGGTACACCTGCGGCTGGTGGACGACGGGCGGTGCATCGCCCTGCACGGCGCGCTGGGCCGCAGCGTGCGGTGCTCGATCTACGCGCTGCGGCCGGCGGGATGCCGACGCGTGACGGCGGGGGACAACCGCTGCCGGCAGTACCGCGCGGAGCTGGGGTTGTGACGGGCTAGCCCGCTGCCGGCGGATCGACGTGCACCTCGACCGTGAGGTGGTCGATCGCCCCGGTCGCGAGGATCGCCGATCGCAGCGCCGCCGAGGATGCCGGCGCCGCGCTGCGGACGGTGACGACGCAGGTGCGGTGGCGCGGGCCCGTGCGCCACGTGTGCAAGTCGACGATCTCGTGCTCGCCGACGGCCTTGATCGCCGCGCGAACGCGTTCGTCGAGTTCCGGCTCCGCCGACGCGTCCAAGAGCTCCTCCGCCGCCGTGCGACCGAGGCCGACCGACCAGCGGAGGATGAGCGCACCGCCGACAATCGCCATGATCGGATCCAGGGCGACCCAACCGAACCTCTGGCCACAGACGATCGCCGCGATGGCGAGGACCGACGTGAGCGCGTCCGCGAGGACGTGGAGGTAGACCGCCCGCAGGTTGTGATCCGCCCCATGCGGCGTCGCAGCGGGCGCGTGGTCGTGGACGTGGACGTGGTCGTGGTCGTGGTCGTGGTCGTGAACGTGCCCGTGCCCGTGCCCGTGCCCCCCATGCGAGTGCTCCCCCCGGTGCAGCACCCCAACGCTCACGATGTTCACCACCAACCCGAGCACCGCCACCGGCAACGCCTCCCCGAAATCCACCGGCACCGGCGACAACAACCGGCTCACCGCCTCGACCGCCATCCACAGCGCCGCGACCCCGAGCAGGATCGCGCTGGCGAACCCCGCGAGCGCGAAGATCTTCCCCGTCCCGAACACGAACCCCGCGTGCTTCGCCCGGGTCCGCGCGAACCAGTACGCCGCCGCCGACATCCCCAGGGCGCCCGCATGCGTCGCCATGTGCCACCCATCGGCGGTGAGCGCCAACGACCCGCTGAGCCGCCCGACGATGATCTCCGCGAACATCACGACGACCGTGATCGCGATGACAACCTGCGTGCGCCGCTCGTTGCCCTCGACGCCGACATGACTGTCGTGATCGAAGCCGCGACGCGCGGTGGGTCCGACGGACATGACAGGGGGACCATACCGCGGGCCGCGAGGGTGTGCAGGTCCTAGCCGCAGGGAACCCGCAGGCGGCCCCCGCCTCTACGGAACGTTGTCGGTGAACGTGTCGATCCGCCGCGCGAGCTCCCGGCAGAGCTTGTCGAACGACGGGCTCGTGGCGCGGCACGCGACCAGGTCCATCGTCGCGGTCAGCTTCGGCTGGTCCACCGTCGGGCTGTACGCCCCTCGGAAGTGCCGCTGGATCCACGCCTTCTTCAGCTGCTGCGCCTCTGGATCGGTCGGCAGCGCGCCCTCGAGCTCGAGGTACTCGGTGAGCGAGGCTGCCGCGGCGACGAACCAAGTCTCGAACTCCTGGTTGGGTAGGACGCAGCCGACGTCGAGATCGGGCCTCGCCACGCTCGCGAGAAGGCGCGGCGCGAGCACACACGGCAAGTCATCGTCCGCGTCGAACAGGAGCAGCGTCATGCCGCGATCATCGCCGTCGAGGCGGCGGCGAGCTTGAGGCGGGTGAGCGCGACGGCTCGTTGCAACGCGCTGGTCCGCTCGACCTGGTTCCGGGGCAACCGCACCGGGGCGAGCACGACCAAGTGGTGGAAGGCGAGCAGCTCCGCGGCGACGCGCGTCAGCAGCGTGCGCACCGCGAGGGCATCACCGTGCCCCTCCACGATCGGCGCTACGATCAACCGCCCGCTCAATGCGCCGCCTCGGCCCCGAACAGGTCCCCTTGCTGCTGGCGGGCGACGTCCGCCAGATCCGGCGTCAGCTGGTCCATGCGCAACAACTCGCCGGCGGAGTACAGGTGGCTCGAGATCGCATCCCGACTGACCTTGTCGAACTGCGCGAGCAAGGTGCGGCCTGCCTCGGATTGCACCGCGATGAGGGTATCCGTCGCGGGATCGAGGGCATCGAGCAGCTCGGGGCTGTGCGCCGTCACGATCACCTGCGTGGTGCGGGTCGCCTCTCGCAACGCGTCGACCAACGCGGCCGCCGCTGCAGGATGAAGCGCGGTCTCGGGCTCCTCGATCCCCACGAGTGGCACGCGGACCTTGCGGTCCGCCAGCTGCATGACTGCGACCAGGATCCCGAGCGCGCGGAGCGTACCGTCGGACATGCTCATCGCGTAGAAGCGCCAGGGGTGCTTGGCACCGGCCACGGGCTGTCGGAACTCGAGCGTCTCCTGGGGCCCGAGCGCAACCCGCTCGAATCCATGGATCTCGGGCACGATGAGGCGCAAGTACTCGCCCAAGCGCATGAGCGTCGCTGGCGACTCCTCGGCGAGACGGCCGATCACGCTGGCCACGTTGGATCCGTCGCGGTGGAGCAACTCCCCCGCGTCGGGGTTCTGCAGCCGCTTCATCACCTCTGGGCTCAGGTTGTAGAAGCCCATCGAACCCAGCGCATCGTAGAGCGGGCGGAAGACCGGGATGCCGGAGACGGAGACGAGATAGAGGCGATCCGCCGTCGCGACAGGCCAGTGCTCGCCGTCTGCCTCGGAGGTCACGGTCCCTTCGACGACGCGGTAGTGGGCGACCCGCCGACCATCCGTCGTGATCGTCGCTTCCTCTTGCTTGACCACGAAGCCGCCCGCGGATCGCGTCGCGATCTCGAAGCCGAAGGTGCCGCGCGTGGTGCCACCGAGGTCGACCTCGAGCAGGATCTCGAAGTTACGCGGGTGGCCGGTGCTGAACCGCCGCACCGCCTGGAGGCCCCCGCGCTCGCGGAAGGCATGATCGAGCGTAGTCGTGAGCCCGTCGACGACGAAGCGTAGTGCGTCGAGGAAGTTGCTCTTCCCGGATCCGTTGCGCCCGACCAGCGCGACGAGCGACCCCAGCCGCAGGTCGCACTCCGCGATGCTGCGGTAGTTCCGGATGCGCACGCGGCGGATGAACGGAGGGCGGCGCCTCGGTGTCTCGGAGTCGAGCACGGACCCAGCATAGCGCGGCGCCGAGGCAGGCGGGCGACGGGAGCCGGTCCCAGCGGGCGCTCCGCGCAACCGGGCCGACAGAGGTCTACCCTGGAGAGGTGCATCGGACCGTCCCGACGCCCCTCGCCCTGGCCGCCGTGCTCGCGGCCCTCGTCCTGGGCTGCGGCGCGGAGTCCAGCGAGGAGGACCTGGACAAGGAGATGCTCGAGCGACACGGCACGGTGGTGGTTCGGATCGATCGCGCCGAGGACCAGGCGTTCAACCCCTTCGCCAGGGCGACCGAGGTCGCGATCGAGCTGCTCTACGGCGAGTGCCTGCGATCGTTCTACGCGACGCATCCGGAGCTCACGCAAGTCGGTGAGCACGGGGCGGAGATCTTCGGCCGGCCCGACGGCTGGTACGACGACTGCGAGATCGGGCTGGACTCTCAGTGCCGCGTCACCAGCATCG
Organism: Deltaproteobacteria bacterium Ga0077550; assembly: GCA_001464385.1. GTDB lineage: Bacteria > Myxococcota_A > Polyangia > Nannocystales > Nannocystaceae > Xiheibacterium > Xiheibacterium aquaticum. The sequence goes on along the minus strand of LNFB01000238.1, from coordinate 80,487 downwards.
CGCAGGATCTCCGCGGAGGCATCGACGCCGCGCCGTTCGGACGCCTGACGGTGACATTCGCGGTCAGCGGCGCCGACGAGCCGGTGCGACTCGGCGTCGGGCCGCTGCCGGTCGGACTCGCCCTGGACACCTGCCCCGATGCGATCGTCGCCGCGGGGAGCGGAATCCACGGCGCCAACGCTCAGGGCGAGCGGCTCTGGGAGATCGAGTGTCGGGTTGCCGGACGCGCGACCGCATCGCGTTCGCGGGCTCACCTTCGTGCATCGAAGCAGGGACGTCTCAGGCAACGGGACGGAATTCGTCCATACGAGGGCAAGGCGCAGAGCGTTGCGGACACGACTCGCGCGGCCAGAATCGCGTTCAGAGAGCGCGACGTATGTGGATAGGCCGTCGCGCTCGGCTGGGGTGGTCACGATACGGCGCGTGTGCCCTCGCCCTCGTCGCCCCTGCTTGCGAAGAATCAGGCAATCCGCCCCCCTGCCTCTACGACGGCCCCTGGACACCAGTGAACGCCGGCGAACGCTGCGACGCCCCCGAGGGCGTCTACGTCAACGCCTTGGATGCATGCGGCTACTACGAATGCAAGGGCTCCCATTGGTTCCAGCCCGACGATGGAGTCTGTGAGTCGATCATCCCATCCCCGCTCGACGCGACCGAATCCTGCTCGACTCAGTGCCTCACCGATCTCGTCCCCGAGACGATCGCCCTCGACCCTGGGTGCTCCTACGTCTCGGAGTCGATGGACGGCGCCGTGGCGTTCCTCGTCGCCCGGTGCGACCTCGTCGACGACGCGTGGGTGATCCCGGCGGGCGAGCCAGCCTGCATCGGCATCACGGTCCTCGGCGGGGCCGGCGTCCGCGCGCTCCCGGATGCGTGCTCGCAGGTCGGCGTCAATGCGGGCTTCGTGATCGTCGGCGACCTCGAGGCTGCGCGTCCACCCGGTCACATCATCCGTACGACGTGTGCGTTCCAGCCCTATCCCCTCGACCCCTGCCCGCCGAATGCGTTTCTCCCCGAGGATCCGGAGACCGCCGCGTGCGCGAACGAGTGAGGCCCCCGCTCACGCCCCCGGGGAACACCCGCGCAGCCCGAGCTCCGCCTGCACCCCCGCGTACGCCCCCTGCCCCTCCGCGAAGAACGGATCCTCCGACTGCATCGGCGCCCCGTACCCGTCCACGAACACGCCCGCCAGATCCGTCGCGCTCTGGGCGTTCCAATCCGTGCACCACACCGCGTCCGCCTGCTCCAACGACCGCGTGAACGCGCTGTCCGCATCGAGATCATACAGCGCGCTCTTCCCTGCCGCGTCCATGCCGAGCTGCTCCGCCACGCCCGTCGCGAACGACGACTCGTCGCCGCGCCGCGTCACGTACACGATCTCCTCGCAGCCGAGATTCCCCAGCACGAGCGTCGGATGCAGATCCGACCAACCGCCCGCCGACACGTGCGTCGCGTCGATCTCCAACGCGCGCGCCAGCCCCGGCTCCGCCGGCGAGAACGACAGCGCCTCGCCCCACGTCGCCGTGCCCAGCGACAGGAATTTCCCCGTCTTCGCGTCGTCGAAGCCGAGCGGATTCCCAGCGACCCGCTCGAGGTCATACGCCGCGCCCCAGTACCCGAACTGCACGTCCGTGAACGCGACGTCCATCGTGTACGGCTCGGCCGCGCCGTAGTCGGCCCGCGCCTGTGCGAACGCATCGACCGCGGCGCCCGTCAGCACCGACGTCGACACCAGCGCGGCGAGCTGGCCACCGATCGGCTGGTCCAGCCGGGCCGCACGCGCGCCGCCGGCGACGACCGCCGCGCGGTAGTCCTCGAGCATCGCGGTGTACTCGGCCCCGCACGTCGAGTCGCCCAGGGGCGCCGCGGCGATCTGCGGCCACGCGGCGCCCATCGCCACCGGCGCGCACCCGTCGAGCCACGCCTGCCAGCGCGTCGCGTCCTGCGGCCCGAGCCCGGCGTAGAAGTCCCCGATGCGCCCGATCTTCTCGATCAACGACGGGAAGTCGAGCAGCCCCGGACGGATGAAGATCGCCTTGGGGTTGCAGCCCGCCGCCGCCTGCTCCGGCGTGCAGCCGACGTCGAACGAGCCCAGGCTCGCCAGCGCCGTCGCGATGTCGCGGACGTGGAACGCGGGATCCGGCGAGCTCGTGATCGTCTCGACCAGCTCGGGGTTCACCAGATCGGCGAGGTCCTCGGACTGCAGCAGATCGAGCAGCGCGGCCTGGGCCGCCGCGGGATCGGTGTCCGCCAGCGCCGCGACCCCCGACTCCGCGAAGCGCTTCGCCAGCGGCGCGAGCTGTCCGATCGCGGCGGCCTCGGGCGTCTCGCCGAGCACCGCGGCGTAGCCCGTCATCGACTTGAGCAAGAGCCCGAGCCGCACGCCCTGCTCCTGCCGCGTGCACTCGGCCGCGCCGCACGTCGCGAGCGACGGGTTCATCTGCATGCTCTCGAGCACGAACATCGTGATGCTGCCCGAGCTGCCACCGGCCGCGCCCCACACCGGACCGTAGTGCTCGACGATGCGGGCGAGCGACGCGAAGTGGGCGAAGATCAGCTGACCGTTGCCGCGGACGCCCACGCACATGCGGGCCTCACCGTCCTGGCCGTCGTCGAGGTCGTCACACTTCGCGCCCTGGCAGTCGGCGTCGGCGTCGTCCGAGCCCTCGGTTCCACAGGCGAGCGAGCACAGCGAAGTCAGCAGGATCAGGCGGCGCATCGGGCAATCTCCTCGGGTAGCTCGAGGTAGGATATCGACGCACGCCCCCCTGTGGAAGGCCGAATTCGGCGCGCAAATGCCCGAACTCGGGGTCTGGCTCCACGGCTGGCCCCAGCTCGAGGCCTAGTCCTCGCCGTCGTCGGCCGCAGCCCCGAGCCGCGCGTAGATCTCCCGCGCCGGCTCGCCCGTCAGCACGCCGAGTCGACGCGCGCGCTCTCGCGGCTTGAGGCTCGCGTCGAGCATCACCTCGAGCACCGCCCGCGCGGCCGCACGCTCGACGTCCTGACCCCGCGTCGCGCTCGGTCCGAGCACGATCGTCACCTCGCCGAGCAGCGACGTCGGCAGATCCGCGGCCAGCTCGGCGACCGTGCCGCGCAGCACCTCTTGATGGAGCTTCGTCATCTCGCGGGCGATCGCGATGCGCCGCGTGCCCGCATCCTCGAGCGCCCCCGCGAGATCGACGACGAGCTCGCGCGTGCGATTGCCCGCCTCGTAGCACACCACCGTCGCCGACTCGTGGCGCAGCGACGCGAGCAGCTCGTGCCGCGGCTTGCCCCCGCGCGGCGGGAATCCGACGAATCGCACCTCGCTGCTCGGCAAGCCGCTCAGCGCCACCGCCGTCGCGACCGCCGTCGGCCCGGGCACCACGTCGACCGCGTACCCGGCCTCCAGCGCCGCGTGGACCAGCCGCTCGCCCGGGTCGCTCCAGCACGGCATGCCCGCGTCGCTGACGTAGGCCACGCGCTTGCCCTCGGCGAGCGCGGCGAGCAGCTCGTCGACGCGGACGTGCTCGTTGCCGACGAAGCACGAGCGGCGCGGCGGCAGCCCGGTCGCGTCGCCGAACAGCCGGATCGGCGAGCGCGTGTCCTCGCACAGCAACAGATCGGCCGACAGGATCGCCGCCCTCGCCCGCGGCGACAGATCCTCGCGGTTGCCCAGCGGGGTCCCGACGATGACCAGCACGCCGGCCATGTCAGTCGTGCCCGAGGGCGATCTGCACCGCGTCGCCGAGCTCGGACTGCAGGTACTCGCGCAGGCGCGTCAGCAGCCGCTTCTCGATCTGCCGGGCCCGCTCGCGGCTCACGCCCCAGCGATCGCCCAGGTCCTGCAGCGTGATCGGATCCTCGGCCATCACCCGCTCGTCGAAGATCTCGAGCTCGCGACCGGTGAGGTCGACCCCGAACTTCCGCAGCTTCTCCTGCAGCAGGTCCTTGAACTCGGCCGCGTCGACCCGGTTCTCGGGATCGGCGTGGTGGTCCTCGATGAGGTCGAGGCGCGTGCGGCCGTCGCTGCCATCTTCGGTGCCGAGCGGCGCATCGAGCGAGACATCGGGCGCCGCCATCCGCCGCTCCATCTCCATCACCTCGCGCGGCGAGACGTCGAGCTCCTTTGCGATGCGCTCCGGGGTCGGATCGACGCCCGCGGCCAGCAGCGCCTCGCGCTGCTTGCGGAGGTTGAAGAACAACTTGCGCTGGTTCTGGGTCGTGCCGATCTTCACCAGCCGCCAGTTGTTGAGGATGTACTTGAGGATGTACGCGCGGATCCACCAGCCCGAGTACGTCGACAGCTTCACGCCGCGGTACGGGTCGAACTTCTGCACCGCGCGCACGAGGCCGACGTTGCCCTCCTGCACCAGGTCGAGGAGGTTCTGATAGGCGCGCCGGTACTCGTGGGCGATCTTCACCACGAGGCGCAGGTTCGACGTGACCAGCGTGCGGCCGGCCTCGCGATCGCCCTGCTCGACCCAACGCACCGCGAGCTCGTGCTCTTCGTCGCGGGTGAGCAGCGGGTGCCGGCGGACCTCGCCCATGTACGCCGCCAGCGGATCGCGTCGGGCCAGCGCCGTGGAGCCCGCCGGCGCCGGGGCGGCGCGGAGCTGGGCCGCGATCGCGTCGAGCTCGTCGTCCGTGACCGGATCGAGCTCGGCCAGCGCCTCGTCGCCCTCCTCGGCCTCGTCGTCCGGATCCGCGTCGGCCTCGGCCTCGGTGGGCTCCGCGAGCTCCGCGACCGCCGCCGCGTCGGGCTCGGCGGGCACGAGCTCCACCGGCACGGGCGCACTCGGGGACTGCTTCGAACCGCCGGACTTGCGCGCCATGGACGGCGGGAGTGTACGCCGAGCCTGCATGTCCGAGGTGAACGGCGAGCGCGCCCGCGAGGTTTCACGTCCAGGCGGCCTGGACCGGTGTCCTGCGCTGGGACGACGCGTTCCCAGGAACAACACACCGCGGGCGCCGTTCGCATCGACCGCCCCACGAAGGTGGCCGGGGTGCCGAGCGCCGGCTACCATGGAAAACGATGACCTCCGCGCCCGCGCCCCGCACCCCCGGCCGCTTCGCCACCCGCGCGGCCCCCCTCATGGTCGTGGGATCGCTGCTGACGGCGCTCGGCCTGACGACGTGGAGCGACACCCACGCCCAGTCGCAGCGCCACAACCCCAAGGCCCACGCGCGCCTCTCCCCCACGGCCGACGCCGCCGAGCTGCGGGTGCTCGACTGGACGCTGTGGAACATCTCCAAGTACTACGTCGAGCCCGATCGCATCGACCCGCAGAAGATGGCGCTCGCCGGCCTGCAGGCGCTCGAGAACGACATCGCCGAGGTGCTGATCGAGCCGGTCGGCACCTCGCGCGTGCGCGTGCGGGTCGGCACCGCGGAGCAGGAGTTCGACCTCGGCGAGGTCGAGGCGCTCTGGGCCGTCGGGCCGCACGTCCGCGAGGTCTTCCGCTTCGTGACGCGCAACGTCGCGCTCTCCGACGACGAGCAGCAGGCGGCCGAGTACGCCATCGTCGCGGGCGTCCTCGCGACCCTCGATCCCCACACCAACCTCCTGCGCCCCGCGGACTTCGCCGACATGAAGGCGAGCACCAAGGGCAGCTTCGGCGGCCTCGGCATCGAGGTCGGCATGCGCGACGGGTCGATCACCGTCATCCGCGTCATCGAGGGCAACCCCGCCTCGAAGGTCGACATGCAGCCGGGCGATCGCGTCGTGCAGATCGACAACGAGTCGACGGTCACGATGAACATCAACGACGCCATCGAGCGCATGCGCGGCGCCCCGGGCACGACGGTGACCGTCTACGTGATGCGCGAGGGCCTCGACAAGCCCAAGCCGCTCAAGATCACCCGCGCGCGCATCCAGCTCGACAGCGTCATCGGCGATGTCCTCGTCGACACCGACGCGTCGGGCAAGGAGCGCAAGGTCGGCCTGGTCGCCATCCCGCGCAACTTCGCCGAGACCACGGGCGCCGAGCTGCGGGCCAAGCTCGACGAGTTCCAGCAGGCCGGCGTCAGCGGCGTGGTCCTCGACCTGCGCGACAACCCCGGCGGCCTGCTCACCGCCGCGGTCGAGGTCGCCGACGCGTTCCTGTCCACCGGCACGATCGTGTCGACCGTCGGCGTGTCGTCGCCCCGCGAGGAGAGCAACGCCGACAACCGCTACGACTTCCCCGACCTGCCGCTCGTGGTCCTCGTCGACCAGGGCTCGGCCAGCGCCTCCGAGATCGTCGCAGGCGCGCTTCGCAACCTCGGCCGCGCGGTGGTCGTCGGCCGGCGCACCTTCGGCAAGGGCTCGGTGCAAGTGCTGCACGAGCGCAAGGCCGGCGACAAGGAGCTCGCGCTCAAGCTGACGATCGCCCAGTACCTGACGCCCGGCGACGTCTCCATCCAGTCGGTCGGCGTCGCGCCCGACATCGAGACCATCCCGGTGTGGGTCGGCAGCGAGCACATCGCCTACTTCGGCCGCGATCGCTTCGACCTGCTGCGCGAGGAATCCCTGTCGCAGCACCTCGTGTCGAACGCGACCCAGAACGAGCGCACGGCCTTCGGTCCGCTGTACTTCCTCGATCGCGGCTCGGTCGGCGAGGAGGGCCAGGAGGACGACGTCCCGCCCGAGACCGCCAAGGACAAGCCCGTGGCCGGCCGCAACAAGACCAAGGGCGGCAAGGACTCGCGCACCGAGCTGCTGCTCGAGGACGCCGAGATCCGCATGGCCCGCGACCTCGTGCTCGCAGCCAAGTCGAGCGACCGCACCGAGATCCTCGCCGGCCTGGACGGCTTCGTCCGCGACGAGGCCGCGATCGAGGAGGCCCGCATCGCGGCGAGCCTCGCCAAGCGCGGCGTCGACTGGACCCGCGGCCCCGAGAAGGCGGTCGGCACGCCCAAGCTCGAGGTGCAGATCGCCTCGGACAAGGCCGGCAACGTGATCAAGGGCGGCGAGCGGGGCACGGTCACCGTCACCGTCACCAACCGCGGCGACGCGCCAGCGTACCAGGTCCGGGCGATCACCGACAGCGACTACCGCTACTTCGACGAGCGCGAGCTGATGTTCGGCAAGATCGAGCCGGGCGCCAGCAAGAGCTACCCGATGAAGCTGTCGGTCTCCGAGCAGGAGCTCTCGCGCACCGATCGCATCGACGTGCACCTGTTCGACCAGCACGGCGCCAAGCTCGTCGCGGGATCCAAGACGTCGATCGACATCGCTGCGCAGGGCCTCGCACGGCCGCAGTTCGCGTTCGCCTACCAGATCATCGACGAGGACGGGGCGGCCAAGGGCGTGCACGGCAACGGCGACGGCGTGCCGCAGGTCGGCGAGCGGGTCCGCGTGCGGGTGTGGGCGAAGAACACCGGCGAGAGCGCGGCGCTCGACACCTGGGTCACGCTGCGCAACCTCGCGGGCGAGGCCGTCTTCCTCCACACCGGGCGCGAGCGCCTGCAGAAGCTCGCCCCCGGCGACATCCGCTCGGTCGATCTCGACGTCGAGATCATGAGCGAGCCCGACTCCGAGGATCTGCTGCAGGTCACCGTCTCGGACAACAAGATGGCCGAGGTGCTGACCGACAACCTCCGCTTCGACGTCCGGGCCCCCTCGCCCAAGCTCGAGAAGAAGTCCGGGGCGATCATCGCGCGCAGCGAGGTCGATCTGTACGCCAGCCCGATCGGCACCCCGCGGGTCATCGCCCGCGCCGCGGCCGGGTCGAAGTTCGCGGCGAGCGGCGCGACCGACGGGTGGTTCCGGCTCGAGCTCGCCGACGGCGGCTTCGCGTTCGCCCGCGCTGGCGACGTCGACACCGGCGCTTCGGCCCCGTCCAAGCCCGACAAGACCACGGTGGTCTTCGGGGTCTCGCCGCCGTTGGTCGCCCTCGACAGCTCGCCGACGCAGACCGACTCCGAGTCGGTGAAGCTGAGCGGCGACATCACCGACGACGAGGCGGTCCGCGACGTCTTCGTCACCGTGTACAACCCGTCGCGCGATCTGTTCGGCGAGGTCGAGAAGGTGTTCTACGTGGCGAGCCCCGACGCGGCGTCGGGCAAGCTGGCGTTCTCGGCCGACATCCCGCTGACCCCGGGCAACAACCTGGTCGAGATCCACGCCCGACAGAACGACGAGGTCGTGGCGATCAAGCGCATGTGGGTCCTGCGGACCAGCGGCCTGGCCGAGGCCCGCGCGCAGGGGTCGTCGTACACGACCAAGGGCTCGCTCCGCGTCGACACGTTCAAGTAGCGCGCGCGGCGGGCACGAACCCGGGCCGGGCCCTCCCGACGACCGGGGCTTTGCTGGCATCATCGCCGGTGGAGCCCCGTTCGTGTTTCTGCGCGCCCTCCTCGTCGCCGCCGCGATCGCACCGCTCTCGGGGTGCACCGAGCCCGCCCGTGGACGACCGCCGGATCCGGGCCTCACGGGCCTCGGGCTCCGCGGCGCCGCGCCGGACCTCCTGCTCCCCGGCACCGTCCTCATCGTCGACGGCGAGAGCTTCGTCGACGCGCCGTGGGGCAGCTCCGCGCTGCACCTCGTCGGAGACGTCGAGGGCGGGACGCTCGAGGGTGCCCTCGATCTGTCGCTCCCCCTCACGTATGTGGACGCCCGCACCCTCGAGCTGGCGCTCGACGGCGACGCGTTCGCGCGCCTCGGCGGCGACGGCTCCGAGTTCGAAGGCACGCTCCGCGTCGAGGTCCGCAGCGCGGTCGACGAGCAGCTCTACCGCACGACGACGCTCCCGGTCGCCTTCGCCCTGCGGGCGAGCCTGGCCCCGCGCGCCGACACGCTGCCGACCTCGGGCGTCATCTTCCCCAACGAGCCGCTCGCGGTCTTCGGCAGCGGCCTGCTCCTGCGCGGCGAGGGCGAGAGCCTCGCGGTGCTCGAGGGCTGCTTCACGCCCGAGGGCGAGGCCGACTGCGTCCCGGTCGCCGAGACCGAGGTCCCGATCGTGCCCGCGGACCCGTTCGACCGCGAGCGCGGCGTCTTCGCGTTCGCGCCCGAGATCGCCGGCATCGCGCCGGGCCGCTTCGACGGCACGGTGGTGCTGCGCAACCGCCACGTCGCGGGCGAGGTCCTCGACAGTCCGGCGATCACCGTCGCCTACGACCTCGAGCGGCCGATCGTCTACGGCGCGTCCACCGACGAGGCCAGCCTCGGCCAGTACGTCACCATCGACGGCGGCGGCTTCGTCGGCGGCGACGGTAGCACGCTGCTCGACTTCGTCGGCACGTTCACGTCGGACTCGTCGGGCGTGCCGATCGAGGTCGACGAGCTGCTGCTCCCGGAGTTCGTCGACGGCCACCGCGTCCGCTACGTCATCAGCGAGAACGACGCCCTCGGCCAGCTGCTCGACGTGCGCTACGACGCCGGTCGCTTCGAGGGCACGGTGACTCCGCGCATCGCGTGGGGCGACAGCGAGGTCGTCGGCGACCCGGCGAGCTTCGCCTTCCACCTCGCGCCGGTGCGCCAGGTGGTCCACGTGGTCTTCACCCCGGCGTACGTCGAGAGCCTGCGCGCGTTCGGCCTGCGGGCGGTCGACGCCCGCGTCCGCGCCCGCGTGCTCGAGGTGCTGCGCCGCGACTACGCGACGATCGGCGTCGACGTCCGCGACGAGGCACCGCTCGACTTCGCCGCGTATGCCGAGGTCGACATCGGTGGCCCGGATCCCAACGACCTCGGCCTGCTCGGTTACGACAACACGCCCGGCAAGGACACCGAGAACCAGCGGCTGTACGACCGCATCGGGGGCGTCAACGCGGTCACCCAGCAGGACGGCTACCCCGGCTTCGGCGGCGTCTTCATCGAGTCGTTGTTCGGGTACTCGGAGCACCCCGGCGCGCTCGCGGAGCCGCTCACGCCCGATCCTCGGTTCGACGCGCTGTTCGATCCGTTCCGCCCCGACGCCGGTGGCGCGCCCGTCACCGCCGCCGACCTCGCGGAGGACGTCCCCACGCTCGGCGCGAGCGACGAGTGCCCGGCGGGCGCCGACGATCGCCCGCTGCAGATCGCCTGCGCCGTGTGGGCGCTGGGCAGCATGGTCGGCTCCACGGTGAGCCACGAGGTCGGCCATTCGCTCGGCCTCGCCGATCCGTATGGGCCGGAGTTCCACAACGCAGGCGACGCGGACAACCGCCTCATGGACGCGGACCGTCCGTTCGGCGAGCGCGCCGAGCTCGACGGCGAGGGGCCGTCCGTGTTCTGCGACCAGGAGTATGCGTATCTGCGGATGATCCTGCCGACCGACGCGGCCGCGGATCCGCAGCCGCGACCGGGCTGCTTCTGATCGGCGCGCGCTACGGGACCACCCACGCGCAGACCCGGCGGGCGATCTCGGGCTCGAGCACGCACTGCATCCCGTCGGGGCAGATCTGGCCGGCATCGCACGTCAGGAAGCACATCGCCTGCGGGCTCAGGCACTCGGGCACCGCGGTGCCCGAGGTGGGCGTCGGGCACAGCGAAGCATCGGGGGCCTCGGCCGAGCCGCACGTCGCGGTACAGATGCAGGTGTTGCAGTTCCCACCGTCGCAGTAGCTCGCGGCGTCACCGTCCACGAACCAGGTGATGTAGCCCCACGCGCCGTCGCTCGGGGGGCAGTAAGGCTTGTAGTCGCCGCCGTTCCACTCGCAGTACGGGTACGGGGAGTCCGGGCCTGGCCGGACTCCGGTGGATGCGCCGGGTTCGGGTTGGGGCGAGGAGCCCGTGTCGCCGCTGCCCGCCCCCTCGTCGTCGAGCGCCGCCGATGCATCGCCGTCCTCCGTCTGGTCCTCGACCCGCCGGTCGAGCCCACAGCCGACGATCAGGAACCCCGCCACCACGCTCCGCGTGACCATCGTTGGAGTCTAGCCTCCGGCGCTCGGCGGCGGCGACGACACCGTCGCGTCCCCGCAAGACGGCGTTCACTTCCCCTTCAGGCGCGCCGCGAGCTGCGTGCACTCCGAGCCCGCCGCGGCCTCGCCCGCACACCCGCGCTCGAAGAACGCCCGCGCCTTGCCGGGGTCCCGCTTCACGCCCCACTGCCCCGCGTACGCCACCGCAGCGAGGCGGCACGCGTCGCCGCGGTCGAGCTCGCAGCCCTTGGCGATGTAGCCCAGCGCGCCCGCGGTGTCCTTGCGTGCCGCGGCTCCGAACACCCCCTCGAGCATGTACAGGCCGAGCTCGGCGCAGCGCTTGCTCTCGCCGGCGTCGCACGTGCGCTCGAGGATCGCACGCGCCGCGGTCGGGTTCTTCGCGGTGCCCTCCCCCCGCAGGTACTTCGCGATCGTGCGGAAGCAGCCGGGCTTGAAGCCCAGATCGCACGCGCGCTCGTTCAGCGTGAGCGCGCGCGGGGCCCCGCGGTCGCGCGACTCGACCCGCTCGGCGAGCTTCGAGCACGACCACGCGTGGCCACCGATGCAGCCGCGATCGAAGGCGGCGTCGGCCTTCTCCTCGCTCTTGGTGCGCCCGAACGCCCCGTCCGCGAAGTACGACCCGACCTGGTAGCACGCCGCCGCGATGTCGCCGTCGCACGCCCGCGTGTAGAGGTCGGCGCCCTCGGCGTAGCGCGCGTACTCGGGCTGGCTCGGGGTCGCCATCGCCACCGCGACGCACGACTCGCTGCCACCCGCGCACAGCCGCGCCTGATCGGTCAGCACGTGCGCGAGGTTGAAGCAGCTGCCGAGGCTGCCCGCGTCGCACTGCGTGCGGCAGGTGGCCTCCTCGCCGGGATCGCACTGGAACGCCTCGGCCTGCGCGGCCGCGGTGCACTTGCCCTCGGCGAAGGCGTAGCCGGACGGGCACGGGTTGGCGATCGCAGCGAGACCTCCCGGGGCCGGCGCGTCGCCCAGCGGCAGGAGCTCGACGCGGATGGAGCTGCGGCACTGCGCGGGCGGTGCGTCGGCGTCGGGCGACGCGGCGCGGCACGCCTCGAGCGATCCGTCGCGCAGATCGGTCTGCTTGTCGCTCTTGCTCTGCGCACCGGTGGACACGCCGAAGATCGACGCCGCCGCCGAGACGTCGGCTCCGCTGCCGCGCTGCATCGCGAACGCCCCGACGTACGCCGCGCGCACGAAGTGGGTCGCGCCCTCGCAGCTGCCCTCGTGCTGCGCCTTCAGCTCGGCCTTCGACGCGGCACCGGCGAGCGCCGTGCCGCGCCCGACCATCGCGATCGCGAGATCCAGGCTCGTGCCGCGCCCCAGCCCCGCCGCCAGCGTCACGCCGGAGACCGGCAAGCTGGCGCGGACCTCGTCCTGCGACCGCAGCTGGATGACCTCCTCCTTGAGCCCCACGCCGGCGAACCGGTAGTCCCCGGCGAGCTCGCACGCCGTCAGCACCCGCAGCCCGTCGCAGTCGTAGTGCACGACCGCGCGCCCCGACTGCATCGCGATCTCGAGGTCAGCCCGCTGCGCCGCCGACAGATCGATCACCAACGGCTGTGCCACGTCGGGCACGGCGGTACACACCGCCGCCTCCCCGAGCGCCTGACTGGCATCCGGCACCTCGACCCGAATCGCCTCCGCAACCCCACCAGGCTTGCAGGCGAACATCGAGAGCGCGAGGGGACCGAGCGCAATCCAGGTGGAGACGGACGAGTGCATCGAGCCCCACACGCCGCCACCCGTCCGATGTCGCGGAGAATCTTCGCCCCTCCGCCAACTTTTCCACGACCGCCCGACCCCCCGAACAACCACGAACACGAGCCACACGGACGCCGATCAACCACGAAAAAGCCCCCCGCTTGCGGGGGGCAATCCGCGCGTCAGCGCGTACCGTTTCGCCCGAGCCGGTGACGGGGGGAAACTAAGAGGCCTCTTTCTTCGCATCCCCGCGATACACCAGCACCGGCCGGATCTCGTCGTTGATGCACTCCTCGTTGATCACGGCCTCGACGACGTTGTCCACGCTCGGGATGTCGTACATGACCTCGAGCATCGCGCGCTCGAGGATGGACCGCAGACCGCGGGCACCGGAGCGCATGGTCTTGGCCTTGCGGGCCACCGCGCGCAGCGAGTCACCCGTGAAGCTGAGCTCGACGCCGTCCATCTCGAGCAGTCGCTTGTACTGCTTGACCAGGGCGTTCTTGGGCTCGGTGAGGATCTGCATGAGCGCCTCCTCGTCGAGCTCCTGGAGCGGAGCGATGACCGGAAGGCGGCCGATGAATTCGGGGATGAGCCCGAACTTCATCAGGTCCTCGTTCTGGATCATCTGCAGCAGCTCCCACTGCCGCAGCTCCTTCTTCTTCTCGACCTTGGCGCCGAAGCCCATGCTCTTCGCGCTCGTGCGGTGCTCGATGATGTCCTCGATGCCCGCGAAGGCGCCGCCGCAGATGAACAGGATGTTGGTCGTATCGACCTGCAGGAAGTCCTGCTGCGGGTGCTTGCGGCCGCCCTTGGGCGGGACGCTGGCGATGGTGCCCTCGAGGATCTTGAGCAGCGCCTGCTGCACGCCCTCGCCCGACACATCGCGGGTGATCGACGGGTTGTCACCCTTGCGGGCGATCTTGTCGATCTCGTCGATGTAGATGATGCCCCGCTGCGCGCGCTCGACGTCGTGGTCGGCGTTCTGCAGCAGGCTCACGATGATGTTCTCGACGTCCTCGCCGACGTAGCCGGCCTCGGTGAGGCTGGTGGCGTCCGCGATCGCGAAGGGCACATCGAGGATGCGCGCCAGCGTCTGGGCGAGCAGCGTCTTGCCCGAGCCCGTGGGCCCGATGAGCAGGATGTTGCTCTTCTGCAGCTCGGCCTCGTCGGGCTTCCGCTTGGCGTTGATGCGCTTGTAGTGGTTGTAGACCGCGACCGAGATGATCTTCTTCGCCATCTCCTGGCCGACCACGTAGTCGTCCAAGATGGCGCGGATCTCCTTCGGCTTCGGCACCCGACCGTGCCCCTGCTGACGCTCCTCCTTCTGGACCTCCTCCGCGAGGATGTCGTTGCAGAGCGAGATGCACTCGTCGCAGATGTAGACGGACGGCCCAGCGATGAGCTTCTTGACCTCCTTCTGGCTCTTGCCGCAGAAGGAGCAGCTCAGGTTCCCATGCCCAGTATCGCGTTTCGAGGAACTCATCTCGCGCTCGCCTTTCCCCTGGGGTGGCCCCGGGTCAACCGCCCGCCGGTGGAATGGGACGCTGGAGGACTTCGTCGACCAAGCCGTAGCGCTTGGCCGTGTCCGCATCCATGAATTTGTCGCGGTCCGTGTCCCGCAGGATTTCTTCGATGTCGCGACCGCAGTGCATCGCGAGGATCTCGTTGAGCCGCGACTTGAGCCGCAGCACCTCGCGTGCCTGGATCTCGATGTCGGTCGCCTGACCCTGCGCGCCGCCGTGGGGCTGGTGGATCATGATGCGCGCGTTGGGGAGGGCGAACCGCTTGCCACGCGCGCCCGCCGCCAGGAGCACGGCGCCCATCGATGCGGCCTGACCGAGGCAGTACGTCGCCACCGGAGCCTTCACGTGCTGCATCGTGTCGTAGATCGCAAGCCCCGCCGTGACGACGCCGCCGGGCGAGTTGATGTAGACGCGGATGTCCTTCTCGGGGTCCTCGGACTCGAGGTACAGCAGCTGCGCGATCACGATGTTCGCGACCTGGTCGTTGATCGGCGTCCCGAGGAACACGATCCGGTCCTTGAGCAGGCGGCTGTAGATGTCCCAGGAGCGCTCGCCCCGGTGCGTCTGCTCGATGACGAACGGGATGCTCGCCGAGGGGTCACCCCAGTAGAGATCGGGAAGCATGGGGCCCATGCGGCCGTCGCGTTCAACCATGAAAGTCCTCGTGTTGGCGCCCGCCGTGGTCGGATCGAGTGTGCTCGGCTGGCGGGAGCATCAATGGGTATGTTGTACGGCCGTGCCCGTCGACGCAAGTGCCGGCATCGGCGCCCGATGCAAGCGCTGCAGCACCATTGCAGGCCACCTGTGACGCCTGCGGCCGCGTCCTGACGCGTGGTGTGTGCAGCGCGGCGCGGACATGTGCGTCCGGCGTGCGCGGAGGCACTGACGCGGCTGTGCAGGCGGCGTGCCGGTCGTTTCGGCAGGTGCCCACCCGATCGTTCAGGCGATGGGCGGGCGGGAGTTCCTCCGCGGGCCGCGGCGGTCAGGCGATGTCGTCGTCGCCCTCGGCACCCGCCTCGGGCTCGGGGTCGGCGGCCTCGGTGACCTCGGCCTTCGACATGAGCAGATCGAGGATCCGCTCCTCCCGCATCTGCGCGCGCACGAGCACGAGCTGGCCGCTCTTCTCCATCTGCGCCCGCATGCGGGCCAGGTTCTGCCCGCCCTCCTCGGCCATCTTCACCAGCTCGGCCTCGAAGTCCTCGTCCGAGACCTCGATGGACTCGGCCTTGCCGATGGCGTCGAGCAGCAGGTACGCCTTCACGTTGAACAGCGCCTGCGGGCGGATGCGCCGGGCGAGATCGGCCTCGGTGGTCCCGATGTTGGCCAGCTTCATGCCCTGCTGCGAGAGCTGACGCTTGGTCGCGTCGACCTGGGCCGAGACCTCGCGGGCGATCATCGACGGCGCGGCCTCGAACGGGTTGCGCTCGAGCAGGGTCGCGACCAGGCGACGACGGGCGTCGCGCTCGGCCTCGTCGGCGTCGTCCTGCCGGATCTTCTCGGTGATCTTGGCCTCGAGCTCGGCGAGCGACTCGCCCTCGCCGGTGTCGCGGGCGAAGTCGTCGTCGAGCGCCGGCACGTGCTTGACCCGCAGCTCGCGGAGGCCGACGCCGAGCACGGCCTCTTGGCCGCGCAGGTCCTGGCGCATGCGATCCTCGGGCGGGACGAAGCGCAGCGTCCGGAGCTTGCCGACGTCGGCGAGCTTGGTATCGGCGAGCGCCGCGGCGAGGCCCGGCACGAACTCGCTCTTCTCGACGCCGATGTCGACCCGCACGTCCTTGCGCGACACCCGGGTCTCCCCGATGGTGCCCTCGACGTCGACGGTCCAGACGTCGCCCTCGGCGGTGAGCTCGCGGGTCTCGCCCTCGGCGAGCGGGCGCAGCTCGGTGAGCTGCTCGCGGCGACGCTCGAGCTCGGCGGTGACCTTGGCGGCGTCGACGACGGCGGGACGCCGCCGGACCGGGACGCCCGCGTAGTCCTTGGGCTCGATCTGCGGCGGCACCTCGAAGCGCGCCGCGTAGCGGAACGGCGAGCCGCTCTCGAGCGTCGACGACTCGAGCACCGGCTGCGTCAGCGGGATCACGCTGTTCTGCGCCACCGCGGTCTGGAAGGTCTCCTGCACGAGGTCGCGCGCGAGCTCCTGACGGACGCTCTTGCCGAACATGCGCTCGAGGACGTTGCCGGGCACCTTGCCGGGGCGGAAGCCGGGCACGCGGGCGCGGCGACCGACGTCGCGGAGCTTTTCTTGGAGGCGACCCGAGATGTCGGTCCACGGGATCTCGACCTGGACGCGACACTCGACGGGGCTGATGCGCTCGATGGACGACTGCATTGGGCTCTCGACCTGACGAAAGGGAAAAGGCTTCTAGCAGGGGCGGCGGCCCCATCACAAGCGGCTCCGCGGGCCGGCGCCCGCCCGCCGGGAACGCCCCCCGGCGCCGGGCGTGAGTCTGCTCGCCCCGGGCCGAACCCGCGCCGCACCCGGGCTAGAGGGCGTCGAGGGCGGCCTGCAGGTCGGCGCGGAGGTCGGCGACGTCCTCGATGCCGACGCTCAGCCGCACCAGGCCCTCGCGGACGCCCAGCGCCGCGCGATCCTCCGGCGACAGCTCGTAGTAGCTCATCAGGGCCGGCTGCTCGATCAGGCTCTCGACACCGCCGAGGCTCGGGGCGAGCTTGGGGATCGTCACTGCGTCGACCAGGCGCGTGCCCGCGGCGAGCCCACCGCGCAGCTCGAACGAGATCACCGCCCCGCCGCCGGCCAGATCGCGCCGGGCGATCCCGTGGTCGGGGTGGCTCTCGAGCATCGGGTACCAGACCCGCGCGACCGCCGGGTGGGCCTCGAGCATCGTCGCGAGCTCGAGGGCGCTGGCGTTCTGCCGCGCCACTCGCAGCGCCAGCGTCTTGATCCCGCGCACCAGCAAGAACGCGCCCATCGGATCCGCGATGCCGCCGAGCGTGCCGAGCTGATCACGGATCGCGTCGACGACCGCCCGCTTGCCGATCACCGCCCCGCCGAGGATGTCGTTGTGTCCGCCGAGGTACTTCGTCGTCGAGTGGACGACCAGATCGACGCCGAGGCGCAAGGCCTGCAGGTTCACCGGGGTCGCGAACGTCGCGTCGACGATGGTCTTGATGCGACGCGAGCGCGCGAGCTCGGCGACCGCCCGCAGATCGACGACGCGGAGGTAGGGGTTCGTCGGGGTCTCGGTGAAGATGACGCGGGTCGTCGGGCGCAGCGCGGCCTCGATCGCGCCGCGATCGGGCGCGACGACGTCGACCTCGACGCCGAAGCGCGCCAGCGTCTCGCGGGCGAAGCCGCGGGTCTTGCGATACACGTCCTCGGTCAGCACGAGGTGGGCGCCCTGGCGCAGCATCGCGAACAGCGTCGTCGTGATCGCGGCCATGCCCGAGGCCATGAGCACCGCGGACTCGGCCCCCTCGAGGGCCGCGAGCTTCGCCTCGGCGGCGGCGATCGTGGGATTACCGTAGCGGCCGTACTCGGGCGGTCGCTCGCGGCGGCCCTCCATGTACTCGACGAGCTCGGCCGTGTCGGCGAAGGGATAGGTCGACGACAGCACCACGGGCTGTGTGAGCGCACGGTCGTCGCGGATCTTCGGCTCGCCGCCGTGGACCGCGAGCGTCGACGGCCCGGGGCGCGGGGTCTCGGCCATCGGACTTCAGCCTCCGAGCGCGACGATCTTGTCGTCGCGCTCGCGATATCCGGGGGAGATCGTCAGCAGCTGCTCGAGCGCGGCGTCGTTGTCGCCGAGCGTCTCGTAGATCAGCGCGAGCTCGTACTTCGCCTCGAACAGCTCGTCCTCGTTGGTCGCGGCGTCGATGGCCCCGCGCAGATCGGCGACGGCGCGATCGGTCTCGCCGCGGTGGACACGGAGCATGCCCATCATCACCAGGGCCCGCGCCTGCCACACGGCGTCACGCGCCGCGAGCTCGAACTGCGCGATGGCGTCGTCGACCAGGCCCATGTCGCGGTAGGCGACGCCGAGGTCGTAGGCCGATGCCGCGTCGGCCGGATCGACACCCCCGGCCGCGCGCACCTCGACGGGCTTGTCCTTCTTCTTGGCCTTGGGCGCGCCGCCGCCGAAGATCGCCGAGAGGTACGCGTCCTCGTCCTCGTCCTCGCTCGGCGGCGCGGGCTCCGTCGGCAGGGACACCAGCGGCTTCGCGCCCGAGTCGTGCGACGGCCTCGCGGTGTCGCGCTCGAACTCCGCCTGCAGCGCCGCGACGTCCGGGTGCCCCGGGTGCTTGCGCTCGAGCTCGGCGAGGCTCGCCTTGGCGTCGTCGTCGAGCCCCTGGTCGAGGAAGAAGCGGATCTCGGCGAGCTCGTCCTGCAGGTCGGCCCATTGCGGCTTGATCGACGAGCTCGGGCGGCGCGGCGTGGGTGGCTTGGCGGGTGGAATCGGCACCTCGCGCTCCTCGGTGACGGGCTCTTCTGCGACGACGACTTCCGCGGCGGAGACGGGTTCGAGCTCGCTGGAATCGAGGCCCGCGTCGTCGAGCTCGCTGATGTCGAGATCGACGGTGGGTTCGGCCAGGGTGACGGGCGCGGGGCGGCCCAGATCGGCCGGAGCGAACCGCTGCGTGCTGAGATCCGGCTCGTGCCGCAGATCGGCGCCCGCGTGCGCCGCCAGCTCGAGCGCGCGGGCGGGCGGCTCGACGGGCGGTCGCGCCGCGTAGCCGAACAGCGGGGTG
Source organism: Deltaproteobacteria bacterium Ga0077550 (assembly GCA_001464385.1). Classification (GTDB taxonomy): domain Bacteria; phylum Myxococcota_A; class Polyangia; order Nannocystales; family Nannocystaceae; genus Xiheibacterium; species Xiheibacterium aquaticum. Next base: position 61,729 of record LNFB01000238.1, on the reverse strand, counting down.
CGATCGGCGTGCTCGGTGCTCGCGTCGAAGCCCCGCGCCGACGCGAGCGCGCCGGCGAGGTCCTCGGTCGGGATCTGCTCGTCGGGGCTGGGCAACGGCCGCGCGTCCGAGAGGCCGAACCGGTTCTCGACGGCGATCGGGCGGGTGGGCTCGGCCTCGGGCTCGGGCTCGCTGACGTCGATGGTGAAGTCGTCGCCGTCGGACGAGATCGGCCCCGACCCATCAGCGCCGACGAGATCGAACTGGCCGCTGTCACCGTCGTCGAAGTTGGACGTGACGAGCTCGTCGGGGGCCGACCGCGGGACACCGTCGAGATCGGCCCGCAGCGCGAGCGCGCCGGCGTGGGTGGCGTCGCAGTCGAGGGCGGCGACCAGGTGCTCGCGCGCGAGCCGGGGGTCGCGATCGAGAACGAGGCGCGCGACGTGGACGTGGGCGTCGGCGGCTTCGCCCCGGCGTCCCAGCTCGCCCAGGGCGCGGGCCCGCAGCGCGAGCGCGCCGGTGTGCTCGGGCTGCTTGGCGAGCAGATCGGCGACGTGCTCGATCGCGTGCTCGAACAGCCGGTACTTCACGTAGACCCGGGCCTCGAACAGGATCTTGTCGAAGTCGACGCCGCTGTCCCCGGGCGCCGGGGCCTCGGCGTCGGCGAGGACGCGCTGGGTCATCGTCGGCGCGGGCGCCTGGACGGCCGCCGGCGTGCTGGCGGTGCGGTGCCGGGACGACGGCTCGCCGCCGACCTCTGCGATCACGTCGGCGTCGTCGAGCTCGAGGACGTCGTCGGCCTCGACCACGTCGTCGATCTCCCCGTCGGCGTCGGCCTCGTCGTCGCCGTCGAGATCGACCTCGCCGAACGCCCGCGGATCGACCTGCGGCGTGGGACGGGTGCCACCGCTGCGCGAGGGCATGCGTGGCTCCTCGGGGCGTGGGCGCGGACCGGCGCCCGCGTTCGCGGCGGAGCGCAGCTCGGCGTTGTTGGGATCCCACGCGAGGGCCTTGCGGGCCACGCGGACCGCCTCGGCGGCCCCGGCGTCGCCGTCCGCGACGAGCTGGCGGACCAGCTCGATCGCCACGCTCGTCGCCTTGTCGGGCTTCTCGAGCGCCAGGAAGGTGTCGGCGAGCAGCTCGAGGCCCACGCGATCGTGGGCGTCGGCGTGGAGCAGCGCGTTGAGCTTCATCAGCGCTCGGCGGGCGTCGCCGAGCACGAGGTACACGCGCGCGAGCTTGCGGATGGTCTCGCCGTCGTCGGGCTGGTGGTAGACGAGCCGCTCGGCCACGCGCACGAAGTCGGCGTGCCGGCCGGTCTGCAGCAGCTGCTCGCCCGCGATGCGGAAGTGCTCGACCGCCTTGTCGACCTGGCGCTCGCGCGAGTACAGCTCGGCGACCCGCAGGCGCTTGGGCACCGCCGCGGGCTCCGCGTTGGCGATGATCTCGAACGTCGCCAGGGCCTCGGCCACTGCGCCCGCCTGGAGCTGCGCCTGCCCGAGCTGCTCGTAGATCGCGACCGCGTCGGGGACCCGGCCGAGATCGAGGTTGAGCTGGGCGATCCGCTGGTGGACGTCGAAGCGGCGCGGATCGAGGTTGACCACCTGGCGGTACACCGCCAGGGCCTTCTGCGGCTGCTGCTGCGCCGAGTAGTAGCCGGCGACCTGCATGTAGCGATCGATCGCGCCGCTGCGGTCACCGCTACGCACGAGGCAATCGGCGAGCATCAGCCACGCGCGGATGTCCTTCGGATCGTTCTCGACGATCGTCTGGTACTCGCGGGCGGCCTTGTCGTGCTGCCCCTTCGCCGCGAACTTCTCGGCTCGCTCGTGCGCCTTCTCTTTGCTGAACGCCAACCGCCTTGGTCTCCTGTTGTGCGCTGGCCGCCCTTGACGCTTCAGCCCAGCGGATCGAGTTCGGCGAGGACGGCCTCGCGGTCGAGGTTGTTCTCGAGGAAGTGGGTGTCGTAGCGCCCGGTCACGAACGCCTCTTGCTTGAGCAGCCAGCGGTGCAGCGGCAAGTTGGTGCGGATGCCCTCGAGCACCGTCTCGTCGAGGGCCCGACGCATGCGCGCGATCGCCTGCGGGCGGTCCTTGCCGTGGACGATGATCTTGCCGATCATCGAGTCGTAGTACGGCGTGACCTTGTAGCCCTGGTAGACGTGGCTGTCGATGCGCACGCCGTAGCCCCCGGGGAAGTGCAGCGCGGTGATCGTGCCCGGCTGCGGCGAGAAGTTGATCGGGTCCTCGGCGTTGATGCGGCACTCGATCGCGTGGCCGCGCGCCTGGTGCTCGCGGTCGAGGTGCGCGAGCGGCTCGCCGGTGGCGAGCCGGATCTGCTCCTGCACCAGGTCGACGCCGGTGATCATCTCCGTCACGCAGTGCTCGACCTGGATCCGCGTGTTCATCTCCATGAAGTAGAACGAGGGCCCGTCGGGCGCGGCCTCGTCGAGGAGGAACTCGAGCGTGCCCACCGACTGGTAGCCGATGGCCTTGATCGCCCGGACCGCCGCCTCGCGCATTTTGGTCCGCAGCTCGGGCGACAGCGCCGCCGACGGGGCCTCTTCGATGATCTTCTGGTGGCGCCGCTGGATCGAGCACTCGCGCTCGAGCAGGTCGATGCCGCCGCCGTACATGTCGCCGACGACCTGGATCTCGATGTGCCGCGGACTGGTGACGTAGCGCTCGAGGTAGACGTCGCCGTTGCCGAACGCGGCCTGGGCCTCGGCCTGCGCGGTGGCGAGGGTCTGCACGAGCACGTCCATCTCACGGACGATCTTCATCCCGCGGCCGCCTCCGCCGGCGGACGCCTTGATGATGACCGGCAGGCCGATGCGCGCCGCGGCCTCGAGGGCCTCGTCGGGGCTGCCGATGACGCCGGTGCCGGGGAGGATCGGGACGCCGGCCTCGGCCATCGTCTGCCGGGCGCGGACCTTGTCGCCCATCATCGCCATGTGCTCGGGGCGCGGGCCGATGAAGTTCAGCCCGCACTTGCCGCAGACGCGGGCGAAGTCGGCGCGCTCGGACAGGAAGCCATAGCCGGGGTGGACCGCGTCGGCGCCGGTGAGCTCGGCGGCAGAGATGAGGTTGGGGATGTGCAGGTAGCTCTGCGTCGCGGGCCCGGGACCGACGCACACCGACTCGTCGGCGAAGCGCACGTGCAGCGCCGACTCGTCGACCGTCGAGTGGACGGCCACGGTGCGGATGCCCATCTCGCGGCACGCACGGATGACACGCAAGGCGATCTCGCCGCGGTTCGCGACCAGCACCTTGCGAATCGGCGTGATGGTCACAGCTTCCGCACCCGGAACAGCTTGGTGCCGTACTCGACCGGCGAGGCGTTCTCGACGAGCACGTCCTCGACCACGCAGGCCCAGTCGGCCTCGATCTCGTTGAACAGCTTCATCGCCTCGATGATGCACACCGCGTCGCCCGCAGCCACGCGCTTGCCGACGTCGACGAACGCCGGCGTGTCCGGGCGGGCCGAGCGGTAGAACGTCCCCACGAACGGCGAGGTGATGTACTCGCCGACCTCGGCGGCCGGCGCGGCCACGGGCGCCTCGACGGCGGCGCGCGGTGCCGGTGCGGCGGCCGGGACGTGCACGACCTGCGGCGCCGGAGCGACCGCGGCCGCGGGCGCGTGGTCGGACTGGCGCAGCAAGATGCGCTGGTCACCGGCCTCGATCTCGAGCTCGTCGAGCTCGTACTGACGGAACACCTTCGCGAGCTCGCGGACGTAGCGAAGGTCGGGGAACTTGGGGTCCGCTGGATCGGTCATGCAGGCTCCATGGTCGCGGCGCGTGCGGAATCGGAGGAGAACGCCACGAGGTGACGCAGGGCGAGGAGGTAGGAGTCGGGCCCGAGACCCATGATCACGCCCCGGCACGCCGTCGCGGTGCGCGACTCGTGCCGGAAGCCCTCTCGGGCGTAGAGGTTGGAGAGGTGCACCTCGACCACGGGGACGTCGAGCGCGTGGAGTGCATCGGCGATCGCGACGCTGGTGTGCGTGTAGCCGCCGGGGTTGACGATGACGCCGGCAACCTCGGAACGGGCGCGGGCGTCATGGAGGAGATCGATGAACGCGCCCTCGCCGTTGGTCTGGTGCGCACGCACGTCGACCCCGAGCGCATCGCCCAGGGCGACGAGTCGCGCGTCGAGCTCCGGCAGCGTCGTCGTGCCGTAGATCGCGGGCTCGCGCTGGCCGAGCAGATCGAGGTTGGGGCCGTGGATGACGACCACGGCCGGTCGCCCCGCGCCTGCGCTCGTGCTCGTGGCCGGGGGCATTGCGGGGCGTATTGTGGAGCCCATCGCCAACGAGCGCCAGAGGGATTCAGAGATCGCTCAGCAGCTCCGCCGCGGACGTCCGCAGCAGGAATCGGCCCTTGCCCAGGAACGACGGGTCGGTCAGCAGGACCCCGACGAAGTAGTCGTCCGACAGGGCACGGCACACGAAGGACTGGCGTGCACCGCGGACGGTGACGTCCTGGACCTCGCCCATCTCGAGCGAAGCGGCGGCGCGGCGGAGTTCCATGAAGCGGAACGAGAACTCCATCGCGGTGGACTCGAGGTCGATCGTCCCATCCGCGCCGTCCGAGACGTACTGCATCACGGCGATGCCATCGAAGCCCATGAGGATCGCACCCGCGGCCCCCGGGGTGTTCTCCACGATCTTCTTGAGTTGGTCGCCGAGCATGAACGCCGCCGTTACTTCACCCGAAAGCCCCGGCGCGGTCAAGCGCGCGGCGGCTCACTCGGCCGGGGGCTCGCAGACCGACGGGTAGACCACGTTGTCCTGCGCGTTGCCGCAGATGCCTCCGGCCCAACCGGTGGCGTCGAGCGGGCACTCACCGTCCAGACAACCCCCGCACCATACCAGGCAGCCGAAGCACAGCCGGATCGGGAACGTGAAGTCGCGGGAATCGATCTCGCCCACCTTCCCGACGCCGTTGCCGGAGCGACTGGCGTGGAAGACGACGGTGGCCTCGATCGTGAGCCGCGAGTCGAGGGAGAACTGCGTGGGGATCAGCTCGGCGAGGGCCTGCGCGGTCAGCTGCGGGATGACCTCGACCGCAACGCCCTGGGTGGCGCCGGCGGGCAGCGAGTTGGTGGCCAGCGGCGCGTTGAAGTCGAGGAGACTCTCGTCCCTGTCGCGGATGGCATCGATCACGTCGGGGGCCTGGGGCATCGACAGCTCGACGTCGACGCTCAACAACTGCATCTCGTTGGTGTCGATCCCGGCGTTGCTGGTGTCGCGCGGCTCGGTGTTGTTGAGGACGATCACCGGCATCAGGTAGGGCGTGGCGTAGGTGAGATCGAGGGGAGCCCCACCGCGCTGGGGTCGGCCGTGATCACGCAGCCGTCCTCGGTCCAGGCCGGGGCGTTCAGCACGATGAGCGACTCCTCGTTCTCGGCGCAGCCGGTGCCGAGCAGCGCGAGCAGGGTGACCACGGTCAGGCTGGGCTTCGTCATCGTCTCTCCGGGCCCGGACATCCCTCCTGACGGGAATGCGAGCGAATTCCAGGCTAGCACCGCGGTCGCGACCGCAGCAAGAATGCGGCCGACGCCCGCACTAGGAGCCCGCGTCGCCCGCCGCGATCGCGGTCAGAATTGCGTCGACCCCGAGCGACAGGACCTGCGGCGCCCCGACATCGCGCAGCGCGATGTAGGTGAGCGCGTCGCCGCTGCGCTTCTTGTCGTGGCCGAGCGCCGCGCGGACGCGCTCGAGGCGAGGGCCGACCAGCCACGCCTCGAGGTCGGTCGGTAGCCCGAGCGCCGTGAGCACCGCGGTGACCCTGCCGATGAGCGCGGGGGCGGCGAGCCCCTGCGCCCGCGAGAGTCGAGCCGCCGCGACCAGGCCCAACGCCACCGCCTGGCCGTGCCCGAGGGCGTAGTCGGACGCGGCCTCGATCGCGTGGCCGACGGTGTGCCCGAGGTTGAGCAGCACCCGGCCGGCCGGCGCGCGCTCGAACGGATCGGCGGCGACGCACGCGGCCTTGAGCGCGACCGAGCTCGCGACCAGGCCCGCGAGCACCTCGGGCTCGGTGTCGGCGACCAGCGGCGCGTGCCGCAGCAGCGCGTCGAGGTGCTCGGGGGAGAACAACAGCGCGTGCTTCACCATCTCGGCGGCGCCGCCGGCGAGCTCGTGCGCCGGCAGGGTCGCGAGCCACCGCGGATCCACGAGCACCGCCGCGGGGAATTCGAACGCGCCGATGAGGTTCTTCGCGGCGCCGTGATCGATCGCGACCTTGCCCCCCGTCGACGCGTCGACCTGGGCGAGCAGCGACGTGGGGCACTGCACGATCGGGATGCCGCGCATGTAGAGGTGCGCGGCGAGGCCACCGAGATCGCCGACGACGCCGCCGCCGAACGCGACCGCCGCGTCGCTGCGGGCGAGGCCGCCTGCGACCCACGCGTCGAGGCAGCCGCCCAGCACCGCCGCCGTCTTGCTGGCCTCGCCCGGCGGGATGACGTGGACGACCGGCTCGAGGCCCGCGTCGCGCACGATCGCGAGCAAGGCGTCGCCGTGGTGCGCGAACACGGTCTCGTCGCTGAGGATGCCGACGCGCCGGGCCCTCGGGGCGGCGCGGCGCAGGTGCGAGGGGAGCTCGGCGACGACGCCCGACCCGAGGCGCACCGGGTAGCCGCGCGGGCCCGCCTGCGGCACCGGGACCTGGATCGAGACGATGGCGGTCATGCCTCGCCCCGGCCCCGCAGGTGCGCGACGATCCGCGCGACGACGTCGTCGGGCGCGTCCTCGGCCGGTACGACGAGCGCACCATCGCGGTACGCGTCGCGCCGCGCCGACCACAGCGACTCGAGGCGCGCGCGCGGGTCGGCGTCGGCGAGCAGCGGCCGGGTCGCGGCGTCGTCGACAAGTCGGCGCACGAGCGCGTCGACGCCGACGTCGAGGAGGATCACGGTGCCCACCGCCCGCATCATCGCGCGATGCTCGGCCGCGAGCACCACGCCGCCGCCCGTGGCGACGACGCAGCCGCGGGCGCCGAAGCCGGGCTCGTCGAGCAGGGATCGCAGCGCGTCGCGCTCGGCCGCCCGGAAGCCCGCCTCGCCGTCGGCGGCGAAGACCGCGGCGACAGAGCGGCCGTACAGCCGCTCGATGCGCCCGTCGAGGTCGCAGAACACTCGGCCGCAGGCCGCGGCGAGGCGCAGCCCCACCGTGGTCTTGCCGCTGCCCATCATGCCGACCAGGAACACCGGCCTGGTCATGTCCATGGCCGAGGTCCTAACCGCCGATGCTGCTCGCGCGGTTGACGATCTTCGGCGTCAGGAAGATCAGGACCTCGGAGCGGACGTCCGCCTCGGACTTCTGCTTGAAGAACCACCCGATGATCGGCACGTCGGCGATCCATGGGATCTTGTCGTAGTTGACGGCCTTGCTGCGGGTGTAGATGCCGCCGATGACCGCCGTGTCGTTGTCGTTGATCAGCATGCGGCTCTGCGCCTGCTTGGTGAGGATCGTCGGGTCGCCTCGGGCGCCCGTGTTGACGAAGTCGGCCTCGTTCTTCTCGACGACGACGTCCAGCAGGATGGCCCCCTCGTTGGTCACGTGGGGCGTGACCGTGAGCCCCAAGGTCGCGCGGACGAACCGCGTGTTGACGCCTTGCGCACTGACCTGCGAGATCGGGATCTGCACGCCCTGCTCGATCTGCGCCTGGCTGTTGTCGAGCGTGACGATCTTCGGGGCGCTGATGATGCGGATCTCGCCGGTGCTCTCCGACGCCGACAAACGCAGGTTGGTGTTGAGGTTGCCGCTGATGCTGCCGAACGAGAAGCCGATCGCACCACCGGTCCCGGTGCCGACCGGCACCGGGAGGTCGACGGCGTAGTTGGGGCTCGCCGCCGCGCCGGGGAGGATCAGGCCGCGACGATCGGCGGGCGAACCGGTCGCGCCGCCACCGACGCCGACCGAGTTGGGGAACAGCAGCCCGGTCGGGTTGCCGGTGCCCGGGCTCGCGATGAAGTCGAAGCCCCACTGCACGCCGAGCTGGCGGGCGAAGCTCGTGCGCGCCTCGACGATGCGGGCCTCGATGAGCACCTGCGGCGTCTGGGTGTCGAGCTGCTGGACCAGGCTCTCGGCCAGCGCGATGTTCTCCGACACGTCCATGATGATGAGCGTGTTGGTGCGGGTGTCGGGGGTGACCGAACCTCGCGAGCTCAGCACGCTCTGGACCTTGGGCACCATCTCGTCGACGGTCGCGTACGAGACCGGCAGCAGCTTGGTCTCGAGCGGCTTCTGCTGGACGCGGGCCGCGGCGCGCTCGATGGCAGCACGCCGCTCGTTCTCGAGGTCCTCGACCGTGGCGACCCGGATGACGTTGCCGTCGCGGCTGGAGCCGAGGTTCAGCGAGCGCAGGATGATGTCGAGCGCCTGATCCCACGGCACCGAGTTCAGCTTCATCGTGACGCTGCCCTCGACGTTGCGACCCGCGATGATGTTGACGCGGCCGATGTCGGAGAACAGCAGGAGCACGTCCTTGATCGGCGCGTCCTGGAGCTCGATGTCGATCCGCTCGCCGCGCCAGCGCCCGCGCGAGCGGGTCGGACGGCTGTCCATGACCACGCCGTCGTCGCTGGCCCCAACCGGCGCCATCGCGGCGGCCGGGGGCGCGCTCGCGTAGCCGCCGACCTTGGTGCCGGCGATGCTGACCGCCTCGCTGGGCTTGCCCTTGCCGACGCGCGGGAAGTGCCACACCAGCTCGCCGGGCCGCTCCTCGAGCCGCGGCTTCGAGGCCTTCGCAGTCGACACCACGACCTTGGCGTCCTCGCCCTCGACGAACGAGGTCACCAGCTTGATCGGCCCGTCGTACGCGGTCGCGTCGAGGCTGCGCTCGAGCGCGCCGGGCATGCGCGCGCCGTCGAGCTGCAGCACCTGGATCGTCGGCGTGAGCGTGTTGCCGGTGTACGAGATCGGGCCGTCGAACGCGATGATGACCCGCGACTCGTCGCGATCGTCCTCGAAGCGGACATCGCGGACCTTGGTCGCGGCGCCGCGGGGCTTGGGCGGCTTGGGCGGCTTCGCCTCGGCGAGCGTGGGCTCGGCCGGCGCCGCGTCGTCCTTCGCGGCGTCCTCGCTCGCCTTCGGGGCCACCTTGGGCTGCCCGGCGGGGGCGCTGCGCTGCGCGGCGACCTGCTCGACGCGGGTCTCGAGGCGGCTCTGTGCGCGACGGATCTCGTCCTCGACCGCGCCGAGGCGGCTGCGCTCGCCGGCGAGCTTGTTCTCGAGCGTGGTGAGCTTCTGCTCGGCCTGCGCGAGCGCCTGCTTCGCCGCGGCGTTCTTGGCCCGCAGCGCCTCGCCCTGGGTCTCGAGCTCGGCCCGCGCCGCCGTGAGCTGCTCGAGCTCCGACTTGCGCGCGGCGAGATCGCGGTTGAGCGCGGCGAGCCGCACGTCGGCGTCGTGGTGCTCGGCCTTCGCCGCCTTCGCCGCCTTCTGTGCGGCCTCGGCCTCGTCGCGGGCGGCCTCGAGCTTCTTGCGTCGCGCGCCCTGGGCCTCGAGCTCCTGCAGCTTGCGCTCGGCGGCGCTCGCCCGGGCCTTGGCCTCGTCGGCGTCGCCGCGCAGTCGACCGACCTGCTTCTCGAGCACGGTCGCGGTCGCCTGGACCTTTCGGGTCTCGGCCTGCGCGCGGGCGAACTCCTCGGGCGTGGCGCGCCCGCCGAGCTCGGCCAGCTTGCCGCGCGCGTCATCCACCTGCTTGCGCGCGGCGACGAGCTCGCGTTCGCGATCGTCCACGGCCTGGGCGAGCTTCTCGGAGGACTTGCGCTCGGCCGCGAGCTTGGTCGCGAGCTGCTCGCGATCTCCGCTCAGCTTCGCCAGATCCTGCTCGGCCTGCTTCTGCCGCGCGAGGGCCGAGTCGCGGGCGCGCTCGGCCGCGTCGACGCGGGCCTGCATCTGTTCGGTCATCTCGCCGCGCTTGCGGGCGCGCGAGGCCTCCGCCTTGGCCGCGACGAGATCGCGATCGGCGTCCTTGCGCGCCGCGATCGCGGCCTTCTTCTCGGTCGCCGCGTCGTCCATCGCGGCGCGGGCCTTGGCCAACGCCGACTCGGCCTGCTCGCGCAGCGCCACCGCCTCGGCCTTCGCCGATGCCGCGGACTGCCGCTCGCGCTTGGCCGCCGCCAGGGTCTGGTCCGCCGCCGCGAGCTTGTCCGCAGCCTGGCGCTCGAGGGCCGTCGCGCGCTGCTTGGCCCCGGAGACCTGCTTGTCGGCCTCCGCGGTCGCGCGCTCGCGCGCCGCGGCGAGATCACGGGCAGCCTCTGTCTCGGCCTGCTTGCGCGCCGCCGCGACCTGGGTCGCGGTCTCCTGCTCGGCCCGCTTGCGCAGCGCCGCGAGCTCCCGCTCCGCGTCGGCCACGGCCTGCTTGCGTGCCGCCGCCACCTCGGCGTCCGCGCGCCGCTTGGATTCCTTCTTCGCGTCGGCGAGCTTGCGCTCGGCCTCCTGCTCGGCGGCCGCGAGCTCCTTCTGCGCGATCGACCGGGCCTTGCGCTCGGCCTCGGCGATCTTGTCGCGCGCAGCGGCCTCGGCCTCGCGCATGCGGGCCTCGACCGCGGCGTCGGCCTTGCGGCGGGCGCCGGCGACCAGGGCCTCGGCGTCGCGTGCCGCCGCGTCGAGCTTGGCGGAGGCCTGGGCGTCGGCGCGACGCTGTGCGGCGGCGACCGTCTCGTCGGCGGTCTTCTGCGCGGCGGCCAGCTTGGCCTTGGCCTCGAGCTTGGCGCTCGCGAGGATGCGGTCGGCCTCGGCGCGGGTCTGCTCGGCCTCGGCGAGCTTGGCCTCGGCGGCCTTCTGGGCCCCCTCGAGCTTGGACCGCGCCGCCTTCGCCTGCGCGGCGGCGGCGTCGAGCTCGCGCTGCGCGGCGACGAGCTTGCCCTCGGCGGCGCCGAGCTTGCCCTGCGCGTCCGCGAGCTTCGCGTCCGCCTTCGCGTCCGCGGCACCCGCCTTCGCGCGCAGCGCCTCCGCGTCGCGCTGCGCGGCGGCGGCGGCCTGCTGGGCGGCCGCGAGCTTGTCGCGGGCGGCGGCCTCGGTCCGATCGGCGTCGGCCTTCGCCCGCTGCGCGTCGGCGAGCTTGCGCTGCGCCGCGGCCTCGGTGAGGCTGGCCTGGGATTTCGCCGCGGCGAGCTTCTTCGCCGCCGCGCGCTCGGCCTCGGACTGCACCTCGGTCGCGCGCTCGGTGGCCGCCGCGAGCCGCTGCTGCGCGGTGACCTCGGCGTCCTCGAGCTTGCGCGACGCGGCGACCTTCATCGCCTCTGCGGATCGGCGCGCGTCTCCGGCGGCGGCGCGATCGGCCTGGGCCTCGGCGCGGGCCTTGGCGAGGGCTGCGTCGGCGACCTTGGCCTGGGACTCGGCGTGCTTGCGGGCCTTCTCGGCCGCGGCGAGCTCGGCCTCCGCGCGTCTCAGGGCGCGACGCGACGCGAGGCGGTGACCCTGACGCGCATCGACGCCCGAGCGCGCGCGGGCCTGGGCCGCGAGGGCGCGCTTCTCGGCGGTGCGGGCCCGCGACTCGGCCTCCTGCGCATCGGCGAGGCGCTGCTGCGCGTCGGCGATCTCGCGGGCGGCCGCGGCGGTGTGGTGCTTCGCGCTACGCTGGGCGTCCTTGGCGTCGGCGAGCGTGCGCGCGGCGGCCTGCTCGGCGGCCTCGATCTCCGCGCGGCGCGACGAGGCGCTCTTGCGGGCGAAGTACGCCTCGGGCGGCACCTGGCGCGGCGTCACGGTGACGACCAGGTTCTCGCCGTCGGGCACCACGATGTAGCTGGCGTCGCGCTTGAGCTCGACCACCAGCCGGACCATCATCGCGTCCTGCTCGGTGACGTCGTCGACCGACAGCCGGCCGCACGCCCAGTTGTCGAGCGGCAGGTGCGGGACGACCTTGCCGCGCTCGCTGCCGGCGATGTCGACCACGAGGCGGTCGGGATCCTGCAGGCGGTAGACGCTGAAGGTCGGCTTCGCCGAGCCGACCAGCCGCAGGGTCGTGGTGCCGTCGTCGAGTTCCTCGATCGTGAGGCCGTCGATGCGGTTGGGCGCCGAAGCGCTGGCCGCCTGGGCCTGGAGGGCCGCGAATTCGGGTGCTGTCGGGCTCGCCGCGAGGGAGACATCAGGTCGCAGCGCGAGCAGCAGCGACAGCGGAGCGGCCATCAGGCCCAGGGGCGTCACACGACGCACTCCGGTACGGGGTGCAGAACCGAAGCGCATGTGGGGAGGATCGCTCCCACCTCATTCGTTTCGCAAATAAATGGCGCGTCGCTCCCCGCGCTGGAGGTTGAGGCTGCTGGCGAGGTCGTCGTCGACCACCTCGATCTCGACGTAGTCGCGGTTGACCGCGGCGAGGAGCACCTCGGCACTGGAGAAGTAGTCGCCCTGCTTGATCGAGTGGCTCTTGCGATCCGAGGCGACGAACAGCGCCCGCGGCTTCATGCCGCGCCCGGCGTTGACGATGGCGACGAGCTTGAGGTCCTCGAAGGCGTACTGCTGCATCTCGACCTTGCGCTCGGCCCGGGGCCGGTCGGGCTCGGGCACGACGACCTCGCTGGCGACGAAGCTGAGGAAGGGATCGCGGCGGCGCTGGAACGACTTCGCGTCGAGCGCCACGGGTGGACGGGCGGGCAGCTGCGAGGGCAGCACCTCACCTTCCTCCGCGGCACCGGCGGCCGGCGTCCCCGCGCCGGGCGTCGCCGGAGCGGCCTTGGCCGGGGCGCCGGCGGCTCCACCGGCCTTCGGCGGCGGGGCGCCGCGCTTGGCGCTGACCTCCGCCCCGCCGTCGTCGACGCAGGCCGCGAGGCCGAGGGTGAGCCACAGCAGAGCTGAACAGTTCGACGTCTTCACTTCTTACGCCTGCCCTTCTTCGCAGCGGGGCCCTTGGCGGCCGCGGCCGCCCGCTCCTCGTCGGTCAGGAACCGGTACGTCGCGGCCTCGAACTCGACCTCGAGGCCGGGGTGCTCGTCGGGTTTCTCGCCGTCCTTCGTGGGCTTGACCGTCGACTTCAGCGAGAGCCGGTCGACGCTCACGATGCGCTTGAGCTCCGAGACGCGGCGGAAGAACTCGCCGACCTGCGTCCAGGTCCCCGTCGCGCGCACGCGGATCGGCATGCGGGCGTAGAAGTCCTCGAACTCCTCGGGCTCGTTGGTCCAGGCCTCCACGGTCATGCCGACCAGCCGCGATTGCTGCTGGAACGTCTGCATCAGGTTGTCGACGGTCGACGCGTTGAGCGGCAGCACCTCGCGCTGGGCGTCGAGGCGCTTCTCGGCCTCCTCGACCTTCTGCTTCTCGGCGTCGAAGTTGTCGCGCTTGGTCTTCGCCGCGTCGAGCTCCTTCTGCGCGGCGACGACGGCCGCCTCGGCGCTGGTCCGGGCCGCGACGGCGTCGAGGTAGAAGAAGTAGTACCAGCCGCCGACGATCGCCGCGGCCACGACAACGAACAGCAGCAGTCGCTGCCAGATCGGGAGTTTGCCCAGTCCGTCGAACACGTTCGGCGCTCCTCAGTTCCACCTGCGGACCGCGACGTCGAGCTTCCACGTCAGGTGCCGCTGGGTGTCCTCGCGATCGCGCGACTTGCTGTCGGCGCGTTCGTAGTTCGGGTGGGTGATTTCGCCGAACCACACGCTGGCGCGCAGGCGGCGGGTGAACTCGGAGAGGTCGGCGGCGTCGCGGGCCGAGCCTTCGATCGTCAGGCGACCGTCGGCCTCCTCGACGCTGCTCAGCCAAAGGCCCGAGGGATCCCAGCGCTCGTTGATCTCGCTCTGGGGGTCGTCGGCCTTGTTCTTCTTGTACTTCTCTTCGTCGATCGTGACGCCGCCGCCGAGCTGGGCGTCGGTGAGCATCATCGCCAGCTCGTACATCACGAACACGGGGGTCCGCTGCTTGGACTTGAGCTTCTCGATGGCGACCTCTTGCCGCTTGATCTCTTCTTCGCGGGCCTTGAGTCCGGCCTCGTCGATGACGGCCTTGATCTCGTTGACCTCCTTGCTGATGCCGGCCGCCTTGGCGCGCACGGCCATCGCGGCGTCGTCCTCGATGCCGAGCAGGTACCAGCCGGCGCCGGCGAGTCCGCCCCACACCAGGAGCATGAGCACGAAGGTCGCGGCGCCGCTGTTCGAGCCCGCGGCGACTTGACCGCGTGGCTGCGCCGGGCCAGCGCTGGCCGTGGCGCGCTTGCGCTTGGTCGGGGCGAGGTTGATGCGGATCATTCGGAATCTCCCGCGCGGCGTGCCGCGAGTCCGAACGCGACGGTGGCCACCGGCGCGTTTCGAATCGTCGCGTGTCGACCACCACTCGCGCAAATGGGTTGATGATCTCGACCGGGATGCGCGAGCGATCCTGGATCGCCTTGGGCAGCTGCGGCACCAGGCACGAGCCGCCGCTCAGGTAGATGCGCGACAGCCGCGCATCGATGGCGTCGTTCATGTAGAAGTCGAGCGAGCGCTGGAACTCCTCGGCGACCTGTTCCGAGACCTGCCAGAGGATGCGGTGGACCTCCTGCGGCACGACGTCGGCCATCGCGCCCGCGGCCGCGAACGCTCCGCCGACCTTGTAGGCCTCGGCACCGTCGAGGCTCACGCCCAGCTGGCGCTGGATGGCCTCGGTGTAGGTGTTGCCGCCCGTGCCGAGGTCGCGGTTGAACGACGGCCGACCGCCCGAGACGATCGACAGCGTCGAGTACGTCGCGCCGACGTTGATGATCGCGATGGTGTCGCCCGGGGCGAAGCCGATGCCGAGCTCGACGGAGTTCTGCAGCGCGAGGGCCGCGGCATCGACGATCACCGGCTGGAAGCCGGCGTCGCGGACCACTTGCTGGTACTGGGCCACGATCTCGCGCTTGGCCGCGACGAGCAGGACCTCCATCTGGCCGGTCGGCGTCTGCTTGACCAGCACCTCGTAGTCGACGACGACGTCATCGCGCGAGAACGGGATGTTCTGGCGGACCTCCCACTCCATCTGCTCGTCGAGCGCGGCGCCCTCCATCGCGGGGATGGTCAGGCGCTTGATGATCACGCTGTTGCCGGACACCGCCAGCGCCATCGCCTTCCCCTTGAGGTGGATGCGGCGCGTGAGGTTCTTGATCGCGTCCACCAACCCGCTGTGGTTGAGGATCACGCCGTCGACGATGGTTTGCGGCGGAACCGGCTCGATGCCGAAGTTCTGCAGCGCGAGCACGCGGCCCGCGGGCTTGAGCTGCACGAGCTTGATCGCGCTCGAGCCGATGTCCAGACCGATGCACTGCTTGGCCACGGGCGTCCTTCAGCCTGGCACGGCGCACGGCGCCGCGGGAACGTGGAGGGTGGCGCGCACGCGAATGCGCGCGCGCTGCGGCGGCCTCAGCCGAGATCTTCGTCGGGGAAGACTTCTTTGGCCGCCGAGGGGGCGAGCCCGAGTGCCTCGAGGATCTTGCGCTTTGTGTCCATCCGGCATGGACAGCCGGACTCGACGCGGTCGATCGTCAGCGGGCTGACCCCCGCGCGGCGAGCAAGCTCGGCCTTGCTCATCATCGCGGCCTGGCGCAGCCGCTTCACGTTGTTCGGAACCGTGCCCTCGTTCTCGCGCGGCGCAGGCGTCTTGCCACGGCGACGCGCCACCGGTGCCGGCGGTGCCGACACGGGCGAGACGTCGTGCTCGTCGGGCTCGGGCGTCGCGACGGGAGTCGCCGCCTTCGCGCCTTGCGTGGGTTCCGGATCCATTCTGATGAAGCCCGTCCATTGTCGGTCCCGATCCGTGATCCGTCAACGCGTTCGTTGGCCTTCAGTGATATGTAGTTGAATGACAGTGATAGGCCATTGATAGGTCATTGAAGTGATCCCAGCGCGCACAGCACGCCGGCGTGAGGCCCCTGCCGACGAGCAAGTTCCCGAGATCGTTGATAAGCGTAGATCGCGCACTGAAACGTCCGAGCCCTGACGAGCCGGACAAGCATTCCACGCCGGGGCCAGGACCCCAAAAAAGCCTCGCGAACGCGGGAGCGCACGCCGCCCTTCCTTCTATGGAGGCGCGCGGGATCGTCCGCGCAGAACCCGCGTCAGCCGAGGCCGAATTCCTTGATCTTGTACAGCAGGGCCCGGTGGCTGAGCTCCAGGAGCTTGGCCGCGTGGGTGCGGTTGCCGTCCGTCTGGGCCAGGGCGCGCAGGATGAACTCCCGCTCGAGGGTCCGTTGGGCCCGCTTCACCGAGAGGTCGCCCTCGGGGAGCGCGAGCGTGAAGCCGGGAGCCCGGACACGGGCGAGCCTCACGCGATCGGGGAGGTCCGCCGGGCAGAGCACGCCGCGCTCGGCCATCACCGCGGCGTGCTCGAGGGTGTTCTCCAGCTCGCGCACGTTCCCCGGCCAGCGGTACGCGAGCAGCTGGGCGAACGCCTCGTCGTCCACGGCGGTGACCTTGGTGCCGAGGCGGCGGTTGAGCGCCTGGATGAAATGCTCGACCAGCGGTCCGATGTCGTCCCGCCGCTCGCGGAGCGGGGGGACCTCGATCGGCATCACGTTGAGTCGGTAGTAGAGGTCCTGGCGGAAGGTCCCCTCGTCCACCATCTGGGCGAGATCGCGCGACGTCGCGGTGACGACGCGCGCGTCGATCTTGATCGAGCGGACGTCGCCGACGCGGCGGACCTCCTCTTCCTGCAGCGCGCGGAGCAGCTTCACCTGGAGCGCGAGCGGGAGCTCGCCGATCTCGTCGAGGAAGAGGGTGCCGCCCTTGGCCTCCTCGAAGAGACCGCGCTTGTCGGCGGTGGCGTCGGTGAACGCACCGCGGACGTGACCGAACAGCTCCGACTCGAGCAGGGTCTCAGGGATTGCACCGCAGTTCACCGCGACGAACGGCCCGCTCGCCCGCGGGCTCGACCCGTGGATCGCCCGGCTCACCAGCTCCTTGCCGACCCCCGACTCGCCCGTCACGAGCACCGTGGTCTTGAACGGCGCGACCTTGCGGACCGTCCGCGCGATCTGCTGCATCGAGGCGCTGCGGATCAGCATTCCACCGAGCCAGTCGGTCGTCGCCGCGGCGTCCCGCAGCTGCTCGCGCAGGGCGTGGTTCTCGCGGCGCAGGCGCTCGCGCTCCTCGGCCTTGCGCAGGGTGAGGACCACCTCGTCCTGCTTGAACGGCTTGGCGATGTAGTCGTAGGCGCCCGCGTGCATGGCCTCGAGCGCGAGCTCGATCGACCCGAACGCGCTCATCACGATCGTGGTGAGGCCCGGGCGATTGGCCCGCACCCACTCGACCAGGGCCAGCCCGCCCATGCCCGGCATCCGGACGTCGGAGAGCACCACGTCGACGTCCTGGCCGCCGAGCAGCTCGATCGCCGCCTCGGCGCTGCCGGCGTGCAACACCGTGTACCGCTCGCGCCGCAGCAGCAGCTCGAGCATGTGCCGCAGCGCCTCCTCGTCGTCCACGACGAGCACGCGCGAGAACCCCATCGGCTCGCCCGGCACCGGCGTCACGACCTCGCCCGCACTCGCCATCGCCGTGCCGGGATCATACCCGAAGCTGCTAGGCTGCGCAGGACTCCCGTGGGTATCGGCTCTCGCCCTCCCGTCGCGTCGACCGCGTCGCCGGCCGCCCTCCTCCTGCACGGACTGACGGGCTCGCCCGACGAGATGCGCCCGTTCGCCGACGCGCTGGGCTCGCGCGGACTCGCCGTGTCGACGCCGCTGCTCCCAGGTCACGACGACGTCGATGCGCTGGAGCGCACGGGTTGGCGCGACTGGTACGAGGGCGCGAGCGCGGCCCTCGACGCCCTGCGGACCACCAGCGATCGCGTGCTGGTGGTCGGGTTCTCGCTGGGTGGCCTGCTCGGCCTGCGCCTCGCGGCGCTGCGGCCGGCCGACGTCGCCGCGATCGCGACGGTCTCCGTGCCGCTCGGGATGCCGGCGTGGCAGCGCGCCGCGATCCACGGGCTCTCGCGGATGCGCACCGGGCCGCTCGGACGCTGGATCGGCGCGCTCCCGACCGGTGGCCCCGACATGCGTCGCGCCAGCGGGGCGTCGGGGCGACGAGGTGCCCTGCCCTTCCCCGCGTTGGCCCAGCTCCTCGCGCTCCAGCGAGAGGTGGACGCGCTGCTGCCGTTCGTCGTCGCGCCGCTGCTGGCGCTGCACGGCGCCCTCGATCGCACCGCCGACCCGGCCGATAGCGCCCGCCTGGTCCAGCGCGTCGGCTCGCCCCGCGCCGCACGGCGCCTGCTGCCGGAGTCCTTCCACATGGTCGGCCTCGACATCGACCGCGACGCCGCGGTCGCGGCCTTGGTACGTTTCGCCCTCGCCGAGCTCGGCGACCCCACGTGAAGGAGCCCCCGCCGTGAGCACCCCCGATGTGATCCTGGCCGTCGACCAAGGCACCACCGGCAGCACGTGCCTGCTGCTCGACGCGTCGATGCAGCTGCTCGCCAAGCACACCCACGAATTCCCGCAGCACTTCCCCGAGCCCGGCCAGGTCGAGCACGACCCCGAGGAGATCTGGGACTCGGTGTGTCGCGCGATCGCCGACGCGCTGGCGAAGTCCGGCGTCCACCCCTCGCGGATCGCCGCGATCGGGATCACCAACCAGCGCGAGACCTCGATCGTGTGGCGACGCGACGACGGGCGCGCGCTGCACCGCGCGATCGTGTGGCAGGATCGTCGCACCGCTGGGGTCTGCGAGTCGCTCCGCGATCGCGGCCACGCCGATCGCGTCCGCGCGACCACCGGCCTCGTGCTCGACCCGTACTTCTCGGCGACGAAGTTCGCGTGGATCCTCGATCATGTCGACGGAGCCCGCGCGGCCGCGTCGCGCGGCGAGCTGCTCGCGGGAACCGTCGACACCTACCTCCTGTGGCGGATGACCGGGCGGGCGGTGCACGCCACCGAGCCGAGCAACGCGTCGCGCACGATGCTGTGGCCCCTCATCGGCGGGGGCTGGTCCGACGAGCTGTGCGCGCTCCTGGATGTGCCGCGGCAGCTCCTCCCCGAGGTGCGGCCCTGCACCGCGGCGTTCGGCACCACGCGCGGCGTCCCCGGCCTGCCCGACGGGATCCCCATCCATGGCATCGCGGGCGACCAACAGGCGGCGCTGTTCGGACAGGCCTGCTTCGCGCCGGCCCAGGCCAAGTGCACCTACGGCACCGGCGCGTTCATGGTCCTCAACACCGGCGATCGCATCGTGCCCTCGCGCCATGGGCTGCTCACCTCCGTGGCGTGGCAGATCGGCGAGCAGACCACCTGGTGCCTCGAGGGCTCGTGCTTCATGGCCGGCGCGGTGGTCCAGTGGCTGCGCGACGGGCTCGGGATGATCACCTCGGCGGCCGAGGTGGAGGCCCTCGCGGCGAGCGTCCCCGACTCGGGCGGCGTCGTGGTGGTGCCGGGGCACGTCGGCCTGGGCGCCCCCCACTGGCGCGCGCACGCCCGCGGGCTCATCCGCGGCATCACGCGCGGCACGACCAAGGCGCACCTCGCCCGCGCCGCGCTCGAGGGCATCGCGCTGCAGATCGCCGACCTCGCGCGGGCGATGGCCGCGGATCTCGGGCAGCCGCTCGACCTCCTGCGCGTCGACGGTGGCGCGGCGGCGAACGATCTGCTGATGCAGCTGCAATCGGACCTCCTCGACGCGCCGCTCGATCGCCCGCGGATGCTCGAGGCGACCGGCCTGGGCGCGGCGGCGCTCGCCGGCCTCGGCGTGGGCCTGTGGCGAGACCTCGACGAGCTCGCGGGTCGCTGGCAACGAGATCGCCGGTTCGAGCCGGACGGCGATCCCGTGGCGAAGGACGAGCTGCGCGCGCGCTGGGCCGAGGCGATCGCCTGCGCGTGAACCGACGCACTATCGCCGCGCGCGGGCCACGGTCACGACCACCGCGAGCGGATGCGTGCACACCCACTGCTGCGGGGCGCCGAGCCCGAGGCCGGTGATCCAGCCCAGGCGCGCCGCCACGTCGTCGCGCATCGGCGCGCGTCGCCACGGACGAAGCCGCATCCAACCGGCGGTCGCGGTGACCCACGCGATGTCGAGCACGACATCGGCGGCGCGGGCGAGCGCATCGAGGCCGTCCGCCGGCGCCGCGTGGAGCGGGCCGGTGTGCACCACCGTCCGCGCCGGCGTGGCCTCCGCCCCCGGGACCGACGCGAGCAGCCGCGCGAGGGCCCGCGGAGCCGCGACGCCGCCATCGATCCAGACCGATCGGTCGTCGAGCAGCGCCGGCAGCCACTCGCCCAACGGCGCGCAGCGGAGGTGATCTTCGAACCACGACGGCACGGCCGCGTTTCTCTACCATCTCGAACCATGGCGCGGCACCCATGGTGATGCGGTGGCTCCACGACGGGCCGCGACCCGAGCTCGCGCCGAAGGCCGCGCAGCTGGCCCGCGCGGCGGCGGCGGGCCTCGACGTGCCACGCGGCGTGGTCCTGCCGCTGCACGACGCGGCGCGGTACGCCGACGATCCCGGACTGCGCGAGCTGTGGCGCGGTGGGCCCACGATCGTCCGCTCGGCGCTCGCGTTCGAAGACGGCGCCCTCCACAGCGGCGCCGGCCTCGGGATCTCGATCGGCGGCGTGCGGGACCCCGCGGCCTTCGTCGAGGCCGTCCGCGAGATCGCCGGGGGCCGCACGCGCGACGACGCCGATCAGGTCATCGTGCAGGCCGAGATCATCGCGGCGGCGCGCCTCGTCCTCGCCTGCGAGCCGACGCGCGACTACGTCGAGCAGTACGACGGCAGTCTCGACGCGTTCAGCGGCGGCGCGACGCCGACGTACTCCGGACCGCTGCACGCGTGGCCCGCCCCCGCGCAGCCGGCCGCGGCGGCGGTCGTGGCCCGCGTGCGCGCGACGTTCCCCACCGGGGCCCACGGCCTCGACCTCGAGCTCGTCGTCGACGGTCACGACGCCGTGCACGTGGTGCAGGTGCGGCCGCTGACCGCACCTCTGCACCCGGGCTGGCCCGCGTTCGTCGCCGCGGCCGCGGCCGCCGGCGACGCGATCCCGAGCCGAGGTGTGCTCGTCCTCGACGTCGAGCACAACCCCGAGCCGCTGTCGTACGCACACGCGTCGCTCGTGCGCGACCTGGCCCGCCTGCGTCCACGCACCGGCGGCCTCGTGCCGATCGCCGGGTGGCTGTACACGCGCGTGTTGATCCGCGATCTCGCGGATCGACACGTCGAGGCCGCCGCTGCGGGTCCACGCGAGGTCCTGCTCCGGCTGCAGCGCGAGATCCTCCCGGCCGCGCGGACACTCCACACCGCGGTGGCGCAGGCGGCTGCAGCGGCGCCGCTGGAGGCGATCGCCGCGCTGTTCGATCGGGCGCGCGCGGCCTTCTTCGCGATGATCGACGTCTACGTCGAGCAGCTGATCCCCGCGCGGCGGGGCCACACGGCGCTCGCCCCCGACCCCACCGATCCGCTGTGCCTGCGCGGTCGCGCCGACGTGCTCGATGTGCTGCCGCTGTCGTGGGATGTCGCGGCAGACACCGTGGGGGCTCGCCGCGTCCTCGCCGATGCCCCGGCGCTGCCCAACGACGACGCCGGTGCGGCGACCTTGCTCCGCGAGTGGGACGATCACCTGTTCGCCCTCGGCCTCGCCCCGCTCGCCGCAGTCTACCGCCGCGTCGGCGCGCTCACCGGGCTCGGCCGCGACGTGTTCCAACTGACCACCGACGAGTGCGTCGCGGCGCTTGGCGGCCGCGACCTCGGGGCGGAGATCCAGGCGCGCACCGCCCAAGGCCGCGCCGCCGCCCTCCTCATGCCCCCGGGGCGCATCGTCGACGGCGAGCCCGCGGGGATCCCCTCGCGGTGGCTCCACGGCCTGCCCTTCGGCGCCTCGGTCACCGGGCCGCTCGCGCAGCGCCGCGACCTCGCCCACCTCCGCGCGGCTCCACCGGCGCCGGGGAGCATCGTGGTGCTCCCCGCCCTCACCGCGCCCGCGGCGATCATCCTCCACGAGCTCGGGCTCACCGCGATCTGCTGCGAGCACGGCGGCGCGATGAGCCACGCCGCGCTGATGGTCCGCGAGCTCGGTCTGTCGGCGCTGTTGGGCTGCCGCGGTGCGCGGACCCTCGTCGACGGCACGACGGCCGAGCTCGACACGCGACGCGGCGTCCTGCGCCCGCGGGCGACTAGATGACGTCCTCGGAGACGCCGGTCCCGGGGCGGGCGGGCGTCTTGCTGCCCTGCGGAGCCGGCGTCGCGGGCTTCGGCGGCTGCGTGCGCCGCGGCTCCGGGGCCGCGCCATCCGGCCGCTCGCCGTTGATGCGCTTGCGTAGCTCCTTGCCGACCTTGAAGAAGGGCAGGCGCTTCGGCGCGACGTGGACCGTGTCTCCGGTCCGCGGATTGCGACCCTCGTACGACTTGTACTGACGGACGGTGAAGCTGCCGAAGCCGCGGATCTCGATTCCCTCGTCGCGACGCAGCGCGTCGACCATGGACTCGAAGATGGTGTTGATCACCAGCTCCGCCCGCCCCTTGGTGAGGTTGGCTTCCTGCGCGACGAGCTCGATGAGTTCGGATTTCGTCACGGCACGATCCCGGCCCCCGGGTCACCTTGGGGCGTCCCATGGTAGGGGGAAAAACCCAGCGATATCAAGGGGGCACTCCGGCGGTCGGAACGGGAAGTGTGGCCAGAGGGGCCGTGGCGTGCCGATAGCCGGGCACGAACCCGTAGCGGCGGCAGTCGTGCCGCGCGTAGAAGTCCACGACGTCGGCCCAGCCGGCCGCGCCGTCGCGCATCATCTGCACGAGCGAGGCCGCGTCGAGCGCCGCGCAGGTCTCGACCTGCGGCAGCGGGCGGTGGGCGTTCGCGGTCACCTCATCGTAGCCCAGGGCCCGCGGCGGCAGCTGGCTCACCAGCCGGTGGCTGAACTCGCTGAGCTCGAGGACCTCCACGCGATCGATCCGGATCGACCCGCCGCCCGCACACACCACGACGTCCGCGGTCTCACCGACGCGCAGCGCGATCGCGTTGTGCATCCGCGACCCGCGGACCTCGCAGCGGCCGCG
The DNA here is from genome assembly GCA_001464385.1 of Deltaproteobacteria bacterium Ga0077550. GTDB lineage: Bacteria > Myxococcota_A > Polyangia > Nannocystales > Nannocystaceae > Xiheibacterium > Xiheibacterium aquaticum. The sequence continues at coordinate 38,821 of LNFB01000238.1, read as the reverse complement.
CTCCGCCGACGACAGCCGCACGAAGTAGGCGATGGGCGTCGCGCCGACGTTCTCGATCCGCGCGATCGAGTGGCTCGCGGACACCGACGCGCCGTGCTGCTGATACATCACCTTCTCGACCACGGTGGTGATGCGCAAATGGGTCGAGCTCCAGCTGCGCCCCGCGGCCAGCACCGTCGGCGCGTCGAGCTCGAGGGCGTAGGGGTTGGGTGCGGCCAGCATCTCGATCGTCGGCGCCGCGAGCCCGTACTCCGCGGCGTCGTCGGCGAGCAGGCGCTCGAACGTGGCGTCGCCACCCTCGAGCACCGCCCGCTGCTCGGCGACCTGCGCCCGCGCAGACGAGGCGGAGCGCTCCTGGGATCGGATCTCGGTGACGCGCGCCGCCGACTCGCGGACGAACTTCCCCGAGAACCAAGTTCCGATCACCACCGCGAGGGCGAGGGCGACGGAGACCCCGAGGCGTTGCGCGAGCACGACGCCGGAGCATCGCACGGCCCGTGACCGGCGCTCACGGCTCGGTCGAGCCGCGGAGCATCCGATCGAGATCGAGGGGTGACGCCCCGCTCACCGCGGCGAGCCACGACCGCGGTAGCTGGGCGCCGGGCGGCCAGGACCGGGCCGACCACCACGTCGGGTCCGTCGGCCACCGCGCGCCCGCGGCCCCGCCGATCACCACGTCGGCCTCGCCGCCGGCCGGAGGTCCCGAGCGGCGGACGCCCGCGAGATCGCCGAGGAGCCGGTGCAGCTCGGACCACAGCGGCACGGCCGCCTGCCCACGATCGCGCCAGGCCGCGCGGTCGAGCGCCCCGATCTCGACCAGGGCCCGCGCCCGGGCCCGCAGCGCCTCGAGCGGGGCGAGCTGGCCCTCCCGCAATACGCCGGGCCACCGGGCAGCGAGCGCCCGCAGCCCGCGGTCCCGCTCGAGCCCGGGTCGCATCGCGATCAAGCACAGCAATGACGAGTACTTGACCTCGAGGTCGGCGACCTCTGCGACGCCCATCGGCTCCGCCCAGAATGCCTCGGGCGTGGGCCAGCGGGCGCAGGGTCGCCAGGGAACGGCTGGGGGGGTGGCGCGGGGCATGTGCGGTCGCGGGGCCTCGGATCCTCTTTTCAAACCCGAAGCGTCGTGGAAAGCTGGGGCGTCCGGAAAACTCCCCCGAAGGGTTGTCCTACAGTGCAGGAAGGCCGCTCCGAATCCTCGATGCTCGAGCACGTCGAGAATTTTGCGATTGCTCACGCACAGCCGAACGAGGCTGCCGCGTCGGAGTCCGGCACGTTCCTCAGTCCAGAGGAACGGCAACTCGTCGCACGTGCACGGGTCGGTGAGCACCGCGCCCTGCGTCAGATCTACTCGACCTACCAGGCCCAGGTCCGCGCCCACCTGTACCGGTTGCTCGGCCAGGACGCGGAGATCGACGACCTCACGCAGATCGTCTTCGCGCGGGCCTTCAACGCGCTCGATCGATTCCAGGGCAACTCGTCCCTGGGGACCTGGCTCTACCGCATCACCGCGAACACGACCCACAACCTCCTGCGCCAGCGGTTCCGACGCGAGCGCGTCAAGACGGCGCTCAACTGGTTCAACTCCGGCCGCACGGCCAACGTCGGTTCCACCCGCGTCGAGGCCCGTGACGAGGCGCACCGCATCCTGCAGCAGCTCCGACCCGATCTCCGCGAAGTCTTCGTCCTCTATCACTATGAGGGACTGACCCTGCAGGAGATCAGCGAGATCCTCGAGAAGCCGATCAGCACGATCGGTGATCGCCTCACCCGCGCCCGCAAGCAGCTCCGCGACCTCGTCGTCGCTTGAAGTCCGCCATGTCCAACCGTGAAACCCAGCCGCGCACGCGGTACAGCTGTCAGGAAGCCCGCGAGGATTCCGAGCTCGTGCTGAGCGATCGGGCGACCGCGGTTCTCCGCGAGCGGTACGACGAGCACCTGCGATCGTGCCGCGACTGCCGACGGGTCCATCGGGCCCTGTACGCGGTCTACGAGGGGCCGATCGTCCCGGCCGCGAGCGCGGGCCTGCGCGAAGAGAAGGAATTCCACGCGATCCTGCGCCGCATGAAGACCGAGCGGGTCGAGCCCTGGTACCGCCGTTGGGCCGTCGGCGCCACCGTCGGCGGCCTCGCGACCGCGGCGGCCGTGCTGACGCTGACGCTCTTCGACGTCGCCCCCGAGGCGCTGTCCCTCCCGCCGAGCGAGGACGACGCACACCACCAGCTCGCGGGTGCGTTCGGTGGTTCTGCGGCCGACGAGGCGGCCCACTCCGCCGAGGGTGGCATCGATCACCCGGCGCAGAGCTACGGCCGCGTCGTCGGGGGACTGGCGCTCATCCTCCCGCCCGGCGAGCAGGCGGCGAGCTCGAACACCTTCCCCGTCGGCACGCGCTTCTCGGTCGATCCCGATCAGTCGCTCCAAGTCGGCCTGGTCGGGAAGATCGTCGCGAACTTCACGCCCTCGTCCGAGATCGAGTGGACCGCCGCGTCCCCGAGCTTGCTCGAGCTGCAGGTCGAGCGGGGCATCGCCGCGGTCCGCTACGATCGCCGCGCCTCCGACCCGGTGCTGCAGATCCGGACGCCCACCGCGGTGGTTCGGGTGATCGGCACCGTGTTCACGGTGGAGGTCCAAGACGACTCGAACACGATCGTCTCCGTGCTCCGCGGACAGGTCGAGGTGTTGCACCCGAAGACCAACCGGCTCCTCGCCGAGGTCGAGTCGGGCTTCCGCTACGACGTCGCGAAGTCGACGTTCGACGACCCGGGCAAGACCGAGGTCGAGGCGGCGCTGCCCCTGTCGAACGACCACGGCAAGGAGGACGCGGCCGGGGCCGAGGTGCTCGCACTCGCGGACGGGCGGATCCCTGCTGGCTGGAACGTGCCGGGCCTGCCAGAGGATCCCCGCTTCCGCACCGTCGACTACGTCCCCGCCCGGGCCTCGGAGTCGAACGCCGCGGGTGTCACCGTCGCTCGGTCGCGCCGCCCCGAGCGCGCGGTCGCGGTCGAGACCCGCGACGGGCGGCAGGTCGACGACGAAGGCGAGGACATCATCGCCCGCCTCACCCGCGACGCCGAGCTCACCCGACGCAAGGAGCTGCGCGGCGCGCTGGATTCGTGCCGCGGCCTCTACGAGTCGGTCGAGACCCGCTACCTCGCAGCGAAGTGCCTGTCCACCTTCATCGACAAGTACGGCGACGACCCGCTCGCGGTCGAGGGCTACCTGCTCGTCGGCATCCTGCGCATGGACTACGCGCTCGACTACGACGCCGCCGAGGTGGCCTTCCAGACCTTCCTGCGCCGCGCGCCGAACCACGCCTCCGCCGAGGTCGCGCTCTATCGCATGCTCCTCGCGAGCACCGAGAACGGCCGCATCAGCGAGGCGCTCGAGCGGGGCCGCAAGTACCTGCAGCGCTATCCGAACGGCAAGTACGTCGGCAAGGTGCTGCAGCGCTTCCCCGAGCTGAAGTCCGAGCTGTAGGCGACCGGCCGTGCGCCGGGGGTGAACACCGAGGGTCGACCGTCGAAGGACGGTCGGCCCTTCGTCGTCGCGGCGCTCCACCAGGTGTGTGGCGGCATGGCGCTCGTCTGCCCTGCGTCGGCGGGCGGCGCCGGGTGGTTCGGTGGCGACCGAGACGCGCCCCCGCTGCGGTGGCGTACGACGCTCGGCCATCGGCGCTCGCCATCGGCCACGGCCGTCGGCCATCCGAGGACCACGGCCGTCGGCCGTCCCTCGGCCACGGCCGTCGGCCACGAAAAAGGGAGGGCCACCGGTGGCCCTCCCTCTGCTCGTCCGAGTCCGCGGGGCGTGGCCCCGGGTGCTTCAGCTCAGCGTCGCGCCGGCATCATCGGCTGGAACGCGCCGCCACCACCGCCACCGATCTCGGTGAACTCGTGGTTGTTGTAGTCGAACTTCCACAGCTTGACCAAGAACCAGGGCATGTAGATCCCGGCCGTGATGAGGGTCAGCAGGTAGCCGACCAAGAACGTCACGAAGTACTCGCCGCCGGTGCCGTGGAAGGCCGCGGTGAAGACACGCCCCTGGTAGTGGATGCGGGTGTTCTCGGCCCAGAACTTCGTCATCTTCACCTGGAACCAGGGCAGGTAGATGTACAGCGTGATGACCGTGAGCAGGCCGCCGACCAGGAACGTCACGAACAGCTGGCCACCGGTGCCCTCGAAGTCGAGGTTACCGACCGGCTGCTCGTTCTCGAGGATCGCGGTGCGCGAGTACATCACCTTGCGGAGCTTGCACATGAACCAGGGCAGGTAGATGTACAGCGTGATCATGCTGAGCAGGCCGCCGACCAGGAAGGTCACGAACAGCTCACCGCCGGTCCCCTCGAAGTTCAGTCGGTAGCGCGTGCCGTCCTGCGCGGTCGCGGTCGTGTTGCCGACGAAGAACTTGATCAGCTTCACCATGAACCACGGCGTGTAGATGCCGATCGTGATGAGCGTGAGGAGGTAGCCGACCAGGAACGTCACGAACAGCTCACCGCCCTTGCCGGTGAACTCGAGGCGCAGGTCCCCACGTCGCGTGGGTCCCAGCGTCATGTTCGACATCGTGAAGTTCTGCAGCTTGCAGTAGAACCACGGCGCGTAGATGCCGAGCGTGATCGCCGTCAGCAGGTAGCCGACCAGGAAGGTGACGAAGAGCTCGCCGCCGGTGCCCTGGAAGTTCGGGCGGATGCCACCGACGCCACCCCCGGCCATCGCCGGCGGTCCCCCGAAGCCCTGCGGCGCCGGAGCACCGAACCCAGGACCCATGGGCGCCGGCGGTCCGCCGGGTCGACCCATCGGCGGTCCACCCATCGGCGGTCCACCCATCGGCGGTCCACCCATCGGCGGTCCACCCATCGGTGCCCCCATCGGAGGCCCACCCATCGGAGGTCCACCCATCGGCGGGCCCATCGGTGGTCCACCCATCGGCGGGCCCATCGGCGGTCCGCCCATCGGCGGGCCCATCGGAGGTCCGCCCATCGGCGGGCCCATCGGAGGTCCGCCCATCGGCGGGCCCATCGGAGGTCCGCCCATCGGGGGACCAGGCGGCGCCCCGAAACCACCGGGGGGGCCGGGCGGAGGACCAAAGCCACCGGGCGGGCCCGGCGGAGGACCGAATCCACCGGGCGGCGGGCCAGGCGGGGGACCGAATCCACCGGGCGGCGGGCCGGGCGGAGGCCCGAAACCACCGGGCGGCGGACCGGGCGGAGGCCCGAAACCACCGGGCGGCGGACCGGGCGGCGGGCCAGGCGGAGGACCCCATCCGGGAGGGGCAGCCGCCGCGGGCGGCGGGCCCGGGGGCGGCCCGTACGGTGCGGCCGGGGGCGCAGCTGCGGCCGGAGGATAGCCGGGCGCCGCAGGCGCGGGCGGACGGGGCGGCGGAGCGCTCCCAGGCGGGCCCCAGCCCGCGGGGGCAGCGGGTGCCGGCGCTCCACCGGGCGGCGGCGGTACACCGACGGCCATCACGGTGCGCGCGGGCGCGGCGGGCTGCTCGCCGTGGACCGCCATCAGCTGCAGCGTGGTCTGGCCGGCCTGGAACCACTGGCCGGGCTCGAGCACGAACTCGGTGAGACGCTGCCCGTTGAACCAGGTGCCGTTGGTGCTGCCGGCATCCCGAACGCGGACCTGCCCGCCTTGGAACAAGATCTCGGCGTGTCGACCCGACGTCTGCGGATCGTTCAACACGATGTCACCGGATTCGCGGCCGATCGAGGTCGACGGCGCGCTGATGTTCCGCGTCTCTGGCGGCCGGTTGACGTACTGGATCTTGAGGACGAAGTAGCTGCTCACACGTGCCTCCGAGGGGGGAGCGCGAGTGTCCCAACCAGACCTCGCGCGCGCAAGGGCGATCGACGGACCAACGGCGTCGCGGTTGCGACACGGACGCTCCACGACGACGTTCCTCGGGCGATCGCTCAGAGCCGGGCCCTTTTTGCGCCGGGCTGCAGGTGGCCTCGCCGTCGGGCGTCCCGAATCCGGCGACCGCCCCCAGACCGATCGCGGGAGGTCGTGCGGCCGCGGCGACGCCCAACTCGGCCCGCCGTCGGTAGGGACGGCGGAACGAGGGCCCCGCGGCTCCGCGTGGCGGCCGGCCACGCGAAGCCACAGGACTCGCGACACTCACGCGGCGGCAGCAGGCCGAACCGCCGGCGCTGGGGTGGCCAGCTCGCGGGCGAGCATCTCGTCGCGCTCCTTCGGGTGAGCGCGGAGCCACTCGATCGCCGCACTTCTCCCTTGACCGATGCGCGTGGTTCCGTGCGAGAACCAGCTCCCGTTCTTCGCGACGATGCCGCGCTCGACCGCGGCGTCGAGGATCTCCGCCTCGCGGTCGATGCCGCGACCGAACGTGATCTCGAACTCCGCCTCCGCGAACGGCGGCGCGCACTTGTTCTTCGCGACCTTCACCCGCGTCCGCGAGGCGATCGCTCGGTCGCCGTCCCGGACTGTCGCGATCCTGCGGATGTCGAGCCGCACGCTGGCGAAGTACTTGAGCGCGTTGCCGCCGGTCGTCGTCTCGGGCGACCCGAACTGCACCCCGATCTTGTGGCGGAGCTGGTTGATGAACACGACCGTGGTGTTGGTCTGGTGCGCGACGCCAGCGATCTTCCGCATCGCCTGGCTCATCAGCCGCGCCTGCAGTCCGAGGTGCTGATCGCCCATGTCGCCCTCGAGTTCCGCCTTCGGGATCAGCGCGGCGACCGAGTCGACCACGATGAGCCCGACCGTGCCGGTGCGCGCCAGGGTGTCCGCGATCTCGAGCGCCTGCTCGCCATGGTCCGGCTGCGCGACCAGGAGGTCCTCGACGGCGACGCCGAGGCTGCGCGCGTACGACACGTCGAACGCGTGCTCGGCGTCGAGGAAGGCGCACAGCATGCCGCGGCGCTGGGCCTCCGCGACGAGGTGCAGGGTCAACGTCGTCTTGCCCGACGACTCCGGGCCGTAGATCTCGACGATGCGCCCCTTGGGGATCCCGCCGATCCCGAGCGCGCGATCGAGGTTGAACGAGCCCGTCGAGATCGTCTCGTACCTGGGCGCGTCGCCGGTATCGCCGCCCAGGGCCATGAGGGCGCCCTTGCCGAAGCGGCTGACGATGGTCTCGACGGCGCGTCCGATCGCTTCGCGGACGGGCTTCTTGTCTTCGTTCTTGGTCTTGAGGGCGCCGATGGGTGGTGCTGCAGTCATGGTTGGTTTCTCCGGTGGAGTTGACCGCCCGCTTTGCGGCTGCCGTGCCAAACTCGAACCCAAGCGTGGACGCGCACGACGACGCATCGCCCCGGCCAGGTGGCCCGCTGGCTGGACGGCGTGGCCCGCTGGCGGGCCACCTGGCCACCGTCGCGCTGTGGTTGGCCGCGTGCCGCACGACCCTCGCGCCGACGATCGACGATCGCATCGAGGTCGTGGGAGCGGTCTCCGGCGCGCGGGCCCTCGCGACGCTGCGTGCGTGGCTCGACGCGCCGCGGGGCCTCGGCGACCCGCGACGCGTCGCGAGCATCGCCGCGCTCGCCCAGGACCTCGCGCGCCGCGGGGCCGATCGCGTCGAGCGCGTCGCCCACGTCGCCGCCGGTCCGGGGACCGACGGGAGCTACGACCTCGTCGAGATCATCGCCCACTTCCGGGAAGGCGCGCCGCGTCGCTTCGTCCTCGCGACGCACTTCGACACCCGGCCATGGGCGGACGAGGAGCCCGACCCCGCGCTCCGCTCGTTCCCGGTGCCCGGGGCGAACGACGGCACCAGCGGGCTCGCGGTGGTGCTCGAGCTCGTCGGTCCACTGCTCGCGCGCCTCCCCGACGACGTCGGGTTCTCGGTCATCCTCTTCGACGGCGAGGAGCTCGGCCGCCCCGGCCAGGGCGGGTACTGCATGGGGTCACGCCACCTCGCGGAGCGCATCGCCGCGGGCAGTCACCCCACCCTCGCGGCGGCGGAGTTCGGCGTCGTGCTCGACATGGTCGGCGACGCCGACCTGCGGATCCGCGCCGAGCCCAACTCCATCCAGTTCCACCCCCGCCTGGTCGATCACCTCTGGGGCACGGCGAGCGCCCTCGGCATCACCGCGTTCGACCCCGAGGTCCGCGGCGTCGGCATCGTCGACGACCACAAGTTCCTCAGCCTCGCGGGGATCCCCAGCGTGCTCGTCATCGATCGCGACTACGTCGCGTGGCACCGCGTCGACGACACCATCGATCGCGTCGCCGCCGACAGCCTCGCCACTGTCGGCAACGTCGTGCTCGAGGCGGCCGTGCGCTGGTACGAGCGCTGAGCGGCGTGCGACACTGCCGGGCCATGTCCGTGGTCGATCCGCACCGCCGCAGCTTCCTGTTGGCGTCGATGGCCCTCGCCGCATGCCGCAAGCTGCCCGAGACCCCGGGAGCCGCACCGGTGACCACGCCGCCCGACGACGCGGGCTTCGACGCCGCGACGATCGCCGCCGCCGAGCGCGTGGCCGGCGTGCGCTACACCGAGGCCGAGCGCGGCGCGATGGCCCTCGTCGTCGCCGCGGGGGTCCGCCGCGCGGCCGCCCGTCGCACCCTCGCGCTGACCGACGACGACGCCCCGGCGACGCGCTTCGATCCGCGGCTGCCCGGGCGCGCCTATGGCCCACCGCGCACCGAGATCCGCGTGGGCTTCGACGACGTGCCGCTGCCGCGCGCCGACGACGACGTCGCCTTCGCGCCGCTGCGACAGCAGGGCGGCTGGCTGCGGCGGCGGCGGATCACCGCGGTGCGCCTCGCGGAGCTCCACCTCGATCGACTGCGCACCACGGGCGCGCGACTGTCGTGCGTCGCGCGAACGACCGAGGACCTCGCGCGCGAGCAGGCGATCGCGGCCGATCGCGCCTTCGCCCGCGGCGCCGACCTCGGCCCGCTCCACGGGATTCCGTGGGGCTGCAAGGACATCATCGACACGCGCGGGATCGCGACGACGTGGGGCGCCGAGCCCTTCGCCGGCCGCGTGCCAGATGCCGACGCAACCGTCGTCGAACGCATGCACCGCGCCGGCGCCGTGCTCTGCGCCAAGCTGACCACCGGCGCGCTCGCGTACGGCGACCTCTGGGACGGCGGCGTCACACGCAATCCCTGGAACCTGCACGAGGGCGCGAGCGGCTCGAGCGCGGGCCCTGCGGCCGCGGTGGCCGCGGGTCTGGTCGGCTTCGCGATCGGGAGCGAGACCCTGGGCTCCATCGTCTCGCCATCCATGCGCTGCGGCGTCACCGGCCTACGCCCGACCTTCGGCCGCGTGCCGCGGACGGGATGCATGCCGCTGTGCTGGTCGCTCGACAAGCTCGGCCCGATCACGCGCAGCGTCGAGGATGCGCTGTGGGTCCTCGCGGCGATGCAGGGCGTCGATGATCGCGATCCCAGCGTCATCCGAGCCCCGCTGGTCTACGACGGTAGCGACGACGTCCGCGGCCTGCGGATCGGGTGGTTCCCCGCGCACTTCGAGGGCGACGACGCGACGGCTCGCCTCGATCGTGCCGCACTCGACGCCCTGCGCCGCCGCGGCGCGACGCTGGTCGAGTGCGCCCTGCCTGCCCTGCCCTACGACGCGCTGTCGACCACGCTGCTGGCCGAGGCCGCCGCCGCGTTCGAGCCGCTGACGCTCGGTGACGACGACGATGCGCTTCGCTGGCAGGGCGCCGAGGCCTGGCCCAACACGTTCCGCGCGGCGCGGTTCATCACCGCGATCGATCTGGTGAACGCCGAGCGGCTCCGGCGGGTGGTCATGCGCGCGATGCAGGACATCTTCGACGACGTCGCAGTGATCGTCGGACCGAGCTTCGCGGGCCCGATGTTGCTGGTCACCAACATGACCGGACACCCGTGCGTCGTGGTGCGCACCGGGTTCGCGATGCGCACCCCGGAGCCGAGCACGGACGGACGGCCGCCCGAGGACACCACGCCCTTCGCGGCCCCCCACGGCATCACGGCGTGGGGCCGGCTGTTCGACGAGGGCACGCTCGCCCGCGTGGGCGTCGCGCTGGAGCGGGAGTTCGTCGAGGCGCAGGCGCGGCGACCGATGATCTGAGAGCGCGGGGATGGAGTTACCCTCGGGCGCCGAGCGTCCGCGCTGGGCCCGGGAGCCCGGCCGCCCGCAGGCGCAGCGCCCCCGCCTCGATGTGGAATCGCGCCGGCAAGCGGCCCGGCTGCTCGCCGTCGAGATCGAGCAGCACGACATCGTCGGGATCGAGCGGCCGCATCTCGACGACGCGCCCCCGCGTCGAGGTCACCGTCGCCGCGTCCACGTGGCGCCCGCGGAACACCTGCGCGAGCAGGGACAGCAGGCCTGCCCGAGAGCCGCCCGGCGTGTGGAGGATCTCGAATACGCCGTCGTCGCAGCGGCCGCGCGGCGCGACCCACATGCCGCCGCCGAAGTACTGCCCGTTCGCCACGACACCCAGCGCCATCGAGAGCTCGACCGGCGCACCGCCGTCGATCGCGATCGCGACGGGCTTGGCCCGGAACTCGACGATGCCCCGCACCGATCCGAGCAGGTAGGTCGCCGTGGGACCGAGCCAGCGGTTCGATCGTCGCACGTGGTAGTCGACCAGGCCGCTGACGCCAGCGCTCGCCACGTTGAGGAACGGCCGCACCGCGGTGCGACCGTCGTCGTCCACGTAGGTCGCGACCCCGTAGTCGACCGAGGTGGCCGCCCCCGCCGCGAGGGCGTCGATGGCCTGGTCGGCGGATCGTCGACCGAGGTGACGCAGGAAATCGCCGCCCGTGCCGGCGTGCAGCAGGCCGAGCTCGGCGTCGGGGAACCGGTTGCGCCCCTGCCCGTCGACGAAGCCCGCGAGGACCTCGGAGTTCGTGCCGTCACCGCCGACGCTGACGACGAGGCGCGCGCCGGCCTCGAGCGCTCGCCGGGCGAGCAGCGTCGCGTGTCCTGGGCCCTCGGTCGATCGGATCTGGATCTCGGGGATCCGCGACGCGAGCGCGCGCTGCAGCGCAGGGACGCGTCGCAGGGTCCGTCCGCTCGACGACGCGGGGTTGACGATCGCGAGGACGCCTCCGGGATGCACGGCGCCCGGAGGCTATCTGCCCGGCGAGGGCTTGCCCAGCGGCGAAGCACGGCGTCGCGGACCCCGTCTCGTCATGCGTCGGGCAGGCACCGCAGGGCCGCCGCCTGAGCCAGCTCGTCGGCCGTGATCGCGGCGGTCGGATCGCGATCCGCGTGGAGGTCCGCGAGCGTCCGCGCCACCCGCCGCAGCCGGTGCTGCGCCCGCGGACTCAGCCGACGGATGCGCACGAGGTCACGCAGCAGCGCACGCGCCGGCGGCTCGAGGGCGCAGTGGGTCTCGATCGCGCCGGCGTCCGCGGGGATCTCCGCGTTGGTGCGCCACGGCGTGCCGACGAGGCGCTCGCGCTGTCGATCGCGCGCGGCGTCGATGCGAGCGCGGATCCCCGCGCTCGATTCCCCCTCGGGCAGCTCCGGTGCATCCCCGGATTGCGGCACGATCGGCACCACGAGATCGACGCGGTCCATCAACGGACCGGAGAGGCGACGACGGTACCGTGCGACGGCCGTCGCAGGATCGATGCACACCCGCTCCGGGTGGCCGAGGTAGCCGCAGGGGCACGGGTTCATCGCGCCCATGAGCTGGAATCGGGCCGGCAGGCGCAGCACGCCGCTGGCCCGCACGATCGTGACGTCGCCGTCCTCCAGCGGCTCGCGGAGCCCCTCGAGGCACGCCCGGGGGAACTCGAGCAGCTCGTCGAGGAAGAGCATGCCGCGGTGCGCGAGGCTCACCTCGCCCGGACGCACCGGCGTGCCGCCGCCGAGGAGGCCCGCGACGCTGACGGTGTGGTGCGGCATGCGGACCGGAGGCCGCCGGATGAGATCGCTCGCGACCCGCCCCCGTGAGACGCCGTGGATCTTGGTGACCTCGAGGGCCGCGGCATCGTCGAGATCGGGGAGCAGGCCCGCGGCCCGCCGCGCGAGCATCGTCTTGCCGACGCCCGGCGGGCCGTGCAGCAGCAGGTTGTGACCGCCGGCGATCATCACCTCGAGGCCGAGGCGCGCCGTCGCGAGGCCGCGGACGTCCGCCATGTCGGGCGACCTCGGGGCGATCGCCTCGCCGGGGCTGCGGACGTGGGCGGGGATCGTCCGATCGCCGCGCAGGTGGGCGACGAGCTCGGGCAGACTCGACACCGCGAGCACCTCGAGGCCCGGGATGAGCGCGGCCTCGTCGGCGTTGTCGCGGGCGATCACGATCGTCGACACGCCGTGCCGCCGCGCGGTGTCGGCGACCACGAGCGCGCCCCCGGCCGCCCGCACCTGCCCGTCGAGCGCGAGCTCGCCCCAGAGCAGCACGCGATCGAGCACCGTCGACGGCACGATCTCGTGGCTGGCGAGCAGCGCGGCCGCAACCGCGAGATCGATCCCCGGGCTGTCCTTGCGCACGTCGGCCGGCGCGAGGTTGACCACCTGCTTGCGCGGCCGCAGCTCGTGGCCGCAGTGCGACAGGGCGCTGCGCACCCGCTCGCGGGCCTCCGCGACCGCGCCGGCCGCCCGCCCGACGATCGTCAGCCCCGGCAGCCCGAGGCGGACATCCGCCTCGACCGTCACCAGCGAGCCATCGACGCCCTGCAACGCCGCGGTGAGACTGCGAGACATCATGGTGGCGGGCGCCCGAGCAAGGGTCGTGCCGCGCGAAAGCCCAGTGACACGCCTCGACGCGGCCCGCCGACGGGCCACCGACGGCCCGTGGGCGGGCCGGCCGGCCGGTGCGTGGGCCACCCGACCCGCGATCGTCGGCACGTCCCTCCCCGCCGGGACACTCGCGGGCTCCGCCGGTGTTCGACCCCCTGTGCACGCCGCCCAACCCCGAGCCAGTGACGGCGCTCACGACGGACCCCCGGACACACATCGTCCGGGAATCGCCACAGATCGACACCTCGTCCGTGATCGTTGCGTCGCGAACGGCAACAGCCAGGTTCGGGAATCGTCGTAACGATAGGCCGCTTCGGCGGCGATCGATCACTGGCACGGGGGTTGTAAAGACCGCTGCCAACTCCGGGGACTGCTCGCCATGTCGCTGCTTCTCGCCTTCGCCCTCTCCGCCACCGCCCCGCTCACCGCTGGCCTCCCCAACGCCGAGACCGCGTGCGACGCCCTCGCGCCGCAGGGGCTCGCCCACCACGAGGCCCTGCGCATCGACCGCGACTTCGGCAAGCCGGAGTTCGACCTCGTGGTCGACGCCTGGACGCCGAGCGCCGCGCCCGACGAGCTGGCCGACGTGCGGCTGTGGTGGGTCAAGACCAGCGCCGCGGACCAGCGCAGCCCGCTCTCGACCCGGAGCAAGAAGTACGTCGACGTCGTGACCATCGAGAACGCGCCGGATGACTGGAGCCTCAAGCTCCGCGGCGACCACAAGGAATTCAGCTTCGACATCGAGCTCGACGACGAAGGCCGGGCCCACGTCTTCACCGACGTCGTGCGCGAGGACGGCGTCGAGGTCCGCCACTGCCGGGCGACCACCGGCCGCCTCCGCGCGCGTCGGCTGCTCGGGATCCCCGTCGGCATCGACGCCCTGGTGGTGGACTGCACCGATGCGGAGGGCCGCCAGCACCACGGCCGCGCCGCCGTTCGCAAGCTGCGACGCTGACCGGCGAGGCCCGCGGCCGCGGGGCACGACAAGTCCCGCGGAGCGCCGTTTGTGGCCGTTCCGCCGCGAACCGCACCGCGTGGTGCCGCGCATCGCTGACTCGCTGCTACCCTCCGGCCTTCCCTCGAAGGCGGGGCCGGCGTCGACGCGGCCTCAAGGAGACGATCGCAGCGATGTCCGACAAGCGCACCGTGATGCAGGTGATGGAAGAGACCGGGACCAAGCACGGCGACAAGCCGGCGCTCCGCCACAAGAAGGGCGGCACGTGGCACACGACCACGTGGTCCGAGTACCGGTCCCAGGTCCGTACCGCGGCCAAGGCCTTCATCGAGCTCGGCCTGCAGCCCGGCAAGGGCGTGGCGATCATCGGGTTCAACTGCCCGCAGTGGGCCATCGGTGACATCGCCGCGATCTACGCCGGTGGCTGTCCCGCCGGCATCTACACCACGAACTCCGCCGAGCAGTGCAAGTACATCGCCGGGCACAGCGACGCGCAGATCGTCATCGTCGAGAACCGCGAGCAGCTGGCCAAGTTCAAGGAGGTCCGCAAGGAACTCCCCGAGCTGAAGGCCATCGTGATGATGTACGGCGACGACAGCGACGCCGACGTCTACAGCTGGCCCGAGTTCCTCGAGCTCGGCAAGAAGGTCTCCGACGACGTGCTGCAGAAGCGCATCGACGCGCAGAAGCCCGACGACGTCTGTACGTACATCTACACCTCGGGCACGACGGGCGACCCGAAGGCCGTGATGATCAGCCACGACAACATCACGTGGACGTCGCGCTCGGCGCTCGAGATGCTCGGCACGCAGGAGGGCGATCGCGTCGTCAGCTACCTGCCGTTCTCGCACATCGCCGAGCAGGTGGTGTCGCTCCACGGCCCGATGGCAGCCGGCATGTGCACCGCATTCGCCGAGAGCATGGAGAAGCTCAGCGACAACCTCAAAGAGATCCGCCCGACGATGTTCCTCGGTGTGCCGCGCGTCTGGGAGAAGATCCAGGCCAAGATGGCCGCGATCGGCTCGAAGAACACCGGCATCAAGAAGAAGATCAGCGCGTGGGCCCGCGGTCAGGGCCTCGCCGGCGGCTACGCCGAGCAAAAGGGCGAGGGCAAGCCGCTGCTCTACGGGCTCGCCGACAAGCTGGTCTTCTCGAAGGTCCGTGACGCGCTCGGCCTCGATCAGTGCCGCATCTGCGTCACGTCGGCTGCGCCGATCTCCAAGTCGACGCTCGAGTTCTTCCTCAGCCTCGGCGTGCCGATCATGGAGGTCTACGGCATGTCGGAGTGCACCGGCCCTGCGACCATCTCGCTGCCGAACAAGTACAAGACCGGATCGGTCGGCAAGATCATGGCCGGCACCGAGCTAAAGATCGCCCCGGACGGCGAGATCTGCATGCGCGGCCGCCACGTGTTCAAGGGCTACTTCAAGAACGAGGGCGCGACCAAGGAGACCGTCGACGAGGAGGGCTGGCTCCACTCGGGCGACATCGGCGAGTTCGACGCCGACGGGTTCCTGCGCATCACCGATCGCAAGAAGGACCTCCTCATCACCGCCGGCGGCGAGAACATCGCCCCGCAGGTGCTGGAGGGCCGGCTCAAGGCCATCGGCGCGCTGTCGCAGGCGGTCGTCATCGGCGATCGACAGAAGTTCCTCGCGGCCCTCGTCACGCTCGACGAGACCCGCCTCGAGGACACCCTGCGCGAGGCGGGCAGCTCGGCGAAGACGATGGCCGACGCCGCGAAGGACCCCAAGGTCGAGGCGTGGCTCATGGCCCAGGTCGAGGAGATCAACAAGACCCTCGCCCGCGTGCAGACGATCAAGCGCATCAAGGTCCTTCCGGCCGAGCTGAGCATCGAGGGCGGCGAGCTGACGCCGACGATGAAGATCAAGCGCAAGGTCGTGAACCAGAAGTACGCCTCCGACATCGCCGCGTTCTACGAGGGCGGCGGCGACTAGCGCTGGGCTCGGATCAATCGGTGCGCAGCAGGACGTGCACCGTGTTGAAATCCGAGATCGCGAGATCCGGACGCCCATCCCCGCTCATGTCGCCCACGGCGACCACGAGCGGAGAGATGGGCGTCGCGACCTCGGCGATGCACGCGATGCCGTCGGCCTCGGCGCCGCCATAGGCGATGCTGAGGCCAGCGCCACCACCCACCACGTCGGCGAACCCGTCCTGGTTCACGTCGGCGACGGCGATGACGTCGACGGCGTGGGGCCACCAGCGGGACGAGGCGGGCGTCCCCGAGAGCACCGGCCCCGCCCAACCGCGGACCACACTTCCCACGCCGGTCGACTCGACCAGCAGGACGTCGGGATCGCCCGTGCCGTCGAAGTTCGCGACCGCGATGCGGCGGACGCCGCCGTAGCTCCCGCTGTAGAGCTCGACCGCGTTGCTCGACTCGCTGCCGTAGAGCGCGTAGGCGGTGTAGCCGAACACCGCGAGGTCCTCGAACTGGTCGCCGTCGAGATTCCCCGACGACAGCGAGATCGACGGCTCCCAGAGGTAGGCCGGGTCGAGCCACTCGCCCGCGCCGGCATTGCGCCACCCGAACGTGCCCTCCGCCCCGGTGGCGACGACGTTGGGCAGGCCACCGCCCGAGGTGTCGGCGAGCGCGAGGGCGGTGAACGTCCCGACCGGCGGGAGATCCGTGGCCGACCACGCGCCGTCGTTGTACAGGACGCGGGGTCCGCCGGTCTGGACGTCGAGGAGCGCGACGTCGTCGTCGCCGTCGCCGTCGAGATCCCGCACGGCGAGCGCGGACGGGAGGCTCGCGGGGTCGATGAGCGACGTGCTGGCGTCGACGCGCGCGAGGGTGAGGCCGGCGCCGCCGACCAGCAGGTCGCGCGCCGCATCGCCGTCCGCGTCGACGAACGCGAGGCTCGCGGCCCCGCCCGGGATCGGTAGGTCGAAGCCGATCCCGAACGGCACCGACTCGCAGATCGCCTCGGGCTCGAGCAGCTCGCAGAAGTTGTACTGGCAGGCGTACCCGGGCGCGCAGTCGCTCGAGTAGTAGCACTCGTTGTACCAGCAGCCGTCGTCGTAGCAGCAGCCGTCGGCGCAGCCCTCGTAGTAGCAGACGCCGTTGTCGCAGCGGTAGTTCGGTGGGCAGTCCTCGTCGACGACGCACTCGGTCGACGAGGTGGTGCTCGGCGATGTCGTGCTCGGCGATGTCGTGCTCGGCGACGTCGTGCTCGGCGATGTCGCCGTCGCGTCGTCGATCGTGTCGCTCGTCTCGGCGCTCGCCGAGCCGGTGCCCGCGTCGGTGTCGCCCAGGGGGATCACGGGCCCGCAGGCGATCATCGGGGCACAGGCACCCATCAGCACCACCGACAGGCCGAGGTTCCAGCGCGAGGGATCCACCCGAGGCGCGCAACCATCTCCCGAGGACAATCCAACCACATGGTCATCGCAGCAGGCCATGTGGTGACGGTAGCAGGCCCGCCGGGCCCGCGGCTAGTCGGTCCGCAACATCACGTACGCAGTGCCGCCGTCGGAGATCGCGATGTCGAGGCGGCCATCGCCGCTCATGTCGCCGATCGCCAGCACATACGCGCCGTACGGCGTCGGGACGCTGGAGACGCAGACGATGCCGTCGGGCTCGGCGCCGCCGTATGCGATCGTGAGCCCGGTGGCGCCGCCACCGACGACGTCCACGAAGCCGTCGCCGTTGATGTCTGCGGCCGCGGTGACGTCGACCGGGTTGGGCCACCAACTCGACCACCAGCCGTTGCCCTGGCTCACCGAGCCCGGCCACATCGAGGCGACGGTGCCGCCGTTGGCCGACTCGGTGACCATGACGTCGAGGTCGCCCACCCCGTCGAAGTTGCCGATCGCGCCGCGCTGGAACGCGTTGCCGGCGCCGTTGTAGAGCTGCATCGATTCGAACGCGAAGCCGCCGAACGTCGCGAAGACGCCGAGGCCCGAGTAGAGGAGGTCCTCGAACGGGTCGCCGTCGAGCGACCCCGAGCCGACGAAGTAGGACGGACCCCACGCGTAGGAGCTCGCCCATGAGCCGGGCCCGCCGTACTGGTAGACGATGCTGTCGTCGGATCCGCTGGAGGTCACGATCTCCTGGATGCCGTCGCCGTCGAGGTCGACCAGCGTCACCCGCTCGGTGACCGCTGCCGCGGGCACCTCCTCGGCGGTCCAGCCGTTGCCCGCGAACAGCACGCGCGGCGCGTTGCCCTGCCCGTCGGCCATCACGACGTCTTGATCGCCGTCGCCGTCGAGGTCACCGACGTCGAGGTCGTAGACGAACGGATCCGGGTCGATGAGATCGGTGGTCCCGTCGATGCGCGCCAGCGTCACCCCGGACCCACCGATCAGCAGCTCGCGCTCCGCGTTCCCGTCCGACTCGATGAACGCCATGCTGTACACCCCGGTGCCGACCGGGATCTCGAAGCCGATTCCGAACGGCACCGACTCGCAGATCGTCTCGGGCTCGAGGGTGTAGCAGAGGTTGTACTGGCACTGCGAGCCGGTGGGGCAATCGAAGCTGTAGTAGCACTCGTTGTACCAGCCACAGTCGGGGTCGCAGCACTCGTCGTAGCAGTACCCGTTGTAGTAGCAGGTGCCGTTGTCGCAGCGGTAGTTGGCCGGACAGTCCTCGTCGACGACGCAGCCCGTCGGTGTGGTCGTGCTGGGCGACGTCGTGCTCGGCGACGTCGTGCTCGGTGACGTCGTGCTCGGCGACGTCGCCGACATCACGCTGGTGTCGGTGGAATCTGCGGAGGCCGAGCCGGAGTCGGTGTCGCCCTCGGCGACGATCGGACCGCAGGCGAGCAACGATCCGCACGCGGTGAGCAATGCGACCGGAGCGCTCAGATTCCACAGCGACGGATCCAACCGAGGGCCAACCATGACCTCAGCATAGCCCGAAGCCGACCGTGACACACGGGCTTGGCCGCGGGCGGGCGGAGGCGATACCGTCGACGCCGTGCCGGAGCTGCGCGAGGTCGTGGGCGTGTTCGTGGCCGGGGGCGCGGGGGCGGCGGCCCGCCTGCTCCTGTCGACGGCACTCGACGAGCGGGGGTTCCGGCTGCCCCACGTCGGCACGCTGACGGTCAACCTCCTGGGTTGCTTCGCGATCGGGCTGGTCGCGGCCGCGATGCCCCGCGGTCCGTGGCGCACCGTCCTCGCCACGGGACTGCTCGGCGGCTTCACCACCTACTCGAGCTTCGCGTTGCTCACCTACGAGTCGGCCACGACGGGGCGGTGGGCGGTCCTCGCGCTGCAGTGCGCGGCGCACCTGGTCGGCGGCGTCGTCGCCGTGGCGCTCGGCTGGTGGTGCGGCGGCCTGTTCGGTCCCACCAACGCCCGCTGATGATCGTCGGCGCGACGTCGGCGTCCGAAGCTCAGGCGGCGTGCGGGTGTGGGCCGTGGGCCTGCACGGCGGACCGCAGCGCGCGGGCGTGGGCCGTGATCGCGTCGAAGTCACGCGCGGCGAGCCACGCGGGGCGGAACAGGTCGGCGACGAGGCCCACCGCCCACGCGCCGGCGTCGAGCCACGCGTCGACGTTGTCGAGGGCGACGCCGTTGGTCGGGACCACGCGCAGGTTCGGCAGGGGGGCGAGCACCGATCGCAGCCACGCGGGTCCGCCGGCGGGCGCGGGGAACAGCTTGAGGAGCGGGGCTCCGACGCGGTGCGCCTGGAGCATCTCGGTGGGCGTGTGCACGCCGGGGAGCACGGCGACGTTCGCGTCGATCGCCGCGCGGACGAGGACGGGGTCGAACACTGGCGAGCCGCCGTGATCGCGCGCTCGAGGTCGGCGAGCTCGAGCACGGTGCCCGCACCGACGACGACCTCGTCCTCACCTCCGCGGGGGCGCGAGAACTCGGCGATGAGCTCGTAGGCGCCGGGTGTGGTGAGCGTGAACTCGACGATGCGGATGCCGCCGGCGATCGCGGCCGCCATCGCCGCAGCGGCGAGCTCGGGCTCGTTGGCGCGGACGATCGCCGTGGTGCGGTGGCGACCCAGGGTGCGGACGAAGGCCTCGGGGGTCATGGGCGGGCACGTTGCCGTGCGGGCGTGGGGGCGGCAAGGGTGCAACCGTCCCAGCGGCTTTGCCGAGGGTCGTGGGATTGGGCAGGATGAGGGGGTGATGCGGGGGAATGGCGGGGTGTTCGCGGTGATCGTGGGAGCGCTCGTGGGGGCGGGCGGGCCTGCGGTGGTGAGGGCGGAGCCGCGGGCGTTCGAGGGGGAGCGGGCGGCAGGAGGACGCGGCGGCGGCCACGTCCACGTCCACGGCCACGTCCACGTCCACGTCCACGTCCACGTCCACGTCCACGTCCACCACGGGCGCGCCCGCGGTCGAGGTGGAGTCGAAGAAGGTGGGGAGGCCGCGGTATCCGCGGTTGGTGTTGGCGGGGGGGCCGATCGTCGGGCCGCACACGTTTGGGACGGAGGAGTGTCGGAGTGAGGAGCGGCGGTGTGAGACGCATGGGACGTTCCTCGGGCTCGGGCTGAACGTGGAGCTCCGGGCGCGCGTGTTCCGGCCGCTGTACGTGCATGCGCGGGGGATCTTGGTGGGCAACGTGTCGCCGCGCGATCCGGTGCACCGCGGGTTGTATGGCGGTGGCCTCGGGTTCGGGGCGTATGGGCGGCGCGTGTTCGGTCGCGCGGAGTACCTGTTGGTCGACACGTTCGGCGACGATCACTTCGCGCGACCCTTCGGCGAGCGCAACCAGGGGCGCGATCGGTGGGGACATCATTCGGGGTTGTTCAGCGCGGGGGCGCGGCTCCCGTTCAAGCAGCGCATGGGCGCGGAGCTGTGGGGCGGGCTGATGGTCGGGCCGCGATCGACGCGCACGCTCTCCGACGACGACCCCGAGCGACGCACGCTGCTCACGTTCCTCGTCGGCGTCAACGTCACGTACGACCTGGTGCCGGGTCGTCCGTAGCGCGAGATCTCCTCGGGTCGCCTGTGCTGCGTGGCCGTGTCCCGCGGCGTCGGCTTGATCGCCGCGGGCGACGGCGGTAATTGCCAGCGCTCCGTGGATCTCTCCGGCCTCAATCCACCCCAACGCGAGGCCGTGCTGCGCACGGAGGGGCCGCTCGTCGTCCTCGCCGGCGCCGGCTCGGGCAAGACCCGCGTCATCACCCACCGCATCGCGTACCTGCTCGAGCTCGGCGTGCCGCCCGAGCGCATCGTCGCGGTCACGTTCACGAACAAGGCCGCCGGCGAGATGCGCGAGCGCATCGCGACGATGGTCGGGCGCTCGACCGCCAGCTCGCTGGTGTTGGGCACGTTCCACAGCATCGGCGCGCAGATGATCCGCACCGAGCCCGAGACCTTCGGCCTGGACAGCCCACGGTTCAGCATCCTCGATCAGGGCGACGTGCTCGGCATCGTCCGCGGCCTGCTGCGCGAGCACGGCCACCACGGCGCCGATGATCGCCGCTTCGACATCGCCGGCGTCACCGGGCGACTCAGCCTGTGGAAGAACGCGTTCTTCACCAGCGCCGACCTCGAGCGCGAGATCGTGGACGAGTACGACGTCGTCGGTGCGTCGATCTACGACGCCTACGAGGACCGCCTGCGCTCGCTGGGCGCGGTCGACTTCGACGACCTCGTGTGTCTCATCGGCAAGTCCCTGGCCGCCAACCACGAGGCGCGCGAGGACTGGCGCAGCCGCTTCGACTACTTCTTGGTCGACGAGTACCAGGACACCAACACGGCCCAGCTGCAGATGCTCGTGCAGATGTGCGGTCCTCCGCACAACCTCTGCGTCGTCGGCGACGACGACCAGGCCATCTATGGGTGGCGTGGCGCGAAGATCGAGAACATCCTGCGATTCACCGAGATGTTCGAGGGCGCCGCGACGGTCAAGCTCGAGTACAACTACCGGTCGCGCCCGCACATCCTCGCCTGCGCCAACTCGGTCGTCCGCAACAACACCGCGCGCAACGACAAGACCTTGATCCCGACGAAGAAGGGCGGCGAGCCGGTCGACCTGGTCGTCGCGGCCGACGGCGATCAGGAGGCGCAGTGGGTCGGTCGGCAGATCCGAAAGCTCCTCGTCGAGCAGGACATCAGCGGGAACGAGATCGCCGTGCTGTACCGCTCGGCGATGCAGGCCAAGGCGATCGAGGAGCAGCTCCAGCTCCATGGCATCCGCTACCGCGTGCTCGGCGGCCAGTCGGTCTACGACAAGAAGGAGATCAAGGACGCGCTGGCGTACCTGAAGGCGATCGTGTCCCCGCGCGACGAGCTCGCGCTGCGCCGCGCGCTCGAGACCCCGCCGCGGGGCATCGGCCGCCAGACGATCGAGGCGCTCAAGCGCCACGCGACGGCGAAGAACGTCCCCTTGTGCGATGCGGTCCACGCGGCGGGTGCGGGCAACGGGGCGGTCGAGGGCGTACCGACGCGCGCCGTGGCGGCGCTCGGGCAGTTCTCGGCCATGGTCCGCGCGGCACAGGCCCGTGCCCGCGCCGAGGGCAGCGCGGCGGCGGCCCTGCGCGGCGTCCTCGACCACATCGGCTTCAAGGACCACGTCCGGCGCGAGATGGGCTCGGACACCGCGACCGATCACCGGATGACCGGGGTCGAGTGGCTGCTCGGCTCGGTCGATCGCTACGAGCAGCGCCGCAAGGAGCGGGGCAAGCCGGTGCGGTGGTCGGAGTACTTCGGCACGGTCGCCCTCGACAAGTCGGCGACCGAGCCCGACGCCGAGGCCGACCCCGAGGAATCCCTCGCCAACCGCGGCGAGATCACGCTGGCGACCCTGCACAGCGCCAAGGGGCTCGAGTGGGACTTCGTGTTCCTGATCGGGCTCGAGGAGGGCAACCTGCCCCATCGCCGCGTGGCGGCGCCGCGGATCAGCGACGCGATCGCGGGCGACCTCGAGGAGGAGCGGCGGTTGTTCTACGTGGGCATCACACGCGCGCGCGAGCGGCTGTGGCTGACGCGGACGGCGATGCGCCTCGATCGCGGCCGCGAGCTGCCGCGCCCGCCCAGCCGCTTCGTCGAGGAGCTGCCGGCGGACAGCATCCGCAGCTATGAGATCGCGCAGCAGGAGGAGCTGTCGCCGAACGCGATCGAGGACATGGCCGCGGCCTTCCTCGCGATGACGCGGCCGCCGCCCGAGCCCGCACCGTAGCGCCGAGCTCGGCGGCCGTCACTCGCCCTGGGCGTCTGCGAGGGCGCGCTTCCACTCGGGGCTGCTCACGGCGGGGCCGCGTTCGTGCGGCTCGGCGTCCGCGCCGGCATCGCCGTCGCCCGGCTCGGTGGCCTCGCGATCGTCATCGCGTTCGCGTTCGCCATCGCCTTCGCCTTCGCCATCGCCCTCGCCGTCGCCTTCGCCCTCGCCGAGGTCCTCGACGAGCTCGAGGTCGTCCTCGTCGAGCATCTCGAGATCGTCGGCGCTGTCGTGGGGCGGTCGCGCGGCGAGGTCGGGCCGCTGCGGCACCGGCGGCAGGGGCATGCGCTGGACCTCGACGGGGCCGGGCAGCGGCACACCGGGCTGCGTCCCCGTCCGCGCGGGCAGCACCGGCCGCTCGGTCGGCTCGACCACCACGGCCCGCCCCTCGAGCAGGCCCGCGAGGTCGGGATCGAGGCCCTCGGCGAGGACGGCGTCGGTGCGTTGCCGCGCCCAGGCGAGGACCTCTGCGATCGGCGCGTCGAGCCCGACCTGCTCGGCGAGCGCCGTGATGTCCGCATCGTCCATGGAGCGGCCGCCACGGTATCACGGACCGACCGATCGCGAGCGGGACCCGCGTCGGCCGCCCGCGGGCCCGCCCGAGCCGGTTGCCGAGCTGCTCGCCCGAGCCGCTCACCCGAGCGGCTCGCTAGACTGGTGGTCACCTCGTGGAAGGGATCGCCGCGTCCGACCCGCGGCCACGGCACCGGAGGGCACCGGGGGGCCGCGGCCTGCGGGTGGCTCGCGAAGAAGCCCGTCGCGTCATTCCCCTACGCGTCGGACGACACTGCAGACTAGCGACGACGCGCCGTTGTTTCGGGCGCCGTGCACATTCCCGCCCGCGGGACAGGGCGATGCCGCCCGCGGGGCCACGATCCCGGCATCGGACGGCGGAAGCCGGACGCGGACACCGCGAAACGGACACCGCCCGAGGGTGCACCGCGACAGCGCGGCCCGGGGCGAATCGGGCCGGCCCTCGAATTCGCGGGAATCGAGGCTGAGCGAGGCCGAACGCATCCCCCGCGCCCCATGGCGGCCGTGTCGTGAGCTGCCAGCATTGCCCCACCGCCATCACGGACCGAGCGTCGCCGTCGGAGTCTCCATGCAGCTTCGCACCCTCGCCTTCGCCGTCGGTACGTCGTTCTTCGCCCTCGGCCTCGCGCCGCTCGCCGCCCCCGTCCACGCCGCCCAGACCGAGGGGGCGCAACCCGAGACCACCGCCCAGATCGACGTCACGGTGAAGTCGAATGGCGCCGACGCCGTGCACCTCGGCGCGCGACAGGTCGCGTGGGACGGCAGCGCGGCGCTGCGAAAGTCGGCCGACGAGCACGAGCACGCCGTCGCGATCGGCCTGCGTCGCAGCGACGACGGCCAGCGGATCCACGTGGCGGTGAGCTATGTGCTCGACGGAGCGACGGTGGTCACGGAGCGCGACGTCGCGGCGAACCTCGCCGAGCCGGTCCGACTGGCGAGCGAGGACGGCAAGGCCGAGGTCGTGTTCGTGATCCACGCCGACGCACCGCGCAAGCGGATCCAGATCGACGACAGCGACGATCCGCTCGGCGGGCTGTGACGCGGTGCGCTGCGGACACGGGCAACATGCCCCGCCGGGCTGCCCCGGTGGGGCACCGTGGGCGCCCAAGTCGGGCAACGCGGGCCATCGACGCCGCGGCACCGGCTCGGACATTGAGGAAGCCCCGCGGCACGCGGCTTGCGAAGCGGACGCTCGCATGACCCCCCGAACGCTCCGCCTCGCCCTCGCCCTCGTCGCCGTCCTCCCCAGCCTCGGGGCCTGCGCCCCGCGGGTGTTCAGCGACGGCACCGTGCTGACGATCGCAGCGACACCGGTCGCGGCGCCGGTTCGCGCGGCGGTCCCCGCCCGCATCGAGCTGCGCGAGAAGGTCCAGTTCGCCCGCGACTCCGATCGCATCCTCGAGGTCTCGCACGTGGTCCTCGACGAGGCGGTGGCCGAGATCCTCGCGGAGCCCCGCATCCGCAAGATCCGTGTCGAGGGCCATGCGAGCGCCGACGGCAACGACGCGCACAACCTCGACCTCTCGACGCGGCGTGCCCAGGCCGTGCGTCGGTACCTCACCGAGCACGGCGTCTCCGAGGCCGTGCTCGTCGCCGAGGGCTTCGGCGAGGCCAAGCCGATCGCAGACAACGACACCGACGAGGGGCGCGAGAGCAACCGCCGCGTCGAGCTCCACGTCGTCGAGACCGACGAGGGCGCGGCCGGGAGCTCCGAGTCCGCGCCCTGACGTGGCGTCGCTGGGCCGCGGCCTCGGCCGCCCCGCTCAGCCGGCGAGGCTGGCGATCGCACCGGTCGCCGCCGCGAGGGCGGCGTCGAGGCCGGCGACGTTGGGGCCGCCCGCCTGCGCGAGTTCGGGGCGTCCCCCACCCTTGCCGTCGACGTGCGGCGCGAGCACGGCGATGAGCTTCCCGGCGGGCACGCGCGCCTCGAGGTCCTTCGTGACCGCGACCAGCAGCATCGCCTTGCCGTCGGCCTCGGCCCCGAGCACGACGATGCCCGAGCCGAGCTTGTCACGCAGCGCGTCCGCAGCCGCGCGCAGGGCCTTGGCGTCGGGGCTCGCGACCCGCCGCACCTGGACCTTGATGCCGGCGACCTCCGTGATGTCCGAGGCCCCGCCGCCGCCGCCCGTCGCGAGCTCCTGCTGCAGGCGCGCGACCTCTCGCTGCTGCGCCTTGAGGTCGTGCTGCAGGCGCTCGATCTTCACGGGCACATCCTCGACGGTGTGAGCGTGCAGCTGGGTCCGCGTGCCGTCGACGAGCTCGACGAGGCCCTGCAGGTGGGCGAGCGCGCCCATGCCGGTGACGGCCTCGATGCGGCGTACGCCCTGGGCGATGCTCGCCTCGGACACGATCGCGAGCAGGCCGATATCACCCGTGCGGCCGACGTGGGTGCCGCCGCACAGCTCGATGCTGGCGCCGAACTGGACCACGCGCACCGTCTCGCCGTACTTGGCCTCGAACAACCCGATCGCCCGGCGGGCCTTGGCCTCGTCCATCGACTGCTGACGCACGTCCGCGGCCGCGTTGGCGAGGACCATCTGCGCGACGGTGGCCTCGATCTCGCGGCGCTGCTCCGGAGTGATCGGACGGTTGTGACTGAAGTCGAAGCGCAGCCGGTCGGGGGTGACCAGCGAGCCCTTCTGCAGCACGTGGTCGCCGAGGTGCTTGCGCAGCGCGTGGTGCAGCAGGTGGGTCGCGCTGTGGTTGCGACGGATCGCGTCGCGACGCGCGGTGTCGACGGCGACGTGGACGGCATCGCCCTTGCGGAGGGTGCCGCCGCTCAGTCGACCGCGGTGCACGTGCATCGCCCCCCGGGGCTTGTGCGTGTCGGTCACCTCGACGGTGACTCCCGCGGCCGTGATCGTGCCCGTGTCGCCGACCTGACCACCGCTCTCGCCGTACATCGGCGTGCGATCGAGGACGAGCTCGACCTCGGCGCCATCGGGCGCCTCGTCGACGGCGCGGCCGTCGACGACCAGCGCGCGCACGACCGCGTCGGCCTCCGTGCTGTCGTAGCCGACGAACGTGGTGTCGCCGAGCTCGCCGTGCAGCGCGAAGTAGAGGTCCGCGACCGCCCGCTCCTCGCCGAGGTTGGTGTTGCCCTCGCCGGCAGCCTGGCGCTCCTTGAGCGCCTTCTCGGCGGCGGCCTCGTCGAGCGACAGCCCGTGCTCGGCGACGATGACCGCGGTGAGATCGAGGGGGAAGCCGTAGGTGTCGTAGAGATCCGCCGCGACCGCGGGCGAGAACGCCGTGCCCGCGGCGCGGTCGTGCTCGCCCACCGCCACCTGCACGCGACGCAGGCCGCGATCGAGCGTGCGGCGGAAGGACTCCTCCTCGCCGCGCACGACCTCGTCGATGGTCGCGGCGCGCTCGGCCAGCTCGGGGTACACGTCGGAGAAGTTCTCGACGACCTTGGCGCAGACCTCGTGGAAGAACGGGCGGTCGAGCCCGATCTCCGTGCCGTGGCGGATCGCGCGGCGCATGATCCGGCGCAGCACGTAGTTGCGGCCGCCCTTGTCGGGGAACACCCCGTCGGCGACGAGGAACGCGGTGGCGCGGGCATGATCGGCGATGACGCGCAGCGGCGCCTCGCCGCGGTCGAGCGGCCGCCGCGAGCCCGCGAGCGCGCGCGCGCACTCGACCATCGGAATCAAGAGATCGGTCTCGTAGTTCGAGCCGACCTTCTCCACGGCAGCCGCGACCCGCTCGAGGCCCGAGCCGGTGTCGATGCTCGGCTTGGGCAGCTTGCTCATCGTGCCGTCGGGGTGCTTCTCGTACTGCATGAACACGAGGTTCCACAGCTCGACGTAGGCGTTGTCCTCGAACGCGGGGCCGCGACCGGCGATGCCGGCGTCCGGCGGCGCGACGTCGCCCTTGAAGAGGTGGATCTCCGAGCACGGCCCGCACGGGCCCGTGTCGCCCATCGCCCAGAAGTTGTCCTTCGCGCTGCAGCGGTAGATGCGGCTCGCAGGCAAGAACTCGCGCCACATCTCCGCGGCCTCGTCGTCGGCGTCGGCGGCCTCGCCGGTGCCGTCGAACACCGTGACGACCAGACGATCGGCCGGCAGCCCGACCTCGCCGGTGAGGAACTCCCAGCCCCAGCGGATCGCGTCGGCCTTGAAGTAGTCGCCGAACGAGAAGTTGCCCAGCATCTCGAACAACGTGTGGTGGCGCGGCGTGAACCCGACGTTGTCGAGGTCGTTGTGCTTGCCACCGGCGCGGACGCAGCGCTGCACCGTCACGGCGCGGGTGTACGGGCGCTGCTCGCGGCCCGTGAACACGTCCTTGAACTGGTTCATCCCGGCGTTGACGAACAGCAGCGTCGGGTCGTTGCGCGGCACGAGCGAGCTCGAGGGCACGTGCGTGTGGCCACGTGCGGTGAAGAACTCGACGAAGCGCTTGCGGATGTCGTGGGCGGAGGCCATGGCGAGGGGGCGGAGTGTAGCAGCCGCTACGCCGCCGGGCACGGCCCCGTCCCGGGCGCGGCCCGGCCCGGGAGCGCGCCTGCTACCTCGCCTTGGGGGCCTGGGGGACGAGCGTCAGCTCCACGGCCTTGCCGTCGCGCATGACCGTCACCGGGATGGCGACGTCGGGCTTCATCTCGGCGAACGCGGCCATGTAGTCGTCGAGGTTGTGGATCTCGCGCTCGCCCATGCGCGTGATGACATCGCCCTTGGCCATGCCGGCCTTCTCGGCGGCGCCGTCCTTGCGCACACCCGACAGACGCACGCCGTCGACCTTGGCGCCGTAGTCGGGGATGGTGCCGAGCGAGACCCGGAAGCCGCCGCCGCGGGGCGTGGCCGGGCGCGCGACCTCGACGTAGTCGGGCACCAGCGTGTCGCGCTGCATCGCGTCGACGAGGTCCGCGGCCAACGTCGCGACGGTCGCGGCGCCGTCGACGTTGATCTTGTCGAGGTCGTCGCTGGGGCGGTGGTAGTCCTCGTGCGGGCCGGTGAAGAAGTGCAGCACGGGGATCTGGGCCTCGTAGAAGCTGCCGTGATCCGAGGGCCCGTAGCCGTCGTCGGTGGTGCGCACCGTGAGACCGCCGCGGTGGCCCTCGATGAGCGCGGGCCAGGCCTTCGAGGTGCCGGCGCCCGCGACGACGAGGCCCTCGGGCCCGAGCCGACCGACCATGTCGAAGTTGAGCATCGCCGCGATGCGCTTGCGCTCGGCCTCGGGCAGTGTCTGCACGTAGTGCTTCGAGCCGAGCAGACCCATCTCCTCGGCGCCGAAGGCCAGGCACACCACGTCGAACGGGCGCTCGGCCACCGGCGTCGCGGCGACGCGTCGGCAGATCTCGAGCATCGCGGCGACGCCCGAGGCGTTGTCGTCGGCGCCGTTGTGGATCGCGTGCTCGCCCGGCGCGAGCGAAGAATCGGTGCCGAAGCCGAGATGATCCATGTGCGCGCCGATCACGATCACGCGATCGCTCTTGCCCGAGCCCGGCAGGCGGCCGGCGATGTTCGCCGTCGCGAGGCGCACGCGCTCGACGGGCGTCGAGAGCGTGCCCGGCTTGCGGCTGCGGTGGCCCCGACGCAGATCCGCGGCGACCGGATCGGCGCCCTTGGCCTTGCCGACCAGCGCGGTGACCAGCGCCGCGCTCCCGGCCTTGCCGACGAACACCGCGGGCAGCCCCAGATCCGACGCCTCTCCGTGGTTGGGGTAGCTGGCGCCCGCGGGGTCCCAGAGGATGAAGCCGACCGCGCCGTGATCGCGGGCCGCGATCGCCTTGGTCGCCGCGCGCGTGCTCGCGGGCGACAGGTGCGGATCGTCGGGCCCGCCCACGAGCGCGACGACGATCGCGCCCGCGACCTTCTTCTCGAGCTTGGCGTAGTCGCCGGTGCCCTTGCCCTCTTTGACGATGCCGTGCCCCACGTAGACCAGCCGCGCGACCACGGGCGCGGCGGTGTCGGCCGAGAACGGCACCATCGCGTGCGCGACCGGGATCCCCGAGACGTCGAGCACGGTCTCCTGGCCGGCGCGCAGGCGCACGCCGTCGTTGACCTCGAACTTCTGCACGAACGTGCCCGCGAAGCCGGGCTGGAGCATCGCCGCCTTCATCCGCTCGACCACGTACTGCTGCACCCGACCGTCCGCGTCGCTCCCGGGGGCGCGGCCCTGCTGCGCGTCGTCGGCGAGGAACGCCACGTGGTCGCGGATCGTCGCGGCGTCGATCACCACCGGCGCGGGCGCGGCGACCGGCGCGGCGACCTCGGCGGGCGCCACCGTGGCAGGCTTGGGGCCGCAGGCCAACAGCGGCGCGGCGGCGAGCGTCAGGACCAGGCGAGCGAGGGCGGGACGGGGCGCGGACATGGCGGGCGGAGCATACCCGCCGTCGTCGCCGACGCCAAAGCCGGCGGCCCCGCGCGCGGGGCTACGGCGCCACGCCGAACGCCTCGATGGCCGCCCGGATGTCGTCGGGCAGCGGGCAGCCGCGGTGGTGCGTCGGGCTGCTCGGATCGAGATCCATGACGGCGACCACCGTGCGCCCCGTCGCCCGCACGTCGCCCGCCCCGCCGCGCAGCACGTAGGCCAGCGTGATCGAGGTCCGCCCGAGCTTGGCGACCCGCAGCTCGACGCCGATGCGCTCGCCGAAGTGCGTCGGCGCGCGGAAGTCGGCCTCGGTGTGGACCGCGGGGAAGCCGAGTCGACGGCCGACGATCACCGCCTGATACGGCAGGCCCAGGCCCGTCGGTGGCGCGGCGCCGAACCACGATTCCATCGCGGCGTGGAACATCTCGAAGAACCGCGGGAAGTACACGATGCCCGCGGGATCGCAGTGCCCCCACCCGACGTCGACCGGCAGCACGTGCACGCCGCCAGCGGTGGGTTCGTCGTGGGGCGTCGTCACGGGCCGACAG
This sequence comes from Deltaproteobacteria bacterium Ga0077550, assembly GCA_001464385.1. Classification (GTDB taxonomy): domain Bacteria; phylum Myxococcota_A; class Polyangia; order Nannocystales; family Nannocystaceae; genus Xiheibacterium; species Xiheibacterium aquaticum. Next base: position 8,683 of record LNFB01000238.1, on the reverse strand, counting down.
TGTATGCTCCGCCCATGTCCCTCGTCGAGTACGAGACCCTCTCCGGCATCGCCCGCATCAGCCTCGTCGCACCCCCGGCGAACTGCTACTCCCACGAGATGATGACCGAGCTCGACGCCGCGATCGTCCGCGCGCGCTTCGATGCCGGCGTCCACGCGATCGTGCTGCGCGGCGCGGGCGAGAAGTTCTTCTGCGCCGGAGCCGACATCGCGATGCTCCGCGGCGCCGATCCCTACTTCAAGTACAACTTCTGCCTCCACGCCAACGAGACGCTGCTGCGCCTCGAGCAGACGCCGAAGCTCGTCATCGCGGCGATCGACGGCCACTGCGTCGGCGGCGGACTCGAGATCGCGATGGCGGCCGACCTCCGGGTCGCGCGCAAGGGCTCCGGCAAGTGCGGCCTGCCCGAGGTGAAGCTCGGCGTGCTGCCGGGGACCGGCGGGACGCAGCGATTGGTCCGCGCCGTCGGCAAGGCCCGCGCGATCGAGCTGATGGCCACCGGCGCGACGTTCGACTTCGAGACCGCGGAGCGCATGGGCCTGCTCAACCACGTCTGGGACGACCCGGACCACGCGAGCTTCCACGCCCACGTGCTGGCGTGGGCCAGCGAGTTCGTGCCCCCGAAGGCGCCCTCGCGGGCGGTCGGCTTCATCAAGCGCGCGTGCCAGAGCGGCGCCGAGGTGAGCCTGTCCGAGGGCCTCTCGCTCGAGCGCGAGCTCCAGCAGCGCCTGTTCGAGGGCGACGACGCCGGCGAGGGCTTGGCGGCGTACCTCGAGAAGCGCGCGCCGAACTTCAGCGGGACGTGACGGTCGCGGACGTCACAGCGACTCGAGGGCGAAGGTCACCGCCTCGATGATCGTGTACTGCTCCGGCGCCTGCACGGCCGCGTCCTGCGGCGGCGTCGCGAGCCCCTCGGAGTGCCACCGCACGATGCCCCGCTGGTCGAGCACGACGATCGCGGGGCTCTGCCCGAGGTTCTCCATCACCGTGTATGCGTTCTCGAGGCCGAGCTCGCGGGCGGCGTTGTACTCGGTCTTGTTGGGCCTCCGGTAGAACGGGATCGCGGGGAGCACGGCGCCGTCGGATCCCTTCACCGCCCAGCGCTCGGCGAACGCCCGCAGGTCGCTGTCGTTCATCGGCTGCTTCCGGGCGGTCGGGAACGGCAGGTGCGTGAACATGATCTCCACGCTCTTCGCCGCGAGATCGGCCTCTGCCTTCTGCAGCACCTGCATGAAGGCCACGGCGTTCGCCTGCTCCACCCGATCGCCCCAGTCCCAGTACACCATGAGGCGCTTCTTCCCGACGAGCTGGCGACCGTCGAGGATGCCGCCGTCGATCGCGACGAGCTGCACCATGGGGCTCGCGTGGCCGAACATGCGCCGCCGGGCCCACGCGGGGGCGCGATCGAGCTCGGCGGCGCCGACGGTCCAGAAGGGCGGGACGTCGTCGAGCGGCGGCAGATCGGAGCGCGGCTTCGCGACGACCTCGATCGTGGTGAGCTCGCCGCGACGGGGCCAGAGCTGGATCCGGTGCGGCGCGCCGTCGGTCAGCCGCACCGCGTCGACGTCGGCGCTGGTCCGCACGCGACGGTCGTCGATGCTCCACAGCACATCGCCCCTCGCGACGCGATCGCAGCCCCGCTCGCAGCCGAGGTTGTAGGCGACCACGACGCCGTCGCGCTGCAGCGTCGCGTCGTCGACGCCCCAGGGGGAGGTCGGCGGTGGCCGCTGACAGGCGCCGACGGCGACGAGGGACGCGAGCACGAGCAAGGCGCGGTGTCGCATGGCGCCCGGTCAACGCCGGGCCACCGCGTCGATTTCACCGAAGCGTCCCAGGCCGGGGTTCAGCCGCCGACCTCGTCGAGCTCGTCCGGCGCCTGCTTCACCTTGGGCACGCGGCGGACGATCGTCCCCTCGTCGACGGGCGCGAGGCCGTGGCGGGCCCGCACCGCGTTGGTCGGCTGCGCGTCCTCCTCGCGCGCGCATCGGACCGTCAGCATCGAGGTGCGATGGCCCGCACGCTCGAGCAGATCGGCCGGGCGGTAGTAGCCGCGGGCGGCGACGACCTCGGGCTTGGGGATGTCGTACCAGACCTTCACCAGCTCGACGGATCGCGGCAACACGCCGTCGTGCTCGAGCGCCCACTGCCGACAGTGGTAGCGGCCCAGCCACGGCCGGTACCACTTGCCCTCGCCGTTGACGCGGCGCGTGATCTTGCCGGCGCGGTCGTACCAGATCCACGGTGTCGGCTTGTTGCGCGGCGAGTTGGCGTCGGTGCGAAGATCCCAGACCTCGCCGTCCTGGTCGGTCACGAGGACCTCGAGGAAGTCGTTGGTGCGCATGGGGTTGGGCGCGAACATCTCCCACGCCTGGCCGGTCTGGGTCAGGTTCATCCACGGCGCGACGAACGACGTCGCCGCCGGCCGGAACGCGTGGCACGAGTCCTTGTTGGGGATGCAGTGCAGCGCGACAGCGGTGATGTGCACGACGACGAATGTCGTCGCGAGCCCGCGCCCGAGCGGGCCGTAGGCCCACGGGGCTGCGGCCGCCGGCAGCGGCGCACCGCCGCGGCGCCCGAGCACGCCGCCTGCGACGAGCGCGAGCGCGCCGGCCGAGGCCACCACCACCAGCGAGGCCTGCCCGGTCGCGAACACCTTGGTCAGCACCACGCCGAGCGCGGCGATCATCGCGGCGACCAGCGCCCACGTCGGCATGCGGCCGCGATCGCGGTGCAGCCGCGGGAGCGACGGGTCCTCGGGCGGGATCGCGGCCTCGCCCGGCCGGACGAGCGCTGCCATCCCCGGCACGCGCAGTCGCGTGGCGACGCGACCGAGCGCGCGCAGCAGCGACGCGGTCTCGGTGCCGTTGATGCACACGAGGTACACGAGGATCATCACCGGCGCGAACATGCCGATGTTCATCAGCATGAAGATCTGCACGTGGAAGAAGACGCCGATCGTCAGCCACAGGCGGCGGCCCAGCACCCACGTGGCGAAGCCGTCGAGGTCGATGGCCACCGTGCGCCCGCGAGCGCGCAGCACGAAGGGACGGTCGCGGAGCCGTCGCCAGCCCCAGCCGATGACGAGCATCCCGAGCGCACCGCCGACGCCGACCATCCACTGGATCGCGGCGACGCTGGGCCCACCGCCGGCCGCGACGTGCACGGGCAGCGCCACGATGACGACGCCGAGCACGGCGACGCCGATCGTGATCCACAGCAGCCGCGACGCGCCGCGCCGCCACCCGGTGACGGGCACCAAGCCCTCGCGCAGGGCGAAGCGCGCGACCAGCCCGACGAGCATCAGCGGGAAGCCGATCTGCCAGAAGTGGACGCCCCACGTCATCAGCCGGAACACGTTGGTCCCGAACAGCGACGACATGAACTGCGGCGGCGCCCGATAGAAGTGGTCGAGGTTGAGCGCGTAGTACAGCGAGTCGCCCGCCGACCAGATGCCGCCGGTCTTGGCGCTGCCGGTGTACAGGTAGATCGTCGCGAGCTGCAGCATCATCAGCATCCGCGGCCACGCCGGGATGCGGCGATAGATCGCCTCGAGGCCGTACGGATGTTCGGCGTCGGGGGCCAGCCCGGCGCCTCCGCCCGCGCCCGTGCGCTCGGACAGGCGGTTGTCGCGACGCAGTCGTCGGCACCGCAGCCAATTGTCGACGCTGTAGGCGTGACCGCTGCGGGTCCACATCATCAGGAAGCCGAAGACCTTGAACACGTCGTCGGCGCCGGTGAGGTAGATGGGGTTCCGCCCGCTCAGGCTGTTCATCAGGAACCACACCACCACGGTGGCGGTGCGGGTCCGCCAGCCGACCATCATCGCCACGACCGCGGCGACGTACACCCAGAGGTGGATCCAGAAGAACGTCGGATCGCTGCGAAGCAGCAGCAGCGAGTGTCGCGGCCCGGTGAGGAGGGACAGCGCGGTCGCGAAGTCGAGCCCCGCATCCTCACGGTAGTGGGCGAACTGCTTGGCGGCCAGGACCTTGCGCGCGGTGTCGGTGTAGAAGAGGCCCTCGTCGGTGAACAGGAACTCGAGGTGCTCCCAGAGCCCGACGAGGTTGAGCAGCAGCAGCACCGAGAACAGGATGCGGAACAGCCCGATCGTGCGCGGATCCTCGGCGCGCATCCACAGGCGCCGCCATGTCTCGGCGTGCACGATGCACAGCGCGACGAAGGCGAAGACCGCGAGCAGGACCCACCCACCGAGCGTCGGCGAGAGCGCCTGCGCGTCGAGGTTCGGGGTACGTGTTGCAGCCGCGAGCAGCGAAGTCCAAGCGTGCGATCCCGACACCGCTCCAGCGTGTCGGGCAGCCGCGACGGGGCGAAGCGCAGAGAATTCCGTGCGTTGCCTCGGCAAGTAGACGCACACCCCCCCGATGCTGGCGCTGCGCAAAGGTTTCGCGCGGATCGACACCGCGACCGCACCCGCCTCCGGGCATGCTTCACGGCATGGTGCTGGCGTTCGAGCTCGTCGATCTCGGGGCGTTCGTGGGCATGGGTCTGTCCGTCCTCGTCGTCGGGGCCCTCGTCGTCGGCCTCGGCCTCTGGCTGCGCGGCCGTCCCCGCGCGGATCCGCCGGGGCTCTACCGTGGGCTCTGAGCCCGCGCGCAGGACCGCGGGAGCAGCGCTCGCGGTCGACTACCTCGATCCACGACCCTCTGCTACTCCTGCCGCAGTGCAGCCCGTCCGCGGCCAGCTCGTGATCGACTCGGCCGACGCGGGCCACGTCATCGCCCGCTACAACCCGCTGCTCATCGCCGTGTTCACACGGTCCCCCCACGAGGCCGAGGCCCGCGAGATCCAGCGCCGCGCCGCCGAGGCCGTCGCTGCGGGCGTCCGCGGCGGCGTGCTCTACGTCGTCGGGCGGCGGAACATGTCCGGCGGCATGGACCCGCGGGTTCGGGCCGTGTTCGAAGAGATGATCCGGAGCCACCAGGACCGCGCCGGGAGCTCGGCGGTCGTGATCCTCACGACGGGCTTCGCGGCGTCGATCGCTCGGCTCGCCGTCGCAGGGTTCATCCGGCTGTTCCGCCGCGCCAGCATCCTGCGCGTGTTCGGGTCGCTCGACGAGGCGTGCCGGTGGTTGGCGGACGTCCACGACCTCGACCGCGACGATCTCCTCGCGATCTACGGTCAGATCACCGCGACGCTCGACGACCTCCCGCGGTGACCGCGACGATGGGCCTCAGCCCGCCGGTTCGGGGTTGATGACGCCCGTGCCGCCGCCGCCCAGGTACGCGTAGCTGTCGGCGGTGTCGTAGCCGACCACCGCCACCGAGAGCGGTGCCGCGCCGCCGACCTCGTGCACGCCGTCGTCGACCGGCGCGCGGCCGACCTCGAAGCCGCCGCCGGCGTCGAAGAAGATCGCGTCGTCGAGGGCGACGCCGTCCACGGTGACGCTGACGCCCTGCGGTCGGGTGATCACGAGAAAGTCCCAGGTCCACTGGCTCGGCACCAGCAACACGTAGCGCTCGAGGTGCTGCTCGATCGGGGCGAGCTGCAGCATCGCCGGGTCGCCGATCTGCGGCGCGCCGGCGATGTTCTCGTAGCCGGTCATGTAGTTGAACACCGCGATCGGCCGATCCGACTCGACGTAGAAGTCGCCCGGCGCCGCGATGTTGCCCCCGGTGTAGAACTGGAGCTCCTCGCCGCGCTGCAGCACGAGCGGCCCGTCGGGCACGCCGGTCACGCCCGCGGGCACGTCGAAGTCGATCGTCGTGTCGTCCTCGGAGGCGTAGATCTGCCACAGCGAGGTCTCGGGGCTCTCGGGGATCCGCGGCGGCACCCGGGCCGCGACGAAGCTCTTGCCCCACAGCCGCAGGCCGGCCATCTGCTCCTCGAGGTGATCGCAGGCGTACTTGTTGCCCGGCACGAACGCGCACTCGTGGCCGGTGAACACCGCGATCGGCCGATCGCTCTCGACCCGCGTGCCGGTGAGCGACGCGTTGTCCGCCGCGACCATCACCTGGGCGACGTCGCCCTCGTCGAGCGTCACGGCGAACGTGCCACCGGCGACGCCCGGCGGCACCCCACCGGCGCCCGCGGTCGCGGTCGTCGGCCGCACCTGCACCTGCGTGCCGTCCTCCGCGGCGACGATCGTGATGTAGCCGCGGCCCGACCCCTCGCCCCAGTGGACGACGTCGACGATCGTGTCCCAGGCCTCGAGCGGGTACAGCAGCGACGCGTCGCTGCTCCACCAGCCCATGACCAGCGGGTTGAACTGGTACGCGATGATCGGGATGCTCGAGCGCACGCGGTAGGCCCCGCCGACGCGCACGCCGCTGCCGGTCTGCACGCGGTTGTCGAGCTCGAACGTGTACAGCCCCATCGCCGGCACATCGAGCGGCCCCGCGACGGTGACCCACGCCCCACCCTCACGGGCCTCGACGACGACCTCGGCCGCCGCTGCCCCCTGGACGTTCGACACGACCACGGCGAACTGCTGGTTCTCGAAGATCTGCGCCTGATCCAGGTCGACCGCGAAGAAGGTGCAGCCGACCGTGGTCTCGGTCTCGCCGAGCTCGTCGCAGGTCGTCGGCACCCCACCGCCCTCGCCGCCCTCGCCGGAGCCGAGGTCGAAGAGGAAGCCGCCGTCGCTGCTGCTCGCCGCGGCGGTCGTGTCCGCCGACGCGCCGTCGTCGTCGCCCTCGGGGCTCGACCCCGCGGTGCCGGGCGCGCCGGTCTCGTCGCCGCCCTCGAGCGTGCTCGGGACGGTGGCGGCGGGGTCGTCGTCGTCGCGCAGGTCGCCGGCGCAGGCGACGGTGACCAGGATCAGGGCGAGGGTGCGTCGCATGCGGTGCGGCCGGAGTTGCCGACACGACACTGCGGTTCCCGGGCGAGACCGCGCTCCCTCAGCCACCGCGTGCAGGTCGGTGCTGCGGGTGCTCGTTGAACCACACCTGCAGCGACTCCTGCGTGATCTCGACGACGAGGTCCGCCTTGCCGACGACGCACTGGCAGCCGAGGCGGCTGTACGGCCGCACATCGAAGCCCATGTCGAGCCGGTCCTCCTCCATCTCGCTCATCTCGGGCAGGCTCGCCAGGCCCTCGCGCACGTAGACGTGGCACGACGAGCAGGCGCAGACGCCTCCGCACGCGCTGCCCATGCGCACGTCGTGCTCCTCGGCGATCGCCAGCAGGTCGTCCTCGCCCGGCTTCACCTCGACCTCGCAGCGCGCACCCGACGGGTCGATGAACGTGATCTTCGGCATGGTCGGCTCTAGGGTTCGATGGTGCTGGGGTTGTGGCCGCCGCGGCGCTCGTCGAGGGCGTCGTCGCGATCGAGGGCGGACTCGATCGCCTCCACGCTGCGTCCGGCCATGCCGGCCTGCAGCGCCCGCTCCATGCGGCGGCGGGCGAACGGCTCGCTGACCGCCTCGAGGCCCTCGCGGGCCCGCGTCACGGCCTTCGCGTCGTGCGGACCCGCCGGTCCGAGGACGCGGTCGGCCGCCGCGAGCGCGGCGACGATCGCCGCGCGCTCGTCGTCGGGCAGCAGGCCCGGCACGTCGCCGGCCTCGGCCAGCGCGACGCGGACCGCCAGCGCGACCCGACCGATCTCGACCCGCGCCTCCGCGAGGTTGCGGGCCTCGAAGTCCTCGTCGGCGTGGTCGAGGCTCTCGAGCACGAGCGCGTCGACATCCGCCTCCGCGAGGCCGTACGTCGGCTTGACCTCGACGGTCTGCTTGACCCCGGTCATGAGCTCGCGGGCGGTCACGGTGAGCAGCGCGTCGGCGTCGAGCTGGAATGTGATCTCGACCCGCGCCATCGACGGCGGCAGCCGCGGGATCCCACGCAGCTCGAAGCGCGCCAGCGAGCGGCAGTCCGCGACCATCTCGCGCTCGCCCTGGACCACGTGCACGACCATGCCGGTCTGCTGCTCGCTGTAGTTGGTGAAGACCTGCCGCGCGGCGATCGGGATCGTCGCGTTGCGCGGGATGATCTTCTCGACGATGCCGCCCATGGTCTCGAGACCGAGCGACAGCGGCACGACGTCGAGCAGCGTCACGCCCGGGCGCGCGCTGCCCGATAGGATGTCGGCCTGGATCGCCGCGCCGTAGGCGACGACGCGATCGGGATCGATGTCGTGCAGCGGCTCGCGGCGGAACACCTGGGCGACGAGGCGCCGCACGAGCGGCACGCGGGTCGATCCACCGACGAGCACGACGCCGTCGAGGGCCCGGGCGTCGACCCCCGCGTCGGCCAGCGCGCGGCGGCACGGCGCGAGCGTGCGACGAGCGACAGGCTCGAGGATCGCCTCGACGCTGGCCCGCGACAGCGCGTGGTCGACGAGGCCGGAGCGCGGTAGCGACACGCCGACCTCGTCGGCCGCCGACAGGGCCTCCTTGGCCGCGCGCGCGGCGTGCATGGCCTCGGCGTGCTGCCACGGGTCGGCCGCGGCGATGCCCGCCTGCTCGAGCAGGTGCGCCGCGAGCACGCGGTCGAAGTCGTCGCCGCCCAGGGCCGAGTCGCCGCCGGTCGCGAGCACCTGGAACACGCCGTCGTGCAGGCGCAGCACGCTGATGTCGAACGTGCCGCCGCCCAGGTCGAACACCGCGAACGTGCCGCGCTCGCCCCGATCGAGGCCGTAGGCCAGGGCCGCAGCGGTCGGCTCGGCGAGCAGGCGGTACACCTCGAGGCCGGCGATGCGCCCGGCGTCCTTGGTGGCCTGGCGCTGCGC
>LNFB01000237.1 GCA_001464385.1 Deltaproteobacteria bacterium Ga0077550 | reverse complement strand
CGGCCCCCGACGTCGAAGCGCAGCACGTCGTCGCCGTCGAGGCGGTACGGGTGCGAGAACCCGATGTCGCCCCGCGCGCGGCCCATGAACCGCTTGACGCTGGAGATGACGCGATCGGGCGCCTCGACCTGACGGGCCCGCGCGGCGGCCCCGACCCGCGGGCGCTCGGGATCGCCGTAGTCGACGACCGAGGGCACCAGCGAGCCGCCGTCGATCTCGAGCACGCGCGGCGCCTCGCCGTGGGGCGCGAGCGCCACGAGGCTGTGCGTGGTGCCGAGATCGATCCCGATGCCGAAGCCCGCCGCCCGAGGGCGCGTGCTCGCGGCGATCGGCTCCTCGATCTGGAACAGCGCGCCAGCGGACGCGCCGGCGGAGAAAATGTCGTCGTCGTCGTCGTGGTCGTCGTGGGACATCAGGCCTCGTGGTCGAGCTCGTCGACCAGGCGCTGCAGATAGCGGCGCTCGACCAGCGCGACGGCGGCCTCGCGCACGGCCCCGCGGCGCAGGGCCACGACGGCGCGATCGAAGGCCTCGTCCTGCTCGCGCTCGACGCGGTCGCGCAGGGCGTCGATCGCTGCGGGCCCGCGCCGACGGGTGTCGGCCAGGGCGTCGCGCCGCTCGATCATGTCGATGAGGAACGCCTGGGGCATCGGCGGCGCCCCGCGTTCGGGGTCGGAGACGTCGATGTCGATCCCACCGAGGCGGCACAGATACTCGGCGCGGCGGACCGGGTCGCGCAGCACGCGGTACGCCTCGTTGATCGCCCCGCTGAGCTCCATCGCCGCCCGCCGCTCCCCGACCGAGCCGCCCGTCGCGTGGTCCGGGTGGTGTTGCTGCTGGAGCGCGAGGTAGCTGCGCTCGAGGGCGCCGACGTCGAGTTCGTACGCCGGCTCGAGCCCGAGCACGGCGAAGTGGTTGTTCGCGTCCATCGCCCAGCCCGATCGGTTCAGAACGTGACCGACTCGCCGCACCCGCACGCGTTCGACACGTTGGGGTTGTCGAAGCGGAAGCCGTGTCCGCGCATGCCCGTCTCGAAGTCGATGCGGGTGTTCCTCACCAAGCGCATCGACTTCGGGTCGACGTAGACCCGCACGCCGCCGACCTCGACCACGGTGTCGCTGGTGCGCGGCGGACCGTCCTCGTACTGGAACATGTACGAGTAGCCGGTGCAGCCGCCGCCTCGGATCCCGAAGCGGATCGCCGCGTTCGGCGTGCCGCGCTTGACCAGCTGGTCGCGCATGACCTTGGCCGCGCGCCCCGTGACGATCACCGTCGGCGGCGCGTCGGGCTCGGACACACTGGCGCCCGCGGGCGGGGGCGGCGTTGCGCTGGCCGGAGATGCGGACTCGGCCATCGCGTTCACGACGAGTGGGCCTCGGCGGCGGCGGTGCCCTGGGCCTGGGCCTCGAGCTGGGCCTGCTTGGCCTGCCAGTCGCGGATCGCGGCCTTGATCGCGTCCTCGGCCAGCACCGAGCAGTGGATCTTCACCGGCGGCAGCGAGAGCTCCTCGGCGATCTGGCCGTTGTTGATCTCGAGCGCCTGGTCCACGCGCATGCCCTTGACCCACTCGGTCACGAGGCTCGAGCTCGCGATCGCGGAGCCGCAGCCGTAGGTCTTGAAGCGCGCGTCGGTGATGACGCCGTCCTCGACGCGGATCTGCAGCTTCATCACGTCGCCGCACGCGGGCGCGCCGACGATGCCGGTGCCGACCTCGACGTCGTCCTTGTCGAGGCTGCCGACGTTCCGGGGGTTCTCGTAGTGATCGATGACCTTGTCGCTGTACGCCATGGTTCGGGCTTTCGTGGGGCTAGTGGGCCGCCCACTGGATCGAGTTGAGGTCGATGCCGTCCTGCACCATCTCCCACAGGGGAGACATCTCGCGCAGGCGGGTGACGTGGCGCTTGAGGGCGTCGGCCACGTGGTCGACCTCCTCGCGCGTGGTGAAGCGGCCGATGGTCATGCGCAGGCTCGAGTGCGCGAGCTCGTCGTCGAGGCCCATCGCCTTCAGCACGTAGCTCGGCTCGAGGCTGGCCGACGTGCACGCGGAGCCGGAGGACAGCGCGATGTCCTTGAGCGCCATCAGCAGGGACTCGCCCTCGATGTACGCGAAGCTGATGTTGAGGTGACCGGGCAGCAGGTGGTCGTAGGCGCCGTTGACGAACACGTGCTCGTTCTCGGCCATGATGCGGTCGTGCAGGTGATCGCGCAGCCCCTGGATGCGCGCCGACTCCTCGGCCATCGACTCGCGGGCCAGCCGGACCGCCTCGCCGAAGCCGACGATCGACGGCACGTTGAGCGTGCCCGAGCGGTTGCCCCGCTCGTGACCGCCGCCGTGGATCTGCGGCGCGAGCCGGACCCGCGGCTTGCGGCGGCGCACGTACAGCGCCCCGACGCCCTTGGGACCGTAGATCTTGTGCGCCGACATGCTGAGCAGGTCGATGAACATCGCGTCGACGTCGATCGGGACCTTGCCGAAGGCCTGCGTCGCATCGGTGTGGAACAGCACCGAGCGCTCGCGGCAGACCTTGCCGATCTCCGCGATCGGCTGGACCACGCCGGTCTCGTTGTTGGCGAACATGATCGAGACCAACACCGTCGCCGGCGTGATCGCGGCGGCGACCTGCTCGGCGGTGAGCAGCCCATCGGGGCCCACCGGCAGGTACGTGACGTCGGCGCCGTGGCGCTCGAGGTACTTGCAGGTGTCGAGGATCGCCTTGTGCTCGGTGACCGCGGTGATGACGTGCGGCCGCGTGCCCTCGGCGCCGGACTGCACGTACTCGACGACGCCCTTGATCGCGAGGTTGTTGGACTCCGTCGCGCCGCTGGTCCACGTGATCTCCTTGGGATCGGCGGACAGCGTGCGGGCGAGCTCGGCGCGGGCGTTGTCGACGGCCTGCTCCGCCGTCCAGCCGAAGCTGTGCGTGCGGCTGGCGGCGTTGCCGTACATCTGGGTGAAGAACGGCAGCATCGCGTCGACGACCCGAGGGTCGACGGGGCACGTCGCGGCGTAGTCGAGGTAGATCGGTGTCTGCACGGTCATGTCGCCCCCGGGGCGTCGGAACGGCCGCGCAACCGGATGGGCGCGGGCGAGAGGTGGACGCCGGCGACGAGGCTCGGCGTGGGATCTTCGGCGTGCACCGACTCGCAGACGGCACAGTCGCCGACCACGTGCTCCTCGGTGCAGCCGCGGCAACCCTCGAGGTACGCGAGGCTCTCGGCGAGGTCGCGCTCGAGCTGCAGCAGGCGTTCGACCTGGGCGCGCGTCGCGGCGAGGCGGCCGCGGAACATCTCGCGCAGGTTGAGCATCGCGCCGGGGCCGCTGGCCGCCGACTCGACGGTCTGGATGAGCCCCTGGATCTGCGGGAGGGTGAAGCCCATGTCCTGCAGCTTCGCGATCCAGTAGACCCGCGCGACCTGGTCGACCCCGTAGAGCCGGAAGCCGCCGGTCGACCGGGCCGCCTTGAGCAGCCCGAGCTCCTCGTACAGCCGCAACGCACGCAGGGACTTGCCCGTCTTGCGGGCGAGGTCTCCGATCTTGAGGGGTGCGTCGGCGGCCATGGCGAACCTTCACCTTACGTGAGGGTCAGGGTTTCGCCGCGGAGTCTGGCCCGGGGTCCCACGGCTGTCAACCGGGCGGGCGCAAGACCTGACGTTACGTCAGGAGAACCAACGGGAACGCCCCCGAGGGGCGGGGGCGCGGGCGGGGGCGGATTCGCCGCCCCGCGGGGTCAGGCGCTCAGCCGCCCTTGGGGGTCGGCTTGGCGCGGCCCGGCTTCGGCTTGACCGGCTCGACCGGCTTCTTCGGGTCCGGGGTCGGCTTGGGCGGCTTGGGCTTGACCGGCTCGACCGGCTTGACCGGGTCCGGCTTCGCGGGGTCCGGCTTGACGGGGTCCGGCTTGACGGGGTCCGGCTTGACCGGCTCGACCGGCTTGACCGGATCGGGCTTCGCGGGGTCCGGCTTCTTCGGGGTGACCGGCTTCTTCGGGGTGGTCGGCTCGTGGCTCGGGGCGACCGGCTTGGTCGGGATCTCGAGGGGCGGCGGCGGCTCCTCCGGGGTCACGCCGAGGTCGGCGGCGAGCGTCGGGCTCGAGGCGCCCGCGACCATGTTGTAGCCAACGGCGCCGGCGACGGCCATCGCACCGATGCCGCTGCCGACCAGCGCACCGGGGCCCTGGTCGCCCGAGCGCGCGTGGTAGGCGAAGGCCATCGGCGAGCTGCCGTAGGTCGACGCGAGCGACGCGAACTCGACCGCCGGATCGCCGCCGGCGGAGACCTTGCGGGCGGCCTCGAGGGCGGCCTTGCCCTCATCGGTCGCGCGGTTGCCGATGCCCTGCACCGCGATGTGCACCACAGGGGTGCCACCGGGCTGGGCGATCCACGCCGTCGCGCTCGAGAGCGGGGCGAAGAAGCCGAGCACCGCGTTGATCTGCGCGGGCTTCACCTCGGTCGAGGTCTTGAACGCCGCGTCGACCAGCTTGCGCATCGGGGCGCCCTGGATCGCGTCGAGCGGCATGTGCATCGCGAAGCTGACCTCGTTGCGGCCGAAGGCCTCGCCGAGCTGGTGGGGCAGCGACGCGAGCTCGTCGCCCGACGGGCCGGCGGCGCCGCCGTCGAGGAGCTTGCCGACGCTCGCCGCGTCCGGCCCCGCCGCGACGGTCAGCATGCCGTCGTGGGCGAAGGTCCAGAAGTCGGCGCTGAGCCCCGCGTACGACTTGAGGACGTCGAGCTCCTTCACGCCCGCGACCGCGACGTGGAAGGCGTCGACGGTGGCGCTGCCGCCTTGGATCTGGGTCTTCTCCCAGGTGAGCTTCGAGTCCTTCACCTCGGGGATCGAGGTCGGGAGCTTGGCCTTCTCGGCGAGCACCTTGTCGAACAGCACGGCGACACCGGAGGTGTCGCCGAGCCCGGCCTGGGCGTAGAGACCCCCGGGGGCGACCGAACCGGCGATCACGAACTCGCCGGTGATGCTCTTGAAGCTGGCGGCGACCTCGGGCGGCACGTCGCTGCCCATCTCCTTGGTCATGGCGTCGGCCATCAGCGCGGGGTTGACCCGCATCCACACGAAGCCGGCGCCCGGCTGGACCTGCGACAGCGTCTTCGCCTCGCCGGGCTGCAGCGCCGCCTTGACCTGCGCGGCCTCGGGGCCCTCGGGCAGCGCCACGGCGATGTGCACGAGGCCCGGCAGCGTCGCGACCGCGGCCGCGATCTGCTTGCCGTCGTTCGAGAGGTTCATCAGCAGGTTCGACTCCTCGAGGTCGACACCCGGGAGGCGATCGGACAGCAGCTTGCGCACCGGCGCCGGGTCGGTCTGCGGCTTGTAGCCGTCGACCGTCGCCTGGTCGTCGCCACAGACGTTCCAGCCGGTGTGGCCGTCGATGGCCTTGCACTTGTCGGTCTCGCCGGGGGTGGCGCCCAGGGCCTTCGCGAGATCGGTGATCGCCGTCGGCTTGTCCGCGGCAAAGATGATGAGCGTCTTGCCGGCGCCGATCTTGAGCAGCGCCCCGCCCTCGTTCGGGCGCAGGCCGGACGCCGCGATCGCGGTGACGACCTCGGCCATCTTCAGCTTCGCGCCGTCGAACTGCGTCTTCGCCGTCGCGAGGTCGGCGGGCATCCCCGCCGGGTCGGCACCGAGGGCGGCCAGCGGCCCCTCGACGAACTTCGCCCCCTCCTCGGCGTACTCCGCGAGCACCGACGCGTCGCGGATCAGCATGAACTCGGCCTTGTCGTCGGGCACCAGCGAGAGCAGGTGATCGAGGCCGGTCAGCATCGGCGCGACGGGAATGGGCTCGGGCGCGGCGACCTTGGCCTCGTCGGCCTTCTTCTCCTCGGTCTTGGCCTCGGTCTTCTCGTCGGCCTTCTTCTCGTCGGCCTTCGCGGTGGTGTCTTCGGTCTTCTTGCCGGTGAGTTCCTCGAGCTTCCCGCAGGCAGGGACCGCGGTGGTGGCGAGGAAGATCAACGAGAGCGGTAGCGCGATGCCGCATCGCCTGGTGGGGAGCATCGGCGGAGCATACAGGCGGGCCCGAAGCGGCGGTAGGGTCGCCGTGTGGACGATGACCGAATCTCCATGATGGCTCCATTCGGCCGTAGACCCGGGGAGAAACCCAGTTCCGACGATCCGTCGCGCGAGATCGGAGCGCTGCTCCGTGCGTTCGCAACCGATCCGCGTCGACGGTCGTCGGCGCGCCTCGGCGCGGTGCGGCATCGACCACGTCGTGGGAGGGCTGTGGTCAAGCGCCCGGCCGCGCGGTAGCTTCGCCCCGGAGCACACGCATGGGTTTCTCCGAGAAGATGCGCGACAGCCTCGGGGCCGAGGGCGCGAAGATCGAGGTCGTCGCCCCCGGCGACATGGTGGCCCCCGGCGCGACGGCGAGGTTCTCGGTCGTCATCGTCGGCGGGAGCAAGAGCGCGGCGGTCGACGCCCTGACGCTGCGCCTGGTGGAGGCCGTGCGCCACTGGGTCGAGGCCGACGGCACCACGCGCAGCGAGCAGAGCGTGACCGACGTCGACCGCTCCACGCTGACCGCCGCGTGGACCCGCACGACCGGCGCCGAACGCCGTATCGACCTCTGCGTGACCGTCGAGCCCGGTGCTCGCCACGCCGTCGACGTCGAGATCGAGATCCCCGCGACGACCCACGCGTCGTCCGCCGCGTGCACGCACACGCTCTCGGTGCAAGCGGACATCAAGGGCCAGATCGATCCGACCGGCCAGGCCCGCGTCGCCGTCGGGTGATCGGCCCGCGCTGGAGCCCACACGGCCGCACATGGCCGGGCCAGCGCCCGGATGATTGCGACGCCGGCGTGAGCGGTCGTACGATCGCGGCATGAGCTTTCCGCGTGGGTGGATCCCGGGGTTGACGGTCGCAGGCATGCTCGCGGTGCCCGGCCTCGCGCACGCCCAACGCACCGTGTTCCTCAACCTCGAGGCGCAGGCGGTCAACACCAACAGCGGCAACGACCCGAGCCTCAACTCCTACGCGAGCACCTCGTTCGTGCCCGGCACCCTCGATGGGTACCCCGCCCTCGACGACGAGCAGCGCGCGGAGCTGATGTACTGGTTCAAGCACGGCACCACGCCGTTCGACATCCACTTCACCTACGAGCGTCCGGCGGTCGGCAACTACGACATGCTGGTGTTCGGCAGCGAGGCGGACAACACCGAGCTGTTCCCCGACCTCGGCTGCTCGGCGTCGATCGGCCTGGCCGATTGCGCCGACGCCGACGCCGAGAACATCAGCTTCATGTTCTGGGGCTGCATGCCCGCGATGCAGCAGATGGACCTGCGTCGCGTGGCCTTCTTCGGCCTCACCGCGCTGGGCTTCGGCTGGGGGCTCGAGGGCGTGGACGTCTCGGGCCAGGTCATGGGCAGCTACACCCTGTCGGGGATCGAGTTCGGCAACTCGTGCGTCTCGATCGCGGGCGCCTCGCAGTGCACCCACCTCGGATGCGTCAGCGGCCAGCAGAACTCGACCGCCGACCTCACGCCCGCCGTCGGCACGCGGATCGACGACGGCCCGCCGACGCTGACCATCGACAGCCCCGCGAACCTCGCGGTGGTGGGATCCGACGTGACCGTCACCGCGACCGTCGACGACGCCTTCGGCGATGTGACGGTCTCGCTCGAGATCGTCGAAGCCGGTCAGTCCCTCGACGACGATCTGCCGCCGCACAGCTGGGGCCTCACGAACATCCCGGACGGGATGTGGACGCTGCGTGTCACCGCCACCGACGTCGACGCGAACGTCACGATGCAGGAGGTCGTGGTCTGTGTCGGCGTCGACGAGTGCGGCGGTGCGGTCGACACCGGCGGCAGCAGCAGCTCGAGCGGCGGCGCCGACGGGACCTCGACGACGGCGGCCGCGGATTCCACCGACGGCGGCGGCGGCGAGACCTCGTCGAGCAGCGGCGGCGACCCGACCACGGGCGGCGGCGCAGTGTCGGGCATCGGCTCGAGCACCGTCACCGCCGGTGCGAGCGGGGGCTTCGGCGGCGCCCCCGACACCGGCTGCAGCTGTCGGGCGGGCTCACGGCCCGGTGGCGTCGGAGTCCTGCTCGTCGGACTCGTCGGGCTCTTCGGGCTCCGACGTCGGCGGCGGTGACTCGCCGGTCCGCACGAAGGTCCACTCGCCCGCGCCCGACGTCGTGCCGTCGCCGCGACCGAACGATCCCGTGAGCGCCGACCCCTCGCGGTTGACGAGCAACCACCCCTCGCCCCGATCGCCGCGGCCGTCCTGCCAGGTGAAGCGCACGAGGTTCGAGGGCAGCGCCTCGCCGTCCGGGCCGGGCCCCTCGAGCTGTTCCATGTTGAGGACGTAGCGCCGCGCGAGGCCGCTGGCCTGGAACATCCCGCGGTAGCGCGGCCCCGCGAGGTCGTCGACCTGCAGCGTGCCCTCGACGCCCGCGACCTCACCGCGCCACTGCCCGTGCACCGCGACCGGCGGCACGTAGACCTCGGCGGGCGGCAGCTCGGGCGGCTGCTCTTTGTCGCAGGCGCACGCCAACAGGACCGCGAGCGCGGGGGAGCGCGCGCGGAGCAACGCGGTGCGGATGACCCGCCGGCCTCCGGAGACCATCGAGTGCCGGCAGAGTAGCAGGGCGCGGGCGAAGGCAAAGCGCTCGGGCCCGCCGGCGGGGGCGCGCGCGGTCAGTCCTCGAGGTGGCCGAGCTTCGCGACCTTCGTCGCGAGATAGCGCTCGTTGTGCGGGTTCTTGCCGGCGTGCAGGGGGACGCGCTCGACGATCTCCATCGCGTAGCCGGACAATCCGGCCACCTTGCGCGGGTTGTTCGTGAGCAGTCGCAAGCGCTGGACCCCGAGGGTGTGGAGGATCTGCGCGCCGACGCCGTAGTCCCGGAGGTCCGCGGCGAAGTCGAGCCGGAGGTTCGCCTCGACCGTGTCGACGTCGCCGTCCTGCAGGGCATACGCCCGGATCTTGTTGAGCAGGCCGATGCCGCGGCCCTCCTGCCGGAGGTACACGAGCACGCCGCGCCCTTCGGCGGCGATGGCGGCGAGCGCCGCGTCGCGCTGCGCGCCGCAGTCGCAGCGCAGCGAGTGGAGCGCGTCGCCGGTGAGGCACTCGGAGTGCATCCGCACCAGCACCGGCGCGCCGTCGTCGACCGCGCCCATCGTGAGGGCGACGTGCTCGCTCCCCGACAGCGCGTCCTCGAAGCCGTGCAGCACGAACTCGCCGTACGCGGTGGGCAGCTTGGCCTGGGCGACGCGGGTGACGAAGGTGTCGTGCGCGAGGCGGTAGGCGATGAGATCCGCGATGGTGCCGACGGCGAAGCCGTGGACCGCGGCGAACTCCAGCAGCGCGCCCATCCGCATCATGGTGCCGTCGTCGTGCATGAGCTCGCTGACGGCGGCGACCGGCTGGAAGCCGGCGAGTCGCGAGAGATCGACGGCGGCCTCGGTGTGGCCGGCGCGGCGCAGGACCCCGCCGTCGCGCGCGCGCAGCGGGAACACGTGCCCGGGCCGCACCAGGTCGCGCGCGGTCACGCCATCGCGCACCGTGGTGCGGATCGTCAGCGCGCGGTCCTTCGCCGAGATGCCGGTGTCGATGCCCTCGGCCGCCTCGATCGACACCGTGTACGCGGTGCCGCGCTTGGCGGCGTTGTGCTCGACCATCGGCGGCAGCTCGAGGTGGTCCGCCAGCGCGTTCGACATCGCCAGGCAGATCACCCCGCCGGTGTAGCGGATCGTGAAGGCGATGTTCTGCTCGCTCGCGATCTCGGCCGGAATGATGATGTCCCCCTCGTTCTCGCGGTTCTCGTCGTCCACGATGATGACGGGACGATGGGCGCGGAGCTCGGCGAGGATCGTGGAGGTGGGGGAGATGCCTGCGACCAGGGTCTGTTCCTCGGCGCGGCAAGCATGGCCGGTTTGCCCGCCCTGTCAAACGTGGGATCAGGTGCTCGCGCGCCGCGGTCGGCTCGTCTACAATCCGCGCGCCATGCCGTCTGGCCGAGCCGCGCGACCGCTTCTCTCGATTCTCTGTGGGGTGACGATCGCGACGGCATCGCTGCCGGTCGGTGCTGCGGTCACGCATGCGCCCGCGTCGGCGACACCGCCGGTCGCGGCGCCCGTCGACGACGGCGCATCGCCTGCGGTCGAGCCCGCGCCGACGACCGACACGACGCCCACCGAGCCGACACCGCCCGAGCCGACGCCGCCCGAGTCGACGCCGCCCGAGTCGACGACGCCCGTGCCGACGACGCCCGTGCCGACGACGCCCGTGCCCCCGTCGAAGCCCGCGCCCACCCCACCGCACGCGCCGACCGCGACCGCCCCCACGGACGACGGAGCGTCGGAGCTCCCCCAACGGCTCACGCCGATGCAGACCGCCGGCTGGTGGACGCTCTTCGGCGGCGTCGCGGTCGGGACGTTGGCGGGCGTGATGGCCGGACTCGCCGAGCGACAAGAGGATCGGGCGCTGCGCCTGTCGGTCCGCTTCGAGCTCGACACGGGCGCCCAGACCCGGTTCGAAGACGTGCAGGGCGAGTACGAGTCGACGCTGCGCAAGGGTCGAGCGCAGGCCAACGCCGGGATCGCCCTGGCGGTGATCGGACTGGCCGCGGCCGTCGCAGGGATCGCGGTGCTCGGCGTGGCGGGCGTGCGGCAGCGAAAGGCCGCGGGTCGCAGGGATGGCGCCCGGTTGCAGTGGCGGGGCAGCGGAATGCAGGTGAGGTTCTGATGCGACGGCTGGTGTTCGGTGCGCTCGCGGGACTCGTCGTCGGCTGCTTCGATGCACCGGCGGCGGCCGTCATGTTCAGCTGCGAACCCGAGGGCGCCTCGGCGTGCCCCGATGGTTACTCGTGCGAGGCCGATGGCTGCTGCCACCGCGACGGCACCGACGTCGCCGCGCACCTCGGCGAGTGCAAGCTCGCGGGCGGCACCGACGGCGCGACCACGGCGCTGCCGGGCACGTCGTCGGGCTCGTCGTCCTCGGGCACGGACGCGACGACGACGGGCGAGCCGACCGACAGCAGGTCCACCGGGGCGACCTCGACCGACGGCACCTCGACCGACGGCACCTCGACCGACGGCAGCTCGACCGGCGGCAGCTCGACCGACGGCGCGACCGGCAGCTCGACGAGCATGTGATTTTGCGGACGCCCCGCGCCCGTCCCGCCCCACGCGCGGCCCAACGCGGGCTCGCGCGCTTGAACGCTTCGGCGCCGTGCGCTAAGAAGGCGAGCCTCCCGTAGGCCGAGTCAAACCCGTGGGCCTCAAGGATCTCTTCTCGACCACTGGACGTGCGAAGTCGCGGCTCGACAAGCACGTCAAGGTGATCACCAACGCGTACACGCAGTCGGCCGATCGCTACCACGCGATGCAGCAGCTGCTCGAGGACGGCTCGGAAGAGGCCCTCGTCGGCCTGATGAAGCGGTTCGGCGTCATCTCGACCAAGAGCATCGAGGACGAGGAAGAGAAGGGCTGGGCCTACCGCGAGCTCTCGGCGCTGGGGTCCAAGGTGTTGCCCGCGCTGCGGCAGTTCTGCCTCGAGTCCGACAACGTCGCCTGGGCGCTGCGCATCCTCGAGGACGTCGCCAACGGCCCGCAGGAGTGGGACGTGCTCGAGGCCATGCTCGAGCGGCACCCGCCCGAGTACGCCCGCGACCCCAAGACCAAGCTGCAGGTGCTCACCCACCTGGCGGAGATCGACGACCCCCGCGTCGTCGACATCCTCGTGCGCTACCTCGAAGATCCCGATGAGGCCGTGCGGTTCTTCTGCGTGGAGCAGCTCGTCGACATCGCCGACGACCGCGCGAAGGCGCCACTGCTCGCGCGCCTGGGCAACCCGGCCGAGGATTCCGTCCGCCTGCGCAGCCGCATCCTCGACGGCCTCGCGACGCTGGCCTGGGACGTCTCCGACGCGCAGGACGTGGTCGTCGCGAACCTCGGCAACGAGCACCTGTTCCAAAAAGGCAAGATCGTCCGCCGCTGACCGCGACCCGCCGTCGCGGCGCCGAACAGCGCCGCCCGCGACGGTTGCCGCGCGCCATCGACTGGGGCACCCTCCGGCCCCAGATGCCACGCCGCGACGATCTCAAGCGCATCTTGGTGCTCGGCTCGGGCCCCATCGTGATCGGGCAGGCGTGCGAGTTCGACTACTCCGGGACCCAAGCGGTCAAGGCGTTGGTGCAGGACGGCTACGAAGTCTCCCTGCTCAACTCGAACCCCGCGACGATCATGACCGACCCGGAGATCGCGGCGCACACGTTCGTGGCGCCGCTGGTCCCCGAGGTGCTCGAGCAGATCCTCGCCGCGCACCAAATCGACGCGATCCTGCCGACGGTCGGCGGTCAGACGGCGCTCAACCTCGCGATCGCGGCGTCGCGCATGGGCATCCTCGAGAAGTACGGCGTCGAGCTCATCGGCGCCGCGGTCGACGTCATCGCCCGCGCCGAGGATCGCGAGCAGTTCAAGCAGGCGATGCTCGAGATCGGGCTCGACGTCCCGCGCTCGCACTACTGCCGATCCATCGCCGAGGCCCGGGCCTCGCTCGACGACATCGGCTTCCCGGTCATCATCCGGCCCAGCTTCACGATGGGCGGCTCCGGGGCCGCGGTCGCCTACAACCGTGACGAGTTCGAGAGCCGCGTCCGCTTCGCCCTGGGCGAGAGCCCCGACGGCGAGATCCTGCTCGAAGAATCCGTGCTCGGCTGGAAGGAGTACGAGCTCGAGGTGATGCGAGATGTCGCCGACAACTTCGTCGTCATCTGCTCGATCGAGAACCTCGACCCGATGGGGGTCCACACCGGCGACAGCATCACGATCGCGCCGGCGCAGACGCTGACCGACAAGGAGTACCAGCGCATGCGCGACCACGCCGGCATGGTCGTGCGCAAGATCGGCGTCACCACCGGCGGCTGCAACATCCAGTTCGCGATCGACCCGCGGACCGGGCGCGAGATCGTGATCGAGATGAACCCGCGGGTGTCGCGGTCGAGCGCGCTGGCGTCCAAGGCCACCGGCTTCCCGATCGCCAAGTTCGCGGCCAAGCTCGCGGTCGGCTACACGCTGGACGAGCTCAAGAACGACATCACCCGGGTCACCCCGGCGAGCTTCGAGCCGTCGATCGACTACGTCGTCACCAAGATCCCCCGCTTCGCCTTCGAGAAGTTCGCCGGCACCGACGACACGCTGACCATCCAGATGAAGTCGGTCGGCGAGGTCATGGCCATCGGTCGCACCTTCCGCGAGTCGCTGGGCAAGGCGATCTGCTCCATGGAAGAGGGCACGTACGGGTTCGACCTCGAGCCCGCGTGCACCGACGCCGAGCTGGTCGCGATGCTCGGCCGCCCCCAGCCCAAGCGGCTGTGGCACATCGGCGCCGCGTTCCGCCGCGGCATCCCGCTCGAGACGATCGCCGAGCGCACGAACATCGACCCCTGGTTCCTGACCCACATCCAGGTCGTGCTCGAGTGCGAGGCCACCATCAAGCGCGGCCTGAGCGGCAAGGTCCCCGGGCCGGCGGTGCTGCGCTGGGCCAAGCGCAACGGCCTGTCGGAC
Organism: Deltaproteobacteria bacterium Ga0077550; assembly: GCA_001464385.1. Taxonomy (GTDB): domain Bacteria; phylum Myxococcota_A; class Polyangia; order Nannocystales; family Nannocystaceae; genus Xiheibacterium; species Xiheibacterium aquaticum. The sequence continues at coordinate 5,236 of LNFB01000237.1, read as the reverse complement.
CGGCGCATCGCCCAGCTCATCAGCGTCTCCGAGGAGGCCGTCCGCACCCGTCGCCTGCAGCTCAAGCTGCGGCCGGTCTACAAGCGCATCGACACGTGCGCCGCCGAGTTCGACTCGCGCACGCCGTACATGTACTCGACCTACGAGGACGAGGACGAGGCCGACGTCTCCGGCCGCCGCAAGGTCGTGATCCTCGGCGGCGGTCCCAACCGCATCGGTCAAGGCATCGAGTTCGACTACTGCTGCGTCCACGCCTGCTTCGCCCTGCGCGAGGCCGGCTACGAGACGATCATGATCAACTGCAACCCCGAGACGGTGTCGACCGACTACGACACGTCGGATCGGCTGTACTTCGAGCCGCTCACCCGCGAGCACGTGCTCGAAGTGCTGGACGCCGAGGCCCGGTCGGGGACGATCGTCGGCGTGCTGGTGCAGTTCGGCGGACAGACGCCGCTCAAGCTCGCGCAGTCGATCGAGGCCGCGGGCTACCGGCTGCTGGGCACGCCGGCCGAGGCGATCGATCTCGCGGAGGACCGCGAGCGCTTCGGCCAGCTGCTGTCGCGCCTCGGCGTCACGTGCCCGCGCTGGGGCGTCGCCCGCTCGGCCGAAGAGGCCTTCACCGTCGCCCACCAGATCGGCTACCCGGTCCTGGTGCGGCCGAGCTACGTGCTCGGCGGCCGCGCGATGGAGATCGTCGGCTCGGACACGCAGCTCGATCACTACATGCGCAACGCGGTGCGGGCCTCGCCCGATCATCCGGTGCTCATCGACGAGTTCCTCCGCGACGCGACCGAGTTCGACGTCGACGCGGTCGGTGACGGCACCGACATCGTCGTCGCCGGCATCATGGAGCACATCGAAGAGGCCGGGGTCCACTCCGGCGACTCGTGCTGCTCGCTGCCGCCGGTGAACGTCTCGCGCGACACCCTCGACGTCATCCGCCAGATCACGCGCATGCTGGGCCGCGAGCTCGGCGTCATCGGCCTGATGAACGTGCAGTTCGCCCTGCGGGGCCGCCGGCTGTACGTGCTCGAGGTCAACCCACGCGGCTCGCGGACGGTGCCGTTCGTGTGCAAGGCCACCGGCATCCCGTTCGCGAAGATCGCCGCGCGCGTCGCCGCCGGCGAGACGTTGGCGAGCCTCGGCGCCCGCGAGATGGTCCCCGACCACGTGTGCGTGAAGATCCCGGTGTTCCCGTTCCGGAAGTTCGCCGAGGCCGACACACTGCTCGGACCCGAGATGCGCAGCACCGGCGAGGTCATGGGCATCGGCCCCGACTTCGGCAGCGCCTTCGCGTCGGCGATGATGGCCGAGGGCACCGCCCTGCCGACCTCCGGTCGCGTGTTCATCAGCGTCACCGACCAGGACAAGGACGACGTCGTCGACGCCGCGCGCAAGTTCGTCGAGCAGGGCCTGCAGATCGTCGCGACCCGCGGCACCGGGGCCCGCCTGCGCGAGGCCGGCATCGCGTGCACGGTGATGAACAAGACCACCGAGGGTCGGCCGCACATCGTCGACGCGATGCTCAACGGCGAGATCGCGATGATCGTGAACACCTCCGACACCGCGGAGAACCGCGCCGCGAGCTTCACCACCCGGCGCACCGCCCTGCTGCAGCGCATCCCGTACTTCACCACCGTCTCGGGCGCGCTCGCGGCGGCCGAGGCGATCGCGTACCTGCGCACCGGTCGTCGCGCGCCGCCGGTCTCGCTGCAGGAGCTCCACGCGCGCCCGGGCTTCTCGCCCGAGACCGCCCCGGCCGTCCGCGCCGGCTACCGCTGACGGGCTCCTGACGTCTGGGCACTTCGCCATGGCCAAGTACACGCTCACCTACTTCGACTTCGCGGGCAGCCGCGGCGAGGAGTGCCGGCTCGCGCTCCACTGCAGCGGCGTCCCCTTCGAGGACGAGCGGCTCACCCGCGAGGCCTGGGCGGCGCGCAAGCCGAGCGCGCCGTGGGGCGGCCTGCCGATCCTGACGATCGAGGGCAAGGGCGAGCTGGCCCAGTCCAACGCGATCCTGTCGTTCGTGGGCCGTGCCCACGGCCTGTTGCCCGCCGATCCGTTCGAGGCGGCGCAGCACGAGGCGGTCATGTGCGCCGTCGAGGACTTCCGCGCCGAGCTCAACCCCACGGGGCGCATCGCGGATCCCGAGCAGAAGCGGGCCGCTCGCGAGGCGTTCGCGGTCGGCTACCTGAAGACGTGGTCGGCGTCGATCGAGCGTCTGCTCGCCGCCCGGACCGAGGGGCCGTTCTTCGGCGGCGCCGCCCTCTCGGTGGCGGACCTCAAGCTGTTCATCATCATGCGGTCGATCGTCGGCGGCGGGATCGACCACGTGCCGACCACCGCGTTCGCCGAGTTCGGCCGCCTGACGCGCCTGTACGAGGCCGTTCGCACCCACGCGGGGGTCGCCGCCTGGACGAGCCGGTAAGTCCTGGTATCGTCACCGACCCATGGCCGAGGAAACGTTCCCCATGACACCCGCCGGGCTCGAGCGACTGCGCGTCGAGCTCAAGCGGATCAAGGAGGTCGAGCGCCCGGACAACGTGCGCGAGATCGAGACTGCTCGCGAACACGGGGATCTGCGTGAGAACGCCGAGTACCACGCGGCGAAGGAGCGCCAGGGCAACCTCGAGGGCCGGCTGCGCTACCTCGAGTACCGCATCGCCCACGCCGAGGTCATCGACCCGGCGACGATGAAGACCGACCGCATCGCCTTCGGCGCGACCGTCACGGTGCTCGATGTCGACACCGACGACGAGATCGTCTACGCGATCGTCGGCGAGGACGAGGCCGACGCGGACCAGGGCCGGCTGTCGATCTTCTCGCCCATCGTGCGGGCGCTCATCGGCAAGGTCGAGGGCGACGCGGTGACGCTGCACCTGCCCAAGGGCGCGCGCGAGCTCGAGGTCGTCCGCGTGGAGTACAAGGCGCTGTGACCCTCGCGCGGATCGGCATCGTCGTGGCCGCGGCGCTCGCGTTCGTCGCGTGTCGCCCCGGCGAGGGCGACTACTGCCAGTGCCCCGGCGAGTGCCGCAACGGCCTGGTGTGCGCGCAGGGAGGCGCGGTCCTCGACAGCTGCATCCCCCCGGGGCCGGACCAGGCGGCGGGGCGCTGCATCGAGCAGGACGGGCTCCCGGACATGGTCGACACCGCCGAAGAGACCGCCGCGCCCGAGCACCACGACGTCGGCGGCAAGCGGGACTTCGAGCCCGGCACGCCCACCGACGACACGACCTCGACGGGCGCGACGTCGTCGTCGAGCGGCGCGGCGGACTCCGGTGCATCGAGCAGCGGGTCGACCACCGGCACGGGGACCAGCGGTAGCACCAGCACCGGCCCGTGACCGCCGAGGCGCACTGGCTGTGGCGGCTCGATCGCGCGGCCTGGGCCGCCGCCGCCCTCGTCGAGTGGCGCGCCGCGACCGAGAACCTCGCGCGACGTCGGACCGCGATCGCCCACGCTCGTCGCGCCGCAGGCATGGCCCTCAACGGTGTGCTCGTCGCGTGGGCCGAGCGCGAGCCCGAGCGCCGCGACGAGATCGCCGCGCGCTGGGGTCGATCGTACGTCGAGCACCTGCAGCGGATCGCCGCGGGCGATCACGGCCCGCTGCCCCCCGCGGCGATCGAGCTCGCGCGGGCCGTGCTCGCCGCGCCGATGACCGCGCCGGCGCTCGTCGCCCTCGGCGCGCGCGCACACGCCGACGTCCGAGCGCTCGTCGACGCGACGCAGGCGCTGCTCGAGCTGTGCGCCGCGATCGGTGCCGACGGCCCGACCGTGTAAGCCAACGCGAGGCCCGCCGTTGGGGCGGTCGTCGGGCGTCCACGCGGGTTCCTCCGCGGTTGGCCCGCGCTCGACCCTCGCGCTAGCCTACCGACCCATGGCCTTCCCACGCATCGGCTCGTTCTCGCTGTTGTTCCTCGCCGCGGCGTGCCAGCGCCTCGACTCCGGCTCGATCGACGACGGCGCGGACCCGAGCGCTGGCAGCACCGGGTCGACGGGCACCGTCGTCGACGAGAGCGACGACGGCACGCCCGCCGAGAGCGAGGACAGCGACCCCGACAGCGGTGGCCCCACCGAGTTCGACTGCGATCCCGTGGCGCAGAGCGGCTGCAACGGCGAGGAGAAGTGCACGGTCGTGCTGCAGGCCGGCCAGATCGCGTACACCTGCGTCGTCGACGACGCGACGATCGATCCGCTCGGCGGTTGCCAGGCCGCGCTCGGCTCGGGGATCGACGGCTGCCCCGCAGGCTACGCGTGCCTCGCAGACGAGAGCGAGACCGGCCTGTGCGTCCCGCTCTGCCTCGACTCCGGCGACTGCGACAACGCGGTGTGCATCCCCGAGCTGCAGCACGACATCCCGTATTGCGCTTCCGAGTGCTCGCCGTTCGAGGGCGGCTGCGCGACGCCGCTGCAGTGCCGTCGCCTCGACGACCAGTTCGGCTGTGGCTTCTCGCGACCCGACGACGTCGGCGGCCAGGGCGAGCCGTGCACGCCGCAGCAGGACGCCGGCTGCGGCGAGGGCTTCGTGTGCCTGCCGGGCGGGTTGATCCCGGGCTGCAGCTCGGACAACTGCTGCACCGTCGTCTGCGACACCAACGCGGACACGTGCGACACGCCGGCCTCGTGCACGCCGCTGTTCGACGCGCCGGCGCCGGGCTCCGAGGCGATCGGCGCGTGCATCGTGCCGAGCTGACGCTCGCTCGGGCGGCGCGCCGCTACGGCACGGGCACGGTGAGCGCCCGACAGCCCGTCGCGGCGCCGGGGCGGATCGTGGCGTCGCCGCGCAGCGCCATGCGGCCCTCACGGGCGACGAGCGTCGGCGGCACCGGGAGGTTCTCCATGCCGGGCACGCGCGGCCGCGCGAACAGCCCGAGCTCGGCCCCGCACTGCATCGGCGTCAGCGCGTGGGCCGGACCCACGGCGGTCGCGTCCTCGCTCACCGATCCGCCGGCGCCGGCCCAGAGATCCACGAACACGAGCTGCGTTCCGCTGACGACCCCGAGGAACGCCGCGGTCGGCACCTCGCTCTCGGCCCCCGGCTCGGTGACGACGAGCATCGGTCCGAGCTCGGTGTTCACGCCCTCGTAGCGGCACGCGGCGACACGACACGTCGGCGCGGCACCGCTCGCCGCGGGCTTGGGCGCCAGCGCGAGGCTCTCGAGCGTCAGCGTGCTCGAGCTCGCCACGACCGCGATGGGGCAGCGGTCGGGGCCGACCCACTGCGCCACGACGTCGC
>LNFB01000236.1 GCA_001464385.1 Deltaproteobacteria bacterium Ga0077550 | reverse complement strand
GCGGCTCGGATCACGATCGCGCCGCCCTGACCGGTGACCGCCTCGGTCGGCGAGAACGACTCCGTCGACCAGATCTCGTTGCCCTCGCCGTCCTGCCCCTTGATCGCGCCGTTGGCTGCGACCCGGACGATCGGATCGAGGCAGCCCGCGGTGTCCTTGGTCGGCAGGGGCCCGAACAGCAGCACGCGGTTCTCGAGGTCGTCGTTGATCGTGTACGTGATCGTCAGCTGCTGCACCTGATCGAGCTGCTGCTTCACGCTCTTGACGTCGCAGTCCGCCTGCGCGTCGACCTGCCCCGACTCGCACAACCGGTCGGTCCAGCCCTCGCCGTCGAGCTCCTGCGTGCCGAAGATCTTCTCGCCCTCGCGGCCCTCTTGGCGGAGGTCGGGGTTCGCGTCGTAGAACCCCTTCAGGCACTCGCGGTACTGCATCGTCGCGACGACCGTCGAGGTGCCGACGTAGGGGTTGCTCGCCTGGGACTCGCCGCGGCGCATCTCGAGCTTGACGAAGCCGTGGGTGAGCTCCTCGTCGCCTTCTTCGCATCCGGGCAGGGACGCGACCGCGAGGAGCACCGGAACGAAGGACAGGCGAATCAGACGCATCGTCCCCGCAGTCTCGCAGATGCGCAGGCGGGCCTCCACCCTTGCGCCCGCAGGCGCGAAGATGGGTGCGCACGGGCGATCGCAGGCCGACGCCGATGCGCACGCGCGGGCTCGGCGACGCAGGAATCGCGGAGCTGTGACGGGGATCACAGGTCGGGGACGGGGCCGTCCTCCAATCTCGTCGCGCCCCGTACCGCCCGTGTTAGGGTCCCGCGCTGCGGATCGCGCGCACCCCGCCCGGCACCATGCTCCACGCCGTTCCACCCGCGAAACCCGAATCCTCCGTCGTCCGTCCCGGCGCCAGTCCGCTGGGGGAGAGCGCGATGGATCGTGCCCTCGTCCAGCTCGAGTCCCGCCTCGCACCGTGGCGGGATCGTGCCCGGGCGTGCGGCTCGAACGACCCCGCGATCCGGCGCCCCGAGAGCCGATGGCTCGTCGAGATCCCCGACGTCGGCCCCACGTGCGAGGTGCTGCTCGCCGATCGCCTGCTCTACGATCTCCAGCCCCTCGAGCGCGACGCGATGCTCGCGTGGGTTCGCGCCAACCAGGACGAGTCCGGCGCGTGGGTCGACGTCCACGGCCGCCCCGACCTCTCGCTGACCGCCCTCGCCTACTGGGCGTTGGCCCAGGCCGGCGACGATCGGAGCAGCGACCGCATGCTCAAGGCCGTGCGGGTCGTCCACGCCCTCGGCGGGGCCCAGCGCGCCGACTTCGAGGTGCGCCTGTGGCTGGCGATGGCCGGGCTCATCGAGTGGTCGTGGCTCCCGGCGATCCCGAGCGAGCTGTTCCTGCTGCCGCCGCAGGTGCCCCTGTCGCCGGCGCGCTTCTCCCCGTGGGCCCGCGGCGTGCTGACGCCGTACCTGCTCATCGCCCGGGCGCCCGCGCGTCTCCACCTCGCGGACGCCTCGGAGCTGCTGTTGCGCCGCCAGGGCGAGGCGCTCGTGGCCCCGCGGCTGACGCGGGCCGGCCTCGCCGGCGATCTGCTGCAGGCGTTCGATCGCGGCGTGAAGCTGTCGCGGAAGCTCCCGCGCGGGCCGCTGCCGCAGCTCGCCCAGCGGCGCGCGCTCCGATGGCTCGACGAGCTGCAGCAGGATCACGGCGGCTGGTTCTCGACCCGACCGACGCTGCTCTCGCTCATCGCCCTGCGGGTGATGGGCGCGCGCACCGACGATCCCCGGATCCGTCGCGGCCTCGACTACCTCCGGGCCGCGCGCGGCCGCGTGCGTGGCGACGGCGACCAGATCCTCATCGCGCAGGGCATGTCGGCGGCGCCCCTGTCGATCACCGCGGACCTCCTCGCGACGGGGCTGACGGCCGGCGACGTCGCGCCGATGCTCCGCGCGCAGCTGCAGGACCCGGGGCCGTGGCAGACCCGCGCCGACGCGCCCGCGGGCGGCTGGCCGACCGAGCCCGGCGCCCGGTCGCACCTCGATCTCGACGCGACGCTGTCGGTGCTCGACGCCCTGTCGACGCTCGCCCCGGGCGACCCCGCGGCCGCCCCCGCTTGGGCCGCGTCACGCCGCGCCACCGCGGTGATGCTCGCGATGCAGGAGGGCAGCGGCGCGTTCGCCCGATTCGAGCGCGGTGAGGCCGACGTGTTCATGCAGCGCCTTCCGTGGACGGACGCGGATCTGCTGGCGTATGGCCGACCCAACGATGCGGTGCACGTGCGGCTCACCGCGGCCGTGCTGCAGCGCCTCGCCGAGACCGGCCTGCGCACCGAGGACGATCGCGTGCGGCGCGGCGTCGAGTTCCTCGCGCGCACGGTCGGGGATCGCAACGACGACGTGCCGCTGGTGACGGCGTGCGCCGTCGCGGGCGCCGCGGGTGCGCTGCTGCCCGACGACCACGCCCTGCGCCGCGAGATCGAGCGACGCATCCGCGTGCGACAGCGCGACGACGGCAGCTTCGGCTCGCTGCACGACACCGCCGCGGCCCTCGGCGCGCTCACGGACCTCGGCCACGCGTGTGTGCAGGCGCAGCGGGCCGCGCGTCACCTCGTCGCCGCGCTCGAGCGCGACCCCGACGCGTTCGTGAACGGCCGCACCACCCACGACGGTGGCCCCGGCCTGTCCCCCGATACCCTCGATCCCACCGCCGCTGCACGCCGCAGCGCGCAGGTACTGCGACGCCACGCCGCCCTCGCGGCCCAGGTCACGGAGTTGCGCTCGTGAAGCCGATCCACGCCCACTACGACGTCGTCATCATCGGTGCAGGCCTCGCTGGCTGCGCCACCGCCCGCGCCCTCGTGCAGGCGGACCCCCACAGCACGCGACGGATCCTCGTGGTCGACCGCTACCCCGGCGTCCACCCGCGGTTCTCGGGCGAGTGGATCCACCCGCGCGGCGCCGCGGTGCTCGACGCGCTCGGGTTCCACGGCCCGCTGCGCGAGGCCGGGGCCATCGAAGTCGACGGCTTCGCCGCCTTCGAGAACGCCGACGCGAGCTACGTCGACCTCGCCTACGCCGAGGTCGAGGGCGAGCGGGCGCGCGGGCTCTCGGTGCACCACAAGGTGCTGGTCCGGACGCTGCGCGCCGAGCTGCGCCGCGAGGGCCGCGTCGAGCTGGTCGAGGGCGTCACGGCGTGCGAGCTGCGGCGCGACGCGTCGGGCCGGTTCTGCGGCGTCGTGTTCGAGGACGGCAAAGGCGTCACGTCGGAGGTCGCCTGCGATCTCGTCGTCGCCGCCGACGGCAAGGGCAGCAACGTCCGCAAGCTCGCGGGCATCGAGGATCGCCGCGAGACCGTCGGCTTCACCGCCGGCGTCGAGGTCCGCAACGCGACGCTGCCAGCCCCGACGTACGCGCACGTGATGCTCGGCGCGTGGGGCCCGGTGCTGGCCTACCCGATCCACCGCGAGCCCGACGGCACGATCCTCACCCGCATCACCTTCGACCTGCCGCGCGAGCTGCCGGCCAAGGGCGAGGCGATCAAGCACTACCTGCTGCGGGCGTTCGTGCCGTTCATCCCGGCGCCGCTGTCGGAGCAGGTCGCCGCGGCGATCCTGGCCCGCAAGGGGCCGCTCGAGATGGCCCCGACCGTCGATCTCCCCGCGCCGCCCGCCGTGCTGCCCGGGCTCGTGCTCGTCGGCGATGCGGCCGGCTGCTCGCACCCCATCACGGCGAGCGGGATGACGATGGGCCTGCGCGACGCGGAGACCCTCGGCGAGCAGGCCCGCCGCCGACAGGCGACGCCGATCGGCGAGCCGTGGCTCGACGACGAGGCGCTGCGTCGGTATCGCGTCGAGCACGATCGCTACGTCCCGACCCGACAGGCCCTCGCCACCGCGATCTACGAGGCGTTCCGCGGCGAGACCGAGGGCGCCCGCGCGATCCGTCGCGCGCTGTTCGACTACTGGCAGAGCGGCCCGACGGCGCGCCGCCGCTCGATGGCGCTGCTCTCGTGCGCCGAGCTGCGTCCGTCGGTGTTCCTGTCGGAGTACCTGCGGACGGCAGGACACGCGCTCAACGTCAGCTTGATCCCCAAGCACGCGTCGCACTACCCGGTGGCGGATCGCGTGCGTCAGGCCCGGGGCGCGGCGAAGCTCGCCCGCGACAAACTCGGCCTCGTCGCCAACGTGGTGTGGGCCCAGCTCCGTCCGAGTTGGATGCAGACCGAGCCGAGGCCGCTGCGCATCCGCACACCTCGGGCCGCGGCCGGCCCGAGCGCGCCGGCCGCGGGGCCAGCCGAGTAGCCAACCGCCGCACCCGAGCCCTGCCCGGGGGCGCGAGGCCCGTGGTGTGTCCGAAGCGTCGCGTCGGAAAATCGCGCCGCCAGGCGGCGCAGCCTGCTACGCTTTGACGACTGTGGGCGCCCGCGTGCTCGTCGTCGACGACGACCCTTGGATCCTCCGAATGGTCAGCGCGACCTTGGAGAAGAAGGGCTATGCCGTCGACACGGCGCGGGAGGGTCGTCAGGCGCTCGAGCGGGCCCGCGCCGTTCGCCCCGACGTGATCATCTCCGACGTGATGATGCCGGTGATGGACGGGTGGACCTTCGTCCAGCAGCTCCGGACGATCCCGCAGCTCGCGACGGTGCCGGTCATCTTCCTCACCGCGTTGGGCAAGGACGAGGCGCGCCTGCGTGATCTCGGGTTGTCGCCCGACGACTACCTCGCCAAGCCGTTCCGCTTCAGCGACCTCGAGAAGCGCGTGGCGTCGGCGCTCGCGAACCACCAGGGCGCCGGGAGCTACCAGACCGCCAGCGGATCGACCGGCATGAACCGCGATCTGACGCCCGCCGGCGCGGGGCGGACCGACGCCACGATCGACCCGATGACGGGCATGCCGTACCCCTATCCGCCGCCGGGGTATCCGCCGCAGGGCTACCCCGCGCCACCGCCGGGGTACCCGCCGCAGGGCTACCCGCCGTATCCGTACCCGCCGCCGCAGGCCGCACCGTATCCGTACCCACCGGGATATCCGCCGCCGCAGGCGCCCCCGTACTACCCGCCCGCGCCCACGGCCCCACCGCCGATGGCCCAGCCTCCCGCCGCCCCGCCGGTGCCGACGGCCCCACTGCCGCCGCTCGGGGCGCCGCCCGTCGCGGCAGTGCGACCCACCGCCGCCGAGATCCCCTCGCACATCACCCCGTCGGGCTCGTTCCCCGCGCAGCGCCGCAACACGGCGATGAGCGGACGCCTCGAGCAGCTCGGCCTGTCGAGCCTCCTCGTGATGATGGAGATGGAGCGCAAGGGCGGCGTCATCACCCTCAAGGAGCTCGAGTCTGGCGTCGTCGGTCGCATCTTCCTGCGCGGCGGTCAGGTCGTGTCCTCGCGCCTCGACGCGCGCCCCGATCTCGACGGACGCCAGTCGGTCTACATGATGCTGACGTGGCGCGCCGGCGCGTTCTCGTTCAACGCGATGGAGGTCGACATGGAGGACACCGTCCGCTCGTCGACGACGCATCTGTTGATGGAGGGCGCACGCCTCATCGACGAGGCCAACCGCGACGCCGGGGGCTGACCCCGCGCGCTCCCGAAAGAGGGCGAACGATGGCCGACGACGAGTGGACCGCGGACCGAGACGGAGCCGCCGCCGCGAAGCGAGTCGCCCCGACCGCGGGCGGTGACGACGAGCTGCTCGTCGATCCGCCGATGGGCGCGCCGCCGGGCGGCCTCGATGGTTACCGCGCGGGCCGGTGGTTCCGCGCCGGCATCGCGGTGTTCATCGTAGGATCGATCGCCGGCACCATCGCGCTGGTCCGCCACTGGCGAGCCGAGGACGCCGCGGAGAAGGCGGCGCCGAAGCTCCCCAGCTACGACCTCGCCGATGACGGCGACGACGGCGAGCGACCGACGCAGCTCGTGTGGTCCGACGGCGTCGCGCGCCTGGGCCTCGCGCGGCCCAAGCCCGGTGTCCCGGGCGTCGAGGAGATCGTGCTGCCGGATCGCCGCATTCGACTCGCGCCCGGCCACGACATCGCGCAGATCAAGGTCGAGGTCCGCGCGGGTCGGACGGTGTCGATGGCCGTGCTGGTGGGCAAGGTGATCGAGCTGGCTCCGGTGAGCTCGGCAGATCCAGGATCGCCGCCAGCTCCGCCGGCCACGGGGCCGTGAAGCGCACGCGCTCGCGGGTCCCCGGGTGCGTGAGCTCGAGGACGTGGGCGTGCAGCGCGTGGCGACCGAGCCCGAGCTCGGCCTCGAGCTCGCCCATCAGTCGCCCGTGATCGTACACGTCGAGGAACGCGGACTCGTCGATCCCGTAGAGCTTGTCGCCGAGCACCGGGTGACCGACGTGCTCGAGGTGCACGCGGATCTGGTGCTGGCGCCCGGTCCGCGGCCGCGCCGACACCAGCGTGATCGGCAGGCCGCGGAACTCGCCGTAGGCCAGCGGCTCGACGTCGGTGGTCGCGAGCATGCCGCCCTCGGCGACGGGGCGCGGGCCCATCTTGATCCGCACGCGCGAGCCGATCGCCGCGCCGATCGGCACGTCGACGTGCACCGGAACCGCGAGCGTGCCGTGGACCAGCGCGAGGTAGTGCTTCACCACCTCGCGGCCTTGAGCGCGGTGGCGCTGCCGCCCCGGCGACCGAACACGATCACGCCCGACGTCTCGCGATCGAGGCGATGGGCCATGTCCCAGCCGTGACCGGCGCCGAACACCTCGCGCAGCAGGGCCGTGAGCGTGTGCAGGTGGTACCGCGCGCTCGGGTGCACCGGGAGCCCCGCGGGCTTGTCGATCACCAGCAGCGCCGCGTCGTGGTGCAGTACCGAGGCGGTCCGCGGTACCGGCGGCTCCACGGGTGCCGGCCGCGACACGATGACCGTCTGGCCCGCCTGCATCCGTGAGGCCGCGCGCAGGGTCTGCTCGGGGCGATCGGGGCAGCGCACCTGGCCGTTGGCGATGATGGTCTGCACGCGCGTCCGGGACAGCCGGCGGATGCGCGCGGTCAAGAACCGGTCGAGCCGGAAGCCGTCGGTGGTCGCGTCGACCCGCAGCGGGATGTCGATCCATCCGGGGCGCACATGGGCCTCGACGCGGGGGCTGGGGTATACTGCGCCAGTCATGGAATCGAAGTCGACAGAACCGGCGGCGGCAGCGGCCGGAGGTACCCCGCGTCGGAACATGATGCCCGTCGTCGCCGGCATCGGGGCAGTGCTGGCGGTGATCCTCGCCATCGCGCTCTGGCCGAAGTCGGACGACGGCGAGGGCAAGGGCCGCAAGCGGGCCAAGGGCGACACCTCGGCGAGGTCGGGCGCCGAGGGCGATGGTAAGTCCGCGCTGTCGGGTCAGGCCGCCGGCGTCGCCGCCCGCACGTACGACGAGCCCTCGGCCCCGGGCCGTGGTGGCAAGATCAACCCCGCGGTCCGCCTGCCGCAGCTCGGCATGGCGCCCGAGGGCGCGGGCGCACCTGCACCGGACGACACGCCACCGACGTTCGCGAACGTCGCCGAGGAGATCGCGTGGTACGAGGCCCGCCTCAAGCGCGCCACCGCGAACCTCGAGTCGCGCAAGAAGTTCTACGAGCGTCTCCCCGAGGTCCGCGAGCGCATCGCCAAGGGCCCCGATCCGCAGCGTCAGCTCGAGGTCTTCGAGGGCCGCAAGAAGATCGTGGAGGACAACTACACCAAGGCCCAGGCCGACGTCGCCGAGATCGAGCGCAAGCTCAAGCAGCTGCGCGGCTAGTCTCCGGACAACGGGTCGAACGAGGAGTGCCGCCGATGTCCGACGACGCCGTGCTCGCGGTCGTGCCGCTCGAGTTCGTGTGGCCCACGGCCGACCCGTTCCTGTTCTGCGTCCACCACGAAGACGCGTATCCCTCGGGCAACGAGCAGATGGGCCCCGCGGCGTCGCTCGCCGGGCGCAACATCGGCCAGGACTTCGCCGGCAAGGACGGCTGGCGGATGTACCACGGCGACGTCGTGCCGGGCTTCCCCCAGCACCCGCACCGCGGCTTCGAGACCGTCACGATCGTCCGACGCGGCGTGATCGATCACTCCGACTCGCTCGGCGCCACGGCGCGCTTCGGCGGCGGCGACGTGCAGTGGCTGACGGCGGGCCGCGGCATCGCCCACGCCGAGATGTTCCCCCTGCGCGAGCGCGGCGAGCCCAACCCGGTCGAGCTGTTCCAGATCTGGTTGAACCTGCCCGCCGCCTCGAAGATGGCCGCGCCGCACTTCTCGATGCTGTGGCGGACGTCGATCCCCGCGGTGGTCGTGCACGACGAGCGCGGGCGACGGGCCCAGCTGTCGATCGTCGCCGGGCGCTTCGGCGACGCGAAGGCCCCACCGCCGCCTCCGGAATCGTGGGCCAGCCACGCGGACGCGGACGTGGCGATCTGGACGATCGCCCTCGACCCCGGCGCGCGCCTCGTGCTGCCCGCGACCGGGGCCGACGTCGGTCGCACGCTGTACGCATTCCGCGGCCCGGGGATCGAGCTCGCGGGCCGTTCGCTCGGGCCCCGCCAGGGCGGGCTGGTGCGCGGCGACGCCGAGGTGACGCTCGTCGGCGGCGATGCGCCGTGCGAGCTGCTCATGCTGCAGGGCCGCCCGATCGGCGAGCCCGTCGCGCAGCACGGGCCGTTCGTGATGAACACGCGCGCCGAGATCGAGCAGGCCTTCGCGGACTACCGACGCACCCGCTTCGGCGGCTGGCCGTGGCCCGTCGACGGGCCGGTGCACGCGCGCGAGGAGGGCCGCTTCGCCCGCCACGCCGACGGTCGGATCGATCGCCCCGACGACGCCTGATCGCGGGCCGCGAGCATCGCGGCGATCAGAGCTCGATCGGCAGCCGACGCACCAGCGCCCAGTCGATCGACGTCGGTGCGCGCGGGTCGTCGCCGCCCAGCGCGATCGCGGCGCCCAGCGCCACGAGCTCGACGCCGCGCTGCGCCGCGTCGCGCAGCGCCCGTGCGTAGACCGGATCGACCGCGTCGCCGGGCGTGAACGCGATCGCGTCGTCGCGCATCACCGCGAAGACCACCGCCGCGCGGGCCCCGGCCTCGACGCAGCCCACGAGATCGGCGAGCTGCTTCGTCCCACGGCTGGTGACCGCGTCCGGGAACGCAGCGACGCGGTGACCGGACTCGCCACGGACCCAGGTCGTCGCCTTGACCTCGACCCAGATCGGCGGGGCCGAGCCCGCGACACCCGTCACCGCGCTCTGCAGCGCGGCCCGCGGCGCATCCGCGAGCACGAGGTCGATGCGGCTGCGCCCGTCCCTGCCGTAGGCGACCTCGGCGTGGGCCGACGCGGGGCCGGCGAACTCGGGGAGATGGCCCCGCTCCCAGGCCTCGCGCACCGCGGCCACCGCGGTCGTGCTCTCGACGGCGACCCAGGATCCCTCGGCGCGGACGAGCACCCACGTCCACGGCAGCTTGCGATGCGCCCCGGATCGGCCGTGGACGACGACCTCCGCGCCCGGCTCGAGGCAACCGAGCATGCGGCCCGTGTTCGGACAGTGCGCGACGATCGTGCGCCCGTCGTCGAGCGCGATGTCGGCGAAGAACCGCTTGCGGCGCCCGAGCAGGCGCCCGGTCGACAGGGGGGCGAGCAGGCGCATGGGGTCGGGGATCCGTGGGCCCGAAAGCCGGGCCGGTCCCCGTGATATCGTACGGACGACCCCGTGGTGCACTCCCCGATGCGATTGTTGCCCGTCGCCGCCCTGCTGGGCGTGGCGTCGATGTCTGCCTGCTTCGACGCCCCCCACGCCGACACCGGCGCGCGCAAGTCCAGCGCGGCGGCGCGCAACGAGCCGCCGCGCACCGCGACGGCGCCGTCGAACGGCTTCGGCGACGCGATCGCCTGGCGCGGCCTCGAGGAGGGCCTCGCCGAGGCGACCAAGCTCGCGCGGCCCCTCATGCTCGTCGTGCACGCGAGCTGGTGCAGCCAGTGCAAGGCGCTGAAGCCGAAATTCGAGGACCCCGAGCTGCGCGCCCTGAGCGAGCAGTTCGTGATGGTGAACGTCGATCAGGACCAGGTGCCCAAGGCCCTCGAGTTCGCACCCGACGGCACCTACGTGCCGCGCGTGCTGTTCATCGATCCAGACACCGGGCGCGCGGACACGGGGCTGGTCAACGAGAACCGCGGCCGGACGATCTACTACTACAGCCCCGTCGACGACCTGGTCGGCACGATGAAGAAAGCGCTGCAGCGACATGCCGGCTGATCCCACGTCCCGACGAGCCCCCACCGCGCGCTGGCGCATCCTCGCGGCCCTCGCCGCGCCGGTCCTCGTGATCGCCACCGCCGCGAGCCTGACGGTCGGCAGCAGGGCGCGCGCGGTCGAGACCATGCCGGTCTCTGCGATCAAGCCGGGCATGAAGGGCCACGCGGTCACCGTGTTCTCGGGCACCGAGTCCGAGCGCTTCGAGATCGAGGTCGTCGACACGATCCGCAACTACCTGCCCAAGCAGGACGCGGTGCTGTTCAAGTCGAGCGACCCGCGGCTCGAGCACTCGGGCATCGTCGGTGGCATGAGCGGCAGCCCGATCTTCATCGAGGGCAAGCTCGTCGGCGCGCTGTCGTACGGCTGGCGCTTCAACAAGGATCCGCTCGGCGCCCTGACCCCGATCTCCAACATGCTCGAGGTCGGCGCCCTGCCCTACCGCCCCGACGTGCTCCCGCACCCCAAGGGCACCACGCGCGCCGGCATGCAGGGCTGGTCGGACACCGTGCTCGGGCTGCGTCAGGATCCGCTGCCGCCGCGGCGCCGCGCCGCCGAGCTCGACCCCGCCGAGGGCCTCACGCCGCTGACCGTGCCGCTGTCGATCTCTGGCCTGTCGAGCGGCGCCACGCAGATGCTCGTCGACGCCTTCGGCATGACGCCGGTGCGTGGCGGCGGCAACGGTGGCGAGGCCAGCCCCGCCAAGGGCCCGCGCAAGTGGAAGATGGGCGACTCGGTGTCCGTGGTCATGGTCCGCGGTGACAGCTCGGTGGCGGGCAACGGCACCGTGACGTGGGTCGGGCCCAAGGGCGACCGCCTGCTCGCCTTCGGCCACTCGATGTTCAACGACGGCCCGACCAACGTGCCGATCGCCGACGCGCGCGTGCACACGATCCTCGCCAGCGTCGAGCGCTCGGTGAAGCTGTCGAGCCCGCTCGACATCCAGGGCCTCATGTACCAGGACCGCCAGCCCGCGATCGCGCTGCGCACGGATCTCCGCGCGCCGATGATCCCGGTGTCGGCGACGATCCAGGGCCCCGATCGCGATCTTCCACCGCGGACCTACGACAACGAGGTCGCCGTCGGCGTGAGCCTCACGCCCAACCTCATCGCCGTCGTCCTCGCCGAGGGCGTCGACGAGGCGGCGCGCGACGCCACCGAGGTCGTCGTCAAGGTCACCAGCGACCTGTCGGTGTCGACCAGCGCCGGCCCCCGCGAGATCCACCTCGAGGAGGAGGTGTTCTTCCCCGAGGGCGTCATCGGGCGGATGCTCGGCGGCAGCCGCAGCATCGCGCTGCTCTCGTCGGTGCTCGACAACCCCTTCGAGGTCGGCACGATCCGCCGCGTCCGCCACGACGTCACGCTCGAGTACGGCACGCCGCTCGACTCCATCCAGCTGGTGCGCCTGCGCGACAGCGAGGTCCGGGCCGGCGACGTCGCCCACTTCGAGGTCGTGCTACGCAGCTACAAGGGCGAGGAGCGCACCGAGGTGCTGCCGATCCGCATCCCCGACGACGCCGGCGGCGAGGAGATCCAGGTCGAGATTGCAGGCGGCGACTACATCCGGCCGTACCGCCCGCTGCCGGGCGACCTCGACGACCTCGTCACCACCATCGCGCAGACGTACCCGTCGCGCGCGATGATCGCGAGCATCTACCGCGAGCACGAGGGCCTCGCCACGAAGCACGGGCTGCTCCACGAGCTGCCCGACAGCGTGCTCGAGACCCTGTCGGATCAGAGCTCGACGCAGAGCGCCGTGCGCTTCAAGCAGCTGGCGCGCCGCGTGATCCCGACCAAGAACATCATCGAAGGCATCCACACCCTGCGCGTGGAAGTCCTGCCGCGCCGCCGCACGAAATGACGCCCATGGCCGCCCTCTCCACTCCACTTCGACTTCTCCGCGGCTCGCTCGCCGCCCTCGCCAGCGCAGCCCTGCTCGCGCCGGGCTCGGCCAACGCCGGTGGCACCCGAACCTGGACGATCTCTGACCAGGCCGAGTTCGACAAGGGCGACACCACCGGCGCGGCCATCGAGTCGTCGGGCCGCGTCACCGTCGGCTTCTCGCCGGCGCGCGGCGAGGTCCCGGGCACCACCGCGTTCTCGTGCCTGTCGACCAAGTCGGGCGCGCTCATCGGCACCGCCGACGCCGCGACCATCCAGCGGGTCGTCCCCGGCAAGCGCAAGCGCGCCGGCAAGGAGGAGCGCAAGGGCAAGGGCAAGGGCAAGGCCGAGGACTCCGCCGACGACGACGCGCCGCGGCTGGTCGTCGAGCAGGTCGCGAAGCTCGACGGGGTCGTCGTCAGCGCGATGGTCGAGCTGCCGGGTGGCGACATCGTCGCGGCGACACTCCCCGGCGGCAAGCTGGTGCGCGTCGACAAGAAGGGCAAGGTCACGCCGTTCGCGACCCTCGAGGTCGAGCAGGTCTGGGCGCTGCTCGTGCACGGCGGGCGGCTCGTCGCGGCCACGGGACCCAAGGGCGAGGTGTGGTCGCTGTCGCTGGCCGGCAAGGACCCCAAGGTGTTGCTCGACGTCGACGAGAAGGACGTGCTCGCGCTGGCCTCGGTCGGCAAGGAGCTCGTCGCCGGCGTCGCGCCACAGGCCAAGCTCTACCGCGTCACCGACAAGGCGGAGGGCGAGATGCTCTTCGACTTCGCCGGCGACGAGGTGCGGGCGCTCGCGACCACGAAGACGGGGCTCGTCGCGGCGGTGAACACGTTCGCCGATCGCAAGTTGTCGAGCCTCGACGCGCTGACGAAGACGCTCGAGCGCACGAGCCTCGTCGGCCAGGCGCCCGCGGGCTCGCTCGACGGCGAGCGCATGATCCAGGCGTCGGGCAAGATCTACCACGTCGACCTCGGGCCCAAGCGCGACCTCGATCGCGCGCTCGAGGCCACCTGGGAGACCTGGCTCGATCGCGACAAGCAGTACTTCAGCAGCCTGCTCGCCCTCGACGAGGTCGGCACCGTGCTGGTGTCGACGAGCGACGACGCGAAGATCTACCGCGTGCGCGGCCCGAGGGACGTCGCGACCGTCGCGGATCTCGAGGAGCGCCAGGCCACCGCGCTGTGCACGGGGCCCAAGGGCGAGGTCATCGCGGCGGCAGCCCACGGCGCGGCGGTCTACGAGCTCGGCGCGGCGCCGGCGAAGAAGGCGACGTACACCAGCGACGTCCTCGACACCTCGCAGCCCGCGGCGTTCGGATCGATCCGCCTGCGCGGCAACGGGCCGCTGTCGCTGCGCGCCCGCTCCGGCCCCACCGCAGAGCCGGACAAGCGCTGGACCGACTGGAAGAACATCGCGTTGACGCGCGAGTCGGCCGCGTGGCGCGGCAACCTGGCCGCCCTGCCCCACCGACGCTTCTTGCAGATCGAGGTGGTGCTCGGGGCCCCGGAGGCCGAGCTGCGCGAGGTCGAGGCGTTCTACGCCCCCGAGAACCTCGCGCCCATGATCACGCGGGTCGCGGTCGATCGCCCCGGCATCGACGAAGGCGAGACCGATCCGAAGGTGACCATCTCGTGGAAGGTCGACGCGCGCGACGACGACGACCTGGTCTACGACGTGCGGGTCCGTCCCGAGGGCACCGGCGAGGACGCGTGGATCGGGCTCAACCCCGAGGGCGAGCTGGTCACGAAGCGCGAGCTCAAGTGGGACATCTCGACGGTCCCGGACGGTGTCTACGAGGTCGAGGTCGTCGCGAGCGACGAGCCGACCAACGGCACCGGCAAGGCGCGCAAGGACGAGCTCATCAGCCCGCCGTTCGTGGTCGATCGCCAGCGGCCGGCGATCTCGACGCCGACGGTCAGCGGCAATGTGGTGAAGGCGGTCGCGACCGACGCGTCGGGCCACATCCACGACGTGAGCTATGCGATCGACGGCGGGCCCATGCGGGCCGCGAGCGCGGCGGACGGGCTGTACGACAGCGGCAGCGAGAGCTTCGAGGTGACGCTGCCGAGTGACCTCGGCAAGGGGAGTCACCGCGTGGTGTTGCGGGCCCGGGATGGGTTCGGGAACACGACGAGCGTTGCGGTGATCGTGAAGCGGTAGTCGGGCACGGGCACGGGCACGGAGCAGGGTGTTCGTAGGAACGCTCTGCGTTCCTACGCACCCTGCTATCGCTTCTTCTTCGTCCGCAACATCGCCACGATCGCGGCCGGCAGGGCGGCGACGCGATCGGGATCCGCGAGGGCCTCGAGCTCCTTCACGGCCTGCGGGCCGAGGCCCTCGACGTGCGGGCGGACGAAGTCGAGCCACTGCGACGCGGTGAAGCGCTCGCCGCGGGAGACCGGGCGAAGGAAGCCTTCGCGGCCATCGACGAAGCGCCGCGGATCCGCGGCGGGCTCGAACACGAGATCGTAGACCTCGCCGTCGATCGTCACGAGCGTGCCGGTCTCGGGGAAGCCAGACAGATCGATGTCACGCATCCACTCGTCCCACGAGCCGACGACGGTGACGTCGGTCTCGTTCGCGAACTTGCGCAGTGCCGGCCAGGATCGAGGAGCTTCGCCGGGGGACTGTGCGGTTGCCATGGTGGGTGCGGCGCACCGTACCACCGTCGGGCGGCGCTGGCCGCAAGCAAAACCGCGCCGTGGTCGCCCCCGGCGCGGCCATGCGCTGCGGCCGCTGGCGGCTAGTCGCAGACGTACAGCCCGAGGTCCGCGATGTTCTCGGGCTGCGGGTTCGCGGCGATGATCGGCAGGCTCGTCCACTCGACGGACGGATCGAACGCGTCGCCGCCGTTGATGTCGCCCTGGGTCACCGTGCAGCGGCGGCGGACAGCTTCGTCCAGCGTGCCGACCAGGGGCAAGCCGCCCGACCACTCGGACCCGGGGTCCGATCCGATCTGGCCGAAGACGTCGATCGTGACCGCGTCGCACACGAGATCGACCGCGTCGTCGCCGTTGAACGTCAGCGCGCCGCTGCCCTGGTCGCAGAACGGCTGGCCCGCGAGCGAGGTGTGGCACAGCACGAAGACGTCGTCGGGGTTCACGATGCCCGCCAGCGCGATGGTCGAGGTCGGCGCCACGCCGCCGTTGGCGTAGACGCGAACGCTACACTCGGCGAGGTTCACCGATGCGGCGCCCGAGTTGTAGATCTCGATCGCCTTGTTGTTGCTCGTGCCCTCGTAGTACTCGCTGAAGTACAGCGCCGTCGGGCTGCCACCCGGCTCGCTGGTCAGCTGGCCCGCGTCCGCCGCGGCGTAGCCGTTCGACGAGCCGGCGTCCCCGCCGTCGCAGTACGTGTACGTCGCGCCGCCGTTCCCGGTGAAGCGCACGGCGAAGTCGTACGCGCCCGGCACGGGCAGAGCCATCGTCGCCACGTACTCGTCGTTGTTCGCCTCGTACGACGGTGACGCCGGGCCGTAGCTCGCGTTCGGCGTGCCGGTCGTCCAGGTCCAGCCCGCGTCGACCGCGGGGTCCGTCCCGTCGCCGCCGTAGCCCACCTGCATCTGCACGTTCACCGCCGGGTCGTTCACGCCCGACAGATCGGTGAGCCCGCCGATGAACAGCCGCCCGAAGACGTCGACGGGCGTGCCCTCGAGGTCGACCACGTTGGTCGGGAACTGCAGGCGACAGAAGTCGACGCTGTACTCGGTCGGCAGGCAGCTCGCGTTGGCGGTCCCCGGCGTGCCGAGATCCCCAGGCCCGAACGGCGCCTGCCCCGGACACCAGTTGGTGCCGTCGTCGTTGGCGACCGTGTCCGTCGTCGTCGGCTCGAGCTGCATGCTCGCGCCGGCCGGGTCAGGGAACGTCGCGCCGTCGTCGTACGCGATCTCGTCGATGGTCACCCCGCCGCAGACCAGGCGCACCGTGTCGGAGCCGTTGACCAGGGCGAACGCGCCAGGCCACTCGTAGTCGGGCACGAACCCGGGCATCGGCCCGGTCGCCAGCGTGAGGTACTCGCCGGCGTCGATCTGGAGGTCGGCGTCGATCACGAACGACTCGCCCACGCCACCGCCCTCGACGGTGCAGCCGCGCAGCTCGAAGGTCTCGACGAGGCTGGGGTTGTGCAGCTCGAACCACTCGCCGTTCGTGTCATCGATCGCGGTCGGGTTCTGCATGACCTCCGTGATCACGATCTCGGTGGCCTGCGGCAGCGGGAAGTCGGTGCAGCCCGCCTCGTCGAACGCGCAACCCGGCGCGCAGCCGAGGACGCCGCCCGTGTGCCCGAGGTCGAGGCACGTGTTGGTGCCGAGGTCGACGCCGTCGCACTCCTCGGCGCCGTCGATCACCGCGTTGCCACAGAGGTTGCAGCCGCTGGTGTCGAACCCGCACGACACGTCGCACGCCAGCGTGCCGCCGAGGAAGCCGCCGGGGACGGTCGTGCAGTCCTGGCCGGCCAGGTCGAGGCCGTCGCACGCCTCGGTGCCCGCCGCGACGCCGTCGCCGCACAGCGTGCACGCGGCGGTGTCGAACCCGTCGCAGGTCGCCGCGCAGGTCAGCGCGCCGCCATCGAAGTCACCCTGGGTCTGGCAGGTCTGACCGTCGAGATCAGCGCCGTCGCACACCTCGGCATCGCCGAGGCTGCCGTCGCCGCAGCAGTTGGTGAAGTCGAGCACGCAGTTGTCGGTGCAGCCGACCTCACCGGCGCCGAAGCCCGCGTCGGCACAGCTGGCGCCATCGGGGAGCTGCGCGCCGTCACAGGCCTCGAGGCCGTTGATCTGGCCGTCGCCGCACGAGAAGTTCACGCACCCGGTCACGTCGAAGGTGCAGTCGTCGGCGCAGGCCAGCTCGCCGGCATCGAAGCCCTGGTCGGCGCAGGTCTCGTCGCCGAGCTCGAGGTCGTCGCACAGCTCGCCGTCCTCGAGCAGCCCGTTGCCGCACTCGGCCGGCGGCGCACAGCCGCTGGTGTCCAGCGCGGTGCAGTCGGCGGCGCAGGTCAGCTCGCCGGGTCCGAAGCCCTCCCCTTCGCACGTCGCGTCCCCGAGGTCGGTGCCGTCGCAGACCTCGGCCCCCTCGATGAGGTCGTTGCCGCAGTCGCGGCCGGGTCCCGTGGTGTCGGACGACGACGACGACGACGACGACGACGACGAGGAGTCTCCGTCCGAGCTCGAGGATCCCGCGGAGCTCGACGAGCTGGTGTCGGCCACGGTCGTCGGGCCCTCGGACGTCGAGCTCGAGCCCACGGTCGAGCCCTCGGACGAGCTGTCGTCCGCGGTCGTGATCGTGACCGAGACGGTGGCCGAGTCGCTGGAGTCGGCGTCGCCGTCGGTGGTCGAGCCGGAGGACGCGACCGCCCCGTCGTCGCCACAGGCCGGAATCACCGCGAGCGCGGTCAACCAACGCAAGTGCACTCTGTATTCGCGAGTCATGGCTCTCCCCCGACGCGGCGCGCAGGCGCCGAGCCGCGCGGAGCCTAACAACACCGGCCGGCTGCACGCGACCGATTCGGGTCGGCGCCGGGCTGTGCGATCGCACGAACGCGAACGGCCCCGTGACGCACGCGCCACGGAGCCGACATGCTCGCGAGGATCTTCAGCGGGCGGGCTTGGCCGCGGCCTTGGCCGCCGGCTTCGCAGCCTTCGGCTTCGCCGCCTTCGGCGCCGCCGCCTTCGGGGCCGCCTTCGCTGCCTTCTTCGCGGCGCGGCTCAGCGAGCCGTGGAGGTCGACGATGCGACCCAGCGCCAGCGAGCGCAGGTGATCCGCGAACTCGTGATCCTTCGGCTGCTTCTTGAGCTCGAGGATCTGCTTCACGATCGCCTCGCGTCCGCCGAGCTGCTTCACGCGCTCGCCGAGGGCGTGGAGGTGGAGGAGCTTCGCGTTCGACACGTTGCGGAGCCGCCGCTTGTGGCCCTCGGCGGTCTCGCCCGCGCCGGCCTCGACCAACGCGATGACGGCGTCGATCAGCTTGGACTTGTCGCCGAAGCGCTCTTTGACGATGAGTTGGGGTGACTTGCTGCTCATGTGGACCTCGGTCGTCGCCGCCATCGAGCCCGGGGGCTCGCAGCTACGAGGGTGATGCAGCGGCCGAAATGGCCGCGGCCCGAATCCCCTCTGGGGACCGGGCCGCGAACATCGCCCCGAGCGGGGCGGCAGGCAAGGAGATTCTCCCGCCCAGGCGTGGTGGCAGCCGCGGTCGGCGGCGACCTACCTCACATGTTCTTCATCACGCTCTCTTTGATCGCCTTGATGTCGTCGTTGGTCGCCTTGACCGCGACGGTGACGGCGTTGCCGCTCGCGTCGATCTTCACGCTGTCGACGACCGACTGCGGGACGCCGACGGTGCCGGCCATCGCCTTCATGCCGTCGAACTGCTTCTGCAGCTCGTCCTTCTTGGCGGTCGCGGCGGCCGCGTCCGCGAAGCCGACCGACGCCGCCAGGGCGACGCCGCTCGAGAGGTCGATGCTGCCAGCGGCGTCCTTCGCACCGTCGGCGGGGCTGCCCTTCAGCATCTCGGCGGGGAGCGTGCCGGCGACCCAGATGGTCTTGCCGGTGTCAGCGCGGCCGATGACCTCCTTGAGGCTGCCGTCGAACACGGACTTGCCCTTGCCGTCGATCAGGTCCTTGACGCCCGCAGCCCAGTCCTTCGAGGCGAGGACGATCGAGCCCTCGTTGACGATGTAGCCGACGCCGCCGTCTTGCATCGTGAGGACCTTCTTGCCGTCCTTCTCCTCGACCTTCCACGGCTCCGTGCCCGACTTCTCCTTGATCTTGCCGTGGATGCAAGTGAGGTTCTCCTCCTTGCCGATCCCGTCGGCGTTCACCACGGCGGCGTAGGCCTGCTTCGTGGGATCCATGCCGAAGGCGACGCTCTTCCACTTGTCGAGGCCGAGGTTGCAGGCCGTCGCGGCGTCGAGCATCTCCTTGCCCTCGCCCTTCTCGATGAGATCCTTGTTCGTGGTGTAGAGCTCGGACTTCACGAGTCCGGCAACGTCGACGCCGCCGACGACGGTCGCGGCATCGGGGATGAGCTTGGCCGAATCCGCACCGCCGCCCTTGCAGGCAGCGACACCAAGCAGGGCCATCGCGAAGGTGGTGGTGTAGAACGTCCGCTTCATGGGGCACG
>LNFB01000235.1 GCA_001464385.1 Deltaproteobacteria bacterium Ga0077550 | reverse complement strand
GACGGTGAACACGTCCGAGTAGATGTCGCGCGTGCGGGTGATGGCCGCGATCTCGGCCTCGGTCGGCGGCCGCGAGGCAGCGCGCCAGGCCCACGCGGCAGTGGCGAGGCCGACGAGGGTGGCGGCCAGCACTGCTGCGCGCGTCGAGCGGCTCATTGCCGGGGCAGGATACCCGGGTGGTCACGTCGGCCGATGACAGATCACACCGCTCTCCTGAAGTGGACGCAGGGCGTCGACGCGTCGATGCGATTGTTCTCACGAGCGCAGCCGCAATCAAAGCCGCGCGGCGCGGGCCTACGACGCCATGCGAGTCACCCCGCGCCTCCTCTCTCCCGACCCCGCCACCA
>LNFB01000234.1 GCA_001464385.1 Deltaproteobacteria bacterium Ga0077550 | reverse complement strand
CGAGCGGTATGCGTGCGAATGCGTTTGGAACCAGCTCCTCCCCACCGCCACCTTCGAGGCTGGCGACGACGGGTTGACGTTCATGCCCTGCGCCAGCATCGACTGTTTCGAGCCTGTGACCTCGGTCGGTGACATTTCCCCGTGCACCACGTTCGAAACGGATCCCGAGACC
This sequence comes from Deltaproteobacteria bacterium Ga0077550, assembly GCA_001464385.1. GTDB lineage: Bacteria > Myxococcota_A > Polyangia > Nannocystales > Nannocystaceae > Xiheibacterium > Xiheibacterium aquaticum. The sequence goes on along the minus strand of LNFB01000234.1, from coordinate 105,587 downwards.
GTCTGCGCGCAGGCCTGCGGCGACCCACTCTTCGCACCTCCATTCCTGACCGGGTACGCGGTGACCCTAGCCATCCACGAGGACGCCGGCTGGTGCTCGACCCTCGACGATCCCCCGCGCACGTTCTTCTTCCCGGAGGTGCCGGCCGACGCGGTCCGGCACGGCCGCGTCGTCGCCGAACTATCCTCGCTGCGGCTGTCGATCGCCGGGGTGGGCAGCACCGAGGTCATCCAACCCGTCGACGGTACCGCTGTCACCATCCAGGGCGGCACGTGTGACGGCTCGACCCCGTGCGCGCTGTCGATCAATGACGCCCAGATCCGCGTGGATGGCCCGGTGACGTTCGAGGGGCACACGCTCGACGGCCTCTCGCTCAGCATCGCCGACGCCATGATCGCGAGCGCCCAGGTCGTCCCGGCCCCGAGCCCTCCGCACTCGTGGCGACTGCTCGGTGACTCCACTGCGACCAGCACGATGTCGTGGGAGTTCTTCGGGAGCGTCGACGGCGTCACGCAAGAAGGGGGCCTCGAGTGGGTCCAGCCGCTGACCGCGCCCGAGGACGGCCCCGGCGGCGACTTCGACCTCCGGCGCGGCGCGCCCGATCCCCACATGCGGTTCACCGGCGTGCTGCGTGACACGCTGATGCTCGACGACGGCTCCTCGCTCGACGTCACCATCGAGGCCGACGTCTTCGTGCGGTTCTTCTCGGGCGCACCGATCCCCTCCATGCGGGCGGTCGACACCGGGGGCGCGATGGAGCCGCTCTTGCTCGACGGGTCGGCCAGCTACGACGAGCTCGGCGCGTCGATCGTCGACTACTTGTGGCTCGTCCGTCAGCCCGATGGCGTCGAGACGGTCATCGCCCACGGCGTCCGTGCCGTCCTCCCGCCCGGCGCCTACGCGTCGCTCCCCAAGGGCAGCGAGCTGTGTCTGCAGGTGACGGACGCCGACGGCCTCTACGACAAGGGCTGCACGGCGCTGACACCGAAGCCCGACCCCACCGTGCCACCGCCGGACTGCTTCGAGTCGGGCACGACGACGGTCGGCGGCTGGCGCTTCGGAGACCTGATCGAGCTCGCCGGATTGCGCGACTGGATCGCCACCAAGAACCAGATCACGGTGCTCGTCCCCAGCGATGCGGCGATCTCCGCGGCGTTCGGAGGTGGAGGTCCCAAGGACGCGGCAGAGGCCGAGCAGTTCGTGCTCACGCACGTGCTCGAGGGGCGGCATACGATCGCCGACATCCGCAACGGGAAGGTGGATCTGTCGCGGAACTACGCCGGGCTCGCGGTCGCGGTCGCACCGAAGGACGTCGCGGAGAAGACCACGATCCCCGACGTCGACTGTCTGGACGGTGAGGGCGTGACGCACCGCGTCGGCCTCTCGCTCTGGTCATCGAAGTAGGGCCTTCGCCCGAGCGGACGGCGGGACGTTCTCGACCGCCGTCCGCGATCGGCGGGGGTGCAGGCGCCACCCGAGTCGCGCTACCCTCGTCGCGTGCATCTCGTCGCCACCCTCGCCGGGGCCGCCGACATCATCGGCGGGCCCTCCGACCCCGCGATCGCCCGCTGGCTCCTCGCGTTCGCGGCGACGCAGCTCGTCGAGATTCCGATCTACCTGCTCGCGCAGCGCCGTGCCCCAGCGCCGCCGCGCTTCGCCGCGCAACTGTGGATCGCGTTCGCAGCCAGCGCGATCACCCACCCCATCGCGTGGGGCCTGGGCGCGGTGCTGCGACCGTTCTGGCTCCACGCGCTCGTCGCCGAGACGTTCGCGGTCGTGATCGAGGCGCTGTGGCTGCGGCGCCACGGCGTGCCACAGGCCGCGTGGTGGTCGCTGACGGCCAACGCCGCGAGCGTGGCGGCGTTCATCGCCGCCCGCCCGCTGCTGACCTGACGACCCGACGTTTCAGCCCGCGCGACGGCGCAGGCGCGACGCGCCGACCACCGTCAGCAGCAGCGCCGACATGCCGACCCACGATCGCGTGGGCACGCGATCCACCGCGCAGCCGCCCTTGTCGTCGTCGTCGTCATCGCCCGACGACGCGCCGTCCGTCGCCGTGCCGCCCTGGGTCGCGCTGGCGGAGCCCGCGTCGGCCGAGCCGCCGCCGTCCGCGGTGCCGCCGGCGTCGTCGCCCTCGCCCGCGGTGCCCTCGCCCGACGCCGCGGTCACCGTGATCGTGATCGGGGCCGACTTGCCCTCACCGCCGCAGTCGTCGAACGCCGCGCCGACCAGCTCGTGCTCGCCGACGCCGAGCGGAACCTGCAGCGTGTACGTGTCCGACGCGGTGATCGCCATCGCGGTCGACTTCTCGCCGTCGACGAGCACATAGACCTCCGCCAGCTCCTGATCCGCGCCGTCGGCGGCGACGTCGACACTGACGGCGACATCCTCGCCCTCCACCACCATCGCACCGTCGGCGGGCGCCGTGATCGTCACCGTCGGCGCGTAGCAGTCGATCGAGTCCGCTCGGGCAGTCGACGACGCGAACGCGGCGACCCCGAGCGCGAGGCCGAGGAGGGGGAGAGAGAGGCGGTTGGGGATCGTGTTCATCATCGTCGTGCTCCAGGGTCAGGCCCGCCATCGCGGCGGGAGGTCATGGTTCGGCGCTCGACCAGGAGGCGCGCGAGCACACACAGCTCGAGCACGGCATGGAATCGAGCGAAGCGGAGGTAGCCGAGGCGCGCCGCGAACAGATCGATCGCGGCCCACACCGCCAGCGCGAGCGCGGCGACCAGCGCGAGCCGCACGAGCAGGCGACCGAGGTCGCGATCGAGCGCGGCCAGGCTCGCGCGGAACGTCCGCGGCGTGGGCCGCTCGCGATCCTCCTCGGGGACGACGCGCAGCCACAGGGCGTAGTGCACCGATTGCAGGAAGGCGAAGGAGACGACGAGCGGCAGCGCGAGCTGGGTCGGCAGCCCCGGCGCGAGCTGGGCGAGGTGGCTGCGCACCGGGACGCCGAGGTCGAGCGCGACGAGCCCGTCGACGCGCGGCCACGCGATCAGCAAGGCGGTGCAACCCACCAGCAGCGCGAGCGGCACGAGGTGCCACCGACGGTGGCGGGGACGCCACGCGAGCCACAGGGCCACCGCGATGGCGTTGTGCAGGTGGGTCACCGCGACGTCGAACCAGCGCCCGCCGCCCGCGGCGAGGACCACCAGCGCGCCGAGCATCGCCAGGCCGACGACGCGACGCCGCGTGCTCGCCCGCGCCGTGACGATCGCGACGCCGACCCCCGCGAGCCCCACGGCGATCGGCGCCCCGAGCCCGACCGCGACCACCGGCGCCGCCGCGAGCCACATCCCGCGATCGCGGTGCCACCCGGGCCGCACCACGCAATACCGGACGTCCGCGACCAGGTGCGGCACGCCGAGCACGATCGGGCCGAGGGCCAGGAGCAGCAACGGCGAGACCACCGTCAGCGCGAACGACAGCAACACCGTCGCGGTCGCGACCACGGCGACCCGCGCCTCGCGGTCGGCCGCGATCCGCCCCGACCACGGCATGCACGCCCGCAGCACGCGGCCGCGCAGGCGATCGAGCAGGGCCACCGCTGGCAGCAACGGATCGCGGGCGCGCGACGCATGGACGTCACGCACCCCCGACGCCATGATCTCGCCCTCGAGGGCGCAACTCGCCCGTGCTCCAGCCATCGAACCCAACCAGCGATGGCAGTGTGACCGCGGCCGTCGTCAGCGTCAAGCCCGTCGTGCGCCCGGCGACGAGCTCGGCCGGTCGGTCATCCTGGGTGCCTCGCTCGACCCGAGCGCTTCCGTGGCCGACGCCTCACAGCGGTCGGATCGGCACGCAGAGCTCGCAGCGGATGCGGCCGGTCGCCACGTCCCATGCATCGCCGTGGTACAGCTCGATGCACGGCCCGTCGCCGGGCTGGTACCCGCTGCCCGGGAACCACTCGGAGAACACGCGGTCCCAGCAGCCGCCGACCTCCGCCGCGGTCCCGTCGAACGGCGCGATGCAGTACTTCGTGCCGGGCAGGTCGACGGTGTTCACCTGGGCATCGACGGCGAGGCCCGCGGGCACGACGATGCCGGCGTCATAGCGACACCGATCCGGCGCCGTGATGCCGGGGTTGTCATGGCCGATGCCGATGCACAGGCGATCGGGCGTCCAGAGCTCGCGCGCCGACGCCCACGTCATGAGCCGTCGCCAGGCCGAGGCGATGCCACCGCCGGGGCCATAGGGCCCGATCACGCGGACGTACGCGAGGTGGTGCGTGGGCAGGGTTCGAACGGTGATGTCCATGGCCGGACCATACGCGGCGCCCTCCTGCGCCGCTTCACAGGCCTTGCGGACCGCTTCACGCATCTTGCGATCCGCGACCCGATCCGCGCGCCACTGCGCCGCGCCGCCCGATCGCCACTGCGTGGCCGTCATCCCGAAGTGCTCCTTGAACGCCCGCGCGAACGCCCCCGCCGACTGGAAGCCAGCGTCGAGGGCCACCGCGAGCACGTCGTCTCCGCGCCGCGCGAGCAGGGCGCCGCCGGCCCACTCGAGCCGCACGCGCTGCACGAACTCGGCGAGGTTCTCGCCCGTGGTCGCCTTGAACACCCGATGGAAGTGGAACGGCGAGAACGCGGCCACCTGCGCGAGGGTCTCGAGGCTCAGATCCTCGGCGCGATGCTGCTGCACGTAGTCGATGACCCGGTTGACCCGATTCTGGTACTCGACGGCGTGCCGATCTGCCGGGGGCATGGGCGAGGACGATACCGCAGCGGTGGTGCGATCGCCCTCGAAGCTGCGACTCACCACATTCGGTGACTGACGTCCTGCACCGCTCGACATCGGAAGCCACCGATGGCGTCGGCGGTCTCGCCTCCGACGCCCCCGCCGTCCGGCCGGAACACGGCGTCTCGGCCGTGAGTCGTTGGTTCACGCCCGAGAAAACGACGGCCGGCCCGATTCGATCACGAAAAAGTGCAACGCGGTCGAGGGCCGGCCGCGCCACCGGTATGATGCTCCGCCCCGACGATGGCCGATCCCCTCGATCCCGACGCGGCGCACGACGCCAGCTCGACGCACGGTGATCTCGGGCGGGCGCCGACGCTCGAGCGCGACCTCGACGCAGCCGGGGCGATGCAGCGCATCACCTCCAGCCTGTTCGGGATCGACCTGCCGCGGGTCTGCATCGGGCGGTTCACGGTGCTCGAGCGGGTCGGCGCCGGCGGCATGGGCATCGTCTACGCGGCCTACGATCCCGAGCTCGATCGTCGCGTCGCGCTCAAGATCATCCGCGCGCGCGGCGAGGACGGCGACGCCCACAATCGATCCCGCTTGCTGCGCGAGGCCCGGGTGCTCGCGCGCATCACCGATCCGAACGTCGTCCCCGTGTACGACGTCGGCACCCACGGCGACGATGTCTTCGTCGCGATGGAGTTCGTCGAGGGCACCACGCTCGACGCGTGGGTGGAGGCGCGCGTTCCACCGTGGCGGGAGCGGCTGCGCATGCTCATCGCGGTCGGACGCGGAGTCGCAGCGGCCCACGCCGCGGGGATCGTCCATCGCGACCTGAAGCCGCAGAACGTCCTCGTCGGCCGCGATGATCGACCGCGCGTCGCGGACTTCGGACTGGCCGGCGGGGCGACGACCTCCGAGGTCTCCGCCGCGATGGATCCCGCCGCAGTACGCGACGCCACCCAGCCGGGACTCGCGGCGGGGACACCGGGCTACATCGCGCCCGAGACGCTGACGCGGTCGGTGGCCGATGCCGCGAGCGATCAGTTCTCGTTCTGCGTGACCGCGTGGGAGGCACTGTACGGAGCGCGACCGTTCGCCGGGCGCACGATGATGGCGTACGCGGATCGACTGTTCGATCCGACCGATCCGAAACCACCGGCGGATTCCCCGGTGCCCACCGCCATCGCACGGATCCTCGTGACCGGCATGGCGCGCGATCCCGGGGAGCGCCACCCGTCGATGGCGGTCCTGCTCGCGCGCCTCGAACGTGTGGGGCGTGGGCGCGTTCGGCTCGCCTACGGCAGCGTGGGTGCGCTCGGCATCGCCGGGGCGTTCTTCGGGGGCTGGCTCGCGTCGGGGGATCCCGCGGCCCCGTGTGCCGGGACCGGATCGGCGATCGACGGGGTGTGGAACGACGAGGCTCGCCACGCGATCGCGTCGGCGTACGCGAGCTCGGATCTACCGTTTGCTGCCGCCGCCTCGCAGCGGGTGGATCGCGAGCTGAGCCAGTACGCCGACCATTGGGCGACCCAGCGCGCGAGCGCGTGTCGGAGCGCCCGCATCGAGGGCGACGAGTCCGAGGACACCTTGTCGCGCCGCAATACGTGCTTCGATCGCGCGCTCGCCCAGCTCGGCGCTGCGATCGAGGTGCTGCGCGGCGGTGAGACCGACACGATCGTGCGGACCGCGAGGGTGCTCGACCTCCCCCGTCTCGAGGCGTGTACCGGCCCGGTCGAGCGCCTCGGCTCGGACGATGCACATGTCGATGCGGAGACCGCCGCCGCCGATGCGGATCTCGCTCGGGTCGCCGTGCTCGAGCGCGCCGCCAAGCTGTCGGAGGCCACGGAGGAGGTCCAGGCGCTCCTCTCGAGGCTCCCAGTCGGGCACACCAGGCGTGGCGTGGCCCTGCGACAGCTCGCGCGTCTGCACTGGGAGCGCGGCGATCGAGACGCCACGCTCCGCGTCGCGACCGAGGCGACGTTCACCGCGATGAGCGTCGACGACGACGCGACCGCCGCGGCCGCGGCCGCGACCGCCTATCTGGTGACCGCAGGCTTCGGGATCCAGCCGGAGACCGCGCCGATGTGGAAGGAACTCGCGCGCTCGCTCGCCGATCGAGCGGGTGATCCGGCGACGGAGCTCGCCCTGCTCGAGGCCTTCGGGAACGTCGAGACACGCCGCGGGAGCTACGCGGCGGCGCGAGAGCACCTCGAGCGTGCGGTCTCGCTGGCCGAGAGCCTGCAGGGCAAGGTCAGCACGCACCTCGAGAATCTCTACTATTCGCTCGGCGTGGTCGGCCTCGAGAGCGGCGACCTGGACGCCGCACGCACGTCGCTCGACGCGGCGCTCGCGATCGACGCCGATCTGGTCGGACCCGATCATCCCGCGTACGCGACCGTGCTCGCGGCGATGGCGAACGTGAACCACATCCGTGGCGACGCTGACACCGCGCTCGTCCAGGTCGAGCAGGCATTGGCGATCCGCCGCCGCAGCCTCGGCAGGAACAACCCCGAGACGCTCGCGTCGCTGGCCATGCTCGGGGTCATGCTCAAACGCGTGGGGCAGCAGCAGCGCGCACTCGAGGTCATGCGCGAGGCCGTCGCCGGCACGCGAGCGCTCGGCCCACCGACCCGAGAGCTCGGCCAGCTGGTGATGAACCTCGGCACGACCGAGATCTCGGCCGGAGAGCTCGCTTCGGGGGAGGCCCACCTGGTCGAGGCGGTCGCGATCCTCACCGAGACGCTGCCCGCCGAGCATCCGGAGCTCTCGAGTGCCCGGTCGAACCTGGCGACGTACTACCTGATGAGCGATCGCCCGCGAGATGCCGAGCCACTCGTGGCACAGGCACTGACCGCGGTGGAGCACACCGTCGGCCTCGATCATCCGACCGGCTCGGCCGTCCTGCTCGTGCAGGCCGAGGTCGACCTCGCGCTCGAACGACCGAGCACCGCACGCGAGCGATTCCAGCGCGTGCTGACAGCGCGTGAGACCTGGGCCGACCGCCTCGATTTCCAGCTGTTCCAGCCGCTGATGGGGATCGGCTCCGCCGAGCTCGCGCTGAACCATCCCGCCGAGGCGGATGCCGCGTTCAGGCGGGCGTTGGAGGTCGCGCAGGCGGATCCGGGGATTCCAGCGGCGTTCCTCGGCGAGGCCCGATTCGCGCGGGCCCGTGCATCGGTCCTCGTCGGCGGACCGACCGAGGCCGCGCTCGCGTGGGCGGACGCCGCGACCGAGGACTTTCGACGCGCCGAGGATCCATCGCGGGCCGCAGAGGTCGAACTCTGGCGCGCCGGGATCAGTGGCCGGCAGCGCGGAGCTCGGCGGCCCAGCGTGAGAGATCGCTGAGGGTCGTGCCGACGAGCCCGGCGTCGTCGGTGAGCTCGTGCATGCGTTCGCGCAGCTGCTCCAACGCGCGGCGCAGGCGGCTGCGCACGGTGCCCTCGGGCAGGTCGAGCGCCTCGGCCAGCTCGGGCCCGCGCATCTGCTCGACGTAGTGCAGCTCGACGATGACCTGCAGCTCGATCGGCAGGCGACGCAGGGCGTCGATCAGGAGCTGCTGCTCGCGTCGGGCTGCCACCGCGTGCGAGGGCGACATCTCGATGGCGGCGAGGGACTCGGTCAGCGGATCCCAGTCCTTGGCCCCGCCGTGTCGGCGGCGCAGCGCGTCGTACAGCTTGCTGCGCGCGGTCGCGAAGAGGTAGCCGCGGAAACTCTGCGCCCGCGCGACGGCCTCGCGGCTGCGCACGAGCGCATGGAACGTGTCCTGGGTCAGGTCCTCGGCCTCGGCGCCGAGCTTGCCCCGGAAGAACGCGTAGATCGAATCGAAGTGTCGGCGGAACAACTGGTTGCCCGCTGCGACGTTCCCGTCGCGCCATGCCGCGAGGAGCTCCAGGTCGTCGGACATCCGCCGCCGATGCTACCTCGTCGGCCGGGGCCTTTCCATGTCCGCGCCCGGGGGTTCGGGGGGCGTCGAGCGACGAAGCTCCTGGACTACCAGCCGACTTCGCAGACCCGTCCATCCACGCGGACCGTCCACTCGTACGTCTCCCCACCGCAGACGTTGGTCGACGTGCGATACGGAGTTTCGTTGCTGCACCCCTCGCCCTCCCAGCGAAGCAGCCAGCAGCCCGGCCCGGGCAGCTCGATGGTGGCTTGGGATGTGAATGCGATCCCCCCCGCGGGCAGGGTGAGCGCCTTCTCTTCGCTGCTGTCGCACGCCGTCGCGCTGATGGCCTCGACGCGGTTGCCGGATCGGTTGTCCACCGTCAACGAGGTCGGCGCGTCGCTCGGCTCGCACGCAGCGCTCTCGCTGTCGCTGGCGTCGCCATCGCAGGTCGAGAGGGTCAACAACGCCAGGAGGGTCGCAGCTCGTCTCGTCGTCACGGGCTTCGACTATGCCACCGATGTAGCGTGCGGACTCCTCCGGTTGCGAAGTGGGCCCCTGCCGCTGGCTTCGAGGAGATTGCGGCCGCGCGAGACGGCGGACGAGCACGGCGCGAACATCGCAGACGATCGGTCGACTCAGCGTCACCCCGGGCCGCGCCGGATCGCTGGCCGACGCCGCGTGGGGGCCCGCGACCAGGCAATCGAGTCGAGCTCGCGATACGGAAGCGCCCGCGAACCTCGGGTCGACCAATCGGCATCTCCACCGTGCACCACGAGTCGCTCCGCCAGCTCGGGGAGCAGCGCGGCGACGCTGTCGAGCGCCGCAAACGCGTCGGGCGAGACCGTCGCGCCGCTCTTCGCCTCGATGCCGAGGAGATCCGCACCGCGGTCCACGACGAGGTCGACCTCGAGGCCGTGAGCATCGCGGAAGTACGACAGCCGCGGTGTCGTCCCAGCGTTGTAGTGGGCCTTCACGGCCTCGGAGACGATCCACGACTCGAACACTGCGCCGCGCAGCGGATGCGCCGTGAGTTCCTGCGCCGATCGGATGCCGAGCAGATAACACGCCAAGCCGCTGTCCAGCAGATGGAGCTTCGGGGCCTTCGTCAGGCGCTTGCCGAGGTTCTTGGCGAACGGAGGTAGCCGCATCGCGATGTAGCTGGCCTCGAGGACACCCAGCCAGCTCTTCGCGGTGTTGTGGCTGATGCCCGCCTCGCTTCCGAGCTGCGAGAGATTGAGCACCTGACCGGTGCGCGTCGCCGTCAGCGCCAAGAACGTCTGGAACGCGAGCAGATCGGCGACCCCCAAGACACTCCGCACGTCGCGCTCGACGTACGTCGCCACATAGCTCGCGAGCCACTCGCGCACCGGCTCGCGACGATCCAGCGGGGCCGGGTATCCGCCGCGGAAGAGCACCGAGCTGAGATCCTTCGCGAGCCAGCCGCCGGTGCGCAGCTCCGGCAACGACAGCGGGAGCAACTGCAAGAGGGCCGCCCTCCCCGCGAGGGACTGCGACACCCCGGAGAGCAGCAGCAGATTCTGCGAGCCGGTGAGGATCCATCGGCCGCGTTGCCGCCGAGCATCCACGTCCACCTGGAGAAACGAGAGCAACTCGGGCGCCCGCTGGACCTCATCGAGCACCGCCCCTCGCGGATGGTCGGCGAGGAATCCCCGCGGATCGGCGAGCGCGCGCGCACGAACGTCCGGGGCCTCGAGGTTCACGTACGGTTTGTCGTCGAACACCTGGCGGACCAGCGTCGTCTTCCCCGACTGCCGGGGTCCGGTGAGGACCACGATCGGCGACTGCCTCGCGCGGCGCTTCAACAACGGCGCGAGCAGGCGAGGCGCGACCATGGTCCACGCGAGTCTGGGGGGCCTCCGGCAGATTGTCAATCCGACTGACAATCTGCCGGAAGAGGGCGTTCACGGGCTCCCTCGTGGGCCGCTTCACGGGCGTTGCGAACCGCGGTGCTGTACGTCGTCGAACGCCGTGCTCGTGTGCAACGACGGACGAGTCTGCGCGGAGTCGCGGACGCATCACCCCCGCAGCGGCCCGTACACCGCTTCGAACTCTGCGCCCGCCGCGACCGCGTCGAGGACCACGACGACCGCAGCGGCGACCGTCGCAGCCGAGACGTCCCCGCCCACCCAAGCACGGACCTCGTTCCTCGATTGGCAGTAGATCCGGATCGTCCGGCCCGGCACCGCGATGTGCTCCTGCCACGCGTCCTTCGTCGCCACGTCGTGCAGGCTGTCCGCGCTCGGCGTCGGAGCGTGCGCGCAGCTCGGCTCGCCGGCCAACAGCGTCGCGACCCCTTCGTTGAACCATGTGGGCACCAGCTCGTACTGGGCATGCAGACCCATGTGCACGTGCACCCACTCGTGCATCAGGATGCGATCGGTGTTCGGCGCGGGGCCGGTGACCACCACGGCGCGACGCGCCTCGTGCCCGCCGCTCGGCACGTACGTCGCGAACCCGAGGTCGCTCGAGCTCGCGGCCGTCGGTGGTGCACCGAAGGCGATCTTGCACGCCGCCGTGCCGCAGAACAGGACCAGGCCACGATCGTCGGTGGTCGTGGGAAACCACGCGTCGAGTTCGCCTTGCGCTCGGGTGTGGGCGGCCCGCAGCGCCACGAGATCGTCGGTCGAAGTCCCGGGCTCGACGTACACATCCGGGGCGATCGGGATCATCGGCTGCGTACCGATGACGACCGCAGTGGCGGGGCTGAGCACCAGGTCGGTCACCGCGGGCACGGCGTCCCCGCAGCCCGGGTCGAGCCCCAGGGCCAGCCATGCGCTCCACCACGCCGAACGACGCCGCCAGGCCACGCCCCGAAACGCCGCGGCGTGCCCATGCATATCGGTGGGCCGTGGGCCTGGATCACCCGCGACGGAAGCGGACGCTCACCCGTACCGCTCGAGCAACCGCATCAACACCGGCTCCATCGCCGGAAGATGCGCCTGCCACGTCCGCGGCAGCTCCCTCCTCGGGAACTCCGGATACACGCGCACGACCTCGTCCATGAAGTCGATGCCCATGCCGCCCATCAGCGCGAGCTGCTTGGGCACGGCGCGACCGATGTCCTCGCGGATCTGCTCCGAGTCCCGCGCCAACACCTCGAGCACGTTGACGACCTTGTCCGCCAGGTCGGCCTCGTCGACCTCGAGGAACAGGTGCGGGTGGCCGCGATCGTTCATCAGGTTGCGGATGCGCTCGTCCATCGTGATGCCCGCCGACGCCACCTGCCCCGGCATCGAGGTCACCACCGCGTGGAAGCGCGAGCTCAGCATCCACGCGCAGTTGCGCAGGATGCTGACCATGTTGAACATGTCGTACTTGTCGCTCGTGAACATGGGCGCGCCCATGTCGAGGCGCGGCGCCAGGTCCTCGCAGGCGTACTTGTCGAGCTGCTCCATCGCGACCAGGATCGGGAAGCAGTCGCGCTTGCTCGCGAAGTGGTTCACGCCCTTGGCGATCGCGTCGAGGTAGTTCTCGTACTTGTCCGTCGCGGCCTGCGAGCTGTGGTGGAAGTAGACCGACTGGTAGTGCTCGTCGCGGTACTGGCCGACCAGGCGCATCGCCGCGGCCTTGGCCAGATCGGGCTTCACCGGCCACCAGAACGGGTTGATCGGGCACACCACCAACACCGGCTTCTTGCCGTCCCAGCCGGCCTTGCGCAGGTGCTCGGCGCCCACCGACAGCGGCGCCGGCTCGAACGTCCACGCCGTGTCGGCGCCGCCCGTCGTGCGGATGCCCATCACGCCGAGCACGTCGCGCGACGGCTCGTTGCGGCAGATGACCAGCGAGTTCTTGCAGTGCTTCTTCACGAAGTCGCGCAGCGCCGGGGTCATGTTGCCGGCCTCGGCGCCGTAGCCGACGCTGAGCTTGCCCTCGGCGTTCGCGATGCCGAGGGCGCCGGCCATCATCACCGACAGCGCGGACGCGAACTTCGACTTGAACATCGAGCCCTCGCACGCGATGACGCCGTGGTGCTTCGGGCACTCGTCGTGGAGGAACTTCGGGAACACCACCGGGAGCTCGACCTGGCGGACCGTGCGGAAGTAGCCCGCCGTCAGCTCGGGGTCGACGGTCATGATCGTCGCCTCGAGGTCGTCATCGCCGACCACGTGGCGGATCTGCCGGATCATCTCCTCGACGCGGACGTCGGCGCCGGTGTTGCGCGTGCCGACGTAGCCGGCGAACAGCAGCTTGAGCGGCTTGCCCGGGGCCCAGGTGTTCTGCCGGAGATCGAGCGCGCGCTCGACGGCGACGGCCTCGATGAAGCCGCCCATGATCTCCTGCAGGACGCGGTCGGGGTCGAACGCGTTCTTGATGCGCGAGAGGATGCCCATGCTCAGACTGCCTTGGCCAGCCGCGGGCCCGCGTCCTCGGGCCAGGGCTTGTAGGGATACGTGAACTTGCCCTCGGTCGCGAACCGCAGGAGCGGCAGGGCGTAGTCGGTGAACGGCACCGGCTCGTGGCCGAGCGCCTCGATCACGCGGCGGTTCGAGAACACCGTGTCATTGGTGAGATACGGCAGGAAGACCTTCATCAGCGAGGCCGCCCCTGCGACGCCGTACTTGCGCGGGGTCGACATCAACGCCTCGACCGCCAGCCCGAACGGCTTCTCGAGCTGGGGCACGAAGAACGTCCGCGCACGGTGCCCCTCGCGGCGCAGGCCGTCGACGATCTGCCCGTACGTCAACGAGCCTTCGCCCGCGCTCAGGTGATAGATGCCGTACTTCGGCTTGGGGTCGAGGTGGATGCGGGCGATCGCCTCGCCGACGTAGTTGGCCGGGACGATGTCGAACCGCCACTCGCGGCGCAGCGGCAACACGCGCATGTAGGCCAGCGCTGCGAAGGCGCGGACCATGTCGAACTGCGTGGTCTCGGGGAAGCGGCTGTCGCCGAGCACGGTGCTCGGCCGGAAGATGGTGCTGGGCACGTCCGGCAGCAGCTCGTGGACCATGTGCTCGCAGAACTTCTTGGTGCGCGCGTACGGATCGTAGTCGCTGCGATCCCACTGCACCGCGTCGTCCTCCTGGACGTTCTCGGCGTTGCGGTGGCCGGCGACGGCCACGGTCGAGACGTCCGAGAAGCGCTGGAGGTTGCCCTTGGCGCGGGCGAGCTGCGCCAGCTTGATGAGCTCGAGCGTGCCGCGAAGGTTGACGTTGAAGCAGACCTTGTCCGACTTGCGGTTGAGCGACGCCGCGCAGTGGATCACCGAGCGCATGGTGTCGGCGAGCCGCTCGCGCGACTTGGGGTCGATGCCGAGGTCATCGACCGTGAGGTCCCCGCGGTAGATGTCGAGCCGCGGCAGCGCGCGGGCGAAGGCGTCGAAGTCGAGGTGCAGCTGCATCGACTTCCACAGCCGCTGGCGCGCCTCGTCCTCGGTCTTGGCCCGCACGAGCACGGCGATGCGCGAGTCGGTGCGGTTCAGCAGCTCGTTCGCGACGTACGAGCCGATGTAGCCGGTCGCACCCGTCAGTAGGATCGTCATCAGCCGGCTTCCTCTCGCGCGGGCACCGGTGCCGACGGGCGCGCGGGCTCGAGGGCCGCATCGAGCAGCCGGAACGGGGTCTTGGGCGCGTAGGTCTCCTTGGCCTTGTCCTCGTACTCGGGGAAGCACCAGCGGCGCAGCCCGGGCATGTGGATGTCGAGCCAGTACGAGCGCCACTCGATGGTCTCGGGCGCGAAACGGAACTCGGGCTCGACCACCGGGTGGCGATCGACGGCACGGCACTCGAACACGCAGAAGTGCTCGTAGGTGAACGGCATGAACAGCTCGAGGACCTCCTCGATCTGCCGCAGCTTGCGGACGCCGTTGTCCGTGCTCTTCGAGACGTCGTCGGCCCACTCGCGCAGCTCGCTCGGGATCTTCTCCGGCATGCCGTGCTTGAGGTAGCGGGTGACCTGCCCCATCAGCTTGCGGATGTTGGTGACGTTGAGGACGTGCTCGGGGTCGGCCGCCGTCGCGTCCCACCGCGAGAGGATGAGCCGCTCGAGCGCGCCGTTGCCGTGCTCGCGCAGGTACTTGCGGTGCCCGAGCGCCGACAGCTCGGTGAGGCGATCGACCGGGAGGAAGTTCCGGTCGGACGAGCCGCACTGGTACACCTGCGAGTTCTCGCCGCGGATGAGCGCGCAGGCGACGATCGAGAGCATGCGGCACACGCTGTCGACCGGGATCACATCGAGGGCGTTGCCGGCGGCCGCCGGCACGTGGCGGAACCAGGTGCCCGCGAGGTAGACCAGCGGCCCCGAGGTGTTGAAGCCCTCGTTCCAGCCGGCGAACGGGAAGTCGATCGAGCTCTCGACGATCGCGGGCCGGAACGACGCGAAGCGCAGGCGATCGGCCCGCGCCGCGAGCAGCTGCTCGGCGAGCGCCTTCGTGTACGTGTACGTGTTGGGCCAGCCCAGCGCCTTGGCGCGGTCGGTGCCGGCCTTGGCCATCATCTCGCGCAGCCGCTTGCGCTTGAGCCGGGTGACCATGTCGGTCACGCGCTTGTAGTCGCCCTCGTGGCCGCGCTCGGCGAGCCGACGCACGACGTCCTCGCGCAGCGTGGCCTCGGTCGCGGGATCGTCGTTCTCGGCCTCCACGTCCGCGATGATCTCGTGCAGCTTGCGGTACTCGTCCTCCGCGGAGATCGACGTGCCGTTGGGCGTGCGGTCGGTGACGATGGTCTCGGGGACGAAGCCGTCGCGGTGACCGGCGACGTAGCACGTCGAGACGTGCAGCAGCGCGGCGTGGTGACTGGCCTCGATGAAGTCCCCGACGTTGATCGCGCCCTGGACGTTCGACGACAGCGCCTCGCGGACATCCGGGTTGAAGTCGACCAGGCCCGCGCAGTTGAGGACGAGGTCCACGTCGGCGAGCAGCCGCGCCAGGGTGTCCGGCTCGATGCCCATGTTCGGCTGCGAGACGTCGCCCGCGACGACCTCGACGCGCTGCGACAGGAACTCGCTCATCCGGCCCTCGTGGGCGTCGTGCAGCGGCTTGAAGACCGGGCTCTCGTTGACGATCTTCTCGAACCGCTCCTTGACGCCGCGGCCCTTGCCCCGCAGCAGGATGTAGATCCGGCCGACCTGCGGGATGTGGTGCAGGACCATCGCCAGCCAGACCTTGCCGACGAAGCCCGACGCGCCGGTCAGCAGGATGTGCTTGCCCGCGAGGGTCTCGCGGATCGACAGCGGTAGCCGGCCCTGCGTGCTCATGCCTTGTAGTCCATCAGCGGCCAGTCCGCCTCGCGGGCGGCCTTGCGCAGCGTGAAGTCGGGGTTGACCGCACACGGGTGGCCGACCGCCGACAGCAGCAGGAGGTCCGGTCCGTGCCCGGCATAGGCGAAGGAACGCGAGAGATCGATGTCGTGCTCGGCGGCGTAGCTCGTGAGCCACTTGCCGCCCTCGTAGCCGCCGATGACCGGCTCGACGAGCTTGCCGGTGGCCTTGCCGCCCCGATACTCGAGGTGGTTGCACACCAGGTCGTCGACGTAGCGCCACTTCTCGCGCATGCGCTCCATGATCTCGCTGATGCCCTCGGACAGGACGACGACGCGGTGGCCGTCGGCCTTGGCCTTGCGCATCAGCTCGATGCCGCTGTCGAGGACCTTCTCGGAGAGGACGTCGTCGACGTACTCCTCCGAGAGGACGACGACGCGGTCCTCGGACATGTCGCGGTAACAGAGGTGGGCGACGCGGTTGCCGAGCGTGCGATCGTTCTGGCCGAGCAGACCGAAGACCGGCGCCGAGGCGAGGGCCTGGCCGAAGCGGAGCGCTCGCTCGCGCATCCCGGCCCGTTGTCCGGCCATGAACATCGCGGCCTGCATGACGCCGCTGGTGACCAGGACGCCCTCCGCGCGAAAGAAGGCTGCGGTGTGCTTTGCACTCATCGTGGCGGCGGGCGAGTGTACAAGCGGCGCGCGAGTCGACAACCCCACACACGGGCCCGCAGGCCCCTCGCGAATGCGTGGGCTCACGCGATCGGTCGATTCTCCATGCGAACGCGGCTGCACACCCGCGCAAATCTGCGGATCGTCGTTCGATGTGCGGCCGCGAGCGCACGCCGCGCTACGCGAAGGGCCGCGCGCGCCCGCAGAGTGTTCGCGCTCGACGTGGCGGCGACGCCTTCGGCGATACGCTCCGGGACGACGTGACGCGTCCCGACGACTACGACGAGGTTCCGTACGAGGACCGCCCCGTCGCCGAGACCCACCCCGACCGCCTGCACCGCGTGGCTCGGGCCGCGGGCCTCCCGATCGCGCCGCCCGAGCGCGCGCGGATCCTCGAGCTCGGGTGCGCGCACGCGGTGAACCTGCTGCCCATCGCCGCGGCGCTGCCCGGCGCCCGCGTGCTCGGCATCGATCGATCGGCCCGACAGATCGAGCGCGCGCGCCATGACGTCGCCGCGGTCGGCCTCACCAACCTCGAGGTCCGCTGCGCCGACGTGATGGACCTCGATCTCGGCGGCGAGCGCTTCGACTACGTGATCGTCCACGGCGTGCTGTCGTGGGTCCCCGACGCGGTGCGCGATCGGGTGCTGTCGCTGTGCGCGACGGTGCTCGACGCCGCCGGCGTGGCCTACGTCAGCTACAACGCGATGCCGGGCTGGGCGGTGGGCGACGGGGTCCGCCGCACGCTCCGCGAGCTCGTCGGCGACGGGCCGGCGACCGAGCGCGTGGCCGAGGCCCGCGCGGCGCTGGCGTGGCTGCGCGGGGCGAGCCCCGACCCCGAGGTCGTCGAGGCCGTGCTGCTCGACCAAGAGCTCGCCGAGCTCGAGCACCGCACCGACGCGTATCTCCTGCACGAGTACCTGGTGCCCGACGGCCGCGCGTATTGGCTGCGGGAGTTCGTCGCGCTCGCCGAGCAGGCCGGGCTCGCCTATGTCGACGACGTCGCGCGGGTCGGCCTCGACGACGCCGAGCGGCAGGTGCTCGAGGACCGCGTGGCCGCCCGCACCTCCGACCCCATCGCGCGCGCGCAGCTGTTCGACGTGCTGGCCCACCGGCGGTTCCGCGCCAGCGTGCTCGCCCATGCCGACGCGCCGCGCGTGGCGGACCGGCGGCCGCACGGACGATCGCGGGTGCCCGCAGTCGCGTCGATCCCGGCGCGGCCCTGCGTCTCCGTGCTCGCCCGCTTCGAGGCCGAGCACCGCGGGTTCGTGACGACCCCCGAGCATGCGTGCGCGCCGGTCGATCCGTTCGTCGCCTGCGTCGTCGCTCGGCTCGACGGGACCCGCACCGAAGGCGATCTCGTCGCCGCGTTGACGGACGATCTCCGCAGCGGACGGCTCCGCGCCGACGCGCCGCTCGCCGCGATCGAGCCCGCGCTGCCGCGGCTGATCCACGGCGCGCTCGAGCGCCTGCGGGCCGAGGGCCTGCTACTGCCGCCGTGAGCCCGGTCGCTCGACGAAGCCCAGCACCGCGTGCACGAACGCGTCGCCGCAGTCCTCGAGGTGCGCCGCGTGATCGCCCCCGGCGAGCACCACCCACGCGCGGTCGTCGTCGCCGAGGCGCGTGAACAGCTTGGCCTGGTTCGCGATCGGGGCGTAGGGATCGCCCGCGCCGTGGATCACCAGGGTCGGCGTGTGCACGGCGGCAGGGTCGAGCTCCGCGAACGTCTCCATCGCGCGCCAGTCGGCGCGGATCGGATCGGCGGCCAGCGCCGCGGCCACGAACGCGTCGATGCTCGCGCGATCGATGGACCCCGGCGTGATGAAGTCCGAGGCCGCCGCGGCCGCGGTGTTCGCCTCGCGCTTCGGCGTCGCCTCGGGCGTCGCCCCGGGCATCGCAGTCGTGCGCCCGGGCGCGTCGGGATCGCGGGGATAGCCATAGAGGACGAGCGCCGAGATCGACGCGGGATCCCGCTGCGCGGTCAGCTGCGCCACCAGGGATCCGAGCGACCACCCGAGCACCGCCGGCGGCGCGAGCTCCGGGTGCGCGGCGCGGACGTGCGCCACCGCGGCCGCGAGATCCTTCGCCGCGCGATCGGGCGTGTTCCACCCGGAGGCATCGCGCGGCGTCTCCCCGTAGCCCCGCAGATCGAGGGCGTAGGTGGCCCACCCCGCGCGGGCCAGCGCGATCATCAGCGATCGATCGCGACCCGCGACCTCGAGGTCGAAGTCCGGCCGGGCGCTCCACGTGCGGCCGTGGACGAGGAGGATCGCGCCCCGCGGGCGGCTCGGCACGCGGGACCACAGCGACAGCGGGTGGCCGTCGTCGGCCCGGATCGTCGCGCCGACCCGCGGCGGGATCGCGACCGGGGCAGCGACCGCCTCGGTGCGCGCCGCCGGGGGCTCGGTCGGCGGCGCCGCGCGACAGGCTACCGAAAGCCACACGGCCAGACCGAGCGAGGTACGCGTGCGCACGAACGGCAGCGTGCCGGAGCACGACCCAGGGTGTCGAGCCCGGTCCCGACGATGCCTGCACCGCGCGGGGAACCTCCAGGCCCACCGAGGCAACGGTGCAAGTGGGGGGACGCACGCGGATGCAACGCACGATGCAGCGACATGGACGACGCGCGTGGCTCCTCGGGGCCGCGCTGACCACCGCCTGCACGATCGACATGGAGAACGTGCCCGTGGGCGCGCCCGCGGGCATCACCGGCGGCGACGGGGACGGGGGCGCGGACGACGACGGCGGTGGCGGCGACGACGGGACCGCCGAGGCCGCGCCGGCCGAGCGCGTGCAGCTGCGCCGACTGACGCGATCGCAGTACGGCCGCACCGCGACGCAGCTCCTCGGCGACGGCATCGTCGTGCCGACGGCGCTCCCCGCCGACGCGGTCGATCATCACTACTCCACGGTCGGCACCGCGGGTCTGTCGGTGGGCGGCTTCGACGTCGAGCAGTTCGAGGGGGCCGCGCGCGACCTCGCCGACCAGGTGATGGAAGACCCGGCGCGACGCGACGCGGTCGTCGGCTGCGACGCGACGGCGCCGACGTGCCTCGAGCAGTTCGTCACCAGCTTCGGCCGCCGGGCGTTCCGCCGCACCCTCACCGACGACGAGCGCGGCCGCTACGTCGCGCTCGGCACCGCGATCGCCACGCGCTTCGAGGATCCGTGGCGCGGCATCCACGGCGCGATGATCGGCCTGCTCGCGTCGCCGCACTTCCTCTACATCACCGACGTCGGCGAGAGCGACCCCGACGACCCCGAGCGTCGCCGCTACACCAGCGTCGAGATGGCCTCGCGCCTCGCGTTCTTCCTCTGGGGCCACGGCCCCGACGACGACCTCCTCGATCGTGCCGAAGCCGGCGAGCTCGCCTCCGGTGATGGTGTGGCCGAGGTCGCCGCGGCGATGCTCGACCACCCCTCGGCGCGCGGGGGGCTCGGGCGTTTCTTCGGCGAGTGGCTCGGCGTCGAGGCCGTGGGCGCCCAAGCCAAGGACCCGGCCGTCTACCCGACCGCGACGCCCGAGCTGTTCGCGTCGATGTCGCTCGAGCTCGAGCGCATGGTCGAGCACGTCGTGTTCGACCAGGGCGAGTCCATGCTGGCGCTGCTCGACACGCGCACCGCCTTCGTCGACGACCGGCTCGCGGCGATCTACGGCATGCCGGCCACCGGCGACGGTTCGATGGTCGCGGTGCAGCGCGACGACGACGATCCGCGCGCGGGGCTGCTGGGCACCGCTGGCGTCCTTTCGCTGACCAGTCGACGCGCCCGCACGGCCCCGACGTTGCGCGGCATCTACGTGCAGCAGCGGTTCCGCTGCGTCGATCTGCCGCCGCCGCCGCCCGACGTCGACGTCGAGATCCCCGACGATCCCGCGGGTGAAGGCACGCCGCAGACAATGCGCGAGCTGCTGGAGGAGCACGACGTCAACCCGGCGTGCGCGACGTGCCACCACCTGGTCGATCCCCTCGGGCTCGCCCTCGAGCACTTCGATCCGCTCGGCGCGTGGCGGGCCGACGACCACGGGCTGACCATCGACGACAGCGGCAAGTACGAGGACGAGGAATTCCACGGCATGGCCGAGCTCGTCGCGAAGCTCCGCACCGACCCCGTGGTCGAGGCGTGCATGGTGCGGCAGCTGTACCGGTACGCGACCGGCCACGTCGAGGTCGAGGAGATCGACGGCCCGGCCATCGACGCGCTGGCCACCGTGTTCGCCGACGTCGACGGCAACCTGTCCGAGTTCGTGCCGGCGCTGGTGAGCAGCGCGGCCTTCCGAACCTTCGCCGAGGTCGAGTGAAAGGCGGTCCCATGACGATCGGACGACGACGGTTCCTTCGCGGCGTGCTCGGTGGGGTCGGCTGCGCGGTGGGCCTGCCCGCGCTCGAGGCGATGCTCAACGGCAACGGCAACGCCTACGCGTCGGGCGAGGCGCTGCCGCTGCGCTTCGGCACCTGGTACTTCGGCAACGGCGTACCCGGCGAGGCGTGGGCCCCGGCGCAGACCGGGCCCGACTGGATGCCGACGTCCTGCCTGCAGGCGCTGGCCGATCCGATCATCAAGCCGTACGTGTCGATCATCAGCGGCACGGATCTCGGGGTCGGCTTCGGCGATCACATCACGTCGCGCGCGGTCGCGTTCTCGGGGGCGACCACGGCCCCGACCGGTGGCCAGGCCGACGCGGCCACCACGATGCCGAGCTGCGATCAGATCGCCGCCGACCTGCTCGGCGCCACGAGCACGTTCCGCTCGCTCGAGCTCGGCGTCTCGCGGGCCTACATCATGGGCGGCGGCAACGACGAGTTCTCGATCGCGATGAAGGACGGCCAGCTCCTGCCGGCCGAGTTCTCGCCCAAGGCGCTGTTCGACCGGCTGTTCCTCGGCTTCTCGCCCGACACGCGCGAGCTCGACACGCGCATCGGGATCCTCGACGCGGTGAAGGCCGACGCCGACAGCCTGCGCGCGCGCCTGGGCGCCGCCGATCGGGCCAAGCTCGACGCGCACCTCGGGGGCCTCGGTGAGCTCGAGACCCGCCTGCTCACCGAGCCGCCGACGTGCTCGGTGCCCATGGCCCCGGTCGACCCGCTGGACGACGGCGCCAACGAGCCGCTGTCGGCCCGCAGCCGGCTGATCGTGGACGTGCTGGTCCAGGCGATCGCGTGCGATCTGGTGCGGGTGTTCTCGGTGCGCTTCAGCCAGGCGATCGCCGACGTGCTGTTCTGGGAGGCCGGCGTCAACGAGGGCTCGCACACGCTGACCCACGATCCGAGCAAGCGGCAGATGTACATCGACAGCGTCGCGTTCTCGATGGAGCAGTTCGCGTACCTGCTGCAGCGCCTGGCCGCCGTGACCGAGGGCGAGGCGACGCTGCTCGATCGCTGCGCGATCTACTGCACGAGCGATCTGGCCGACGGCCAGACCCACACCGTGACCGACTACCCGGTGGTCGTCGCGGGCCGCGCGGGCGGAGCGCTGAAGAGCGGCGAGCACATCGCCGCCGCCGGCAAGCGCACGAGCGTCGTGCCGTACACGCTGCTGAAGGCCATCGGCGTGCAGGCGACCAGCTTCGGCGACGCCACCTACGGCGCGACCGAGGTGCTGCCCGAGCTCGCGGTCTGACCGCAACGCCGGGCCGATCCGGGTCCGCTCAAGGCGCGGCGCGAGTTGGTCGAAGTCCTGCGCAGCTGCCTGCGCAGCCACTGTCGATGGCGACCCCCGGCCTGCCGACGTTTTCTTGTGACGCGCACCGAGTTGGTGCAGCGTGGCCGAGCGTGCCGTCGATCGTGCTGAGCTGCTCGCGCGACCCCGACGCGGCGTCCGCCCCCGTCGCGGCGCTGCGCCAGGCGGGGTGGTCGGGCACGATCGAGATCGTGCGACCCGGCACGGACCTCCCCCGGGGTCCCGCGTGCGCGCTGCTGCTCGCCGGCGGCGTCGACATCGAGGCCCGGCGCTGGGATCGTCGCGGCGCGTTGCCGTGGCCCGGCCCCGTCGATCCCGAGCGCGACGCGATCGAGCTGCACCTCGCCCGCGAGGCCTGGTCGCGCCGTGTGCCGGTGCTCGGGCTGTGCCGCGGCGCGCAGCTCCTCGCGGTCTCGCGCGGCGGCACGCTGCACCCCGACATCCCGAGCCTGTCCGGCTGCGATCCGACCGCGCACCAGCACGGCACCGCCGCCGACGGATCGATCCGTCACCGCGTCCGCGTGCGACCGCGCTCGCGACTGCTGCAGGTGCTGGGGCACGACACCGTGACCGTGAACAGTCGCCACCACCAGGCGGTCGAGGAGCCGGGCGATGGCCTCGTCGAGGTCGCCCACGATCACGACACGCACCTGCCCGACGGACCGCTGTGCGAGGCGATCGAGGCCGAGGAGCCCGAGCGCTGGGTGCTCGGCGTGCAGTGGCACCCCGAGAACCTCGTGCACCGCACCGACGGCGCGGGCTCGGCGGCGCGGCGGTTGTTCGCGGGCTTCGTGCGCGCGGCGATGCGGGCGTTCGCGGGGACCTCGGACGCGATCGGCCGGGCGAGCCACGCGGCCGCAGGTCGGTGAGCCGGACGCCGGGACCCTTGAGGATCATGCCTGCAGCAGCGCCGTGAGTCCGGCGATCGGTGTGATCGTGACCTCGAGCTCGCCGAACCGCCGATCGTGCACGCGTCCGTGGGGAACGACCACGATGTTTCGCCCGCGCGGATGCAGCGCACGCATCGCCATGAAGCCCCCGGGATCGAACCCCCCTTGACGCCACTTGCACTCGATCGCGTCGCACCCGCTGCGGCGCGGAATCACGAAATCAACCTCTCGCTGCGACTTGTCCCGCCAGTAGTGCAGCTTGGTCGCGTCCAGTGTCGCCTGGAGGTGCTCGAGCACGACATGCTCCCAGAGCACTCCGCAGTCCTCGTCGCGCAACTCGTCCCAACCGCGGGCATGCGCGACGAACCCAGTGTCGAACGCGTAGATCTTCGGCTGGTGCAGGAGCTCCTGCCTCCCCCCGCCGTGAAATGGACGCAGCAGTGTCACGGCGTGGGTCAGCTGGAGAATCTCGAGGTAGTTCATCACGGTGGGCCGGCTCAACCCGGCCCCACGACCGAGGGCGGTCACCTCGGCCAGGCCACCACTCTGACGCAGCAACAGCTCGATCAGCCGCAGGAATGCCGCCCGCTTCTCGACCCGAAACAGCTCCTGGATGTCGCGGGCAAAGAACGAGTCGAGCCATTCGGCGTAGAACTCGGGGTCGCGCGTTTCGGCGAGCAGCGCCCCTGGCAATCCGCCGTGGAGCAGGCGGATCCGCAGGTCACGAACGCCGAAGGCGTCCAGCTCGGTGGCGAGCACCGGAACGAGGTGGACCGCGCGCTTGCGACCCGCGAGGGAGTCACGGAATTTCACCGTCGCGGCCAGCGTCGACGAACCTGTCGCGAGCACGCGAAGGGTGGGGAATTCGTCCGCGGCGATCTTGAGGACGCGGCTCGGATCCTCGAGTTGATGCACCTCGTCGAGCACGAGCACCCGAGCGCCGACGGTCGCGAAGAAGTGCTCGGGATCGGCGAGCCGCGCAGCGACCGAGGGGAGGTCGCAGTTGTAGACCTCGGCGCCCGCGATCTCGCGCCCCAGCGTGGTCTTCCCCACCCGTCGGACCCCGGAGAGCCACGCCACGGGCACGCTCCGCCAGCAGCGTTGCACCCGCTCCACCCACCACGGCCGGGGGACCGCATCCACAGCCAGACTTTACATTTGGTCCGACCAAATGTAAAGTCTGGCTGCACCTCCGCGCTCTACAGCAGCGGCGTGCGGGCGTCGTCGGGCTCGTCGAGCATCGCCTGACGGATCGCGCCGAGCGGCGCCGCACCGTACGACAGGAGCTCGTCGTGGAACGCGCGCAGCGAGAACGGCTCGCCGCGCGCCCGCTGCCGGGCCTCGACGTCGGCGCGCAGCTGCAGGATCACCAGCTTGCCGACCGTGTAGGCCAGGTACATCGGATCGAACGTGCCGCGCACCGCCTGCTGCGCGGCGTTGGCCTCGTCCTGGAACGCCGCCGTGCGGAAGAGGTGGCGTGCGCGCTCGACGTCCCAGCCCTGCGTGTGCAGGCCGATCGCGGACAGGGCCCGGACATCGCGGAGCAGCGCGTTGAGCAGCTGCCCGACGTGCACGCGGGGATCGTCGTCGAGCCCCGCGTCGAACATCATCTGCTCGACGTAGTGGGCCCAGCCCTCGGCGGTCGTGTAGTTCCACGTGGCCTTCAGCGCGCGCGAGGGGTTGGTGCGCAGGTGCTGACCGTGCACGAAGTGCCCGGGCCAGACCTCGTGGACCGTGATGAAGAGCAGCTCGGGCGCCGACGGCACGAACTCGCGCTGCTGGGCGGCGGGCCACGTCGGATCGGGCGGACTGATGTAGTAGAAGCTCGGTAGGCCCGCGTCCTCGAAGGGCCCGGACGGGTTCAGGAACGCGGCGTTCCAGCGCAGGAACGGCGGCGTGTCGACGACGCGCACGACATCGTCGTTGGGGATCGAGACCAGGTCCCGGGCGACGACGAAGTCGCGCGTGCGTCGGCTCTGCGCCGTGGCGACCGCGAGCACCTCCGCGGCGGGGACGTGGCCGAGGCCGGCGATGACGTCGGCGACCGACGCGGCGGGCTCGATCTGCGCGGCGGCGGCGGTCAGCGCCCCGACGTTGCGGTCGAGGTCGGCCTGCACCAGCGCCATCAGCCGCGGCAACGGCACGTCGATGCCCTGGGTCTCGCGGAGCATCTGCGCGAACGCGTCGGGCCCGAGGGCGAAGTCCTGCGTCGCGTGGGCGCGCAGATCGTCGAGGTGCTGCGCGTAGCCGTCGAGCGCGGCGGCCATCGACGCGAGCCCGGCCTGCAGGCGGCGACGCAGGGCCGGATCACCGACGCCGGCGAGCGCGGCGGGCACGTCGACCCGCACGAACTGGGCGCTGCCGCGGGTCTGCAGGAGCGCGGTGTCGAGGAACGTCCGCGGCAGCGCACGCTCGAGCCGGGCGCGCGCGTGCTCGAGGTAGGCCGCGCTGCCCTCGGCGATCGCAGCGACCGCAGCGGCGCGCTCCTCGAGCGGCGCGTAGTCGCGGCTGATGTACGCGGTGAGATCGAGCGGGCCGAGGTAGGCCATCGGGTCGCGCCACGGCGCGCGGCGGACCTCGAGCTCGAATCGATCGGCGAGCACCGCGCCGATGAGCGCGGCGTGCTCGACCCGCGCCCGACGATCGAGCCCGGCGCGATCGACCGCCCCGAGCGCGGCGAGATCGGCCGCGACCTGCCGACGCGCCCGCTCGAGGCCCGCGGCCGAGACGTCCGGCAGCTTCCCGTCGTATGCGTGCAGCCCCAGCTCGACGCCGCGCTGCGGATGCTCGCGCAGCTGGTGGTCGAGCACGTCCGCGGCCACCGACGTGAACGTCCGCGGCAGTGCGACCGCGTCGCGGGGCCCCGCGCCGGGCGGCCGACCGGCGCACGCGACGGCGAGCAGGGCGACGAGTGCGGCGCGGCGCGTCATCCCGCGAGGATACCGGATCGCGATCGACCTCCCCCGCGCTCGAGGGACCGGCGTCTACCGCAGCACGATCCAGGCGTGGTTCCCGAAGGTGTTGTTCGCGAACGGCGAGCCGGGCACGGGCGTCAGGGCGCCGCCAGCATCCACGTCGAGGACCGCAGTCGACGTGTCGCCGATGTGCGACGCGTAGATCCTCGAGCCATCGAACGCCACGGCGAGGCCCACCGCCTCGTTGCCGCCGGTGGCGAACGGCGCCCCGGCGACCGGGGACAGCACGCCGTCGGGAGCCACGTCGTAGACCATGACCTGGCCGGGGAAGCAGCCGCGGTGGCCCACGAAGAGGCGGGCGCTGTCCGGGGCCCAGGCCAGGCCGACGGTCTCGCACCCGGTGGGGTCGACGAACGGCGAGCCGACCGCGGGGCTGAGCGACCCATCGTCGGCGACGACGAAGAGGTTCACCGCGTTGTTGCCCTCGGTCGCCACGAGGGCGCCATCGGGGCTGATCGACGCCGAGTGGTTGCTGCCGCCGGTGTTGAACGGCGACCCCGGCACCGCGGTGAGATTCCCGGCGCCGTCGATGTCGAAGACGTTCACCGAGCTGCTCCAGCCCGCGACGACCAGGCGCCCGGTCGCCTCGTTGAGGGTCATCCCGAGGGTCGACGGGCCGGCGTCGGTCGTGCCGAGCGACGCGAGCGCGCCGGCGCCGTCGATCGAGAACCGCTCGACCGAGGTGCCGAAGTTGCTCGCATAGAGGAACGACGACGTGCACGCCACGCTGACCACGCCAGCGCTCGGGAAGGGGCTGCCGGCGAGGACCGACAGCGAGCCGTCGCCGGCGACCGAGAAGCCGGCGATGTTCCCCGAGTTGAAGTTCGCCGCGTACAGGTACGGGCCGCAGTTCACGACCGCGTTGGGGTGGTGGTTGAAGCTACTGTCACCGCCGGTCGCGAACGGCGAGCCCGGGATCTCGGCGAGCGTGCCATCGTCGGCCACGGTGTACGCGGTGATCGAATTGGGCGCGGTGTCGTTGACGACATAGGCGAAGGACTCGCCGTCGGACTCGGTGGTCAGCGAGATGCACCACTCGTCGAGCGTGCCGCCGTTCCCGGCGGTCTGGTCGAGGATGCTCAGCTCCCACGCGCCGTTGCCGGCGGCGCCGACATAGGCGTCGAGATCTCCGAGCGGCAGCACCGTGCTCGCGCACGCCGGCAGGCCGGCGGCGTCCTGATCGAATGTGGCGTCGATGTCGTCGTCGACGCCGCACTGCGCGTCGGCGAGCGCGACCGACAGATCCACGTCGACGTGGCGGAGATCGAGCTGCAGGTCGCCGACCGCGGTGTGGCCGACGTCGACGAGGACGTCGACATCGCTCACCAGGCCCGCGAGCCCCGCGACCGGGATCGTGCTCACGGTCAGGGCGCCCGCACCGGGCCCGATCGCGGAGGCCGGTGAGGCGCAGAAGGTGTGCTGCCCGAAGCAGCTCTCGGGGGCGATCACGCAGCCCGGCGCGCACGTGGGCTGACCGCCCTCGAAGCCGAGGCCGAGGCAGGTGACACCGCCGAAGTCGTTGCCATCGCACTCCTCGCCCGGATCCTGATCGCCGTTGCCGCAGCCGGTGCACTCCGACAGGTCGAACGTGCAGTCCGCCGCGCACGACAGCGAACCGCCGTCGAGCCCCTGGGAGACGCAGTCCTGGCCGGCGAGATCGGCCCCGTCGCAGACCTCGTCGCCGTTGATGATGCCGTCGCCGCACACGAAGCACCCGGTGGTGTCGAAGCCGGTGCAGTCGGCCGCGCAGGCCAGCGTGCCGCTGTCGAAGCCCTGCGTCGCGCAGGTCTCGCCGTCGAGATCGGCGCCGTCGCAGACCTCGGGCCCGGCGTGCACGTCGTCGCCGCACGTGTACGTCTCGCAGCCGCTGACGTCGAACGTGCAGTCGGCGTTGCAGTCGAGGTTGCCGCCGTCGAAACCCTGCGTCACGCACGTCGCACCGTCGAGATCGTCGCCCTCGCACTGCTCGTCGCCCTGGACGTCACCGTCCCCGCACGCGTAGTTGCAGCCGCTGGTGTCGAGGGTGCAGTCGGCGTTGCACGCGAGGACGCCGTCGACGAAGTCCTCGGAGGCGCAGTCGCGGCCGTCGAGGTTGTCCCCGTCGCACAGCTCGCCGTCGTCGATGTCACCGTCGCCGCAGCCGTCGAATCCGGGGCCCGAGGAGGACGACGACGACGCGTCGCCCGAGCTCGACGAATCGGGATCGACCGTGGTGACCGTCGGATCGGTGGAGCTCGAGGTGTCGGGGTCGATCGTCGTCGTCGCGCCCGAAGTCGACGCGGCGTCGGTCGAGCTGCTGCCGCTCGTGTCGTCCGCGGTGTCGCTCGGCGTCGTGTCGTCCGGGCAACCGACGAGCGCGGTCGGGGCCGCGAGGAGGAGGGCGGCACGAAGCGACGTAGTCGAGATTCGGAGCATGGTGAGGATCGTCCAACGGACCGGTCCGGCCCGCAATGGGTTCGAGCTGCGGATGAGACGGCGCGCCGGTTCGCGCCCTCACCCGCCGCAGGGCGAGGTGGTGCACAGCAGCATCTGCTCGGTCATGTTCGTCGGGGGGTCGGCGAAGTCCTCGCCGCGGAAGAACGCGCGCAGCAGACCCCGCCGGCGCGCAACTTCGTCGTAGGAGTAGGTCTCGCCGCCGGCGATCGGCGTCACGTCCACCGGGCCCGACAGGAACGGCGAGAGCAGCGAGTCGGCGTTCGGGCCGCGCGGGGCGATGTGGAAGCCCGTGGTCTTGGTCTCGCGGCCGTGGCAGCCCGAGCACGCGCCGAGCGCCAGGGCGTGCCGCTGCGGCTCGTTCGCGACGTCGCCGTCGAGCGCCGGCCACACCGTCTGCGGCCGGAATCGGGCGAAGTGGGCGCGCAGCTCGATGCCCTCCTCGACGTCGGTGCCACCGCCGAAGGGCAGGCCGCCGCAGGCCGAGCGCAGCGCCTCGGACTCGGTCGCGGACAGGATCCGCCGCAGCTTGTAGTCGTAGTCGAAGTCCTGCGTGCCCGGGTTCCACTCCTCGCCGACGACCTCGGCGAGCAGCGGCAGCGGCCCCGCGCACGCGACCGGCTCGCGCCGCGCATGACGGGTGCCGAACTGGAAGCCGGCGGTCGTGTAGAACTCGCGGTACTCGAACTCGCGGATCGAGCCCTGCTCGCCCGAGGCGTCCTGCACCAGCTCGCCGACGCGCAGCGCGAGGTGGTTCTCGGGCCGCGCGAAGACGGTGACGATGTCGCGCAGCAGGGCCTTGTACGCCGGGCTCGTGAGCGGATGGCGTGACAGCTCGCGCCACACCCGAGCCCAGCGCTGGCGCCCCTGCTTCCACGCCGCGGCATCGATGGGGCCGGCGACGGGATCGAACGTGGGATCGATCTCGAAGCTCGTCGTGTCGGCGGTGAAGCCCGCCTCGCGCAGCGCCGGCAGCCGGAACTCCATGATGAGCGTCATCGGGTACGGCTTGCCGCCCAGCGTCGAGGTCAGCCCGAACACGAGACGTCCCTCGCCGAACCACTTGCGTTGGTCCTCGGCGAGCAGCTGGTTGTCGCCGGTGCGGCCGTCGACGTCGCCCGCGAGGTCGATGCGGTTGACGACCGCGAGGAGGCGAAACGGACCGTTGGGGTCGACGAGCACCTCCTCGTCGGGACCGACGTTCCAACGATCGAGGATCTGATCGCGGTAGGTGTTCTCGATCTCGGCCACGGTACCGAGCTTGGCCATCGGACTCACCGCGGCGTTGTGCTCGTCGACGTCCTGCTCCGCGGTCACGAACGGCTTGAGCGTGCCACGTTGGGCCGAGATCGCGTTCTCGCCGTTCTGCTCGGCGAGCGCGCCCATGAACGTGTTGCGATCGGTGAGCAGCTTGCCGAGCGTGAGCGTCCCCTCGGGGTCGGCGACCGCAGAGAACCCGACCCGGCTCGTGACGACGAGGCTGCGCTCCTCCAGGATGGCGCCGTCGGCGAGGGCCGCATTGGACACGACGATGAGCGGGGCGGGCGCGAGCGACCGCGCGGTGTCGGCCTGCGGGTCGAGGGCGGCGTCGGGCTCCCCGCAGGCGACAGGGAGCAGGAGCGCGGCCAGCAGGAGCCATCGCGTCCGGGGGATCGGCGCTGCACGTCGCATGTTCCCCACATGCCGCGGGCCCTCCCGATCCATCCGTTCGCAGCCCCGTCTTCGTCGGAAAATTCTCTCCGGCACGGACGGATGCCGACGTTCGCGGCATGGGGAGTGCGGGGTGGTCGCCTTGCACTTCGGCCACGGTCGTGCAAACCGACGGTCGATGAGGATCGCCCTGTTCGGTGCGACTGGCCTGGTCGGCCGGGCCCTGGCGCTGCGGCTGCGGCGCGACGGCCACCACGTGCGCGCGTGGGCCCGCGACCCGCGACGGGCCCGTGGCCTGCTGGGCGCCGAGGTCGAGCTCGTGCAGGCGACCGACGACGACGCTGCGCTCGTCGAGCTGCTCGACGGGTGCGACGCGATCGTGAACGTCGCGGGCGAGCCCGTGGCGCAGCGATGGACGAAGCGCGTGCGCGCGCGACTCGTCGACAGCCGCGTCGGCCTCAACCTCCGCATCGACGCCGCCCTCGGCGCGTGCACTGCCGCGCCGCGCGTGTGGATCCAGACCAGCGCGGTCGGCTACTACGGCGATCGGGGCGACGCGATCGTCGACGAGGACGCGGCCCCGGGCGAGGGCTTCCTCGCGACCCTGTCGCGCGACTGGGAGGCCTCCGCGCTCGCGGCCCGCGACGTGCGGGTGGCGTGCCTGCGCCTCGGCATCGTCCTCGCCGAGGACGGGGGCGTGCTGCCGACAATGGCCACGCCGACGCGCTTCGGCCTCGGCGCGAGCCTTGGCAGCGGACGGCAGTGGGTGCCGTGGATCCACGTGCACGACCTCGTCGAGCTCTTCGTCGCCGCGCTCGGCGACGATCGCTACCGGGGGTCGATCAACGCGGTCGCCCCCGAGCCCGTGCGCATGCGCGAGCTCGCCGACGCGATCGCGCGCCAGCTCGGACGTCCTCGGCTGTTCCGCGCGCCTGCGTTCGCGCTGCGCCTCGCCCTCGGCGAGGCCGCGGACGTGGTGCTGTCGGGGCAGCGCGTGGCGCCGACGCGCGCGCTCGCCCTGAGATTCCGCTTCGCGTTCCCCACCCTGGCGCCGGCGCTGGCCGATCTGCTCGGCGACGCGACGGCGCCATCGATCACCACGGTGGCGTCGTGGCCGACCGGCGCGTACCTCGACGCTCGACGCCCGCGCTACTGCCTCGAGACCCGCGTCGCGCTCGCGCACGGCGTCGACGAGGTCCTGCCCTTCTTCGAGAGGGCCGAGAACCTCGGCGCGATGACGCCGGCCCACATGGGCTTCGAGATCCTCGGCGCGCCGCCGGCCCACATCGAGGCCGGCACCACGATCGACTACCGCATCCGCATCGGCCCGATGCCCCTGCGCTGGCGCACCCGCATCGATCGCACCGACGCCGGTGGCTTCGTCGACTGCCAGCTGCGCGGCCCGTACCGCGCCTGGTACCACGAGCACGCCTTCCTGCGCGTCGGCACCGGCACCGTGATGATCGATCGGGTGTGGTACGCCCCGCCGCTGGGGCTGCTCGGCGTCGTCGCGCAGTGGCTGTTCGTCGGCGGCCAGCTGCGGCGGATCTTCACGCATCGCCGCCGCGCCGCGCAGCTCCGCTTCGGCGTCCCCTACTCCCCGAGCGCCGCCTCGTCGACCACGCAGGTCTTCTCGCTGCCGAAGTTGTAGCCCGCAGGCTCGTGCTTCGCGTACGCCTCGGTCAAGAACCGCCACGTCAGGCCGCCTCGGCCATCGAAGCACTCGTCGAGGCGGACGTCGCCGAACAGCAGATCGCCCTCGGTCCTCGACTCGACGATCATGCCGCGGGCGCGGCCGGCTTGGCTGCGATCCCAGACCATGTCGAGGGCCATGCGCTCGACGTCGGGGCCGCTCCAACCCTCGGTCTCGAAGCTCGAGCGGGCGCCGAGGTGGAACGATCCGTCGCCGTCGGGGCCGCGGTGGAAGGCGTAGGTCTCGCCGTCGAAGTCGACGAGGTCGTCGCCGTCGTCGACCGTGACGCCGTCGAACACGATGTCGACCTGCTTGGAGCGGGTCTTGGTGTCGCGGGCGAAGTCGACGTGGATGGTGCCGGTCACGACCTCGGCGCTGCGCTCGCCCGCGGCGAGCTCGGGGTGGCGCGCGTAGGCGTCGAAGTCGATCGCGAACCCGCCCTTGCGCGCGCTGCCGTCGACCGCGATGTCGCCCCACAGGATGAGGTCCATGTCGTCGGCGTCGCCCGCCGTGTCGTCGCCGACGTAGATCTCGACCGACGACTCGGCCGCGTCCCCGGAGATGCGGACCAGCCACGCCAGGTCGCCGCCGTCCTCGTCGACGTGGGGGCCGTAGACGCGCCACTGCCCCTCGCGGCGATCCTCGGGATAGCCGTTCAGCGTGCGCACCACCTCGCCCATGCCCTCGACCGTGTCGGAGACCCACGCGTTCGCGTCGTTCGCCGTGTCGCGCGCGAGGACGTAGGCCTCGCCCTGCTCGCCCGCCTCGCGGAAACCACCGTCGAGCCCGGGCGGATCCATGCGCACGTCGTCGCCCTCGATGACGGGTGTGTCGTACGTCGGCGCGAGCCAGCAGCCGTTGGATGCCAGCGCGGACAGGGCGAGGACGAGCAGTGCGTTGCGTTGCATCGCCGCCGTGCTCTGCGAGGCCCGCGCCGCGGTCGCGGAGCACGGATTCCGCCGTGATCCCGACGACTTCATCCCACGCGCGGATCGCCGCGCCCCCGCCGCTGTGGTGCGCTGCGACGCGTCGTTCCGCAACGGCCCATGGCGGCCCGTGACGCAGGCGGTATAGCCTCCCGCGAAAGATGGCCCACCCCTGGCACGACCTCCCGAACAACCCCGACACCGCGCACGACGCGGTCAGCGTCGTCATCGAGATCCCGCGCGGATCGAAGGTGAAGTACGAGCTCGACAAGCCGACCGGCCTGCTGCGCGTCGATCGCATCCTCTACAGCTCGGTGCACTACCCGGCCAACTACGGGTTCTTGCCGCGCTCGTACTGCGGTGACGGGGATCCGCTCGACATCCTGGTGCTCGGCTTCGAGCCCGTGGTCCCGCTCGCGATGCTGATGGCGCGGCCGATCGGCGTGATGCACATGGAAGACGAGGGCCAGAGCGACGACAAGATCATCGGCGTGCACGTGCACGATCCGGCGTTCGCGGAGATCACCGACGTCTCGCAGCTGCCCAAGCACACCTTCACCGAGATCAAGCGCTTCTTCGAGGACTACAAGGTGCTCGAGAACAAGAAGGTCAAGGTCGAGGAATTCTCCGGCCACGAGCGCGCCCTCGAGGTCGTTCGCGAGGCCTTCGCGCTGTACCGCAAAGAGGAGAACCAGCTCCGGGGCTGGCGGTAGGCGCCGGGCCACGGGGCAAGGGACACGCGCATGCCGACCTCGACGCTGTGGACCATCGGGCTGCTGGTGCTCTCGAACGTCTTCATGACGTTCGCGTGGTACGGCCACCTCAAGCACCTCGAGCGCTCGCCCCTGTGGATCGCGATCGCCGTGAGCTGGGGCATCGCGTCCTTCGAGTACTGCTTCCAGGTCCCGGCCAACCGCATCGGCCACGACGCCGGCATGAGCACCGCCCAGCTGAAGACCATCCAGGAGGTCATCACGCTGGCGGTGTTCGCCCTGTTCGCGGTGTTCTACCTGAAGGAATCGCTGCACTGGAACCACGCGGTCGGCTTCGGGCTCGTCGCGCTCGGGGCGGCGTTCATCTTCAAGCCCTGGTGAGGCGGTGATCCGCTATCCTTCGCGGATGCCCCGCCGCGCCGACACCGCCTCGTTCGACGCCACCGGAGCCGGCGATCCCGACGGCAGCATCTTCGGCCTGCCGTTCCGTGCGGACGACGCCAGCGTGCTCCTGGTGCCCGTGCCGTGGGAGGCGACCACGAGCTACGGCCGCGGCGCCGCGCTCGGGCCCGCGGCGATCCGGTCCGCGAGCCCACAGCTGGACCTGTTCGACCTCGAGCTGTCCGAGCTCGGCCTCGGCGAGCCGTGGCAGTTCGGCATCCACATGTTCGAGGAGTCGTCGCGGGTCCGCGCATGGAACGAGCACGCCTGCGCGCGGGCCCTGCCGATCATCGCGGCCGGCGGCGTCGTCGACAACGACGCCGATCTGCTCACCGCGCTCACCGACGTCAACAACCTCTCGCGCGAGCTCGATCGCTGGGTCGAGCAGGAGGTCCGCGCCGGCATCGACCAGGGCCGCATCGTCGGCGTCGTCGGCGGGGATCACAGCGTCGCGTTCGGGGCCATCGCCGCCCACGCGGCGAAGTGGCCCGGCCTGGGGATCCTCCACGTCGACGCCCACGCCGATCTCCGCGACGCCTACGAGGGCTTCGAGCGCTCGCACGCCAGCGTGCTGCACAACGTCATGCGGCGGATCGACGGTGTCGCCGCGCTGGTCCAGGTCGGCATCCGCGATCTGAGCGCCCAGGAGCACGCGATGACCCGCGACGATCCGCGGATCGTCACGCACTTCGACGTCGCGATGCGACGGTCGCTGGCCGAGGGCCGCACGTGGTCGCAGCTCTGCGCGAGCATCCTCGCGGCGCTGCCCGAGCAGATCTACGTCACCTTCGACATCGACGGCCTCGATCCCGCCCTGTGCCCCAGCACCGGGACGCCGGTCCCGGGCGGGCTGTCCTTCGCCGAGGCGACGAGCCTGCTGTGCGCGCTCGTGCGCGCGGGCAAGACCGTGGTCGGCTTCGATCTCGTCGAGGTGGCGCCGTCGAAGCGACCCGGCGACGAGTGGGACGGCAACGTCGGCGCGCGCCTGCTGTACAAGCTGTGCGGCGTCGCGCTGGCCAGCCAGGGCGCCCGGGACGCCTGAAGACCGCGTCGCGGGAACCTGGGGGCCCGGCGACGAAACCTCCCCAAGGTCGGCCCTGCCGCCCGATCGGGCCGATTCCCCAGCGGGCAAGCCCGCCGGCGGCCGCGGATCGCGCCACGATTTCGGTGTCTGATGGGGGCCATGGCTTCCGGCACCCCCTCCGATCGCGACGCGCCCACGCGCGACCCGTTCGGCGCGCCGCCGGTGATCCCAGAGCTCGAGGTCCAGCTCGCGATGCGATCGATGATCGCGTCGATGCTCGGCCGAGCGCCGAAGCTCGAGCTCGGCCGCTATCGCGTGCGCCAGCGCCTCGGTCAGGGCGGCTGCGGCCTCGTGCTGCTCGCCGACGATCCCGAGCTCGATCGCGAGGTCGCGATCAAGATCGTGCTGCCCGCCCGCGAGGGCACGCCGGGATCGACGTGGCAGCGCTCGCTGCAGCGCGAGGCCCAGGCCCTCGCCAAGCTGAAGCACCCGAACGTCGTCGAGGTCTACGACGCCGGCACGACGGCGGACGGGGACGACTCGACCCACGCCGGGATCTACGTCGTCATGGAGCGCCTGCGCGGCCGCACGCTGCGGCAGTGGCTCGGGGCCGAGCACCGCAGCTGGCGGGAGGTCCTCGACGTCCACGTGCACGCCGCCCGTGGCCTGCGGGCCGCCCATGTCGCGGGCATCGTCCACCGCGACTTCAAGCCCGACAACCTGCTGCTCACCGACGACGGTCGCGTGGTCCTCATCGACTTCGGCCTGGCCGACGCGGCGGGCGTCGTTGCGATCTCCGACGCCAGCTCGGACAGCGGCGGGGCCGATGGCGACGGGACCACGCGGCGCTCCCGGATGGTCGGGACGCCGATGTACATGGCGCCCGAGCAGCACGCGGGCCACGCGGTCGGGCCGGCGGCGGATCAATACGCGTGGTGCGTGAGCCTGTTCGCGGCGATCTACGGCATCGCGCCGTTCGAGGCGACGTCGATGGGCCAGCTCGCCGCGGCCAAGGCGGCCGGGCGCGTGCCGCCGCCGACGCCCGGACCACCGCGTGCGCTGCATCGGATCCTGCGCCGCGGACTGGCGCCCGATCCTGCGGCGCGCTTCGCCGACATGGACGCCCTGCTCGCCGCGATCGAGCGGGCGACCCGATCCGGACGTGGCCTGTCATGGGCGATGGGCGCCACGGCGGTCGTGGCCCTGACCGCGTCGTTCGCCGGGCTGCGCGCGCGTCACCCCTGCGACGCGACGCCGCTCGAGCTCGACGAGGTGTGGTCGCCGGCGCGGCGCACCGAGCTCGCCGCGGGATTGGCCAGCCGCGCCGATCCCCAGGCCGCGGCGATGGGAGCGGGTGTCGGCGCGCGGCTCGACGCCTTCGCCGAGCGGTGGCACACGGCCTACGACGAGGTCTGCGCGACCGAGGCCCCGAGCGCGACGGTGACCTCCCGACTCGACTGCCTGGATCGCACGCGCGCCCAGCTCGACCAGGTCATCGACGCGTTCGGATCGCTGGGCCTCGAGGAGCTCGGCAACGCACCGGCGCTCCTCGACGGCCTGCGCGCGCCATCCGAGTGCGTCGCCGCCGATGCCCGCGCGCCCGAGGACCAAGCCGAGCTCGCTGCGATGTGGCGGCGCATCGACGCGCTCGGCGTCGGCGTGGACGCCCGCGGCGTGCTCGAGGATCCCGCGTGGGCGGAGCAGGCGCTCGCGCGCGCCGACGAGCTCGGCGACGCCGGCCTGGCCTCGACGATCGCGTTCCGCCTCAGTCAGGTCGCGCGCGCGGCCGGCCGGCTCGAGGAGGCCGAGCAGCACGTGCGCACCGCCGTGTTCCGGGCGGCCGCGGGCCACGACTACGCGCGCGCGCTGGAGCTGATGCCGATGCTCGTGCTCTCCGTCGGCAGCGACCTGGGCGATCGCGCCGCGGCCGAGCAGCTCATCGAGCACGCGCGGACGATGGCCGAGCACGTCGACGACCCGCGCCACGAGCTCGCCACGATCGACATCGCGCTCGCCTCCATCCTCGTCGAGAAGGGCGACGACGACGGCGCGATCGCGTTGTACCAGCGCTCGGCGGCGACCTTCGAGGCGGTCGGTCGACCGTCGTCCGAGCATGCGCGCTGCCTGCTGGCGATCTCGGGCTGGTCGATCGAGCACGGCGACCTCGAGGGCGCGGCGCGCCACGTCGAGCACGCCCGCGCGATCCTCGACGAGGTCAGCCTGCCGACCGACACCAACTACGCCTCGATCGCGTTCCAGGAGGGCGGGCTCGCCGAGGAGCGCGACGACCTCGAGGGCGCGGCGTCCGGGTTCCGCGAGGCGGTCTCGCGCCTGCGACCGCGCCTGCACGGCCACCCGTTCCTCGGCGTAGGTCTCTTCGCGCAGGCGATCGCCGAGGCGAGGCTGGGCGAG
Source organism: Deltaproteobacteria bacterium Ga0077550 (assembly GCA_001464385.1). Classification (GTDB taxonomy): domain Bacteria; phylum Myxococcota_A; class Polyangia; order Nannocystales; family Nannocystaceae; genus Xiheibacterium; species Xiheibacterium aquaticum. The sequence continues at coordinate 68,287 of LNFB01000234.1, read as the reverse complement.
TTCGCGGCGGCGCGCGCCTCGGTGGCGGAGGCCCTCGCGCTCGCGCTCGCGGGCTACGGCGAGGCGCACCCCGACACCGTGCGCTACGGGCTGATGCGCGCGCAGATCGAGTGGTTCGCCGGTGATGCGACCGCGGCCGCGGCTGCGATCGAGGCGCCGATGCGGGCGTTGCCCGAGCTGCCCGAGCGATCGGAGGACGGCCTGCGCGGCGCGCATCACCTCGCCGCGTGGATCCGCGTCGCAGCCCATGACCACGACGGCGCCCGACGTCACCTCGCGGTGCTGCAGTCGCTGCCCGAGGGATCGGCGATGTACGGGATCGATCTGCCGCGCAGCGTGCGACGACTCGAGGCCGTCCTCGCGCTCGGTTCGTCGCGAGCATCTCGTGCGGAGGCCGTCGCAACGGCGCAGGCGATCCTGGCCCGACCGACGTCGGGCCCGACCGAGCCGCGCGAGTTCGACGCGGCGCTCGAGGCCGAGCTCGACGCCGTGCTGTGGACTCGGATCGCCGCCGCGGGCGGCCCGCTCCCGCCCGTGGCAGCGCCGGTGTCGGCCGCACCCGCACCGCGATCGCGGCGCATGGCGGTCACCCGGACCGCCATGCTGCGGACGCTCGCGCTTCCCGACGGCGACGGCGACGGCGACGGCGCGACACTGGCCGCCCGCCGCTGATTCACAGCGCTCGCGTCAGCGTCACCTCGAGGAACAGGACGTCGACGTCGAGCGCCGGGTTGGTCGACTCGAGCTGGCCCATGTCCATGCGCTTGCTCGAGAAGCTCCCGCGCAGCGTGTAGAGGTAGCCGTCGTCGTCCTCGGCGTCGATGGTCGACGGGCGTGACGCCCCGGCGCCGGTGTCGATGTAAGCGCCGGTGAACGTCAGCGGACCGACGCCCTCGAGATCGAGGGTCCCCGCGAGCTCGATGCTGTTGCCCCCGTCGTTGTCGAGCTCGAGCACGATGTCGAGGGCGGTGTCGTCATCGGTCGCGGTGCCGGCCCACGTCCCCTGCACCGAGAACGACGTCATGGAGCCGCTGGGTCCCGCGTCGGCGTCGGCGCTGCAACCGGCGAGCGCGATCAGCAGGCAAGTGACACGGGCGAGTCGGGTGGAGGCGACGGGGAGGTGGTTCACGCGATCGGAACACCGACGCGCGGCGGGCCGGTCGCGAACTTTCTCGGGGCCTCGAGCGCGATCAGGGCGCCGCGTGCTCGGCGAGCCAGCGCTGCGCCACCGCACCGGCGCCCTCGACACCACCGAGCCGTGCCTCCGCGTCGGTCGCAGCCGCGCGCGCGTCGGCGTGGCGCCCCAGGGACCAGCGCGCGTCGGCGAGGGAGAGCTCGAGGTCCGCGACCAGGCGGGGATCGACGTCGAACGCGGCGAGGGCCGGCCGCGCCGCCTCGAGCCGCCGCACGCCCTCGTCCGTGCGCCCCTGCGCGACGAGGAGCTCGCCGAGCCGCGCGCTCGCGTACGGCGCGAACGGTGGCGGCGCGAGCTCGATCGCGCGGTGGTGCAGCGCGACGGCGTCGTCGATCCGTCCCTGGCTCCGACGCACCTGCCCGAGCGCGACCAAGGCCACCGCGAGGTCGGGGTGCGTCGGACCGAGCGTCCGCTCGAGGCCGTCGAGCGCCCGCAGGTGGCACGCCGCCGCGCGATCGAGCTCGCCGAGATCGGCGTGGGCAACCCCGAGGTTGGAGTCGACGATCGCGAGCTCGGGGTGCGGACCGGCGTGCAGCTCGACGAGCATCGCCCGCGCGCGCTCGAGCGACGTCACCGCGTCGCGGGGACGCCCTGCCCCCAGCAACGCATCGCCGCGGAGCGCGACGAGCTTCGCCAGCAGCGGATGGCTCGGACCGAGGTCGCGCACGACGATCTCCTCGGCGCGCTCCAGGTGATCCAGGGCATCGGCGTGCTCCCCGAGGTCGAGCTCGGCGACCGCGAGGTTGAGCAGCACCTCGCCGACCACGGGTTGGCGATCACCGTGGGCCGCGGTGACGATCGCGAGGCTCGAACGCAGCAGCGACCGCGCTTCGACGGCGTCGCCCTGCATGCGCAGCACCGTCGCGAGGCTGGCGCGGGCGCGCGCGACGTTGGGGTGATCGGGCCCGACCCGCGCCTCGAGCCGGGCGAGCGCGTCGCGGGCGTGACGCTCGGCCTCGTCGAGGTCACCGAGGGCCTGCGCCGCCGCGGCGAGCCCGTGGTGCAGCAGGGCGAGCTCGTCGTCGTCGATCGGATCGATCTCGGCGAGCGCGGCCGACTCCGCCAGGGCGCGCTCGAGGGCCGCACGCGCACCGGCCGGATCGCCGGCGGCGAGGGCGAGCTCACCCAGCGTCCGCAGCCGCTCGACGGCGAGCACCGTGGGCCGTCCAAGGCGCTGCAGCCACACCTCCGCGCGCGCGAGCAGCTCGTCGGCCTCGGCCGCGCGACCGCGACGCATGCCGAGCAGCGCGGCGCGGCGGATCCACGCCGCCGTCGCGGCCTCGTCGTGCCCCGACGCGAGTGCGGCGTGCGCCGCGGCGTCGAGCTCGGTGTCGGCGGCGTCGTACTGCCCGAGATCGTCGAGCACCGCCGACGCGGCGATGCGCGCCTCGGCCTCGACCGCGGGGCTCGCGAGTGCGAGCGCCTCGGCGATCGACGCCTGCGCCAGCGCCTCGGCCTCGAGGAATCGCCCCAGCCGACGCAGCGTCCCGATGTGATCGATCCGAGCGCGCAGCGCCTCGGCCTCGGCGCGCATCGCAGGATCCTCGGGGAGCCACGACGCGTCGCGCAGGGCCTCGGACCCGCGACACGGCGCGACCGAGGGAAGCGCCGCGACGGCCGCGAGCGCGTGCGTCGAGGGATCCTGCGCGCCGTCGACGAGGGCGTCGAGCAGCCCCGAGACCGCGGCGCGTCGCCGATCGAGGCAGGCCATCTGCGCATCGAACAGCGCGGCATCACCCCGCGGCGCGGCATCGCAGGCCTCGGCGCGCGCCATCGACCACGCCGCGCGATAGGCCTCGAGCTCCGCTTGTACCCCCCGCGCCGCATCGCGGCTCCACGGACGATTCGATCCCGCGAGCACGGCGGCGATCCCGTCCAGCTCGGCGCCCTCACGCGTGCCGGCGAGCGTCGGCGCAGCGCCGGCGCAGCGATCGCGCGGCGCCGTTCCAGGCACCACCGCATAGATCGCCAGGGGCAGCACCAGCGCAGCCGCACCGATGCGCCAGGGAGTACGCACCGAGGTCTCGATCGCCGCGACGAGCGTGGCCATCGACGGGTGACGCGCGGATGGCTGGTCCGCAAGCGCCCGGGCGAGCACGCGCCGCAGCGCCGCCGGCACCCTGCCCCGCGCCGCGCCGTGGCCGACGCGCGCCGACGGGTGGCTCGCCTGCGCGGGGAACCGGCCGAACAGCGCGGCGTGCAACGCGACGGCGAAGGCGTACTGATCGGCCGCGGGCCCGCACGGCTGGCCATCGCGCTGCTCCGGGGCCATGTACGCCGGCGTCCCCAGCACGCGCCCAGTCACCGTGCGCTCGAGCGCTGGTTCGACCGAGTGCGCCGCGGCGATCATGTCGCGCTCGCGCGAGACGTCGCGCTCGTCCTCGATCCGCGCGAGGCCGAAGTCGAGGACGACGACCCGCTCGAGCGCACCGGCGCGCGGGTCCGCAGCATCGACGCGCCGCTCGCCGACCAGCATCACGTTGGCGGGCTTGAAGTCGCGGTGCACGACGCCGCGCACGTGCGCCGCCGCGAGGCCGCGCCCGGCCTCGAGGAAGACCTCGACGACGCGGCGCCAGTGCGGCGTCGCGGCGAGGCGCCACGCCTGCAGCGTCACGCCGTCGAGGAGCTCGGTGACCACGAACACGCGGCCGCGCCAGGTGCCGACGTCGAGGATCGCCAGCACCCGGGGATCGGCGACCCGCGCGAGGGCCCGGGCCTCGCGGACCATCCGCGCCTGGTCGACGGTCCCGCCGTGCAGCAGCTTGAGCGCGACGCGGCGGCCGAGCTCCGGGTCCCAAGCGGCGTACACGACGCCCATGCCGCCTCGACCGAGGACCGCCTCGATCGCGTACCGCCCCAAGCGCGCGCCCACGGCGACGCGGTGCGCCTGATCGCGATCGAGCTCGGACGCGATCGCCTCGTCGCTGGCCCCGAGGCCCGACGCCGACGCCGACGCCGTCCCCTCGTCGAGGCGCACCATCATCGCGACCACCGCGAGCCAGCGGGGCTCGCGATCGATCGCGGCCTCGATCGCGGCGCGCTCTTCGGCGCTCACGTCACCGCGGACGAACGCAGCGATGCGAGCCTCGTTCAACGGCGGAGGCGTGGGCATCGCGGCGCCTCCATTGTGCTACGCTCGCCGCGGTGCCGCACGTGCACGGGACGCCCAGCGACGGGTTCTTCGCCGCCTGGCTCGGCGAACCGAGCGCAGGACAGCGCGCGGCGATCGGCGCGCAGCTCGACCAGGTCCGCGGCGCGCTCGTGGCCGCTTGGCCCGAGGGCCCGCCCCGCGAGGCCGCGTACTGGGCCGAGCTGGCGCGCTGCGTCCCCGACGACGTCGACGACGCGGGGCTGGCCGACGCGCTGGCGCGGGTCAGCGCAGTCGAGCTCCACCTGGCGTTCTGCTGCCGTCACGGCGACGCGCCCGCGCTCGGTCGGTTCGAGCGCGGGTACATGGCGGCGCAGGCCGGCGCCATCGCCCGGATCGACGCGAACCCTGCGTTCGTCGACGAGGTCCTGCAGCGCGTGCGCATGAAGCTGCTGGTCGCCGACGACGGCGATCCGCCCAAGCTCGCCCACTACACCGGCAAGGGCCCGCTGCAGACGTGGCTGCGCGTCGTCGCGGTGCGCGAGGCCCTGACGCTGCTCGCGAGCCAGCGCCGGGACGTCGAGGTGTCGGACGAGGAGCTCCTGGCCCTCGACGCCGGCGGCACCGGTCCCGAGGCCGCGCTGCTCCAGCAGCAGTACCGCGCGGAGTTCCGCGCCGCGCTCGAGGAGGCGCTCGCGGGGCTCGAGCCCGCGGAGCGCAACCTCCTGCGGCTGCACTACCTGCACGGCCTCACGATCGACGAGCTCGGCCGCTTGCTCGACGTGCATCGCTCGAGCGCAGCGCGACGGATCGTCAAGTGCCGCGAGAACCTGCTGGCCGCCACGCGTCGGGCGCTGTTCGCCCGCGTCGCGGTCGGCCGCGCCGAGTTCGATCAGCTCATGGCGCTCGTGGCGAGCCGGTGGGATCTCAGCATCGAGCGCTTCCTCGGGGCCACGGCCGAGCCGTGACCCTGGGCGGGGCGCGATCGCGGGGCGTCCGTGTTCGAGCGCAGGCATGGCGTCGGGGGTCGGGCGGCGATACCGCCCCGATCCGACACGGTGCCGGCCGCCCGATGTCGCGAGAAAAGTGACCGGCCCACGGGCGGGCGCCGACGAGCGCGACGCGCCCGCCCTCGGGTTGGTCGCCGCCCCGGGGTTGTGCGACCCTCCGCCCGCAGTGATCCGCCTCGACAACGTCGCCAAGCGCCATGGCTCGCAGATCCTCTACGTGGACGCGTCGATGGGCGTGTTCAAGGGCGAGAAGGTCGGCCTGGTCGGGCCCAACGGCGCCGGCAAGTCGACGATCTTCCGCCTGATCACGCGCGAGGACAGCCCCGACGAGGGCACGGTGTCGGTCGACCGCGGCGTGACCATCGGCTACTTCGATCAGAACGTCGGCGAGATGGCGGGCCGCTCGATCCTCGCCGAGGCGATGGCCGGCGCCGGCGCGGTGTCGGTCCTCGCCGCCGAGCTGCACGCGCTCGAGGAGGCGATGGCCGACCCCGACCGCGCCGACGAGCTCGACAAGCTCGTCGAGCGCTTCGGCGAGGTCCAGCCCCGCTTCGACGAGCTCGGGGGCTACCAGCTCGAGGCCCGCGCCCGCGAGATCCTCGCCGGTCTCGGCTTCGATCCCGACGTCGCCGATCGCGACGTCGGGGCCCTGTCCGGCGGCTGGAAGATGCGCGTCGCCCTGGCCCGCATCCTGCTGATGAACCCCGATGCGCTGCTGCTCGACGAGCCCACCAACCACCTCGACCTCGAGTCGATCCTGTGGCTCGAGAACTTCCTGCGCGGCTTCCCGGGCGCGATCATCATGACGTCGCACGACCGCGAGCTGCTCAACCGGCTGTGCACGAAGATCGTCGAGATCGACGGCGGCGAGATCACCACGTACTCGGGCAACTTCGACTTCTACGAGCAGAAGCGGGATCTCGCGGCGGTCCAGCACGAGGCCAGCTACGCCCGGCAACAGGCGATGCTCGCCAAGGAGCAGGCCTTCATCGATCGCTTCGCCGCGCGGGCCAGCCACGCGGCCCAGGTGCAGTCGCGCGTGAAGAAGCTCGAGAAGATCGACAAGGTCCAGCCGCCACGTCGGCGCAAGGTCGTCGAGTTCGAGTTCCGCAACCCGCCGCGCTCGGGCGACGACGTGGTCCGGCTCGAGAAGGTCGGCAAGCGCTACGGCCAGCGCGTGGTCTACGACGGCTTCGACTTCACCATCCGCAGGCTCGAGCGCTGGTGTGTCATGGGGATCAACGGCGCCGGCAAGTCGACGCTGCTCAAGCTCGTCGCCGGGGCCGCGACGCCGGATTCCGGCCGCGTGGTGCCGGGCGCGAGCGTCAAGCTGGGCTACTTCGCCCAGCACGCGATGGAGCTCATCGACGGCTCGCTGACGGTGCTCGAGCAGCTCGAGCACGATCATCCGCGGGCCGGCGGCGGCGCGCTGCGCAACCTCCTGGGGGCGTTCGGCTTCTCCGGCGACGATGTCGACAAGCCGTGCCGCATCCTGTCCGGGGGCGAGCGCGTGCGCGTGGTCCTGGCGACGATGCTCTACGAACCGCCGAACTTCCTCGTGCTCGACGAGCCCACCAACCACCTCGATCTCGACACGAAGCACATGCTCACCCGAGCGCTGTCGACCTTCGAGGGCACGATGCTGTTCGTGTCCCACGACCGGCGCTTCCTCGCGGAGCTCAGCAACCGCGTGCTCGAGCTCGGCCCCGACGGCGCGCACGTGTACGGCGGCGGCTACCTCGAGTACGTGGCGCAGTCGCACCACGAGGCGCCGGGCATGAGATCGTAGCCACCCCGCGGTCGATTTCTCGCCCGCCCATCGAACGATCCGCCCCCCTCGCGCATAGTCCCCTCGGATGCCCGAGGACCCCAGCGACGAGGACCTCGTGCTGCGGCTGCGCCGCGGCGAGCTCGCGGCATTCGACGGCCTCTACGACCGCTACGAGCGCCGGCTGTTCGCCTACCTGCGCCGCTTCGCCGGCGACCGCGCCGTCGCCGAGGATCTCTTCCAGGACGTGCTGCTCGCGGTCCTCTGCGACCGCAACTTCGACCCCGCGCGGGGCCGCTTCGCGCCGTGGGTGTTCACGGTCGCGCGCAACCGCGGGCGCATGCATCAACGCCAGCAACAGGTCCGCACCGCGGCCACCATCGCGGGGGCAGGCGAGCCGAGCGGGCCCCACGCCGATCCCGAGGCCACGACCGCGAGGATCCGCAGCGTCCGCGAGGCGATGGCCGGCCTGCCCGAGGGTCAGCAGGATCTGCTGGTCCTCAAGCAGGTCGGCGAGCTCAGCTACCGCGAGATCGCCGAGCTGCAGGGCGAGCACGAGGGCACGATCAAGTCGCGCCTGCACGCGGCCATGAAGGCGTTCCGTCAGCGCTTGGAAGAGATCGGAGAGAGCGGATGAACTGCAACGACTGTCAGGACGGGCTCATCGACTTCGCCCACCGCGAGCTCGAGAGCGAGGTGCACACGCAGATCGCGGGGCACCTCACCCAATGCGCCGACTGTGCGCTCGAGTACTGTCGGCTGCAGGCGGACCTGCACGGCATCGCCGTCGCGCACGACGACGATGCACCGGGCCCCCACGTGCGCGCGGCCCTGCGCGCTCGGGTGGCCGCGACCATCACCCCACCGTGGTGGCGACGCGTCGCTGCGCCGCTGCGTCGACCGATCCCGATGTACGGCGCCGTGCTGGCCGCGGCCGTACCCCTGGTCGTGTGGATCGCCACTGCCCTCGAACCCACGGAGCCGCGCCCGACCCCGCCCACGTCGAGCGCCCCGACGATCACCCACTACGACGCGACCGCGATGCCCAACGTGCACCGCGAGGTGCTGTGAAAGGACCCACCCCCATGAAGAACACGGTCATCCACCTGGTCGCCCTCGCGTGCTCGATCGCCGCGTGCGACGCGAGCGAAGGCCCCGTCGAGGCCGAGCGCGCGGCCGTCGAGTCCGTCGCGGCGGTCACGGATCCCGCCTCGGGACGTGCGCCGGCCGCCTCCGTGGCGAGCGCGAGCGCTGAGCCGCGCGACGCCGCGGCGCCCCGCGGCCCGGCGATGCCCGGCGCCAAGCAGGCGTTCACCACCGTCGCCGATCTGGTCGCGACGCAGTACGTCGACGGGCCGCTGTCGGAGGACGAGCTGTGGACCGGGGCGATGCAGGGCGTGCTCGCCCGGGCCGCCCAGGGCGGCGATCCCCACGTCAACGCGCTGCTGTCCCCCGCCGAACTGCAGGAGCTGCTCATCGGCACCAAGGGCCTGCTCGTCGGCGTCGGCATCAAGATCGAGCGGGTCGCCGGCGTCGTCGTCGTCGCCGACGTGATCCCGGGCGGTCCCGCCGAGGCCGCGCGCATCGCCGCCGGCGATCGGATCCTCGGCATCGATGGCGAGCGCATCGGCCCCCTCGAGCTCGCCGACGTCGTCGCGCGGATCCGCGGCGTCGACGGCAGCAAGGTCGCGCTGTTCCTCCAGCGGGACACCGAGGAGTGGACGGCCGAGGTCATCCGCGGCCAGATCCACGTCGACAGCGTCGAGGCGACCTCGCTGGGGGACGGCGTCGGCTACCTCCGCATCACCTCGTTCGCCGAGGGCACGCCCGGCGAGCTCGGCGACGAGCTGACCTCGCTGCGCAGGGGCGGGGCGACGCGCATCGTCCTCGATCTGCGCGACTGCCCCGGCGGCATGCTCGACGCGACCGTCGGCATCGCCGAGCACTTCTTGCCGGTGGGCGCACCGGTGCTGAGCATCACCCACCGCGACGGCACCACCGAGTCGCGGGTCACGGAGCGCGATCGCGGCGGCGGTGACCTCCCGCTGGCGGTCCTCATCGGCCCCGGCACCGCGTCGAGCGCCGAGATCCTCGCCGATGCCCTGCACCACGCGGGCGACCGCGCCGATCGTCGCGCGATCCTCGTCGGTGACACCACCTTCGGCAAGCGGACCATCGAGTCGATCCACGAGCTCGCCGAGGGCTGGGCCGTGAAGCTGTCGGTGAGCCGCTTCGTGCTCGCGTCCGGGGCGACCGGCGCGGTCAAGCCCGACGTGCGCATCCCCGCGGATCCGGAGCGCAAGCCGGCGCGGATCGGCGCGGTGCAGGCGGACGACGATCCTACGCTCGCGGCGGCGATGGAGCTGCTGGATCGGCGCTGACCAGCGGCCCTTGCTCGGCGCGACGGGCGAGCCACGCCGCGCCAGCGCCGACGCGACGACGGCGAGCACCGCGGCCGCGGCTCCTTCGCTGCTACGACGGCGGATCACCGTTGTAGCGACCCGACGGCGCCGCGGCGCGCGTCACGAGCCCCCGCGCGCGCAACGGCGGGTCCACCGTCGACACCTCGTCGGCGGCGATGCGGGCCTCGAGGCGCACGCGGTACTCGTGCAGCGGGAACAGCTCGACCTCCGCCGCACCGGTCGCGCCGTCCGCGTCGTAGTCGAAGGGATCGTCGATGTCGCGGATGAGGCGATACATGTACGTGTAGATGAGGCCGACGAAGGACACGACGACGATCTCACCCAGCGCCGACTTGAACGTCGACAGGATCAAGATGAGATAGCAGATCGCGATCATCACCTCGAGCAGCGCGTAGCCGGTGGCGAGGAACCCGGTGCGCGAGGTCACCCCGACCCGCAACAGCGCCCGGCGGACGTTCGTCATGATCGAGAAGGCCCGCGTCGCGTGCGATCCGAGCTCGATGGCGGTGAACGTGGACGTCACGCGGTGCAGCGCCTCGTGCAGCTCTGCCTCGGTCGCCTGCTTGTGCAGCCACCGGTCGATCGTGTCGAGCACCTGCAGGATCGAGCGCCGGTGCTTGGTCGGATCGTCCTGCTTGACCGTCGCGACATGGACCATCACCTCTTCGATGGTCTCGAGGCCGGTGACGATCTCGCCCGGCATCTTCTCGGCCTCCTTGTAGTCACCCATCGTGCCGGCGAGCATGAAGCCGAGCAGGAACACGCCACCGCTCAGCACCACGGCGACCTCGGTGAACTCGATGATCCCCTCGAAGGCGAACTCGGCCCGCAGGAACTCCCGCAGCAGGACCAGCGCGCCCACGACCGGGAGCGTGGTGATCATCAGGCTCCACTTGCGCCACCGTGCGCTGCGTGCGGAGCGGCCCGGCGAGACTGGGTCGCGGCTCATCCCCTCGTTTCTATCACGTGACCGTCCTGTGACATTCAGAAAGGCCGTGACGCGGGCGAGCTGATCGGCGTCGCCGACTCGCTCGTCCCCCGAGAGGAGAATGAACGGGATCCGTCAGGGTGTCGGTCCTGGGTCGGGCGCGCAGGGGAGCGCGACGACGAAGCGCGTGCGGTCACCGACGCGCTCCCACGTCAGCGTGCCGCCCATCGACGCCACGAGATCGCGGCTGATCGCCAGGCCCAGGCCCGTCCCCTCGTCCGGCTCCTTCGTGGTGAAGAAGCGGTCGAACAGCCGCTCGCGGTGCTCCGGCGCCACGCCCGGGCCGGAGTCCTCGACGCAGACGAGCGCGAACCCGTCCACATCCACGGCGCGCACGGCGAGCTGCTTGATCGGCGCCCGGCGGACCGCGTCGAAGCCGTTGTTCAGCAGGTTGAGGATGACCTGCTGGATCTGGACGCCGTTGCCCATGACCCTCGCCGAGGTCCGCAGGTCCAGCTCGAGGCTCAGGCCCGCGGACCGGGCCCGGGCCCCCGCGAGCGCCACGGCCTCCTCGACGAGGCCCCGCAGCTCGAAGCGCTCGAACGCGGCGCTCGTGGTGCCGCGCGAGAGCCGTCGCAGCCCCGAGGTGATGGCGCCCGCGCGCTCGACGGCCCGCTGGATCCCGACGATGGCCTCGGTGATGAGCGCCTCGTCCCCGTCGGCGATCGAGTCGGGCAACGTGTGGGCGAACGCCGAGATGACCGTCAGCGGGTTGTTGATCTCGTGGGCGATCGACGCTGCGAGCTCACCGAGCGCCGCGAGCTTCGAGCCGTGGATCGCCTTCACTCGCTCGGTCTCCAGGGCGCGCTCCGATGAGAGGTCCTCGATGAAGCTCCAGATCATCTTCTCGCCGCCCACCTCGACGACGAAGCCGTTCAGTCGCACGGGGACCAGCGATCCGTCCTTGCGGATGAACTCCTTCTCGTAGGGGCCATAGCGTCCCGTGGTGCGCAGCCGCTCGAGTTGCTCGGCCTCCTGCACATCGTACTTGCGCGGCGTGAGCTGCCAGTAGTTGAGCTTGCCGTCGTCGGCCTCGTCGGCCGCGTAGCCGATGATGGCGAGGAACGCGGGGTTGTTCTCGAGCCAGCGCCCGTCCATCCGACAGAGGTTGAGCCCGACGCTCGACTCCTCGAAGAACGCCCGAGCGAAGTGCTCCTGCGCAAGAAGCGCGGCGTACTGCGAGTCCTCCGACGAGCGCGGGACCATGTCCGCACGATGCGCGACACCGGCGCCGCTCGCAACCGCGGAATCAGCCCGAGGCCGCGAGGCGGAGCAGCGCCCCACGCAATCGCGCGTGCCGGGCGAGGCCGATCGCGAAGGCGTCCTCGCGCGTCGCAGCCTTGGCGAGGAGGATCGACACCACCGCACGACGTTCGGGCCGGGACCACCGCTCGACCCCGAGGACGCACGCCAGAACGCTCCAACGGGCGAGACAACGCCGCTGCGTCGGGTCCAAGGCGGAGGCGCTCGGCAGTCCGAGGCCCGCCCGGACGCGCCGCGAGCACTCGGCCTCCGCCGCCTCCGAATCGCCGCCGTGGTGCCGCGCCACCCACTCGCCGACGGCGAGGCCGATGCGATCCAGGCAAACCTTGCCGGCGACGTCATCCCGCGGCCGATCGAGGTGGAAATACACGTGGCCGGACGCCAGCCGACGCAGCGTCGCGGGCGACGACCGATGCGCGGGGTCGCGGGCCATGCGTCGCTGCTCGCGGGCGAGGACCCGACGGGCGCCGGCCTCCGCGGGGCGGAAACCGAGCTTCTGATAGAACCAGAACGCGCCGCTGGCCAGGGCCTCGTCGTTGTCCTGGCCGAGCTGGTACGGATCGACGGCGAACACGTCCGCGCCGAAGAGGTGGTGCACGGCGGACAGCGCCTTTGCATAGATCGCGGCGGCTTGCGTCCCGCGGAACGGCTCGAAGACGTTGTAGTTGAGCTCGGCCGATCCGAACAGCAACGCGGATTGGTAGTACCCGAGCGGCACGCCGTTCTTGTGCAGGACGAATACGTGGACCGTCTCCACGAGCGGCCGGAACGCGGGCAGCAGCCCGATGCACGACAGCATCACGCCGTCGCCGACGTCGATGAGCCGCACGTCCTCCGGGTTCGCGTGCTGGATGGCGTCGAGGTCGCGCGCCCGCGTCACCATCGCCTCGCGCGCGACGTCGATGAGCGCCTCGGCGCGCGCGCCGACCACGTCCTTCACCGATCGCGGCGGGACGCGGATCGCCGCCGCGAGGTCGGGCCGGGCGGACGACAGCGGCGCCCGCTGGAACACGGGCGCGTGCAGGGCCACCTTTGCGCGGGTGCGCGACGGCGTGTCGGGCCCCGGGGACAGCCGCATCGGGACGTCCAACGTCTCGTAGATCGTCTGCCGCGTCGGCTCGTCGACCTCCAGCGCCTCGAACCGGCGGACCACGAAGGTCCCGCCCGTCTGCCCCGGCCCCTTGATCCGCTCGATCCATTGTTCGGTGGTGAGATCCAGCGACGCGATGTCGACGACCTGGGCGCGCGAGACCGCGAGGTCGAGCAATTGGGGGGCGGTCACCGCCGAATCGAACCACTCCCAATCGATGTCCAGGTGCCGGGGCCAGCGCGCCGCGAGCCACCGGGCCGTCGGCCAGTGGAATTGATACTGGATGGGCGTGCCCGCGATGCCGGAATCCGCGAGTTCCTCCCGCATCGCGGCCACATCGCGCCGCTGGCCGAATGTCGCCACTTGCCGCTCGACCTCGGCGAGGACGTCGGCGTCGTCGGGATAGGCCCGGAGGAAGCAGATCACCTCGTGGAGCCGCCGCACCTGGGCGGGTGTCGTCAAGCGACGGCGAGCGACATGGCGGAGCAGCTGCAGTTTCTGCGGGGCACCCCCCTCGCCGAACCGTCGGGCGATGCGCTCGAGACGGGTGAGCAGCAGGCTCGTCGATGGTGCCGGCAAGGTGGCGACATTAGCAGACGGTCGCCGCGCTTGGAACCGCAGCATCAGCGCGCGACGGGCAGGTACAGCACGTCGACGTCGCTCTTCTCGGGATCGCGCAGCGCGTCGGGGGCGAGCTGGACGACCTGGCCGATCCGGGCCAGGGCGGTGAGATCGAGCGTCCGCAGGTCGGCGCTCACCGACACGATCATCGGCGCCGCCGCGATCTCCTGGTGGAGGCGGCTCGCCGTGGCGAAGTCGAGGCCACGCAGCGCCATCCACTCGTCGAGCGCGGGGTCGGTCTGGCCGGGGCCGATCTTCCGCCAGCTCCACACGTACGCGGCCGCATCGAGCCCGAAGCGGCGACGGGCGCGGAGCCGGCCATCGAGCAGCCCGTGGGCCTGCTCGTACTCCGCGGGGGTCAGCGGCCGGCGTCGCCCCTCGAACAGCTCGGCGAGCAGCGTCGGGACGTCCTTCGCCGCGCACGCGAGGCCCTCGGGGCGGAAGACGCCGCGGGCGTCGAGCGTGGGCGGCTTGATCGGCATCCAGTGCTCGATCTCGATGTCGGCCGCCAGGAAGCGCGTGGTCATGTCGTCGCCGAGCAGCTCGGAGAGCACGCGCGCCGCCGGATCGCGCGCGTCGACGGCCTGCGCCACCGAGATCTCGGCGAGGCGTGCGTCGGGATCGTCCATCACGAAGATCGTGGTCCGCGTCAGGGACCGTGGGGCGATCGACCGTGGGCGTGCGCGTGACCAGCTCGGTCGCGACCGCCTTCGCGGCGGGTCCGACCACCAGCACATCGGGCGCGAAGGCGAGCGAGTCGATCAGCGCCGCGCGCAGCAGGGCCGGCGTCGCCCGCTCGAGCGCCCGATCCGAGGGGAGGTGCGCGTCCACGCCGTGCTCACCGTGGAGCGCGACGGCCGAGAACGCAGCGCGCCGCCGATCCCCCGACGAGCGCAATCCCTCGCGCCGCTGGCGGAGCTCCGCGAGGTCGACCAGCGCCGACGCCTCGTCGAGCTCGGGCGATCGCAGGGCCTCGAGCATCGGCCACAGCGCCTCGCGCCGCGGGGCGGCCACGCCGAGATCGATCGCGGTCGCGCTCGCAGTGCACACCACCGCCGCGTCGGCCCCGGCGAACTCCGGTCCCTCGGCGAGCGCCGCGATGCGCAGGCGCCACGCATCGCAGATCCACGGATCGTCCGCGACGCCCCGGGGCAGGATCCAGCGCACCTCGAGCAGGCCCGTGGGCTCGGTGACCGCGATGACGCGGCCCGAGCCGAGGCGATGCTCGGTGAACGCCTCGCCGCGGACCAGGAACTGCGGCTCGAGCGGGCTCACCGGCGCCTCGCGCAGGGCGGTCGCGAAGGCCGAGGCGCCCTCCACCTCGACGCGGGGGACGCTCGGCTCGGGCAGGACGAACGGCGGCAGATCGAGCCGCGCGTTCGCTCCGCTCTCGCGGCGGACCACGATCGGTTCGTCGCGCAGCAGCTCCTGCGCAGCCGTCGAGATGTCCTGGGCCGAGAGCACGAGCTCGGATCGCGACGCGGGGTGCTCGCGCCAGGGGATCCGCCGCGCGAACGACTCGGCGAGCAGGACCGCGAGGTCCTCGGTCGAGGCGCCGAGGGTGGCGACGTCGAGCTCGAGCTCCCGCTGGGCGATGCGGACCTCGTCGGGCGAGAGGCCGCCGCGCGCCATGGTCTCGAGCAGCGTGCGGGCGGCCGCCTCGGCGTCGTCGAGGGTGCTGCCGGGGTTCGGCGTCACCGAGAACTCCAGCACGCTCGGCCACAGCTCGTGCGGGACCTGGCGCGCCCGACCGTCACGGGCGAGCCAGCGCGCGACGAACTGCGACTCGTGCAGCAGGTGCTCGACCGCATCGAGGCGGTGCAGGCCGTCGCGCCGCGGCCACGCGAACGTCACCTGCGGCGGCCCGTCGTCGGTGACCGTGGTGCGTCGCCCGGCGACCGGCGGCGCCACGCGCCTCGCGGGGATCGACGCGGGCTCCCAGTGGCCGAACGCGGCCTCGAGGATCGGCAGCACCTCGGTCGCGTTCACCTCGCCGACCAACACGATGGCGGCGTTGTTCGGTCGGTAGTAGTCGCGCCAGAAGTCGCGCATCGGTGCGAACGGCACGGTGACCAGCGACCGCAGCCGCGCGTCGGGGCCCAGCGTCCATCCGGTGGCCTCGCCGATCCCCCGCGCCGCCTCGACCGCGAGCGCGTCGTCGGCCGCCTCGCGGTCGTTCTCGACGCGGTAGGAGACCGCACCGAGGACGTCGCGGAAGGCGGGTCGGGTGAGGAGCTCGGCGCTCATCGCCGCCCACGCCGCGAGGCGATTGCGGGGGACGCTGTTCACGAACGAGGTCCCCACGGCGTCGAGCTGGGGCTCCCGGAGGATGCCGAGCTCGGCGGCCAACCCGTCCGCTTCGCCGACGATCTCGAACGGCTGGTGCTCGGCGGCCGCCTCGACGGCGGCCGTGAGCGCGATCTGTCGCTCGTGCGCCGACAGGTCGCCCTCGAGCGCGGCGAGGGCCGCGTGCGCCCGGGCGAGCGCGGGGGCCTCGGCCACGGGGTCGGTGCTCCCGAGTCGATCGCTGCCGTCGAGCACGTGCGGCAGCAGATCGGCGACGCCCGCCTGACGCGGGGACTCGTCGGTCGCATCGGCACGCACCGCGATCACGGTGTGCACGAGCGCCGCGTTGGCGGTGGGCGCCAAGTACACCGTGAGGCCGTTGCGGAGCCGATGCACCGTCACCTGCGCCGGATCGCCGGCGAGCGGCTCGGGCAGCAGCTCGGGCAGCTCGGAGCCGGCGAGGATCTCTGCCCACGGATCGACGACGGCCGGTGGAGCGTCCGCCGGCGCGTCCTCGATCGCCGGGCTCGCGATCGGTGCGGCCGTGGGCTCGCGCAGCGCCAGGGCCACCGCGAACGCGCCACCGGTGGCCGCGAGCGCGGCGCCGAGGCGCCACCGTCGGGGTCGCGAGGCCCTGCCCGCGGCCTCGAGCGCGGCGATGAGGGCCTCCATCGAGTCGTGTCGATCTGCGGCCTCGAAGGCGAGGCCACGGCGCAGCGGGCCGTCGATCCCCCGCGGCAGATCCGACGGCAGCACGGCGGCGCGGGCGAAGTCCTGCGTGCGGATCGCGGCGCGCAGCTCGGCCATCGTCGCGCCCGCGAAGGGTCGTCGGCCGTACAGTGCCTCGTACAGCGCGACGCAGAACGAGAACTGATCCGCGCGGGGATCGACGCGCTCGCCCACGAGCTGCTCGGGTGCCATGTACGCCGGCGTACCCATCACCGTACCGACGGTCGTCAAGTCGAACGGCGCGCTCTGCCGCCCCGAGTCGGCGATCGCGGCCGCATGCTCCTGCGCGGTCTGTTCGAACGCCGCGTCGTCGGCGTGCCGCGCGAGCCCGAAGTCCATGACCCGCGCCCGGCCGCTCGCCCGGCCGCTCGCGTCGACCATGACGTTGTCGGGCTTGAAGTCGCGGTGGATGATCCCCGCCTCGTGCGCGGCCGCCAGCCCCCGCGCGGCCTGGACGTACACTGCCAGGATCTCGCGGGCGCCTCGGGGCTGGTCGGCCAACCACTCGCGGAGCGTCTGCCCCGCGACCAGCTCCATCGCGATGTACACCTCACCGCCGTGCTCGCCGACCTCGTACACGTGGGCGATGTTCGGGTGGCTCAGGCGCGCCATCGCCTGGGCCTCGCGGATGAACCGGCGGCGGGCCGCGTCGCTCGTCGCGATGCTCGACTGCAGCACCTTGATCCCGACCTCGCGATCGAGCCCCTCGTCGTGCCCCGCGTACACCACCCCCATCGCGCCGCGGCCCAGCGTCCGGGTGATCCGATACCGACCGATCCGCGGCGGCGTCGACGGACTCGCCGCATCCCCGAGCAGGTTCTTCAGCACCCGCGCCAGCCGCAGCTGGGACTCGACCCCACCGGGGCTGGTCTCGGCCTCGGGTCCGGAGTGCTCGTCGTCGGGCATGGCGCCACGTCCAGGGTAGCATTCGCCCCGGACGTGGGTTTGGTTCCCGGAGCCGCACCGCAGTCGACCGGTACCCCTCCGAAATTCGCGCGGCGGATCCTGCATCGTCGCGACGAGGGCCCCATACCTCCTCGACGCGCGCTCCGGCAGCACCGGACCGCCGCGGATGCGGGGACCCATGAAGCGCACGGTCGTTCACCTCCCGTTCACCCTCTGGGCCGTCGTTGTCGCCCACGGATGCTCGACGCCCGGGACGGAGTCGATCCCCGACGACGGAGGCGAAACGTCGCGGGGCTCGACGGGGCCGGTCGACGCGACCAGCACGACACAACCGGACCCCTCGAGCGACAGCGGAGGATTGGAAGGCGCCGCGGCATCGACCTCGAGCTCGGACTCCGGCGCCTCGGCGAGCGATGCGACCTCCGGGTCCGACGGCGGATCCGACGGTGGGTCCGACGGCGGATCCGACGGCGGAGCGATGTGCGTCGCCTGGGGCGACGGCGTGCTCGGCGACTGCCTCCTGGACAACGGCACCGGCAGCCTCGTCCCCTGCGAGGCCGGCGACAACCCAGCGCAGTGCATCGGCAACCCCTATGTCACCTCCGGTGTCTGCACCTTCGCGTGCGACTCGCTGTGCGACTGCCCGGCACCAACGCCCGGCTTCGAGTCGCAGCACTCCTGCGGCGATCTCACCGGTGATGGCATGGGCGAGTGTTTCATCGCCTGCGATCCGGATCACGGCTGCCCCGACGCGATGATCTGCTTCTTCGACACCGTGTGCCACTTCGGCGAGCCGCTGCCGACCTACGGCGATTGCGTCACCCAGCTCGGGATGCCCTGCGCCGAGGGACCTTGCCTCTACGACGATCCGAACTCACCGAGCATGGGCGTGTGCGCCCAGGATTGCGCGAGCGCCGACGAGTGCCCGGTGCCCACGACGGGTGACGCCCCCGTCGTGTGCACCGACATCGGAGTGGGCGCGACGCTGTGCCTGCTCGACTGCTCGGACGCTCAGCAGTGTCCCGACGGCATGGTCTGCGATCCCGACGGGAGCGGCGTCTGCCTGTGGGCGACGCCGTGAACCCGAGGGCCGCTCCCGCCACCGCTCGCCCTCACAGGCAATCCGGCTCGGCGTCGCCCGGGCAGCCGTTGTCGGTGCCGCGCGGCAGGCCCACGTGGCACGCGGGCGCGTCGGCGAACGTGTTGCCGTCCGCGAACGCCTGCGCCGTGGCCGAGGGCGACTCGTCGAGCCAGCCGAGGATCAGCTGGGTATCGCCGCCCGCCTCGCTGAAGGTCACGTCGGAGAGGAACGGGGCCAGCGGCTGCTCGGTCAGCAACAGGACGCTGGCGTGGTTCTCGGCGGGCCCGCAGCCGAAGCCCTGCGCGCCGCTCGTGCCGCCCGCGTGGGCGATGGTGACGTGCTCGAGCACGTTGCCGTCGGTGGGGGTGTAGCGGAAGTACAGACCCATCCAGTCGCCGGGGGCCGGCGCGGCCTCGGCCGAGCGGAAGGAGATCGGCGCGGCGGCGGTGCCGGCCGCGACGATGATGCCCTGGTGATCGTCGTCGAGCCCGATGTAGATCCCGCTGCCCGCACCGCCGGTGGCGAACTGCACCTCGACGCCCGCCTCGATCGTCAACGTCGAGAGGCCGTCGCTGTCGACGGTGCCGAGGTAGAGCGCGTCGTCGATCTGCAGCGGCACGCCGCGGTTGGGGAAGGTGTCGTCGTCGACGCTGCCGAAGGTCTCGACGCGGACCACGTCGGCGGCGTTGCCGACGAGGGTGAGCCCGGTCGGCAGGCTGTGCACCGCGCCGGCCTGCACCTGGATCGGGAAGCCGGCCTCGGCGGTGCCCTCGACCCGCACGCCGTCGGAGTCGTCGGTGAACGCCGCGCGGCTCGGGAGGTAGATCCCGTTGCTCGCCGCATCGACCACCGTCACGTCGACCAACCGCAGGTTCGGCGTGGTCCCACCATTGGGCGTCGCGCCCCACGCCACGATCGCGCCGTTGGCGTTGATGCTGCCGCCACCGACGAAGTCCGCGTGCTCGGCGTCGAGCAGGCCTGTGACGTCGACCTCGATCGCGCCCCACGGCGACGCGTCGTCGAGCCGCTCGAAGCGGACCGGGAGCCGGACCTCGGCGCCGGCGACCTCGATGATCTCGCCGTGGGCGACGACGCTGCCGGGCGCCGGATCGTTGCCGACCAGCAGTCGGGCGTCGGGGGCGAGCTCGACCACCGTGCACGGCTCGAGCGTCAGCGTCGCGGTGAGGTACGTCGTCGCCGCGATGCGGTACGGGCTGCCCTCGGCCGTCCAGGTGACGTCCGCGTCGAGCGTGGTGCCGACGTCGGTGCCCGGTCCGGTCGGCGCGGCGCAACCATCGGGCACCGGCTCGCCGCCCGTGTCGTCGACCGCGTCCGTGTCGCTCGGGTCGGGCGTGCCGGTCTCGGGGGCACCGTCGGTGTCCGCCGACGGGTCGTCGTCGACGACGCAGCCCGTGGCGAGGGCGGCGCAGCCGACGAGGAGGGACGCGAACAGGGGGGGCAATCGCAGGGTCGTCATCGGATACCCCGTCTGTGGAGGCAGCCGGGCCGATCCGTCACGGCGCGACCGCTCCCCGCCGCCCGCGCCGCCGTTTTCCCCGGCGCTTGCAGTCGCAGGGCGCCGCAGCCGGCGTCGCCTTCGCCTCGGCCGGCTTCCACGCCATCACCACCGCCTTCTTCGGCCCGGGCGCCGCCGCAGCCTTCGCCGGTCGCGGCCCCGCGTTCTTCACGTGGACGTCGAACCACGCGATCGTCTCGGCGAGCACGTGCTCGACCGACTCGCGCGCGATGTACCCGTGCGACTCGTGGGGCAGCATCAGCAGCCGCGTCGTCCCGCCCGTGCCGCGCACGGCCTCGAACAGCTTCTCGGATTGCTGCGGCACGGTGCCCGGATTCGCGTCGACCTCGCCGTGGATGATGAGCAGCGGCTCGTCGATCCGATCCGCGTGCAGCAGCGGCGACAGCTTCAGGTAGTTGTCCTTGGCCTGGTAGAGGCTGCGGCGCTCGTTCTGGAACCCGAACGGGCGCGTGGTGTGGTTGTACGCGCCGCTGCGCGCGACCCCGGCGCGGAACAGATCGGTCCACGCCAGCAGGTTCGCCGTCATCAGCCCGCCGTGGCTGTGGCCGAGCACGCCGACGCGATCGCGATCGGTGACGCCGAGCGCGACGGCCTTGTCGATCGCGGCCTTCGCGTTGGCCTCGATCTGCGGCAAGAAGGTGTCGTACGCGGTCTCGGTGGGTCCGACGACCGGCATCGCGACCTCGTCGAGCACGACGTAGCCGGCCAGCGCGAGGAAGATCGGCGAGGGCCCGACGACCGAGGTGAACTCGTGCACCGAGCCGGTGATCTGGCCCGCGTTCTTCGCGTCGGTGTAGTCCAGCGGATACGCCCACAGCACCGTCGGCATCGGCGTGCCCGGCTGGTAGCCCGGGGGCAGGTACATCGTGAACGACAGCGGCACGCCATCGGCGCGCTCGTACTTCACGAGCTGCTTGGTCAGCGTGCGCACCTGCGGCGCCGGATCTTCGAAGCTCGTCAACACGCGGGCGTCGGTCGTGCGCACCGGCTCTCCCGGCTTCGCCGCGGGCTTCCCCGCCGGCTTCGCGGCCGACAGCGTGTGCACCGCGAGGTTGGCCGGCGTGGTCTCGGTCTCGCGGCGGGTGAGGAACACGCCGGCGCCGACGTCGACCCACGCGGCGAAGGACTCGTCGCGATCGTCGGGCGACCGGAACCACCGCTCGGTCGCGAAGCCATCGAGCGCCATGCGATCGAGGAAGGGGCGGTCGCCCTCGGGCGTCGCGCCGCGGCCGGCGAGGAAGATCGCGTCGTCGTGCACGCGCACCACCGACTCCCCGTTGGGCAGCACCCGCGTGATCGGGGTCCCGGGATCGCCGTAGCGATCGTCGTAGCTGCGATCCCACACCACCTTGGGCCCGACGCTCGGGGCCTCGACGTCGACCAGCGTGGTCTTGATCCGATGCGCCTCGCTCTGGACCTCGTAGACCATCGCGCGCTTGCCGTCCTCGAGCCACGCGATCCCGCCGAAGCGGTGCGTGGTCTCGAGCCACGTCGTCGGCGGCTTGCCGATCACCTTGGTGACCACGCGATCGTGGTGATCGACCGACCTGTAGGTGTCGCCGCCGTCCAGCGCCTCGGCCCACATCAACGTCGCGGGCGCGAGCGGACGCCACGAGAAGTCGCGCGGGCCGGTGCGCACCCCGTCGACCGGCACCTTGTCGGCCAGCGGCACGCTCGCGATGGTCTCGAGCCTGCGCCCTGCCGAGTCCCAGATCTCGACCTCGTGGGGGAAGCGCCCGAAGGGCCGCGTGAACGCATACGGCCGCACGATCCGCGCGACCAGCAGGTGGCGACCATCCGGCGAGGGATCGGCGGCGGTGAACACCCCCGGCTTGCCGATCCGCGTCACCTTGCCGCGCGCGCTGACGGTCGCGAGCTGGGCGGTCCCGTAGTACTCGAACAGATCGGCGTCGTGGGGCGTGCGCAGCAGGTCGCGGGCCTCGTAGGTGCTGCTGGCCTTCGTTCCCCGCTCGCTCGACTCGATGCGGGGGCCCACCGGCGCGGGCCGGGCCTCGGGCGGACCGCGGCGCGGGCCGACCAAGCGCACGAGCAGCGTCTCGCCGTCGGGCATCCAGATCGCGGGCGCGCCGAGCATCGGGTTGAGCGCGACGCCGGGGACCTTGCGCGCCTTCGCGGTCGCGACGTCGAAGATCCACAGCTCGACCGCGCGCTCGGTGACGTTGGTGAACGCGACCTTGGTGCCGGCGGGGTTCCACACGACATCGTCGATGCGCGCGTCCGCCGGCAGCGCGACCTTTCGCTCCTCGCCGCCACCGACGCCGCGCGCATCGGGCAGCGCTCGGATCGACAGCGCGGCGATGTGGCGCTGACCGTGCCCCGCGTTGTTGTCGGGATCGATGCGCACGCCGGCGAGCTTGAGCATCGGCGCCGCGAGCTCGGCGATCGGTGGATACAGCGACGTGCGGGCGAACAGCACGTGCTTCGCGGTCGGCGACACCCGCATCGAGGGGGCCGGCACCGCGTCGAGCACGGCGTGGATCTCCGGCGGTGCGCGGCGGTACCCGCCGTCCGGCTCGGCCGCCTGGGCGAGCCCCGATCCGGTCAGCACCAGGGCGAACGCGAGGCGGCGAAGGACGCGGAGGAGCGGCGCGGCGGGCATCGTCCCCGCATCAAATCAGACGTACCCGGGCCGGTCCAGGTCGTCCCGCGGGCGTCGTGCACGGTCCGGCACAATCACGACCCATCGCACGCGGAGATCGTGCAGACTCGATCCCGTTCGCGTCGCACTTGGGCGGCGTCGAGCGGTTGGACCAAGGAGTTGGACATGCTGGGAACGCGATGGATCCTTCGAGGTGTGTACGTGATGGGGCTGGGCGCGTGCAGCAGCACGGGCGGCGGGCAAGCCGAGACGGGGACGGGCGCCCCGACGACGACGGGGACGTCGACGCAGGGCGACTGCACGACGAACCCCGCGGTGACCGTCTTCGTCGAGACCGAGATGGGGCACCCGACGGCGCCCTCCCGCGTCGAGTACCGGGTCGACGGCGGCCCGTACCTCGAGGCATCGTGCGCGAGCGCCCTTTCGTGCGAGATCCGAGACGGCTACGGAGAGTCGATCGTCGTCCGCGTCACCGAGGGGGTGAACGACTGCGAGTACGAGCTGTCCACGGTCGGCGCGATGGAGACGTGCGGCGGCATGGCGTCCGAGCTGCGCTTCACGGTGTATCCGAACTGCACCGGCGCGGGTACGAGCGGCGAGTTCACCACGTACGATCCGGTCGATCCCGACTCGAGCTCGAGCTCGAGCTCGAGCTCGAGCTCGGGCTCGGGCGACACGGGGACCGGCACCGGCACCGAGACCGGCACCGAGACCAATGACAGCACGGCCACGACGAGCGCGTGACGCCGTCGACGCTCACGTCGACGGCGGACACGTCTTGATCGGCCGGACGATGACGTCGGGCACGACCGGGGTCATCTGCACCATCGCGGTCGCCTGGGGGCTGGGCCCTACCCATCGACTCGAGAGCTCGAAGCGTCCGCCGTCGGCCCGCAGCGCGTGGCGCAATACGCCGCCGCTGGTCTGGACGCGCACCGCCTGGCCACCGTCTGCGGCGAAGGCGGCGATCCACTCGCCCTCGGTGTAGCGGACCTCGAGCGTGACGTGGCTGAGCGCGCCGGTAGGGATCTCGATTTCACCGTCCGCATCGGCCCAGGTGCGGCCATCGAAGACGCGCACGTGGCCGGAGAAGGCGTCGATCTCGACCTGCACGGTGGACTTGACGCAGTCGTCGTCGGCGGCGACGGCGGTGGGCGTCGGGCGGTCCGCCGATGCGGCGGTGGTCGGGATGGTGGCGAGGAGAGCCAGGAGGACGCAGAGCGTGTGCATGCTCCTGGAAACGCCGGTGCGCCCGCCCCGGATCACGGGAGTCGGACGGATTGCGATGCCCGACCGCGCGCGACAACCGGTGACCGAAGTCGACCTGCTCCGCGCCGCAGTCGTCTTCCTGCACGCCACGCTGGAGGACGCCCTGCGCAGCGCTCTGGAGTGGAAGTGGCCGGAGACCTGCATCGAACTCGACGGGCTCGGCGTCGTGCTCGGTGCGAGGGTCGACGCCAAGGTGTCCCTTCGTGTTCACGAACACTCCCGACGAGGCCGAGGCGGCGGGACGCGAGGTCGTCAGCCAGCCCTGACCTCGCGCGCGCGTGACCGAAGACGCTGCAGCCGAAAATCCGGGTCGCCGCCGCGTGCGGCCCCCTCGCCGAGGACACACAGGGCGCCGCCATGCGGACCCGAATTGCGGCATCGTCGAGGGATCCGCAATCGACCGGTCGCCATGCGCATCCACATCTCCAACCCCGTGAAGACGCTGCTCACGATCGCCCTCATCCCCACGATGATCATCTCAGGCTGCGCAAAGGCGTCGACGGACACGCCGCGTCGGTGCACGCACACCATCACCACCGGCATCGTCGGCGCGAGCACGCAGAAGTCCGACACCGACAGCTCGTTCTCTCCGAATGCGGGCGTGCCGATCCTGGTGTTCCGCGCCGACGATCCCGGGCTCGCGCTGCCGATCCCACCCGAGCTCGAGGCGCTGGCGGAGCGCATGCGCGCCGACGCACAGGTCGGCCCACCGGGCCGGCCCGACAACCACCGCATCGCACCGCCACCGGAGCGGCTCGGACCGCCGACCGCGAGCACCGAGACCGACGCCGCGGGTTGCTTCGAGACCGAGCTGCCGCCGGGCGACTACGTGCTCGGCCACCCCGAGTTGGTGGGCTACGTCGCCTTCACCGTCGCCACGGGCAAGCGGACCGGGTGCGGCCACAGCACCGGCTATCGCTTCTCGCGCTGGAGCTGTGGCGCACCCGAGTGACGCCGCCGGATCGCCGCCCTCACACGAACAGCGACGGATCCATGCAGCTCTCGTCGCCCGACTGCACCGTCTTCGCCGTCGCCACCGCGCGCGGCAGCAGGTGACTGACGTAGAAGTCGAGGTTCAACAGCTTGCCCTTGCACAGCGTCGCGCGGGCGGCAGTCAGCCCGCCGGCGTCGATCAACCGCTTGGCGACCCGCGCCTGCTCGAGGGCCTCGAAGGCCAGCAGGATCACGCCGAACGTCTGCAGGAACGGCACCGCGTAGATGAAGGCGCCGTCGACGTTGCCGCCGCCGGCGGTCTTGCCCAGGTGCATCGCGCACGCGCCGAGCTGTCCGACCGCCTTGCCGATCGCGTCGGCCTGGGCCGTGAAGCCCTCGGTCGCCGCGGCGCCGAGCTCGGCCTGCGCCTCGCCCATCCACCCCATGAACAGCGCGCCGCCCTGGGCCCGCAGCTTGCGACCGACGAGGTCGAGCGCCTGGATGCCGTTGGTGCCCTCGTAGATCGACTGGATCTTCGAGTCGCGCACGAGCTGCTCGACCGGGTACTCGCCGATGTAGCCGTAGCCGCCGTAGACCTGCACCGCGAGCGCGGCCATCTCGAAGCCGAGGTCGGTGCAGTGGGCCTTCAGCACCGGGATGAGCAGATCCTGGCGCTGCTCGGAGCGGATGCGCTCGGCCTCGTCGGCGGTGTTGCGCGCGACGTCGTGGAGGAACACCAGGCGGATGCACGCGGCGCGCGTGGTCTCGGCCACGACCTTGAGCGTCATCAGCATGCGCCGCACGTCGGGGTGCTCGGAGATCGCGACGCGCTCGGTGTCGCTGTCGCGCTTGGTGAGCCGGGTGCCCTGCACGCGATCCTTGGCGTACTGCACCGCGTAGGTGTACGCGGCGCCGGCCATCGCGGTGCCCTGCCCCGCGACGCCGATCCGCGCCTCGTTCATCATGTTGAACATGAGCGCGATGCCCTCGCGCTCGCTGCCGACCAGCCAGCCCTTGCAGGGGCCGTCGGCGCCCAGCGCCAGCGTGCAGGTCGCCGAGCCGTTGATGCCCATCTTGTGCTCGATGCCGACCACCTTCGCGCCGTTGCGCTCGCCGAGCTTGCCGTCGGCGTCGAACATGAACTTCGGCACGAGGAACAGCGAGAGGCCCTTGGTGCCACCGGGGGCGTCGGGCGTGCGCGCGAGGACGAGGTGGATGATGTTCTCGACCAGATCGTTGTCGCCGCCCGAGATGAAGATCTTCTCGCCCTCGAGCAGGTACACGCCGGCCTCGCCCGACGGCGTGGCGCGGGCGCGGTTGTCCCCGACGGAGCTGCCGGCGCCCGACTCGGTGAGGCACATCGTGCCCGACCACTTGCCGGTGAAGAGGTTGCGCGCGACGAGCTCGCGGGTATCGACGGGGCCCACAGCTTGGACCATGCGACCGGCGGCCGCCGTGAGGCCGGGGTACATCATGAACGCCGTGCACGCGGAGTCGAACATGTCGTTGACCGACATCGTCACGCAGCGGGGCAGGCCCGCGCCGCCGAGCTCGACGGGCGCCGACGGGGCGATCCAGCCGCCCTCGGCCATCTGCCGCCACGCGGCCTGGTAGCCGGTGGGCGTCGTGACGTTGCCAGCGTCGTCGAGCTTGCAGCCCATGCGATCGCCGACCTTGTTGATCGGGTGCAGCACGCCGGTGGCCAGCCGCGCGGCCTCGGCGAAGGTCGCCCGGTACGTTTCGGCGTCGAGCTCGCGGTAGGGTTCGAACTGCGCGAGGCGGGCGTCGGCCGCGAGCTGGTCGAAGAAGATGAATTCGAGGTCGTCGAGGTCGACGCGAAAGGGCGTGCTCATGGCAGCGCGAGTGTAGCTGCACCGGAGCGCGCACGCGCCCCTGCACGTCTGCATGGGGTCCCGGCGCATTCGCTTGGGGGCGGTCCACGCCGGGTCCCGTCCGCGTATGATGCCCACCGCAGGCCCCGTGGAGTTCTGGCGATCGTCCCTGGTCGGCAACGTGCTGACGCTGACCGTGCTCCTGGCGATCGCGGCCGCGCTGCGGACGCGGGTCGCGATGCTGCGACGCCTCGAGATCCCGGACGGCATCGTCGCGGGCGCGCTGGGCCTGGTCCTGGGCCCGAACCTGGCCGCGATCGCACCGCTCGACGGCCACGACCTCGAGCCGCTCGTCTACCACGGCTTCGCGATCGTCTTCGTCGCGGTCGGCCTGCAGGGCAGCGAGCGCGTGCGCGCGACGGGCTCGGCGAGGTCGCTGTCGTTCGCGCTGGTCGGGCTCGCGGTGCTGCAGGCGCTGCTGGGGTTCGCATTGCTCGCCGGCTGGGCGCTCGCGACCTCGCAGGAGTTGCACCCCGGTCTCGGCTTCATGATCACGCTGGGCTTCGCCCAGGGGCCCGGTCAGGCGCTCGCGTTCGGCAGCGCGTGGGAGCCGCTCGGCCTCGTCCACGGCGCGCAGATCGGGCTGCTGTACGCCGCGCTCGGCTTCGCGTGGTGCTGCGTGCTCGGGGTGCCGCTCGTCGCCTACGCGCGGCGCCGCGGCTGGCTCGATCCGGTGCCATCCGACGACGGCGTCGCGGCGCCGAGCACGGCTGCAGCCGTCGCCGCCCAGCGCCACGGCATGGAGCCGCTCACCGTGCAGGTCGCCGCGATCGGCTGCGTCTACGCGGCCGTGTTCGCGGTGCTCTGGGGCCTGTCGTCGGCGCTGCCCGCCGGCGGCAACATGGCGGCGAGCCTGTGGGGCTTCCACTTCCTGGTCGGCTCGAGCCTCGCCATCGCGCTGCGCAAGCTCGTCGATCGCGGCCACGTCCGGATCCCCCTGCACGACGGGCTGCTCGGCCGCATCGCCGTGACCGCGATCGACTTCACCACCGCCGCGGCCCTGTCGGCGATCGTGCTCGATTCGCTCGGCGACGTGATCGTCCCCATCCTCGTGATGTCGAGCATCGGCGGCCTCGTCACCCTCGTGGTGTGCCTCTGGTTGGCCAAGCGGGCCTTCCCCGAGGCGCCGTTCTCCCACGCGCTGCTGCTGTACGGCACCGCGACGGGCACCGTGCCGACCGGCCTCGCCCTGCTTCGCATCGTCGATCCCGAGCTGCGCGGCCCGGTCGCGCGGAGCACCGTCATCGCCGCGACCGCGGCGGTGCCGATCGGCATGCCGCTGTTCCTCGGCGTCATCCCCCTGTCGGTCGCGCGCTGGGACGCCGGCTTCTGGCCCGCGGTGACCCTGAGCCTCGCGGTGCTCGCGGTGTACACCGTGGCGCTGACGTGGATCTGGCGGCGCACCGGGCCGCTGCGGTTCACCCGGCCGTGGACGACGCTGTGGCCCGACGGCGCGCACCGGGACTGACGGGATCCCGAGCCCGCCGCTACTCGGCGACGAGCGTGGCGATCAGCCCGCCGTCCTCGAGCTCGGCGTACGTCTTCATCCACAGGCGGGCGCCCACCGCCTCGCCGTCGTGGAGGTGCTGCCACCGCGCGACGCCGGTGCAGCCGTCTTGGTCGACGAGCTCGACGACGTCGTGATCATCGAGGGCGTGATCATCGGCGTCGTCGTGCACGCACGCGCCGGCGAGCTCGGGCGCGCCCGCGTCGAGCTCGTCCCCGCAGCCGCCACCGCGCTGGGCCGGGCGCGACCACGTGGCCGCAGGCAGCGGCGCGACGTCGATCCGCTGGCCCTCGACGGTGGGATTGGTGACGCGGGGCGCGGCGTCGAACACCCAGTCGAGCACGCGATCCATCGCGGCCGCGACCGCGGCGTCGTGCTGCGGCGACGAGCTCGCGGTGACGTCCGAGTGGCAGAAGTTGCCGTAGAGCACGCCGTGCGCCGGCTCGACGGCGCCGTCGGCCGCGGGCGTCATCGTCACGCCCGCGAGGCCCGGGCTGCCCTGGGCGCGCAGCGGCAGCGACTTGTCGTTCTGCCCGGTCCACAGGCTGGGGCTGCAGTCACCCCACGCGATGAGCCCGAGCGCGCGGCGATTCGCGGCCACCCAGTCGCTCGCGGCGACGGCCGAGATCTCGGACGCGTAGGCGCACCACCCGTCGGCCTGCGCGAGCTCGCAGCCGGTGCGGAACGAGATGGGGCCGAGGAAGTCGTACGCCGGGCTCCCGAGGGCGTCGATCATCCCGTGCAGCGCGACCACGCCCGCGACGCGATCCGCGACGGGCCACGCGTGCGAGCCCGGGCCGGCGTCGTCGATCACGCCCGCGGTCACCTCCATCGCCGCGCGTGCGCCGGTGCTGTGGCCGATGACGACGAGGTTCGATTCCCCTGGATACGCGAGCTCGAGGTCGAGGGCGAGCTCCTCGCGCCAGCGGTTCGCGGTGAGGATGCCGCCCTCGTCGGCGACCTCATCGAGCCCCGGCACGAGCAGCGCGCCGTCGACGTCGGTGTAGAGGTTGAGCCGCGTGGACGCGACCTCGACGTCGAGCCCCGGATGCGTGGCCTCGTAGGCGGCCGCGCGCGCGTCGAACTGCTCGAGCAGGTACGCCTCGAGATCGGAGGACTCGTCCTCGGCCTGGCGCTGGGAGTCGGCCGAGCCGAGCACGCCGTGCACGAAGGCGAAGCGCACCACCACCGTGCGGCTCGGCACGCCCGTCGTGGTCTCGTCCGCGGCACCGTCGTCGCTCGACGTCGCGGGGGCCGCCGTCGATCCCGTCGTGGTCTCGCCCGCCTCGGCGTCGTCGGTGCTGCTGTCGCTCGACGTCGCGCTGGAGCCCGCGGTCCCCGCCCCGGGGGAAACCCCGGTGTCCCCACACGCCGCCACCAGCGCGGCGAGCAACGTGACGGCAGAGATCACGCGTCGGAGCTGGCGATCCACGGGTGAATCGTCGGCCGCCCCTGGGTGCATTCGCAATCCACGAACCTACGCAGGCGCGGAAATTTGCGCGTCTCCACCTGTTCGTTTGTTCGGCGGGATCACGACGGCGTCGGGGTATGCTCGATCCATGTACCGTTCCCTGGGTGCGGCAGGCAGGCCGCTCATCGTCACGTTGGTGGTCCACGGCGCGCTCGGATGCAGCGGCGACGTGACCGAGGCCGTGTGGGATCCGACGAGCGGGGGCGCAGACACCTCCGTCGGCAGCGGTGACACGGGGGCGGCGACCAGCAGCGGCAGCGAGGACAGCGTCGCCGACGACAGCTCGAGCACGACCGCGCCCGCGACCACCGACGGATCGAGCACGACCGGCGGTCCGGTGTGCGGCGACGGCATCGTCGAGGGCGACGAACAGTGCGACGACGGCGAGCGCACGGACGCGTGCAACGAGGACTGTACGTTCGCGAGCTGCGGCGACGGCATCGTCAACACCACGGCCGGCGAGACCTGCGACGACGCCGGCGAGTCCGCCAAGTGCGACGCCGATTGCTCCGCCGTGCAGTGCGGCGACGGACTCGCCAACGCCAGCGCCGACGAGCAGTGCGACGACGCCGGGGCCTCGGCCGACTGCGACGCCGACTGCACGCTCGCCGAGTGCGGCGACGGCCTCGCGAACTTCGTCGCCGGCGAGGTCTGCGACGACGAGGGCGAGTCGCTGGTCTGCGACGACGACTGCACCCCGGCCGCGTGCGGGGACGGTGTCGTCAACGCGAGCGCGGGCGAGACCTGCGACGACGACGGCGAGTCGCTCACCTGCGACGACGACTGCACCCCGGTGCTCTGCGGCGACGGGCGCCGCAACTCCACGGCGGGCGAGCTCTGCGACGCCGCCGGGCCCTCGCCGACGTGCGACGACGATTGCACCCCGGCGGTGTGCGGCGACGGTGAGGTCAACGCCGCCGCCGGCGAGGACTGCGACGACGAAGGCGCATCCCCGGAGTGCGACGCCGACTGCACGCTCGTCGGCTGCGGTGACGGCGTGATCAACCCGTTCAGCGAGACCTGCGACGACGCCGGCGAGTCGGCCGCGTGCGACGACGATTGCTCGGCGCCCGCGTGCGGCGACGGCAACCACAACGCCTCGGCCGGCGAGGTCTGCGACGACGCGGGCCCGTCGGCGGACTGTGACGACGACTGCACCGCGGTGCTCTGCGGCGACGGCCTCACCAACGCGGCCGCTGGCGAGTCCTGCGACGACGCGGGCGCGTCGGCGACATGCGACGCCGATTGCACCGCCGCCTCCTGCGGCGACGGGGTCACCAACGCCGCCGCCGGCGAGGAATGCGACGACGTCGGGCCCTCGGCGGCGTGCGACGCCGACTGCACCGCCGCCTCCTGCGGCGACGGGGTCACCAACGCGGTCGCCGACGAATCCTGCGACGACGCGGGCGAGTCCGCCACGTGCGACGTCGACTGTACTCCGGCCTCGTGCGGCGACGGGCTCACCAACGCGACGGCGGGCGAGTCGTGCGACGACGCCGGCGCGTCGGGCTCCTGCGACGTCGATTGCACCGCCGCCTCCTGCGGCGACGGGCTCACCAATGCTGCCGCCGGCGAGCAGTGCGACGACGCCGGCCCCTCGGCCACCTGCGACGCCGACTGCACCTCGACGGGCTGCGGCGACGGGGTCGTCAACGCAGCGGCGGGCGAGCAGTGCGACGACGCGGGCGAGTCCGCCACGTGCGACGTCGATTGCACCGCGGCCACGTGCGGCGACGGCTCGCGCAACGCGAGCGCGGGCGAGGCCTGCGACACCGCCGGCAACTCCGCGAGCTGCGACAGCGACTGCACCGCACCGGCGTGCGGCGACGGCCGGCGCAACCCGGCCGCGGGCGAGGCCTGCGACACCGGCGGCGCCTCGGCGACCTGCGACGCCGATTGCTCGCTGCCCAGCTGTGGCGACGGCGTGACCAACGTCGCCGCGGGCGAGACCTGCGACGACGTCGGCCCGTCCGTGGGCTGCGACGCCGATTGCACCGCGGCCTCCTGCGGCGACGGCACGCTGAACGCCGCCGCCGGCGAGACCTGCGACGGCGGCGGGCAGACGCCGACGTGCGACGTCGACTGCACCCCGGCCGTCTGCGGCGACGCGGTGATCAACGCGGCCGCCGGCGAGGCGTGCGACGGCGGCGGGCCGACCGCGGCCTGCGACGCCGACTGCACCGCGGCCCTCTGCGGCGACGGCATCACCAACGCCGCGGCCGGCGAGCAGTGCGACGACGCGGGCGCCTCGGCGACCTGCGACGCCAACTGCACGCTCGCGGCGTGCGGCGACGGCGTGCCCAACCCCGCCGCGGGCGAGGCCTGCGACACCGCGGGGCAGTCCGCGACATGCGACGCCGATTGCAGCGCGGTCGTCTGCGGCGACGGCATCGCCAACGGAGACGCGGGCGAGCTCTGCGACGGCGCGGGCGAGACCGCGGGCTGCGACGTCGACTGCACGCCGTCCTCCTGCGGCGACGGGGTCGCGAACGCCACCGCGGGCGAGGCCTGCGACACCGCGGGCGCCTCGGCGACCTGCGACGCCGATTGCTCGCCGCCGACCTGCGGCGACGGGGTGACCAACACCGCCGCGGGCGAGACGTGTGACGACGCCGGTCCGTCGGCGACCTGCGACGCCGACTGCACCGCCGCGGCGTGCCCCGACGGCGTGCTCAACGTCCTCGCCGGCGAGGCGTGCGACACCAACGGCGCGTCGGCCACCTGCGACGCCGACTGCACCGCGCCGATCTGCGGCGACGCCGAGGTCAACGCGGCGGCGGGCGAGGCCTGCGACGACGGCGGCACCTCGGCCACCTGCGACGCCGACTGCACGCCGGCCTCGTGCGGCGACGGCAACGTCAACGGCATCGCGGGCGAGCTGTGCGACGACGCCGGGCCGTCGGCGACCTGCGACGACGACTGCACGCTGTTCTCGTGCGGCGACGGGGTGACCAACGCGGTCGCCGGCGAGCAGTGCGACGACGCGGGCGAGTCCGCGGCGTGCGACCTCGATTGCACCGCGGCCACGTGCGGCGATGGGGTCGTCAACGCGACCGCGGGCGAGGCCTGCGACGACGCAGGCGAGTCCGCCAGCTGTGACGACGACTGCACCGCACCGTCGTGCGGCGACGGCAACGCGAACGCGGCGGCGGGCGAGGCCTGCGACGACGCGGGCGAGTCGGCCACGTGCGACGCCGACTGCACCGCGGCGCAGTGCGGCGACACGACCCTCAACGTCGCCGCGGGCGAGGCCTGCGACGACGGCGGCACCGCGAACGGCGATGCCTGCAGCGACGCCTGCGCCCTGTGTCCCTTCCTCGATTTCGACGGCGTCGACGACTGGGTCACGCTCCCCGACGGCCTCCCGAGCGTGACCGCGCTGACCCTCGAGGTGTGGGCCGATCTCGATCCCAACGCCGGCCTACAGGTCGTCTTCTCGACCCGCTGTGGCATCCTCGCCACCGGCGGCGGCAACATCTACGCGAGCCTGTTCGAGGGCTGCGACGGCGAAGCGCCGCGGCGCTACGCCGGCCCCCCGGTGGCGATGACCGACGGCTGGCACCACATCGCGCTCGTCTACCCCGACCTCACGTCGGTCGAGATCTACCTCGACGGTGCCCTGGTCGCGACATCGGCCCTGGCCGAGGATCTCGCGAGCAACGAGATCGCGGGCGCGTTCGGGGCGGTCGACGACGTCACCCTCGGCGCCCAGAGCCTGTTCAGCGACGTGAGCCTCGCGGAGGCCCGCGTCTCCGGCAGCGCGCGCTACGTCGCACCCTTCGTGCCCGAGCCCGACTTCGCGGTCGATGCCGACACGCTCGCGCTGTACGACTTCCGCGAGGGCAGCGGCACGATCGTGGGCGATCGCGGTCCGCTGGCCCTGGACGGGACGATCCTCGGCGGCGCGACCTGGGCGTCGTTCTGCTACCAGCCGTAGCGCTCGGCGGAATCGTCGCGGTGGACCGTTCTGTGCCTTGCCCGCGCGCGAATCGACCACGAAACAAGCGGCATGCGCCGCACTCTCCTCCGACTCTTCCAGACCACGACTGGTCTCCCCCTCCTCGCGGTCGCGTTCGCGACCGGTTGTCCGGCTGACACGACCTCCGGAACGGGCGATCCATCGTCCAGCGAGGCGGGCACGGTCGACCCCGATTCGAGCGGGTCGATGACCACGATGGACTCGATCACCACCGTCGACCCCGACACCGGCACCAGCGGCGCCCCCGAGACGGGCACGACGGTCGATCCCGACTCGGGCTCGAGCGGTGATCCCGGCTCGAGCTCGAGCGGCGACCCCTCGGGGACCTCGACCGGCGCCGAGCTCTGCGGCAACGGGGCCATCGACGCGGGCGAGGACTGCGACGGCAGCGATCTCGGCGGCCAGGATTGCGCCGGCCAGGGCTTCGACGGCGGCGAGCTGGCCTGCGACGCGTGCACGTTCGACACCACCGCGTGCTCGAACATGATGTGCGGCAACGACTCGATCGAGTTCAAGGAGGTCTGCGACGGCACCGACCTCGCCGGCGAGACCTGCGTGACCCAGGGCTTCGTCGCGGGCGAGCTCGCGTGCGACGACAACTGCGGCGGCCTCGACACCTCGGGCTGCCTGCTCTCGGTCTGCTCCAACGACACCGTCGAGGACGTCGAGGTCTGTGACGGCAGCGACCTGCCCGACGACTGCATCTCGCTCGGCTTCGACGGCGGCGAGGTCTCGTGCGCCGACGACTGCTCGAGCTACGACACCTCGGGCTGCTTCTCCTGCGGCGACGGCATCATCAACGGCGACGAGGAGTGCGACGGCGCGGCCCTCGGTGACAGCTGCGTCGATCTCGGCTTCGGTGGCGGCGAGGTCACCTGCAACGCCGACTGCACGATGGCCGTGGACTCGTGCGTCACCGAGTTCGAGTTCACCGGCGCCGCGCAGCAGTGGGTCGTGCCGCCCGGCATCACGCAGGTCTACGTGCAGGCCTTCGGCGCCCAGGGCGGGTCGGGTGCGACCGGCGGCAACGGTGCCACCGGTGGACAGGGCGGCCTGGGCGGCTACGCCGAGGGCATCCTCGACGTCACCCCGGGCGAGGTCCTCGAGATCGTCGTCGGTGGTGCGGGCGGCGTGCCGACGGCGGGCTTCAACGGCGGTGGCATCGGCGGCTCGACCAACGCCGGTGGCGGCGGCGGTGCCTCCGACATCCGACAGGGCGGCGCGACCGCGACCGATCGCGTGCTCGTGGCCGGAGGTGGCGGCGGCGGTGGTCGTGCCGGCTGCGAGCAGGCGCAGGTCGGCGGCGGCAACGGTGGCGACGCCGGCGGTGAGGCCGGCGGCAGCGGTGTCGATGCGCCGACGCCCGGCGGTGTCGCGGGCGGCGGTGCCGGTGGCACGCTCGGGGGCCCGGGTGCGGCGGGCATCGGCTGCGGCGGCTTCCTCGGTGCGCCCGGACAGATCGTGGGCCTCGACGGCGTCGGCTCGAACGGCGGCGCGGGTCAGTCCTGCTGCTGCTTCAGCTCGGGGAGCATCCCGGGTGGCGGCGGCGGCGGTGGTGGCTTCATCGGCGGTGGTGGTGGCGGTGGCGGCTCGGCCGGTACGACCGGCTGCTCGGGCAACGACAAGGGCGGCGGCGGCGGTGGTGCCGGTGGCAGCAACGACGCCTCGGGCGTCACGAGCGGCGTGGTGCAGGACGGCATCCAGTCCGGCGACGGCCAGGTGCTGATCTTCGCGCTGTAGTGCGACCCGGTCGTCGACCGGCAACATAGGGCGCCGACGGACCCGGATGCGGGCGTCGGCGCTCGACCCATGCGCTGTCGCATCCACGCGACACCCACGCTGCGGGCGACACGCTGCCCGAGTCGCAGACGAACGGCGTCGTCGCGCGTCCGGTGCACGCGCATGCAACCGAACGCCGCGGGCCGGGACGCATCGTCGACATCGGTGAGCGGCGCGACACCTGCCCGCGCCCGCGCGACAGCTTCGTGGGCCCATCGCCCGCGTTTCGTGGCGTGCACGATCCGACGCACGGGTGCGTCCGGCGTTGCCGAGCGGTGCGCGTCACACCGGGCGGCTGCACCACGTGCCGCGCCGGCGCGCCCGATCACGCTGGACTGCGTGACCTCGATGCTCGCCCTCATCCTGCTCGGCCTCGCCGCCGCACCCGAATCCGCCACCGACTCCGCCTCGCCTGGCGCCGCGCCGGAGCCCGAACGATTCGAGCGCGGCGGCTACTTCGCGATGGGCACCGCGCCCGCCATGACGCTGTACCGCGACGGCTTCGCGCCGGCCCTGCGCTACGACGTCGAGACCGGCTTCTCGTGGACGCGGCGACACGTGCGGCTGACCATCGGCGCCGACGCACACCTGCTGCAGTACTTCGGCCGCAAGCGACCCGCGGGTGGCCTCGACGCGATGATCACCGGGTCGTATCGCATGGTGTACGTCCGCGGCGGACTCGGGGTGATGGCGGGCATGCCGGCCACGCGCGTGCTCGACGACGCGCGCCCGGCCGTCGGCGGGGTCGTCGGCATCGGGCTGCAGACCTTCGGCGATCACATCGGCGGGCGCATCGGCGTCGACTACGACCTGCGGGTGGACACCGCGGGGCGGCCGATCCAGACCTTCATGCTGTCGCTGCGCGTGATGTTCGGGTGATGCGACGGGCCACGGCCGGCCATGGAAGAAAGTTCAGATCGGCCGCGCGACGCGTGCGTTGGACGCCCGGTCGCGCGTCCCGTCGGGCCCGCGACCGCAAAGGGGCACCCATGGCACGGCGCAGGTTCGCGATCGTTCTCGGAGCGTTGGTGTGTGCATGCGCGGGCACGCCCGCAGCGACGCCCCTCGCCGCGACGGCCCCGCCCATCCCGATCGCCCCCGCCGGCGCCCCACCCCTCGAGACCATCGAGACCCCGCACGAGGTCGCCCCGCGGGAGTGGATCGGGGCCGCGGCCGCGAGCGACTACCTCGCGCGCCGCAGCAGCGAACAGCTCGTCGGCGTGTGGGTCGACGTGCCGCCGTCGAAGCTCGACCGCGTGCCGCTGGCGGTGGCGCTGGCGATCGACACCTCGGGCTCGATGGGTGGCAAGCCGATCGAGCACGCGCGTCAGGCCGCGCGCAAGGTCGTCGAGTCCCTGGTCGACGGCGATCTGATCACGCTGGTGAGCTTCGACGGCCAGGCGCGCACGATCATGGCGCCCACCGAGATCACGCCGGGGGCGCGACGACGGGCGCTGGCCACGATCGCCGAGCTGTCGGCGAGCGGCGGCACGGCGCTGCACGACGGGGTCAAGGCCGCCGAGATGGCGCTGCTCGGGGTCCCCGATCGCTACCTCGTGCGCCGCGTGATGGTGATCTCCGACGGGCAGGCCACGGTCGGCCCCAGCGATCCGCAGACGCTCGGCAACCTCGCCGAGGTCGGCATGCGGCACGGCATCCAGGTCACCGCGCTGGGCGTTGGGCTCGACTACGACGAGACCACGCTCGACGCCTTCGCGGTCCGCTCGAGCGGGCGGCTCTACCACCTCGAGACGAGCGACGGGCTCCCGGGCATCGTCGCCGGCGAGATGGATGTGCTCGGCAAGACCGCCGCGGCCCAGGCCGAGCTCGCCATCGTCCCCGCTCCCGGCGTCACCATCGTCGGCATCGACGCGGTCCGCAGCGTGATGGACGACGGCACCGCCAAGATCCCGCTAGGGGTGATGTTCTCGGGCCAGCAGCGCGATGTGCTGGTGCGCGTGCGCGTCGACGACCGCGGCCTCGGCCAGCGCGCGCTCGCGAGCGTTCGCCTCCTCTACCGCGATCCGGCCGATGGCGGCGTCGAGCGGGTGCACGAGTCGATCGTCCGCGCGACGGTCACCGACGACGCCGCGTTGGTCGCCGAGCACCAGCACGATCGCACCCAGGCGATCATCGCCCTGCGCGAGGCGTCGATGCTCGCGGCGTCCGCGTCGAAGCTCGCCGTCGACGGCGACCTGGCGATGGCCGCCGTCAACCTCGAGGCCGCCGAGAAGACCCTCCGTCAGCGGGCGGTGGTCGCCAAGAGCGAGCCCGAGCGCAAGCAGATGCTCGACGGTGCGGCGCGGGTCAGCCGCGCCAAGAACAAGGTCCGCACCGCCGCCGATGCCCCCGCCGCGGCGCGCCCGGCCGCCGGTCGAGCCGCGGTGCTCGACACCAACGACGCGTTCATGACCTTCGACGGCTACTGACGCGACCTCCGCCCCCAACGGGCGCCTACCGCAGCTGCGCGACCATGCTCTCGAGCAGCGCCAACCCGAACATGATCTTCTTCACGAACGACGGGTTGTGCGGGACGACGACCATGCGCGGGTGCTTCGACCACATCGCGCGGAGCTGCCGGTCGAGCTGCACGGCCTGCTCGTTCGACTCGATGCGCGTGGGGTTGCCGCCCTCGATCGCGATGCCGCCGACCGCGGCGCTCTCGAAGAAGATCACCGCGTCGTAGCGCGCGAGCTCCTGCTCCTCGGAGCTCGCGACGGCGCGGTAGAAGCCGGCCGGATCGTCCGGCCAGTACGCCGCGCCGTCGAGCGTGCCGCGATCGCACAGCAGGATCCGATCGGGGTACAGGGCCGACTGCACGTCCTCGAGGTGGCGCTGCACGTGATAGATCGCGCACTGCACCGAGCGCCGCGCATGCGGCTCCTCGGAGCGGGGGAACCCGCCGGCGAACAGCAACGTCGCCGCCTCGGGCACGACCACCACACGCTCGCCGATCTCGCGCCGGAACAGGTCCGCGGCGGTGGTC
The DNA here is from genome assembly GCA_001464385.1 of Deltaproteobacteria bacterium Ga0077550. Classification (GTDB taxonomy): domain Bacteria; phylum Myxococcota_A; class Polyangia; order Nannocystales; family Nannocystaceae; genus Xiheibacterium; species Xiheibacterium aquaticum. The sequence goes on along the minus strand of LNFB01000234.1, from coordinate 29,866 downwards.
TTGCCACCGCCGGGCCCCCCGGTCAGCACGATCCGACACCGCCCATTGCCGTTGTTGTGGTTCTCCACGTGCGACGGCGACGATAGCAGGCGTGGATCAGATCGGCGCGCCCGCGACGATGGTCACCGTGCGCCCGTCCTCGAGCCCGATCGTGACGCTCTCGCCCTCCTTCACGCGGGCGAGGCTGCCGTAGATGTAGCGGTTGTCGCCGGTGACGTCCTTGCCGTCGACCTCGACGATCACATCGCCGAGCTTCAGCTCGGTCTTCGCCGCGGGGCCACCCGGGCGGATCACCGCGACCTGCAGCGGCGTGTCCTCGGGCTCGTCCTCGGGCGCGACGTCCTTGAGCGAGAAGCCGAGGTCGCCGGCGCGCTCGCGCCCCTTCAGGCGCTTGGGCACGAGGCGCAGCGGCGGTAGCTCGAAGGTCTTCTGGTCGGCCGGGATGCTGCCCCGGATCCGCGTCCAGCCGTAGTCGTTGCCCGACTCGGCCATGAAGCTGCGCCCCATCACCATGATCCGCACCGGCCCCGCGGGCGCGCCGCGGACCGTGAACTTGCCCGCATCGTCGGTGACGTTCTCCTTGGCGCCGGCGTCGGAGAAGCTGAAGGTCATCTGGCCCTTCAGCGGCGAGATCGACACCGACATGTTGGGGATCGGCGCCCCGGTCTCGAGATCGACCACGGTGCCGCTCACGTCGACGCGCGGCGTCAGCTTCAGGACGACGTCGTCGCGCGAGGCGCCCGCGGCCAACGTGACGGTCGTGTCGGCCGCGCCCTCGGTCGCGGAGACCGACACGATGTACTTGCCCGGCGGCAGATCGCTGACCTGCCACGCGCCCTCGCTGGCGTGGAAGAACTCGTCGCGGCTCACCCCTTGCGCCTCGTCCTGGGCGAGGATCGTGAAGCGCTCGGGCACACCGCCGCCGGCGAGCACGACCTTGCCGCGGATCGCCGCGCCCTCGGCGAGGCGGATCACCACGCCCGTGCTGCCGGTCTCGATGTGCTCGATCGTCCCCTCGCCACCGCCCTTGCGTTGGGCGATGAGCGTGTGCTTGCCGATCGGGATCTGCGTCAGCTCGAACGCGCCCCCCTCGTCGGTGAGCACCGGCGCCTGCACCCAGCCGCTCCACCGCACGGCCTGCTTGGCGCGGTTGCCCGACTGTGTGGCCGAGTCGCTCTCGCGCGAGTACGACACGAACGCGTCGTCGACGGGACCGCCATCGGCGTCGACGACCCGACCAGCGATGGTGCCGAACTGCTCCTCGACCACGAGCTCGACCTCGGCGTCCTGACCCGACTTCACCGTGACCTGCTCGCCCTGCACGTCGTCGTCGCTGGTGCCAGGCGCGCGCAGCTCGTCCCAGCCGCCCGAGGTCGCGCGGACGCGGTGCTCGCCGGGCTGCACGTTGAGCAGCTCGAACCGGCCATCGTCGCCCGTGCGCGCGTCGTTGCCGGTCCAGCGCCGCCCGACCAGCTCGACCCGCGCGCCGGGGACCGGCCGACGCTTGGCGTCGACGACCAGGCCGACGACCTTGCCGCCCTTCTCGAGCGCGATGCGGACCTCGTCGGTGCCACCGGCCGCCAGCGTGTGCTTGGTCGGCGACTCGGGCTCGATGAAGTCGGTGTGCGACGCCCGGATCTCGTACTCGCCGGCGATGAGACCCTCGAGCACGAAGCGACCGTCCTTGCCGGTGGGCACGCCCCACGCGTTGGTCTGCTTCGCCCGCGCGCCGCCGCCGACGGAGGCCGCGCGGACGTTGGCGTCGACGACCGGCGCCCCCTCGGCGTCGACGACGATGCCCGACACCGACAGCCCCGCGGTGACCTCCCATGTGAGCCCGTCGATCGGCGCCGCCGCGAGGACCACCGGTGCGCTCTCGGTGTTGGAGACGTAGCCCTCGCAGTTCACCGCGACGTCGTAGGTGTCCGGCGGCAGCCCATGGAACGCGACCGCGCCGTCGCCCTCCACCGTTGCCCACGCGTTGTGCTTGGAGCTCTGCCCCGTGATCGACGCCGAGCCCTCGACGCACGGCGTCGGCGTCTCGCCGGCCACGACGATCTGGCCCGAGATCGACGCCGACGGGTGCACGCGCACCTCGAGATCATCGATGCTCTGGCCGAGGCCCACCTGCCGGGACTCGTTGCTGACGCCGAAGCGATCGGCCGTCGTCGCCGTCGCCGTGTAGCGGCCCGGCTCGAGCCGGTCGACGCGGAAGCGGCCGTCGCCATCGGTGTACGTGACCTGTTGGCCGCCCCAGCTCGTCCCCGCGACCTCGACCTTCGCGTCGGCGACCGGCGCCCCGGTGGCGGCGTCGACGACTCGACCCGCGACCACCGACTCGGGCGTCAGCAGGATCTCGAAGGTGTAGCCCGGCGCCTTGCCGCCGCGCGAGCCGTCGGTGTAGCCCTCCGCCTGCGCGCCGATCCACGCCTCGCCCGGCGCGACCCACAGCGAGAACAGCCCCTCGGCGTCGGTGTGCGTGACGACCTGCGCGTCGCCCATCCACCAACGACCACCGCCCTGCGAGACCAACGCGCCCTCGATCGTGCCGCCCGCGATGTCCTTCACCACGCCGCGCACCTCGACGCCGCCGGGCCGCACCTCGATGTCGACGTTCGGGATCGTCGCGCCCGGCGCGGGCTCGATCCAGTCGCGCCTCGGCGTCGCGCGGTGGCGGCCCGGGATGAAGGTCGGCGCGCTCGCGGAGACCCGCATGCGCATGGGGGCGAGGCCCTCGAGCGTGTAGCGACCGTCGCTGCCCGCTGCCACGCACTTGGGCTCGCGCGTCAACGCGGCGGGCACGTCGTCCACGATGATCGACGCGCACACCGTCGCGCCCGGCACGTCCTTGCCCGCGGGATCGTGGACGCGGCCGCGGACGATCGCCGCCCGTGCGTTCCACGGCCGCGGCCGCTTCGCCGCAGGATCGGCCTCGACCTCCGCGTCGATCGCCCGCTTCGCGACGACGCCCGCCGGGGCGACCGCGCCTGTGTCCTCGACGCTCGATCCGCCGTCGGCGCTGCCTCGACTCCGCCACATCCACCACACGAGCAGCGCACAGACGGTGGCGAGGACGACGGCGAGGACACGACGCGCAGGCGTGGACATGTGGGCTATCCGGGCGAGAGTCCCGCAGTTTGACGCAGGGACGTCCCGGGAGTTCCCGATGCGTCGAAGATCGCGCTGGCCGTGCGGCCCAGGCGTCGGCGGCGACGGGTGCGACCGCGTCAGTCCGCGGACGACGGCGTCAGGCGGCGGTTGGGGACGACCAAACGATCGCGGCGCTCGATCACCAGCTCGGTGCCCGTGAACTCGCCGACGTCGAAGGTGACCACCGAGGTCCGGCTCGCGGTCACCCGCACGGCCTCGACCTGGCGCGACAGCCCGAGCACCGAGAGCTGCCGCAGGTCGATGCGCGCCGTGCCGTGATCCGCCAGCACGCACGTGATCTCCTCGCCGGCCGCCTCGCCCGCCGACAGCGGCATGAGGCGCACCGTGATCACGTCGTCGCCCTGCGGGGTCCAGCGGAGCACCAAGGCGCCTTCGCGCTGCTCGTCGAGGTCCGCGTCGCTGGCCCCGAGCTCGAGCGCCGCGGGCACGCGCCCCTGGGCGCGGAACGGCGGCATGTCCTCGGTCATCGATCCGCGGGCGATGACCTCGACGTCGGGGACGCCCGCGCTGCGCATCGGCATCACGTCGCCCTCCTGCAGGTACTCGACCCCGGACATGTACGGCAGCAGATCGGGGACGAGGGCCAGCGGCACGTCGAAGTCCGACTCGCCGACACGCACGCTGAGATCGCCCGCATCGAGGAGCACGAGCTCGCGCGCCTCGTTGTCGTCGGGCTCGGCGGCCTCGAGGACGAGCGATGCACTGGGCACGCACTCGCCGGGGCGCAGCGCCTCGTGCGGGAGCACCGGCACGTCGATGCGCGCGCGGACGAACTCCTCGTCGAGGCCGCGCACGAACGCGAAGCGGGCCGACACCTCGAGCTGGGTCTCGATCGCGTCGTCCGCATCATCGCCGTCGCGCACGTCGGGGGCGACCACGTCTTCGCTCGGCTCGAGCACGACGTGCACGCGACCGAGCCGCAGCGCGTCGGTGTCCGTCTCCGGCCGGGTGTCGGCGGTCTGGCACGCCGCGACCGCGAGCGTCAGCGCGAGCGCACGCGGCGGCAGGCCGCGGCCGGGTCGGAGAGCGGGCACGGATCAAACCTACCGCCGCGGGGCGCCGCTGTCACGAACCCAGCCGCCGCGGGCACGGCCTCGTCCCGATGCGGACCACCCCCGCCGTCCAACTGGGCACCTCGAGGGGTCGGGCGCGATTCGCGGACCGACCGATGGCGGGTGACCGCCGACTGGATCGGTCCTGCTAAGGTCGCGACGTCCCATGACCGGATTGGATGTCGACGACCTCGAGGCCCTCGCGCGACTCGCCCGATTGACCGTCGCGGAGGAGGACCGTGCGACGTTGCTGCGTCAGCTCGGCGAGATCGTCGGCTACCTCGACGCCCTCGCCGCGGTCGAGGTCGACGGCGTCGCGCCGTGGGAGCCGTCGGCCCCGGGCGCCGCGCCGTTGCGGGAGGATCTCGCGGCCGAGGCGCTGCCGGTCGAGCCCGTCCTGGCCGGCGCCCCCGCGGCGGCCGACGGCCTCGTCCTCGTGCCGCGCTTCGTGGAGTCGTGACATGGGCGACGCACTCACCGAGCTCGACGCGCGCGAGCTGAGCGACGCGGTGCGCCGCGGGGAGACCAGCGCGACCGCGATCGTGCAGGCGCACCACCGCGCGATGGATCGCGGCGCCGACCTCCACGCGTGGCTGTGCCGCACCGACGACGCCGCCCTCGCCCACGCCGCGCGCATCGACGACGCCCGCGACCGCGGCGGGCCGCTGGGTCGGCTCGCCGGCGTCCCCATCGGGCTCAAGGATCTGTTCGTGACCCGCGGGATCCCGACCACCGCGGGCTCGCGGATCCTCTCTGGTTGGATCCCGCCGTACCAGGGCGAGCACGCCCGCCGGGTCGACGACGCCGACATGGTGCTACTCGGCAAGCTGTCGCTCGACGAGTTCGCGATGGGCTCCTCCAACGAGAACGTCGTCGGCGAGCCGGTGCGCAACCCATGGGCCCGCGATCGCGTGGCCGGCGGATCGTCGGGCGGCGCCGCGGCGGCCGTCGCCGCGGGGATGATCCCCGTCGCCCTGGGCAGCGACACGGGCGGCTCGATCCGTCAGCCCGCGGCGTGCTGCGGCGTGGTCGGGCTCAAGCCGACGTACGGCCGGGTCACGCGCAGCGGCATGATCGCCTTCGCGTCGAGCCTCGATCAGGCGGGCCCGATCACCCGCAGTGTCCGCGACGCGGCGGCGGTGCTCGAGATCCTCGCCGGCCGCAGCGACGGCGACTCGACCTGCGTCGACGCGCCGGTGCCGGACTTCGTGGCCGCGTGCGAGCGCGGGGCCAAGGGCCTGCGCATCGGCGTGCACCGCCGCAGCCTCGACGCCGACGGGCTCGACGACGACGTGCGCGCGCGGTTCCTCGAGGCGCTCGCGCTGCTCTGCGATCGTGGGGCGACGCTGGTCGACATCGAGCTGCCCCACGCCGCGCTCGGGATCGCGACGTACTACGTGCTGTGCGCCGCCGAGGCCGCGAGCAACCTGGCGCGCTACGACGGCGTCCGTTACGGCGCGCGCGTGGCCGCGGCGTCGGTCGAGGCGAGCATCGAGGCCAGCCGCAGCGCAGGCTTCGGCCCCGAGGTCCGCCGACGGATCCTGCTCGGCACCTTCGTGCTGCGGGCCGAGAGCTACGAGGCGTACTACGGGCGCGCCGCGCGGGTGCGTCGATTGGTCGCCGACGATCACGCGCAGGCATTCGCGCACTGCGACGTGATCGCCACCCCGACCGCGCCGCAGCCCGCGTTCCGGCTGGGCGAACGCAACGCCGATCCCCTCGCGATGTATCTCGGCGACATCTTCACGGTCGGGGCCAACCTCGCGGGGCTCCCCGCCATCTCGATCCCGTGCGGGTTCACGCGGCCGGATCGCACCCCGCGGCTGCCCATCGGGCTGCAGCTCGTGGGCCCGGCCTGGCGTGAGGACGCCGTGCTCGCCGCCGCCGCCGCCCACGAGGACGGCAGCGCCTGGCACCGCGAGCGGCCCCCGATCGCGGCCGACGAAACTTCGCCCGCGTCGGAGCCGTCGACATGAGGGTGCCCTACGAGAGCGTCATCGGGCTCGAGGTGCACTGCCAGCTCGAGACCCGCAGCAAGCTGTTCTCGCCCTGCCCGCTCGAGATCGGCGCGGCGCCCAACACCCGGACCGACGCGTACACGTGGGGCCTGCCGGGGACGCTGCCGGTGCTCAACCGCGCGGCGGTCGACGCCGCGATCGCGCTGGCGCTCGCGACCGGCTGCACCGTGCATCGCCGCAGTCGGTTCGCGCGCAAGCACTACTTCTACCCGGACCTGCCCAAGGGCTATCAGATCACCCAGGCCGACGAGCCCTACGCGACCGCGGGGCACGTCGAGATCCCCGGCTTCACCACGGCCGAGGGCGATCCCTGGCGGGTCCGATTGCAGCGCATCCACCTCGAGGAGGACGCGGGCAAGAACGTCCACGCGGGTCGGCGCTCGGGCGTCGACTACAACCGCGCCGGCGCACCACTGGTCGAGATCGTGAGCGAGCCCGACCTGCGCACCGCTGAGCAGGCGGCGGCCTACATGCGCGAGCTGAGGACGCTGGTCCGCGCCCTGGGCATCTCGCAGGCGAACATGGAGGAGGGCACGCTGCGCTGCGACGCCAACGTGTCGCTGCGACCGGTGGGCACCGAGACGCTCGGCGTGCGCTGCGAGATCAAGAACGTCAACTCGTTCCGGTTCCTCGCCCGCGCGATCGAGGCCGAGATCCGCCGCCAGACCGACATGCTCGGCCACGGCGAGACCATCACCCGCTGCACCCTCGGCTACGACCACGAGCACGATCGCCTGTTCGTGATGCGCAGCAAGGAGGACGCGGCCGACTACCGCTACATGCCCGACCCCGACCTGCCGCCGCTGCACATCGACGACGCGTGGGTCGATGCGGTGCGCGAGCGCTTGCCCGAGCTGCCGGCAGCGCGTCGCGATCGCTGGCGCGGGCTCGGGGTCGCGGCCGACGATGCCGCCGCGCTCGCGGCCGAGCGCGACCTCGCCGACTACTTCGACGGCGTACTGCGGACGGCCGGGGAGTCCCGCGCGCGACGGGCCGCCGGCTGGGTGCTGACCGAGCTGCTGGGGAGGCTCGCAGGCGCACCGATCGCGGCCTGTCCGGTCACACCGGCGATGCTCGGCGAGCTCGTCGTCCTCGTCGAGGACGGCACGGTGTCCGGTCGCTCCGCCAAGGACGTGCTCGCCCTGTGCTGGGCGGGCGAGGGCAGCCCGGCGGCGATCGTCGAGGCCCGCGGCCTGCGGCAGGTCAGCGACACCGGGCCGATCGACGCGCTGGTCGCCGAGGTGTTGGCCGAGCACCCACGGCAGCTCGAGGCGCTGCGCGCCGGCAAGACCAACCTCGAGGGCTTCTTCGTCGGACAGATCATGAAGCGCAGCCGCGGACAGGCCAACCCGAAGCTCGTCGCCGAACGTCTGGCGCTGGCCATCGCGGCCGGCACTGTCGGGGAGGAGGGGGCGTGACCGCCAGCGGGCTCGTCCTCGGTGGCTACGCCCTCGTCGTGGTCGCGGCGTTCGTCCGCAGCCGCGCCTACGGGGTCTTCGCCGCCATCGTGCTGATGTTCCCGACGCTGGTCGGCAACGCGTTGCGCGACGCATTGGCGCCGGCCGACGCGTTCATCACCTACGCGCAGCTCGCCGCGTACGTGCACTTCGGCGCGCTGCTGGTGCGCCCCGCGTTGCGGCCATTGTGGTTCCGCTCGCTCGTCAGCATCCCCGCGCTGTGGTTCGTCGCCGCCTGCTTCCTCGCGTTCCCCTGGGCAATCTGGGCCGCGTTCGGCGACCCCATCGGCGCGTGGATTCCCTTCGCGCTGGCGACCTTCGGCCTCTACGAATCGCTGGTCACCCGCCGCGAGCGCGTCGACATCCTGCTCGATCGCACCCACGTCGATGGTCTCGCCCGCGCGACCGCCTCGATCACCCGCAACTCCCTCGATCGCATCGCGACGCCGACGCGCACCGATCGCCCGCTGCGCGTGGTGCAGATCACCGATCCGCACCTCGGCCCCTTCATGTCCATCGCCCGCCTGCGCGACATCTGTCGCCGCGCCGTCGAGCAAGATCCCGATCTCATCCTCATCACCGGCGATCTGATGACGATGGAATCGCACGACGTCGACGTGGTCACCGCCGCGCTCGCGCCCCTCGCCGGCCTGCGCGGCCGCGTCTTCGCCTGCCACGGCAATCATGATCACGAGGCCCGCGCCGTCGTCGCCCGCGCCTACGCCACCTGGGGCATCACCCTGCTCGTCGACGAGGCGGTGCACGTGACCACCCCCGCCGGCCCCGTGCACCTCATCGGCGCCGACTTCGTGTGGCGCGGCCGCGTCGAGCACCTCGCCGGGCTCGCCCAACGCTACCCCCGCACGTCCGCCCCCGACGGCGCGCTTCGACTGTGGCTCCTGCACGATCCCGGCGCCTTCAAGCACATTCCCCCGGGCGACGCCGACCTCGTGCTCTCGGGCCACACGCACGGCGGCCACGTCGGTCTCGTCAGCCTCGGATTCCAAGGGACCTTCCTCAGCGCGGTGTCATCGATGCCCGACCACGGCCTGTGGGCCCGGGGCACCGATCGTCTCTACGTCCACCGCGCAAACGGCCACTACGGCTTCCCAATCCGCCTCGGCGTCCCCGCGGAAGAAAGCCTCCTCCACATCTGGCCCCCACAGACCTGACCACGGACGCGTCCACGGGTTAGCCGTGGTAGACGCGGGAGGCGGTGATCTTTCCGGCTTCGACGTCGAAGGCTTCGGCGACGAACATTGGGGACTCGTTGGGCGTGTGGCGGATGTATTCGATGATCACGCGCGCCTCATCCGCCACGATCGCCGTCGCCTCGTAGCGCAGGTCGGGCAAGCGCTTCATCGCGTCGGTCCACCACTCGGTCAGCGCCGCCTTGCCGACGATCTTGCCGCCCGTGTCCGGGTGTAGGGCGCGGATCTTCGGCGAGGTGTGGGTGCACTGCTCGTCGTAGAGGGAGACGAGGGTGACGACGTCGTGGGCGTTGAAGGCGTCGATCCAGCGTCGGGCCAGCGCGGCAGGGTCGGAGACACTCATGGTCGGCGCAGTCTCGCCGGGCCCCGTGTTCACATCAACGACTGATCGAACCACCAGGGCAGCGCGGGGTGCTGCTCGGGGAGCCACGTCGGCTCGCGGTTGGGGGCGATGGCGGCGGGGGCGGGGCGGAGGGCGGCGACGAGCCACCGCAGCGGGCGCGGCAGACGGGGCACCTGCGGGACGACTCGTCGCGGGGCGATGACCTGCATGACAGTCGGTCTAGCCCTGCGGCGCGACGTCGCCGCGGCGCCGCGGTGACGATTCGGCACAGCGCCGTGACGTCACGGGCGCGCGGCGGAGAGGTCGGCGAGACGGCCGCGGTGGCGGTCGACCAGGGCGAACAGCTCGGGCAGGCCCTGCAGCACGAATTCGTCGAACGGGCGCGTCGTCCACAGCGACAGGTGCTCGAGGATCCAGCGATCGACCTCGTCGTCCTCCGTCGCCGTCCCCGACTTCGCGCGCAGCCCGAGTTCGCGGGACAGTCGCGTCGTCGCGCGGCGCATCGCGTCGAACTCGACGGCGCTCAGGTCGGTCGAGACGATCGCGTAGACGCCGAGGCGGATGGCATCGCGGAAGAACGCGAGTTGGTCGCGCATGATCGCGTAACCGACCGCGTCGATTTCGGCGTCGGCCAGATCGGCCTCGAAACCCCACGAGCGGGCCTCGTCGCCGCCCCACGAGCGCAGCAGCAGGACGTCGACTGGGTGGGGCCAGGCCCGAAGACGGGAGACGATCTCGGAGTCGACCTCCGACGCGCGGCCCGCCGCGATCGTGGCGCCGAGCCGGCCGCGGCCGACGCGGATCTTCTGCGCCGGGGTCACCACCAGGGCACGGCGCTTCGCACCGGACACGTCGGTCTCGAGGTCGCTGAACTCCAGCTGCACGCCCGCCACGATGCATGCAGCGTGGCCGAGCGGCGAGAGCGCGTCAACCATGCGGTCCCTGGTGACCCCTCGTGGGCGTGCGTCGCGGGCTCAGCAGGGGCAGCCGTAGTAGGGGACGTCGGCGAGCACCGCGAACTCGCGCGGGCCGTCGGGCTCGAGCGTGAAGACGTGCGTGGGTCCGAGCCAGCTCGGCGCGTAGACCTCGAGTCGACCATCGGCGTCGAGATCGAACACCGCTTGCACGTAGTCGGCGTGCGCGTCGGCCCATACCGCCTCGACGGGCCCGCCATCCGCGTCGACGGCGATCGCGGCCCACGCCGGGTCGAAGCCGCCGCAGCCGCCGAACTCGTCGCCGTCGGTGGTGAACACGTCGAGCTCGCCCCCGCGCGTCGGCTCGATCCATCGCTGACCGACGAGGCGATCGACGAGGCGGCGCGTCGTGAATGCGTCGTCCGTGAAGCCCCGCACGTGTTCGGCAAAGGCGGCCGCGATCGGCTGCAGCGCGGTCGAGCGCTGCACCATCCGCCGCGCGACCGGCGACGGCAGGCGTGCGGGCGCATCCCCCTCCTGCTCGGCGATGTAGACCAGCGGCTCGGACAGTGCGATGTCGCGCGCCCAGATCCCCCCCTCGCAGCTCGCGCCCTCCAGCGGCGCGACCACCAGGCGCCGACCGTCATCCCAGAGCGACGCGGGATCGATCGTCGCGTCCTCGCCTTCACCGAGCTCCGTGACCTCGTCGTCCGGCATGTACTCGATCTTCCCCGAGCGCTCGCTCACCGCGACCGGCCTGCCGATCCGCGCCACGCACACCCGACCGGCCGCCGAGTAGACGCGGACGTGACGACCGACGGCGAGCCGCGCACGCTCGGGCAGCCGCGTCGCGTCGACGTCGCGCCACACCGGTTGAGCGACGAACGCATCCGTCGGCGCGCCACGGTAGTGCGACGCGCCCGTCGCGATCGCCTCGAACGCGCCGTCGCCGAGCTCGGCAGCCGTCGCGAGCACGAGGTGCGGCGTGGGCACGTCGACCAGGAACGCGAACTCGTACGCGCCCGCGAGGTCGTCGCTCGGCATCGGGGCGGCGAATGGGATCGGCGTCACGATGGGGACGATCTGCGGCACCACCTCGACGATGGTCTCGGGCACCGGCACCGCGTCCTTGGTGAGGCAGGCGCGCTCGGCCGCCTCGTGCTCGAGGTGCGTCGCGACGCCGAGGGCGATCGGCGCACAGGCGGCGAGTCCGAGGAGGATCGACTGGCGGGTGGTCAGGCTGAGCATGGGTCCGCAACCACGACGCCCCGCGGCCGGGGCCCCATTCCGCGAGGGGACCTGGAAGAACCTTCGGCCCCCGTCAGGATCGCGCGGCTCGCCGTGGACTCCCCAACGACCACCATGAAGCCGACCAAGCCCGCACCCACCACCGAGCCGACCACCACGCCCGAGCCCGAGCGCATCGCCGCCCGCGCCTTCGCCCGCGAGCTCACCGCAGACGAGCTCGCCCACGTGGCCGGCGGGATGACCAACTGGTCCACCGAGTCGGCCATGCAGTGCGACAAGGAAATCGCGGTCTACCTCCCGGAATGACGCACGTCTTCGTCAGCACCCAGCCCGACGATGCCCACGCCGCCGCGGTACTGCTCGTGCTCGCGGCGCGTGGGCACCGCGTGACGCGGTGGTTCGGCGGTGACTTCCCGGGCCGACAGTCGATCTCGGTCCGCGTCGGCGACGCGACCGCGCCCTCGTTCGCGTTCGAGGGGCCCGATCTCGCCCACGACGGCGACGGGCTCGACGTGGTCTGGCACCGTCGGCCGGTCTCGCCCCGGGTGCCGCGGGCCGAGCTCCACCCGGACGACGTGGCCCACGCCGAGGCCGAGAACCACGAGTTCTTCCACAGCATGCTCGCCGCGTTCGCGCGCGACGCCGTGTGGATCAACGGCATCGACGCCAAGCGCCGCGCGTCGAGCAAGCTGCTGCAGCTCGCCGAGGCCCGCGCCGTCGGCTTCGCCGTCCCCGAGACCCTGTGCAGCAACGACGCCGCCGCGATCCGGGAGTTCGTCGGCCAGGCGCCCCCAGGGCAGACCATCCACAAGTCGTTCCTCCCGCTGCAGTGGGGGCTCGCGGACGGCATCGCGACCAGCGGCACCGCGATCGTGACGCCGCAGAACCTCCCGTCGGATCGGATCCTCCGGCTCACCCCGGGCATCTTCCAGCGGCGGATCGCCAAGCGACACGAGGTCAGGGCGACGTTCTTCGGCGACCACGCCGTCGCGGTCGCGATCGACTCGCAGCGGCACCCGGACGCGCACGTGGACTGGCGCAGCGTGCCGGCGTGCGAGCGTCCCCTCGCGCCGATCGAGCTCCCCGCCGAGGTGCATCGGAAGGCCGCCCTGATCATGCGCCGCCTCGACCTCCTGTTCGGCAGCTTCGACTTCGTCGTCACCCCCGACGGCGAGTACGTGTTCCTCGAGGTGAACGAGGCCGGTCAGTTCCTGTGGAAGGAGGACCAGTGCCCCGAGCTCCCGCTGCTCGACCTCTGCTGCGAGTTCCTCGTCGCGCCGTCCCGCGACTTCCGCTACCGCGAGCAGCAAACACGCGTGCGGCTCGCCGACGTGGCGGGCTCCCCGGAGTTCGCGGCCCTGCGCGCGCGCGACGTGGCCATCCACGGCGAGGTCACGGCGCCGTGGCGCGGCCCCACGCCCGCCGTCGCACCGCCCTCGGCGCGCATCACTTGACGTGACGCTTGGGCTTGGCGTGCCACACCCGGCGCGCCAACCAGAACCCGATGACCGCCACCGGGACCATCGCGACCGGCCAGGCGATCCAGGCGCCCGCATCCTTGGCCTCGTCCTTGACCGGCAGGATCGCGCCGTAGGTGAACGACATCACCGCGGTGCCGGCATACACGAAGCCGTCGATGATACCGACCGCGACGCCAGCGTTGCGGCGGCCGCCGAAGTCCATGCTCGCGGTCGCGGTGAGCATGCCGTGGACACCGATGACGCACATCGACATGAACGCGAAGATGGGCCCCAGCCACGGCGACTCGAGGGCGATGACGGCCAGCACGCTGCCGACGACCATGAGCCCGTAGAGCACCGCGCTGACCGGCCCACGGCGCGAGCCGAAGAACTGATCCGAGATGACGCCGGCGAACACGCCGCCGAGGATCCCCGCGCAGCACGAGACCATGCCCCAGTGCGCGTAGACGAAGCCGTCCGTCTGGCCGATCGCCTCGACGAACGAGCGGTACCACTGCAGGATCGCCTGGCGCAGGAACCCCGTGCAGAACTCGATGCAGGCGATGGTCACGATGACCTCGTCGCGGAGCATGCGCTTGAAGACCTCGACGACCGGCAGCGGCGGCCCGTCGTCGCCCGACGAGGCATCGGCCGTGTCGAACTCGTCGAAGCCGGCCTGCGAGGGCGTGTCCTTCACCAGGAGGATCGTCGCCACCGCGAGGATGGACAGCAGGAGCGCCGGGGCGAAGAACACCCACTCGAGCGTGATGCCGTCGACGATCAGTCGGCTGACGTCGAGCGACAGGTAGAGGCCCAGGGCGATGAGGATGCCGAAGATCGCGCCGAACGTGCCGCGCTCGCGGACGTGGAACCACGGCGCGTTGATCTTGACGATCGCGACGGCGCCGAAGCTCTGGAAGTACATGTTGACGCCGTAGACGATCGAGAACCACAGCGCTAGGTGGCTGTCGGGGCGGATCCACGTGATGAGACCGAGCGCCGCGTTGGCGGCGATCGACCCGAACGCCCCGAGCAACAGCGCCTTCTTGCCGCCGATGCGGTCGGTCAGCGGGCCGTTGAGCACGAAGGCGCACCCGTAGACCGTCGTGCCGACGCCGAAGATCATCGCGAAGTCGGGGTTGTCCATCATCGGCGCCCCGTCGACGCCGATGATCTTCGCGAACTCGCTCTTGGCGACCGTCAGGTTGTACCGGCCCATGTACAGCAACGCGTACAGGAGGCCGACCGGGACCCAGTTGCGCAGGCGCCGGGATCGGAACGCCGGCGAGTGCCCGACCTCGACCTTGGGCAGCCGCGCGACGACCAGGCCGATCACCAGGACGAGCCCGACGATCGCGATCGATTCTTCGAGCACCTTGTGCATGGGCTAACCCGAGGTCTCCCGCCGATCGGCTCGGCTCGCGATCACGTCGACGAGGTCGCCGACCTGATCCACCACTGCATCGATCGCGCCGCCGGCCCGGCCGTCGAGGACCCAGCCCGGGGTGTGACCGTGGCGCCGCAGCGTCAGGGTGGACGGCGCGGCGGCGTCGCCCTCGAGGCGCATGGCGTGGGGCAGCGCGAGGTCCAGGGAGAACACGTCGCCGATGACGAGGTCGGGGCGCTCGTCGGTGATCACCGCGCGGTACCGCGGACGATCGACGTGGATGCTGCGGCCGCCGATCGAGATCGATCGATCGGTCTCGCCGAGGAACCACTTGCCGGCCGCGCCCCGGACCCGGAGCTCGGCGCCGGGGTGCTCGGAGGCCGTGATCCCCGCGGCGGCGAAGAACGCCACCAGCTTCTCGGTCGCGGAGTTGGACACCACCACGAGCTCGGCGCCGGCATCGTGCAGCGCGTCGAGCATGTCGCGCGCGCCCGCGACGATGCACGCCGGGTGCTCCTCGCGGAACTGCCCGGTGCCGCCGTGGAAGCAGAACTCACCGAAGGCCCCGAGGCTGGCGTGGCCGGCGTCGAGCACCGCCTGGCGATACCGTCGGGGCGTCGGCTCGTCGGCGCGATCGAGGAAGCTGCACAGCGCGCTGCACTCGCACAGCGGATCCTCGTCGACGTACGCCGAGATCCGCCCGTCGGGGGCCCAGCCGTGGACACCCGGGCGCGCGACGATGTCGCGGATCATCGCGTCGTAGTCGGCCTCGACGCTCGCGCGCGGCGAGCCGGTCGCGGTGGTGAGCGCATCGATCGCGAAGCGTCGCACGCACTGGGCCTCGACGGCCTGATCGGTCCACACACCATCGAAGTCGGAGAGGATCTTGAACGGGCGAGGCATCGTGGGCGCGCGAGCCTGCAGCGGCTCGGACTGCGGCGGAGGGTAGCAGGGCGCCGGCCTGACCGCAGCGTGGACGACCGGCGCGTCCGTGCGCGATGCTACGCGCCGTGGACCGCGTGAGCCCCTTCGCCCTGCACCCCGGCGCCTCCCACCTGCGGGTGCTCGATCAGCGACGACTGCCCGGCGAGGAGGTCTGGCTCGCGCTCGACGAGGTCGAGGGGGTCGCCGAGGCGATCGAGTCGCTGGCCGTGCGCGGGGCCCCGGCGATCGGCTGCGTCGCGGCCCTCGGGCTCGCGGTCGCGGCCCGGGGCTTCCCCGACGAGCCCGCGGGGTTCCGTGTCGCGCTCGCGTCGGCGCTGCAACGGCTGGCGCGCACCCGCCCCACGGCGGTCAACCTGTTCGTGGCGCTGGATCAGCTCGCGGCCGCGGCCGCCGCGTGCGGGCCCGACGCCTCGACGACGGCCCTGCGCGCGGCGCTGCTCGAGACCGCGATGCGCCACGCCGACGACGACCTCGCGTCGTGCCACGCGATCGGCCGCTTCGGCGCGCCGCTGCTCCCCGATCGCGGCACCATCCTCACGCACTGCAACGCCGGCGCGCTCGCGACCGCCGGCTACGGCACCGCCCTCGGCGTCATCCGCCGCGCCGTCGAGCTCGGCAAGCAGCTGCGCGTGTTCGCCGACGAGACGCGGCCCGTACTCCAGGGCGCGCGCCTCACCGCATGGGAGCTGCAGCGCGACGGCATCGACGTCACCGTGATCGCCGACAACATGGCGGGGGCGTTGATGGCCAAGGGCGAGATCGCGGCGGCGATCGTCGGCGCCGATCGCATCGCCCGCAACGGCGACGTCGCCAACAAGATCGGCACGTACACCGTCGCGGTGCTGTGCCGCCACCACGGGATCCCCTTCTACGTCGCTGCGCCCTGGACCACGATCGATCGGGCGATCGCCTCGGGCGCCGACATCCCGATCGAAGATCGCGGCGCCGACGAGGTCCGCACCCACGGCGGGCGCCTGATGACGCCGGTCGACATCGCGGTCCGCAACCCCGCGTTCGACGTGACGCCGGCCGCCCTGGTCACCGCGATCATCACCGACCGCGGTGTGGTGGCGCCGGGCGACATCGCCACGTTCGCGGGCTAGTCGCCCCGAATCCCGGGCTTTGTCCGGCCGACGGCGACGGCCCGGCGTGCGGCCGCTACCATGACCGCCGGGCGCGCACGCGCCCGAGGGAACCGACGATGTCCACGACGATCTCCACGTTGATCAAGGGCGGCACGGTCGTGACCGCCGACCGCGAAGCCAGGGCCGACGTCGCGATCGCCGACGGCAAGATCGTCGAGGTCGGCGTCGACCTCGAGGCCCGCGCAGGCGCCCGGGTGATCGACGCCAGCGGCGCGTACGTGATGCCCGGCGGGATCGATCCGCACACGCACATGGAGCTGCCGTTCATGGGCACCACCGCGTCGGAGGACTTCTTCACCGGCACCAGCGCGGCGTTCGCCGGCGGCACGACGATGATCCTCGACTTCGTGATCCCGGCGCCCAAGCAGCGGCTGCTCGACGCCTACCGGCAGTGGCGCGAGTGGGCGGCGAAGGCCGCGGGCGACTACTCGTTCCACGTCGCGGTCACGTGGTGGGACGACACCGTGCACGAGGACATGGGCACGCTGACCCGCGAGTTCGGGGTCAACAGCTTCAAGCACTTCATGGCCTACAAGGGCGCCATCATGTGCGACGACGAGGTGCTGGTGTCGAGCTTCTCGCGGGCGCGCGAACTCGGGGCGCTCTGCACCGTGCACGCCGAGAACGGCGAGCTGGTGTGGCGCCTGCAGCAGGAGATCTTCGAGCTGGGCATCCACGGGCCCGAGGGTCACCCGTTGTCGCGGCCGCCCGAGGTCGAGGGCGAGGCCGCGAACCGGGCGATCCGCATCGCCGAGGTGCTCGGCGTGCCGCTGTACCTCGTCCACACCTCGTGCGAGGACGCGCTGCAGGCGGTCACGCGCGCCCAGCTCGAGGGCCAGCGCGTGTTCGCCGAGGTCCTGGCCCAGCACCTGGTGATCGACGACTCGGTCTACCGCGATCCCGACTGGCGCACCGCGGCGCACCACGTGATGAGCCCGCCGTTCCGCGCGCGACGGCACCAGGAGGCGCTGTGGCAGGGCCTGCAGAGCGGCCGCCTCCACACCACCGCCACCGATCACTGCTGCTTCTGCACGCCGCAGAAGGAGATGGGCAAGGACGACTTCCGCAAGATCCCCAACGGCACCGGCGGCGTCGAGGATCGCATGAGCGTGCTGTGGCACCACGGCGTGCGCACCGGCCGGCTCACGCCCTCGGAGTTCGTCCGCGTGACCTCGACCGCCGCCGCGCAGATCTTCAACGTGTACCCCCGCAAGGGCGCGATCGTGCCGGGCGCCGACGCCGACCTCGTGGTCTGGGATCCCAGCGGCACGCGGACGATCTCGGCGAAGACCCACCACCAGAACATCGACTTCAACATCTACGAGGGCATGGAGGTCGTGGGCGTCCCCGCGATCACGATCTCGCGCGGCAACGTGGTGTGGGAGCAGGGGCAGCTCCGCAGCGAGCGCGGCGCGGGGCGCTGGGTGGATCGGCCGTGCTTCGCCCCGTACTACGCGGCGATCGAGACGGCGAGGAATCTCGCGCGACCCACCGCGGTCGTGCGGGGCTAGCATGACCGATCCCATCGACCCACCGACCGCCCTGGTGCTACCGACGGGGGCCGAGGTGGGCCGGCCGGCGCGAGCTGCCGACGACCTCGCGACGCGGCTGCAGACGGCGCTGGGCGACGGCCTGACCGAGGTCACCGTCGCCGACGCCGCCGCGCGATCGGGCCTGGCGTTGGCCGACGCCGAGCGCGGCCTGCATCGCCTGAGCCGCCGCTTCGGCGGCCACATCGCCGTGACCGAGCGCGGCGAGCTGCGGTTTCGATTCCCCGACGGCTTCGCGATCGACCACGAGCGCCGCGACGCGCGACAACTCGCCTTGGCGCGCGTCGTTCGGGGCGCCTCCGCCGTGGCGACGTGGACGGCCCGGCTCGCGCTCACCGTCTTCCTCGTCGGCTACTCCGCCATCTTCGCCCTGGGCCTGCTCGTCGGGAGCATCGTGCTGGCGATCATCGCCGAGGACGGCGCGCCGCTCGAGGGCGCGGGCCTGCTGCTGTACGGGCTGGTCGAGGTGCTGTTCGAGGGCCTCTACTGGAGCACCCACCCCGCGCTCGCGCAGGACCCGGAGCAGCGCGCGCTGCGGGACGGACGATCCAACTCGCACCTCTACGAGCGGATCAACCGCGTGTTCTTCGGGCCGCCGCTGGCCGTCGAGGATCCGCTCGCGGCGCGCCGCCTGCTCACCCAGGAGATCCGCGCCCACCGCGGCCGCATCGGTCGCTCCGACGTCGAGCGCGTCATCGGCTGCACCCCGGCGCAGGCCGAGGTGTTGCTGTCCTCGATGCTCGTGGACTTCGACGGTCACGTCGAGGTCTCCGAGGACGGCGCGATCTTCTATGTGTTCGCGGCGCTGCGCCCGACGACCGCGCTCGCCGTACCCGATGCGCCCGTGCCTCCGGCGTGGCTGTTCCATCGCGCGCTGCCCGAGTACATCGGCAACCCGGACGGCTCGACGCTCCGCATCGGGTTGCTGTGGACGTTCGTCACCCTCGTCGCCGCCGTGGGCGTCGGCCTCGGTCTGCCGTGGTACCTCGCCGAGCTGCCGCTGTTCACCGCCCTCGGCCTCGCCGCGGTCCCGGTGTTGCGTGTGCCCGGGCACCGCCGCCGCGTCCGCGCTGCGCTCGAGGCCAACGGCCAGCGCGCCTTGCTGGCCGCGGTGCACGTGAGCGCCGGCCTCGGCCAGACGCTCCCGATGAAGGACGCGGCCGCGGCGTGGCGCTCCGCGACCGGTCGAGTGCCCCGCGACGCCGATCTCCAGCGCCGCTTGATCGAGCTCGGCGGGGACCTCGAGATCGCCGAAGACGGCAGCACCGGCTGGCGCTTCGCCGAGCTCGAACGCGAGCAGCGGGCCCTCGTGGCGGTCCGCGAGCAGGTCGACGACGACGAGCGCGCGACCGGGGCGGTGGTGTTCCGCACGGACGAGTGAGGCGGGACGACGTCGCGGTTGCGACCCTGTGCTGGCTCCGCTATCCCCGAGGCGACGTGGACCCTTCGTCGTTCCGCACAGCGCTGCTCGCCGTCCCGCCCTCGGACCGCGACGTGTGGTGCGATCGCGTGCTCGGCCTCGACGGCATCCCCGACGACGGACCCGAGCTCCCGCGCGGCGGCGTGCCGTACCTGCCGTGCCCGGTGGATGCGCTCCTGCGGGTCGTCGAGCACGCCGGCGTCGCCGCGCCCGACGTGTTCGTCGACGTGGGCGCCGGGATCGGCCGCGCCACCGCGTTGGTCCACCTGCTGACGGGCGCACGCGCGATCGGCCTCGAGATCCAACCGGGGCTCGTGACGGCTGCCCACGAGCTCTTCGAGCGGATGGAACTGACGACGACGTGCACGATGGTCGAGGGCGACGCGCCGGAGCTCGGCGACGCGATCGTGGCCGGCACGGTGTTCTTCCTCTACTGCCCGTTCGGCGGCGCGCGGCTCGGGCGGATGCTCGACGCGCTCGAGGCCGTCGCGCGGCGGCGGACGATCCGCGTGGCCTGCGTCGATCTGCCCCTGCCCGCGTGCCCGTGGCTGACGCCGACGTCCCGCGCCGACGATCTCACGGTGTACCGCAGCAACGCGACGCGCTAACCGCCGAGCTTGCGCAGGATCCACTCCGCGCCGCCGCGGTAGCCGACGCGCTGCCACTGCCCGCACAGGAACACCGCGAGCAGCAGGAACCCGGCGATGATCGCCAGCGTCGCGCCCGCGCCCATGCCGTGCCACATGCCGACCGGGCGGGTCGCCTCGCGGAACAGCGGCACGTGCACGAGCAGCAGCGTCAGCGAGGCGCGGCCGAGCACGACCATCGGATGGCGGTCCGAGATCGGGGACCTCGCGTCCCGCCACGACACCCACGCGATCACCAGCAACACCGCACCGACGAGCAGGCCGACGATCGCGATCGAGGCCGGGAAGAACCCGAGGTGGATCGCGAAGGCCCGCCCAGCGAAGCCCTCGGGCGCGGGCGCGACGAGCTGCGAGACCAGCCATCCACCGCCGCCCAGGACGATCGCGCCGGCGCCGAGCCACGCGATCCGCCCGAAGGCCTGGGCCGCGATCGCCCGGCCCGCGACCATGCCGAGCAGGAACGGCCCGAGCCACGGCAGGATCGGGAACTGGCTCTCGACGAACGCCAACCGCAGCGCACCGCCGGGGCCGGAGGAGTCGCGCATCAGCTCGTTGGTGAGCTGCAGCGGGGTGTCGATCGCCGTCTGCACCGCGATGGCGCCGACCATGACGGCGAGCGCGAGCCCGAGGAGCGCGCGATCGGACAGCCGACGCCACAGCACCGCGGTCGCCATCGCGAAGCCCATCAGGTGGAGCACGAACCACGAGCCCCACGAGAACCAGCTCGGCGTCATGGCGGTGAGCAGGTAGCCGAACGCGAGCAGCACGAGCCCGCGGCGCACGAGCACGCCATCGGCCCCGGTCGGTCGCGCCCGCGCGAGCAGGGCCGTGCCGACGCCGGCGAGCGTGATGAACATCGGCGCCGCGCCGCCGCCCAACGCGTTGAACGCGACCAGCGGCCACGCCGACGCGAGCATCTTGCCCTTGCCGACGCCGTGCCACAGCCACACGCCCATGTGCTGCTCGATCATCAGGAAGACCGCGAGCCCGCGCAGGGCATCCAAGCCGCACATGCGCGTCGTCGCAGCCGTCACCGCGCCGGAGCGTACCGCAGGATCGACCGGATCGCGCGGCGCCTTCGACGGCACCGCGTGGGAGCTGCTAGCCTCCGCGGAGTGGTCTTGGGATTCGGGAGCGACCCGGCGCGCGATCTTCCCACGCACATCGCCGCCGAGCGGGTGCGCGCCGCGCTGTTCGGCATCTCGAGGCCGCCGCGATTCCGCCGCTATCTCCCCGTCCGCGAGATCGGGCGCGGCGGACAAGGCGTCGTGTTCTCGGCGACCGATCCGGCGCTCGGCCGCGACGTCGCCCTCAAGCTGGTGGAGATCGGCGACGCGACCCAGCTGCACCGCGTGCTGCGGGAGGCGCAGCTCCTCGCTCGGCTCTCGCATCCGAACATCGCCACGCTCTACGACGTCGGCACCGCGGATGGCACCGTGTTCATGGCCCTCGAGCTGGTCACGGGTCGCAACGTGCAGGCGTGGCTCGCCGCCGCGCCGCGACGACTCGCGGAGATCCTCGACGTCATGGACCAGATCGCGCAAGCACTGGCCTTCGCCCACGCAGCGCAGGTGCTGCACTGCGACGTCAAGCCCCAGAACGTGCTCGTGGGAGACGACGGCCGCGTGCGCATGCTGGACTTCGGGCTGGCCCGGCTGCAGCGCTCCGTCGACGACGCCGCGACGCCGCACGACGCCGCGGTCGCGCCGACGCTCGACGCCAGCGGGAGCGCGACGTCGGCACGCGGCCGCGGCACCCCGGCGTACGCCGCCCCCGAGGTGTGGCAGCACGAGGAGCCGACGGCGGCCAGCGATCAGTTCAGCTACTTCGTGATGTTCTACGAGGCGCTGTTCGGGCATCGACCGCTGGACGCGACCCCCGGTCGAGCGCTGCTCCTCGAGCCCGAGCGGCGGCTGGAATTTCCCAGGGCCCCCGCGATCCCGCGGTGGCTCCGGGCGCTGGTCGCCCGCGGGCTGGCGGCCGATCCGGCGGCGCGTCACGCCTCGATGCAGCGCGTCGAGTCGGCGTTGCGACGCTCGCGTGGGACCTCCCGACCTCGCACGATCGGTGGGCTCGCCGGCCTCGGCGCCGTGGCGATGCTCGCGGCATGGCCGGGCGCACGCGGCGACGATCCGCCGCCGTGCCATGGCCTGCGCCCGAGCGTCGAGGTGCACGGCGAAGCCTCCACGCAAGCAGGCATCGACGCGCAGCTCGCCCCGATCGACGCGCGCACCGCCGAGCACGCGCTCGGCGTATTGGACGACTACGCGGCCCACCTCGAGGCGCTGCGCACCGACGCGTGTGCCCAGACGGTGGAGGTCACCCGCCTGCGCCTGCAGTGCCTCGACGAGCTCGCGCTCGCCCACGGCGCGGCGCTCGACCTCATCGCGCAGGGGAGCATCGATTCTGCCGCAGCCCTCGCGCGGGTCCTCGATGGGCTGGCCGAGCCCGAGGCGTGCTCGTCGGGCCGGGCAACCGATGGAGATCCCGAGGTCGCCGCGGGCCTCGCCCGCGCTCGCATGCTGACGCGCGCCGGCCACCCGCAGGACGCCTACGCGACCGCCGTCGTCGCGTGCGCCGGGCTGTCGCGCCGCGACGACGCGTCCTGGGCCGGCTGCGTCGCCGAGCAGGGGATGGCGCTCGCCGTCGCGGGCCGCGAGACCGACGCACAACCCCTGCTCGAGGAGGCCTTCACCCTCGCGTCGGCCCTCGCGCTCGACGACCAGGCGTTCCGCCTCGCCGAGATGCTCGCGACGCAGGCCACCGAACGCCGCGACGAGCCCGACGCCCGGCGCTGGATCGGGGTTCTGAACGCCCACGCCGCCCGGACCGACCGACCGCGGTCCCGCTTCGTCGCGGGTATGGTCGAGGCGCAGTACCTGACCGCCTTCGACGCGTTCGACGACGCCATCGCGCGACTCGAGCGGCTGCTCGACGATCCCGCGGCGGCGCTCTACACCCCACACGAGCGCCTCGGCCTCGACACCCGCCTGGGGTCGATGCGCGGGCGCGTCGGCGATGTCGCGGGTGCCCACCGCGCCTTCGACCACGCGCTCACGCTCGTCGACGACGTCCGCCCCGGGGACCCGCTGGTCCCGACGCTGCATGCCATGCGCGCCCAGCAGCTCGGACTCGAGGGCCGCTACGACGAGGCGCTCGCGTCGTTTCGCCTGGCGCTGGAGAGCGCCGAGCGCGACCTCGGCGATGCGGCGTTCACGGCGATCCACGCCCGCGACGGCATCGCCGACGCGTTGATGCGACTCGGTCGCGTCGAGGAGGCGCTGCCCCTGGCCGAGGAGAACGTGCGCGCCGCGAGGTCGCGCGCCGACGTGAACGACAAGGTCTACACCTTGAAGACGCGATCCAGCGTGCTGGTCGCGCTGCAACGCCTGCCAGAGGCGCGGGCCGACGCGCTCGAGGCGTTGACGATCGCCGAGGCCGAGCTCGGCATCAGCGCGACGACCCGCGGCGCTCGCATGGCTTACGCGACGGTGCTCGTCGCCCTCGGCGAGCTGGACCTCGCCCGATCGGCGAGCGAGCTCGTGGTCACGGAGTCGGTCGCGCTGTTCGGCGAGGAGCACCCGGAGACGATGGCGGCCGTGCTCACGCTCGCCAACGTCGAGGCCGGCGAGGGAAACCATCGCCGCGCCATCGACCTCCACCGCCGTGCGAAGGCCGGATTCCGCGCGGCGCTCGGCGATCAGCACCCGAACGTCGCCCTCGAGGCCTACAACCTCGCCGAGTCCCACCTCGCCACGGGCGACACCGAGGCGGCGCTGCGCGAGGCGGACGAGGCGCATCGCATCTGCCGGGAGACGCTGGGGGACGACCACCAGGACACCCGCGACGCGGTGGAGCTGCTCGCGCGGGTGCGCGCAGCGCAGGGGCGGTGAAATCACGGCGTCGCATCGACGGGTGATCGTTCGTTCGGGTCGGGGCACTCTCGTGTCATGGCACTCCTCGCGCGCGCCGCTCGCCCCGTCCTGTCGTTGGTCGCCGCCCTCGCCGCCGCGGCCGCGTCGTGCATCGTGCCCTGCAACGAGATCGGCTGCGACGGCGGCCTCGAGTGGACGGCCGCGCCGGCCGACGGCAGCACGATCGTGCCGGGCGCGTACCAGCTCGAGTTCGTCCTCGAGGGGACGTCGCACGTGCTGGTCTGCGACATCGCGGCCGGGCTGCGGGACAGCGGGTGCAGCGAGCCGGTCGTGACCGGCGGAGATGCGTTCGACATCGTCGTCGACCTCACCCCGCGACAGGCCGGCGACACGTGGGATCCCGACGCGCCCGTCGAGGCGCTCCGCGTGTCGATCGCGGACCACAGCGACTGGCACGACGACGATCGCTCGCAGTCGGTGCGTGGGCCCGAGGACGTGGAGATCACCATGACGCTCGACGGACGCACGCTGCTCGAGGACACCTTCGCGCCGGAGTACGAGCGCGACGAGGACTTCTGGGGCGACGAGCGGTGCGGGTACTGCGACGAGCGCGAGGACCGGACGTCGCAGTGGACCCCGTGATCGCGGGCGGGGTGGGCCGCGGCGAGCGAGGTGTCAGCTGCGCCCGCGGTCCGCGTTGCGACCGTGCCCCCGGTGATCCGCCATCGCCGGCGCGCACCCTGGCAGATGTTCGAACGCACGCTCGCGAACCTCGTCGCCGATCCCCGCGAGCACTGGGCGCACGCGGGCCTGCTCGCGCTCGCCGCCCTCGCGACCGCGGCGGCGCCCACCGCCATCGTCCTCGACGAGCGGTTCGCGATCGAGCGGGTGCACGCGACACCGATCGAGACGGAGCGCGTGGTCCGGCTGCCCACGCCGCGCCTGGTCACGCCGGCGTGGACCGACGACGCGAGCCCGCCCACACACCTGCGGGTTGCCGTGGGCGACGGGACGCTGCCCGCGTGCACCCGGCTCGACGTGCTCCACGTCGGCCGGCCATCGGAGTGCTCGATCCGACGACCCGCCCGACCATGCGCGTTGACGTGGACGTCGTGCACGTGCCGGCCTGCGCGAGGCGACCCGTCCGGCCCCGAGGGCTCGCGAGGATGGGCAGGGGCGGTGCAGGCGCCTGAACACCCCGCCGTGGATCCCCCTGGCCCGCCCCGCGACGATCGCCCATGATCGTCCCCCGCCGTGGACGAGCCGCGCACCATCTTCCACGTCGACATGGACGCGTTCTTCGCGTCGGTGGAGATCCGCGACGACCCGGGGCTGCTCGGCAAGCCGGTGCTCGTCGGCGGCGTCGCGCGGCGCGGGGTCGTGGCGGCGGCGAGCTACGAGGCGCGCAAGTTCGGGTGCCGCTCGGCGCAGCCGATGGCGGTCGCCCTGCGCCTGTGCCCGCATGCGGTCGTGCTACCCGGGCGCTTCGAGGCCTACGCCGAGGCGTCGGACCGCGCGTTCGAGGTGTTCGATCAGTTCTCGCCGGTGGTCGAGGGCCTGTCGATCGACGAGGCGTTCCTCGACATGACCGGCACGACGCGGCTGTTCGGCGCGCCGGCCGTCGCGGCGGAGAAGCTCCGCGCGGCGGTGCGCGACGCCACCTCTGGCCTGACGTGCTCGGTGGGGATCTCGGCGGTGAAGTTCCTGGCGAAGATCGCCAGCGGCCACCGCAAGCCCGACGGGCTGACCGAGATCCCGCCGGGCGCCGAGCTCGAATTCCTGCGACCGCTGCCGATCGAGGAGCTCTGGGGCGTCGGGCCCAAGACGGCCGAGCGGCTGCGCGCGCACGGGATCACCACGATCGCGGATCTCGAGCGCGTCGGCCGGCCGGCGCTCGAGCACTGGTTCGGCAGCAGCGGCGTGCACCTGCACGAGCTCGCCCACGCGATGGATCCGCGGGAGGTGGTACCGTCGCGGGATCGCAAGCAGATCAGCCACGAGGACACGTATGCGGTCGACGTGGTGGGCGAGGCGGCGATTCGCCGCAAGCTGCTGTCGCAGGCCACCCGCGTCGCCGATCGATTGGTGGCGAAGTCGGTGGTGGCGAAGCGGGTGCAATTGAAGATCCGGGACACGGACTTCCGCACCGAGACCCGACAATGCACATTGCGGCCGGGGACGGACGACGCGCGGGTGCTCTACAAGGCGGCGTGCGATCTGCTGCAGGGGGTCGAGATCGAGGGTCGGAGCTTTCGATTGACGGGGGTCGGCGCGGGGGACCTGGTGCCGCGCGGGGTCCAGGGCGCGCAGCTCGATCTGCTCCCGCCCGAGCCGAATGCGCGGGGGATCGTCGAGCCCGTGCGGCTGCAGGGGGTGCTATCGGCGGTGCGGAGCAAGTTCGGGCACAAGGCGCTGTTTCCGGCGGAAGCGGGGGGCGAGGCGCGGCCGGATTCGGCGGGGGGGTTGTCGGATACGCGGGAGGAGGATTGATCCCACCCCGACCGCCCCCCCCCCGCTGCTTTCGATCCAGCGGCCGCGAACCCGCTGTGTCATGCTGCACCCGTGACGATGCGGCGCGGCTGGTTGATCGGTTTGCTCGGGCTCGGCTGCGCCGAGAGCGTCGTCGTGGGCGACGTCGAGTTCGAGCCACGGTGCGAGCAGGACGGCGCGGTGAAGCTGCTGGATCTCGCGGACGACGAGGCGGTCGGCATGGTGCAGCCGTTCGACGGCGATGGCTTCCGCATCCACATCGCGACCGACATCGAGGACGTCGAGGACGACGCGCCTGAACCGGAGTATCCCGCACGATCGGTCGTCGTGTCTGCGTGCGGTGAGCAGGTCACGGACCTGCCCCCGCACCTGAAGTGGGTCTTCGTGTGGGAGGAGACGCTGCTCGGCTGCGATCAGATGGATAGCCTGGTGCAGCTCGATCATCTCGACGATCCGTCACCTTCCGTGCTGGCCCGGCGCGGTTGTGGCTACTACGAAACGGAATGGGGACTCATCGCCCCTGACGTCGCGACCGGCGAGGTGATCGGACAGCTCGTCGCAGTCCGATCGCTTGGACCGGGGCAGCTCGAGGTTCACCCCCTCGTCGATGAACTTCTCTTGCCGAGCCCAGAGGGGAGCTACGGATACCTGGCCCTCGACGACGAGATCATGGTGACCATCGCAGGCGGTGCCGTGTCGAGCTACCGTCTCGCCACCGGAACCAGCGAGATCGTTCTCGACGGCGTCCTCGATTTCCAGAGTTCGCGAACCCATCTGCTCTACCGGCCCGACGACGGGGTCGCCGACGGCCTCACGGCAGTGATTCTGCGCGACCGGCAGACCGGCACCGAGGTCGTGCTCGACGACGCGTTCCCGGCGTCGGTATCGAACATGCTCACGGCCGATGCGGCGGTGCTCGGCTGGCCTCAGCTCCCCGAGCCGAAGTGGTTCTGGGCACGCGACGCGCGGCCGATCGTGCCGCCCACGGGGACCTCGATCGTGGGCATGACCGAAGACGGGATGCTCTGGTTGGCGTCCCGGCCCGACACCACGAACGTCGTCGAATTCTCGCGGTGGTGGGAGGGCCAGGCACCAGAACCCGTCCTGTCGTGTCGCGACTGCTACCCGCGAGGGCAGGGCTACGCCCACGGCCTCACGATCTACGCCGGCGCGTATTCATCCGATCGAGGACTGTGGTTCGCGAGCAACGACGGAGGCCCGGCTCAACTCCTCGCGCCCGGCGTGCACGAGCCGTACTCCCTACTCCTGAACGACCGTCGGGTGCTCGCCCTGCACGACGAGCACGACGGGTACGGCCGACTCGTCCTGCATGATTACCGCGACGGCTCGGCTGCGACGATCGCCCCGCGGGTCCGCGACAGCTCGATCTCCCTGACCTGGATGTTCTCCTCCGCGGACGACCTCGACGTCGTGTACGAGGTCGACGTTCCGGACGGCGAGCATGCGCTCTACCACGCCCGGCTCGCGCCGGCGCCCTGAAGCCCGCGCCACCGCGCCCTCAATGCAACCGTTCATCTTGGTGCGTTGAACCACCGAGCCATCCGCACGACCCCGGGCACCGCTCCCCGACCGCGGACGCCGTGGCGCGCGCTTCAGCGGGCGAGGCCGCCGCCACATCTCGATCCCCCGAGAACTGCGATACCCTCCCCAGCGCCTTGCGTGACCAGCCGACCACCGTCACCGATCGCCGAGACCCCGAGATCGCCCGGGCCATGTCCGCCGTGCTCGGCCCCGCCGGCGGCTACGTCGGCGCCAAGGAGGCCCTCGCGACGGTGTTGGGTCTCCCCGACGCCCGCATCGCGGATCTCCGCTCGCTCCCGCTCGGTGCGCTCGGACAGCGGCTCGTGGCGCTGCGCTACTTCATCGCCAACGGCGAGACCTGGCTGCGGTACTTCGCGTGGCAGGACAGCCTCGTCGCGCGCAGCGAAGACGCACCCGCACGGCTCGAGCAATTGCTGACGCGGATCTCCGCCGCGCGTGCGTCGCTCCCCACGCCGGCCGACTTCCTCCGCGAGACCGCAAGCGTGACGCTGTCCGACCTCGCGGCGATCCTCGAGCGCGACGCCGGGCAATCCGACGCGGGCCTTCGGCTGCTCGTGGGCCTCGCGCGGGACGAAGCGGCGACGGCCGCGTTGCGTGACCGGCTCCGCGCCGAGGCCACGGCACTGCACGCGAGCGCGCCGCGGATCGCCGATCTCCTCTATCTGGCGACCTACGATCTGCGCACCTATCCGGCCACGAGCGTCGGCGACGGCGACCTGCGCTACATCATCGTCGCCGACAAGGGCGAGATGGGCGTCCGGGCGGTGCGCGAGGCCGTGGCCTACGGCGCGATCCCGGTGGTGCTCTTCAGCGAAGCCGACGACCAAGGCGCGCTGCAGGTGCGCCTCGCCGAGGCCCACGGCGGGTTCTGCATCGGCCTGGCGGGTTCGTTCCGCGAGACCTACGCGAGCTTCGATCAGATCGCGCGGAACGTGCTCGCAGCCTACGCCGCACGGTTCGGCGCCACGGCCCAGGCCGAGCTGGCCCGATCGGCGCTGTATCCCGGCTACGGGCCGCTGGCCGAGAACGCGTCGGCGATCGAGCACTTCCGCCGCGCGGGCATCGTGTTCATCGGACCCACGCAGGACGTCGTCGTCCGGGCCGGCGACAAGCGCAAGTTCCGGCTGCTCGGCGAGGCGATCGATCCCAACGCGGTCACGCCGGGGATCGTGATCGACGAGACCGACGCCGAGGCGATCGCGATCGCCATCGCCCGAGCCCACTCGGCCGGGCGCTTCCAGTTCCCCGGACGGCTCAAGGCCGCCAACGGCGGTGGCGGTCGCGGCCAAGCGCTGGCCGCCTCGCCCACCGCGATCCCCGGCGCCGTCGAGAAGGTCCTCGCGGAGATCATGGCGAACGGGTGGCAACACGGCGTGATGTTCGAGCAGAACATCCCCGAGACGATCCACCTCGAGGTGCAGATCGTCCGCGACCGTTTCGGCAACACCCGGCACTTCGGCATGCGCGACTGCAGCGAGCAGCGCGCCAGCCAGAAGATCCAAGAAGAGGCGCCGCCGGCCCTGCTGCGCCGCTACGACGGGCTCGAGGAGCGCATCTGTGCGATCGCGGTCGAGATCGCGGATCGCGTCGGCTACACCGGGGCCGGCACGGTCGAGGTGATGTTCAAGGACGGGCACTTCTACCTGCTCGAGATGAACACGCGGATCCAGGTCGAGCACCCGGTGACGGAGGCGGCGCACCGCATCCGTACGAAGGACGGCCTCGAGCCGCTGGATCTCGTCGCGTTGCAGTACCGCATCGCCGCGGGCGCGCCGATTCCCTTCGCGCAGGACGACGTCGTCTGCACGCACGTCGCCCGCGAGTTCCGGATCAACGCCGAGAGCTGGCGCCCCGACCTCAAGGACCCCCGCGACGGTCAGCGAGGGCTGTTCCTGCCCAACGGTGGGATCTTCGACGCGATCGAGGTGCCGGAGGCGTCGGCGATTCGTGCGTCGCTCGCGGCCGACGGC